>MWYV01000043.1 GCA_002050435.1 Chitinophagales bacterium 33-2 | reverse complement strand
GTTCTGCATGCTTGCCTGCGTTAACTCTATCATCGACCACTCATCTGCAAGACCACTTCGGTGATTGAGCAAATCACGAATGGTAACAGGTTCACTCCACGTAGGTAACTCCGGAAAAAATTTCCTGATTTTATCATTAAAACTAAGCAGCCCTTGCTGCTCCATCAGCACCGCTGCAATGGATATGAACTTTCTTCCTTCCGAGTACGGAAGCCGCACAACAGTATTATGTGTAAAGGGTGCGTTGTATTCCAAACTTGCCAATCCGTAAGCTTTCTTTGCAATTACTTTTCCATTCTGTAACACTGATACAGCAACACCTGGTGTGGTGCTATTGAAAGAAGAAAAGATGCTGTCCAATTTTTTTTGCAGTTGCAGGTTTGAAGCGGATACAGTGTTAACCTTAGCAGCTGGTGATTTTGTTTTTTGTGCTTCTGCCTTTATCATTATCAATAAGAGCAAGAGCAGTAAAGATGTCTTTTGAAGCATAAAATTTTTGATTTTTACTGCAACTGTGTGCAATCGGTTATTCTTTTCACGTAAGTAAAATGCCTTTGATGCGATCACCATTGTGCAACAATTTAATTCATTCAAAAAAATCTTTCTTCAGGGTCAAATCCAGATGTAGTTTTCTAAAGTAGGCTATGTTACTCAAGATCAACAAAAGAGTAAATGTTTTCTCAATTTTAAATGATTTATTTATTTACCAAGGTTCCCTGCGATGACACCCATTTCCATTCACCATTGCGTTTCACCCACACATCATACCACCGCATTCGGTTGTTGTCGAATGGAATTCCCTTTTTTGTTCCTTTTGTTACAGAATAGTATATGGCTATCGCAGTGTGATCAAACAGTTGCACTTTAAAATCATCAAGTATCAAAGTATCAATAATGTGATTTTCTTTTATTCTTTCCATACTGCTTTTAAATATTCCATCGAGCTCCTGCTGTTTGCTTTGCTTTTTGTGTGGATAAACAGAAATAAAATCATCATTCATCAACTTTGCAATAGCTGCTGTATCAAATTTAAATTCGGATGTAATTGCGTGATAAGTCAGTGCTTTTATGTGCTCTGTTAATGTATCTTTTTGAAGATTTTTATAACCGCCGGATAAACAAAATTCGGGTAAATGTCATAAGAATTCTTTCTTAAATCTCTCCTGTTGTAATTGCCTGCAGTTATAATCAACACTAAATCATTTTTTTTATCCAACAGAATTATTTGTCCTCCATTTCCCTGTGCTTGCACATAATCAACCAATTCACCTTTGATCTTTTCTGTATAAATCCAGAATTGATTACTGTAGCCTACAAATGGTACAATTGAATCAGCAAACGGAGTACTTATTTGACTTAATAATGTTTGCTTTACCAGGTGTGTTGGAATAATTTTCTTGCCCTTCCACATGCCATTGTTCAAGAACAGCAATCCAAACTTTGCCAGATCCCTGGATCGCAATCTTAAACCTGAAGCTGCAGATGGTTTTCCGTCAATGTTTTTTACCCATGTGTACTTTTCAATACCTAATGGTTTGAAAAGATGCTGCTGTGTAAATTTGTCAACAGACATTTTTGTTACTTTTTCTATTATAGCTGCAAGTACCTGTGTGCACCCGCCGCTGTAATTGTATTTCTTACCCGGAGTATCCACTATTTTTTGGCTTAAAACAAACTCAATGGCATCAGGAGAATTGTTCATTTTTATTTCGCTGTTTCGCGGATCCAGGTATGATATTTCCTCATCCCACTCTATTCCTGCAGTCATATTCAGCAGATGTTGAACAGTGAGCTGCTTTTTCATACCTGTATCATGCTTTGCATATTCTGGAAAGAAGTCAAACACCCGCTGGTTTAGGCTTTTGATTTTCCCCTGTGCATGTGCAATCAAAATCGCGGCTCCTACTACACTTTTTGTGATGCTTCTTACATCATGAAGGCTGTCGCGGTGGTGATCTTTGAAACCAACGAAACCTACTCCTCTCGTTACATCAGTTCCTGGGAAATACTGTTCATACACCAACTTATTGTTACGTAGAATTAATACACTATGGATATTTGTGTAATTGCCACTGGTGATGGAATCAGTGATTACATTTATAAATTTTTCATTGATACCAACTTCTTTCAGCGTTGCTGTTTTTATGCCGTCGCTGAGTTGAGCGGGTTTTTTGTATGGAGTTGCTGCCTGCCTCAGCTTTTTCATTTGGAATTGTTCTACCATGTGTCGAATGGCGTGCACCACTGTGTCCGGCTGAGACCTTGCTATGTGATGGCCGCTGTTGGTGATGATCTCATAATTCAGATTGGGTCTTTTCTGTGCCCATTTTTCGAGTTCTTCAATCCAAATTTTATTTAAAGGATAAGATGGATCTCTGTCTTGACCGCCAGAAGCTTTGCCGGCAGCAATCAGCAAATATGTTGGTGTAGTATGTTGTGCATCAGATCTTCTTGCCTGATTCATGCTGCTGTCGAAGAACCGCATTTCTTCACGTTCTCCAATTCGGTTTTTACTCTCCAAAATATCTTGTATATACTTTCTATCTTCCGCCATCAGTTCGGGAAATTCTTTTTCAAACCGGGCATAAAACTCTTCGGGTGCAGGATCAACAAGCACAAGACCAGCAACGTCTTTTGGAAATAATCCTGCAAACACGCTCACAAAAGCACCTCCCAAAGACCAACCTGCAAGCACATAAGGTGGCTTGATACCCGCTTTATTTAGTGCTTCTCTTAATTCTTTTGCTACTGTTATTGCATCTCTTGAGCTACTGCACGTATCAGAATTCAGATATCCTGGTCTGTCATAAGAAACTACTCTTGCAAATCTTGATATTTTTTGTTGTACACTATCCCATGTTCTGTGACTAGATCCGCCACCAGCTTCCAGGATCACTGCAGGATTGCCGGCACCGGAAGCATAAAGCGTCATCACATGATCATGCACTTTTAATTTTAGCGTGTCTGTTCGTTGGGCGACAGATGCAACCGGGTAAGCAAGTGAGATTATTACCAGTAAAAAAAGCTTATTCATAGATCATAAGTTGATTTACCACAAATAATGCAGCCACCACTTTAGTTTATTACTTCCTTTCCGTGATCAGGAACTATAAAAATAGATTTGTTCCAGAACTATTGAAGGTGTTTCAATTCAATACCGCATGGAAATATCTTTCTGCTGCTGTTGCAGGAAGTAAAAATTAATAACCAGCAGTTGAGAAAACTTTTTCATTATTGAATTTTTAAAATCCTTTCTGCATTCCTTTTCTCACATGAAATCTTCTGAAATGAAAGTAATTAAAGTGTTTTTTTTATCGGCATCCATCTATTCTTCCATTTCTTGCCTGGGTCTCCTTTTCTTCGTTTTGAAACGCAAATTCTATGTTGGCCATTATTAACTCAGTTCCCACCTGGCAACCTCTGCCCCATTCTTATTTTGTTAATGAAATTAAGGACAAATGTTCATCTGCTATTGTATTATAACGGTAAGAGAATAGCCTCAATAGCTTAACTGGCAATGGCAAGAGGTTTATAAAAATACTTCAATTATTAGAAATATCCATTGGGCACGCCTTGGTTTTGCGATGCCATTTATGGTGCCAGGCCACTCCCTTTTTACATGTCGATAATGCATTTTCTCAGCTCACTTCTTCGTTTACAATTTTTTGTTTGCAAGATTCTGTGTAGAATAGTTGTTGCAGCCCTTTGCGTTGGGAGCTTTGTTTTTACTCATTTTTTGAACTGCTTTTTGTTGATTTATCCAATTTTTTGGAGTCAACCTATTTCAGGCGTTACAAGGCCAGACCAATTCAGTGTTTTTACCAGGACAGGAAGGACTGGAAATTCCGGTTATACCTAGGCGCACTAAAAAAGCTTCCCTTGGGGAGAAGCTTTTTGCGGTGAGGGCGGGATTCGAACCCGCGGTAGAGTTTAACCCCTACGGCAGTTTAGCAAACTGCTGATTTCAGCCACTCATCCACCTCACCATACGATACGGCCTTTTTGCAAGGGTTGCAAAAATAGGGATTAACCCATAATAACTTTTAAAATGAACTTGATTTTCTGAAATTACATGGCAGCCAGTTGAACCTTTTGCTGAAGTTCCATTACACTGTCCCTGAAGGTGCCATCCGTATCCATCAGGTCTTTAACGGTCTGGCAGGAATGGATCACTGTAGTGTGATCCCGGCCTCCAAAATGTTCGCCTATTGTTTTCAATGAATTTTTGGTAAAGGCTTTAGCAAGGTACATGGTGATCTGCCTGGCCTGAACGATCTCACGCTTCCTTGTTTTCTGAAGCAATTTATCGTAAGGCACATCGAAATAATCACAAACCATTTTCTGTATGGTGTCTATTGTGATCTCTTTGCTGGATGTTTTTACAAAATTTCTCAAAACTTTTTTAGCCAGATCTAAATCGATCTCCCTGCGATTGAGCGAAGATTGTGCCAATAAGGATATAAGCGCACCTTCCAGTTCCCTGATATTTGTGTTGATATTATAGGCAATATATTTCACAACCTCCTTGGGCATTTCCAGTCCGTCATTCTTCATTTTGCGTTCCAGAATCTCAATCCGGGTATCATAATCCGGCATCTGGATATCCGCACTTAAGCCCCAGCGAAACCTGCTCAATAAACGCTCCTGTACACCTTCGAGGTCTTTTGGAGATTTATCGGAAGTCAGTACCAGTTGTTTGCCCGACTGGTGCAGGTGATTGAAGATGGCAAAAAAAGCATCCTGGCTTTTTTCCGCACGGTTGAAGAACTGTACATCATCAATGATCAACACATCTATCAGCTGGTAAAAATGAATGAAATCATTAATGGCATTGTTGCGGCTGTGATCAACAAACTGGTTGATGAATTTCTCTGAACTCACATACAGAACCACTTTGTTGGGCGCTGCTCTTTTCACTTCGTTCCCTATGGCCTGTGCCAAATGCGTTTTTCCCAAACCAACACCGCCATATATAACAAGAGGATTAAAAGAATTGGCTCCCGGCTTTTCGGCAACGGTTTTACCTGCCCTTCGTGCTACCCGATTGCTGTCGCCTTCTATAAAAGCATCAAAAGTATAATTCGGATTGAGCTGCGGGTCGATATGCATCTTCTTCAACCCAGGAATAACAAAAGGATTTTTTACCGGGGTGTTGATCACCAGTGGAAAATCCATCTCGTTATTGGTAAATGATTTATAGCTGTTGCCTGACATGTCAACGGTTACCGGCTTATTGTAATTGTTTCCGCCATCCACCATGATGCGGTATTCGAGGCGTGCTTCTTTTCCCAGTTCTCTTTTTAATGTTTTAGCCAGGAGGTTTACATAATGTTCTTCAAGGTATTCATAAAAGAACTGGCTGGGTACCTGGATCACAAGAACATTCTGTTTTAATAAGACAGGTTTGATTGGTTCAAACCAGGTTTTAAAATGCTGCCACTCCACTATATCCTTTATAATCGACAAACAATTGATCCAAACAAGTTCTGCATTTTTCTCCATGTACGCTAGGCAGGTTTATAAGTTATTATCGTTTTGAAAAATTTTTCAACAGTATGTGTAAAAAAAAAATTTTTTGCGACAGGAAAGCGAATATCTAAAAAAGGCTGCGAAAAAAAAATTTTTATTCACCTGTTTTTTTAGTAGCGTATAGTATGGGTTAAGGAAAAAAATCTTTCGCACATTTTTACAAACAGATGGCCTGTAAAAAATCGATTTCGCTTCAATAAATTTCAGGTGAATTGGGCAAAAAGATAAAGCATTTCAATCATAGTTTTTTTTTTATTTTCATCCACCTTACATTTTTTTTCTTCCTCCACAACAGGCTGTTTTATTTACTGCACCTTTGCAGGGGCATCCTTTCAGGATAAAAACCTGGCCATGCAAAAAATAATTTCATTAAGGGTAAGGCCTTCCGAAGCGGCCGATCCTATTTTATTAAAAGCCTTACTGGCACAGCATCTGGCCGGCGATCCCGGTAACATCAGTGGGTTTCATTTGATCCGGCATTCGCTTGATGCCAGAGGCAAACAGCCCTGGGTAGCTCTCACGCTGAATGTATTCATTGATGAACCTTTTTATCCCTTTGCACTTCGAGTGCCTGAATTCAAAGATGTCAGCAGGGCAGAAAAAAAAATCATCATTGTAGGTGCCGGCCCGGCAGGTCTGTTTGCTGCATTGCGTTTAATTGAACTGGGCATCAAACCCGTGATCATTGAAAGGGGGAAGGATATCCGTTCACGCAGAAGAGATCTTGCTGCTATAAACAAAGAAGGGATGGTAAACCCCGAAAGCAATTATTGCTTCGGAGAAGGCGGTGCAGGAACTTATAGCGATGGTAAACTCTACACCCGCAGTAATAAAAGAGGCGATATCAACCGCATCCTGCATATCCTGGTCAGGTTTGGTGCTACGGAAAAGATCCTCTACGAAGCGCATCCGCATATTGGAACCAACAAGCTGCCGCAGATCATAACCGCTATCAGAAATGAGATCATCGCCTGCGGAGGAGAAGTACATTTTGAAAAAAAACTTACCGGTATTATTGTAAAAAATGCAGAAGCTAATGGTGTTAGGTTTCAAACCGGAGAAACCGTTGAAGCAAATGCCATCATTCTTGCAACAGGACACTCGGCCCGGGACATTTTTGAAATGCTTCATGAACAGAAAATCTTAATTGAAGCTAAACCTTTTGCTTTGGGTGTGCGTGTGGAACACCCCCAAACCCTGATCGACAGCATTCAATACCATTGTCCCGTACGCGATGCTTTTTTACCACCTGCATCTTACAGCCTCGTGCACCAGGTGGAAGGAAATGGTGTATTTTCTTTTTGCATGTGTCCCGGTGGGATTATTGCACCCGCCGCCACCAGCCCGGATGAAATTGTAGTGAATGGATGGTCGCCTTCAAAAAGAAACAATCCTTTTGCTAACAGTGGTATTGTTGTAACAGTTGAAAACCAAAAGCTTAAAGCTTTTCAAAAATCCGGACCACTTGCTGCACTTGCCTTTCAAAAAGCAGTGGAGCAAAGAGCATTTATTGCAGGTGGTGGCAAACTGGTGGCACCCGCGCAAAGACTTTCAGACTTTACAAATAAAAAGCTTTCCTCCACGCTGCCGGACTGCAGTTATTTACCGGGCATCAATGCTGCACCATTGAATGAGGTTTTGCCTGATTTTGTTTTCACCGCGCTTCAGCAGGCCTTTATTGCTTTTGGAAAAAAAATGAAAGGCTACCTTTCCAATGAAGCCGTTGTAGTGGCTACCGAATCACGCACCTCTTCTCCGGTAAGAATTCCACGTGATAAAGATTCGCTGGAACACCCGCAGATCAAAAACTTTTATCCTTGTGGTGAAGGGGCTGGTTATGCAGGTGGTATTGTAAGCGCCGCCATGGACGGAGAAAGAGTAGCAACAAAAGCTGCCTCGGTGATTTGATTTTTCAGTTTCCGCTGAATGGCGGAACAACATCCTTATAAATGGTAAGAACCCCCTTCTAAATTTCATTACTTTAGCGCCTGATTTTATCGCATGTGCATTTTGCACATTGCGCCATTTAATACCTCAGCTAACTGCCATGAACCTGATAGAAGCAAAAAATCTTAAAAAATATTACGCCACTCAGAAAGCGGTTGATGATATTAGTTTTTCTGTTGCACCCGGAACCATCTTTGGATTACTGGGACCCAATGGAGCTGGAAAAACCACGCTGCTGCGCATGATCACCGGTATTTTTTATCCTGATGAAGGTGAGATCCTTTTTGAAGGCAAACCATTTGATCCCCAGAAAGATATTGAGAAGATCGGTTACATGCCCGAAGAACGTGGTCTGTACAAAAAAATGAAGATCGGTGAGCAGGCCCTTTACCTCGCGCGTTTGAAAGGTTTGTCCAAGGCGCACGCTATGGAACTGATCAGGGAATGGTTCCAAAAACTGGAGATGGAAAGCTGGTGGAATAAAAAAGTGGAAGACCTGTCAAAAGGGATGTCGCAAAAGCTCCAGTTTGTAACAACAGTGCTGCACCAGCCCAAACTGATCATCCTGGATGAACCCTTCAGTGGACTCGATCCTTTGAACAGCAATATTATCAAGGACGAGATCTTTAAACTGGCAAAAAACGGCGCCACCATTATTTTCAGTACCCACAGGATGGAACAGGTGGAAGAGATCTGCGATCACATTATACTGGTAAACAGGGGACAAAAGATACTGGATGGAACCGTAAAAACGGTGAAACAGCAATACAAGGAAAACCTTTTTAAAATTGGTTTTGATGAACTTCCCCGCGGAGCCGCACATCCTTCTTTCGCGGTACTCGACCAGCATGCCGACCATAGTTTGAAGATCAGGATCAATGATGGATATAAACCCAATGATGTATTGAGGCACTTCCTGCAGGAGAATGCGCCCATTACTGCTTTTCAGGAGATCCTTCCTTCGCTGAACGAGATCTTCATCAAACTGGTAGAAGGCGCACCCGCTGCCAGGCAATTCCAAAACGTAACAGCTTAAAAATATTGTATGAATAAAACATGGTTGATCATTCAACGAGAATACCTGAGCAGGGTAAGAAAAAAGACCTTTATTCTTTCCACCATACTTACACCGCTTTTCTTTGTGCTGTTGATTGCAGCGGTGATCTTTATAACGGTGAAGAGCATACGCAATGAAAAAATTGCGGTGGTGGACCCATCGGGCATTTTAAAGGAAAGCCTTGAAAGCAGCAAAACCGTAACCTATGAATTCCGCTCCGATGTAGACACAGGGAATTTCGTGGCCAAAGGATTTGCGGCTATTTTATATCCGCCACAAAGCAGCATCAACAACACCAAAAACTTTCGCATCATAACCAAAAAAAGTTTGAGCAGGTATGCCAATGAAAGAGTGGAAAAAGACATCAGCCGTACCATGGAAAACAACCTGATTTCCGATTCGCTGAAGATTGACCCCCAAACCATTGATAACCTTAAAAAAAGTGCAGGCGAAACCAAAATTGATTTTGCCAAACTGGGTGAAAATGAAAACACCGGTGGATCCAACTTCAATGTTGCCAGCATCATTGGTTATATCACGGCATTCCTGATTTATATTACCCTGTTTATTTATGGCATTATGGTGATGAGGGGTGTAATGGAAGAAAAGACCAACAGGATTGCGGAAGTAGTCATCTCTTCAGTAAAACCTTTCCAGCTGATGATGGGGAAGATCCTGGGTATCGGTGCTGTTGGTCTCACACAGTTCCTGATGTGGATCGTTTTGATTATTGGACTGAGTGCCATCATGATGTCTTTTATTCCAGCTGAAATGTTGCAGCAGGTACAGGAAAACCAGGCGCGCATTCCTGGCAGCGCGGGCGAAACTTCTGATGCCATGAGAAACATGGCCAGTATTACCACCAACCTTTCTACTGTAAACTGGCCTCTGGTGATTGGCTGTTTTATATTTTATTTTCTTGGAGGTTACCTGTTCTACGCTGCTTTGTTTGCGGCAGTAGGCAGTGCAGTAAATGAAGATGCACAGGATGCGCAAAGCCTGACCTTCCCTATTACAATGCCCATCATCATTGCCATCATCATCATGGTCAATTCCATTAATGATCCAACCAGTTCGCTGGCGAAATGGAGCAGCATCATTCCTTTCTTTTCACCCATCGTTATGACCTCCCGTGTACCTTTTGGTGTACCGGATACCGTTGCCTACTGGGAATTGGGTTTATCAATGGTTTTGCTGATCCTCGGGTTTTTATTTACCACCTGGCTGAGTGCCAAGATCTACAGGACCGGCATTTTGCTTTATGGTAAAAAACCGTCATGGAAAGAAATGGCGAAGTGGCTGGGGAGATAAGAGGGGTGAGGGTTGAGGGGATTGCTTCGTCCTGCCTCCTCGCAATAAAATCCTTCGCGGCTTCGCGCCTTAGCGGCAATTCACTCTGTGTTCCTCCGTGCCTCGGTGCCTCCGTGGTTCAAGATTCCTTCTTCGTGCCTTAGCGCCTTAGCGGCAATTCACTCTGTGCTCCTCCGTGCCTCGGTGCCTCCGTGGTTCAAGATTGCTTCTTCGTGCCTCCTCGCAATAAAATCCTTCGTGCCTTAGCGCCTTAGCGGCAATTCACTCTGTGCACCTCCGTGCCTCGGTGCCTCCGTGGTTCAAGATTGCTTCGTTGGGCCTCCGATTACTTTCAACCAAAAAAAAACGGGATGCGCTACACATCCCGTTTCAAATAATTTATTTCACATCCCTTATTCTTCAAAATCAGTGAACAGCAGCCCTGGCATCATCAAAAAAGATTCCACTTCATTCATTTCGATATTCAACTGGCAACCTTCATCACCACGAATGAATACTTTATCCTTCGTTACTTTTTTGAAACCATCTTTTTCAAAAACCAGTTTATAAGTTCCGGGCTTAAGGTCGTTAAAAAAATAATTCCCGTTACCATCGGTAGTCGCTGTCTTTTCTTTTTTATTGGCTACGTAAGCAACCACGTTCACATTTCCGAGCGGTTTTTTAGTTTCTGCATGTATCACTCCGCCGGCAATATCATTTTTCTTAGTTTCATCACCATTTCCTGGATTGGTATTCGCCCTGGCCACAAATGCAGTGGCAGAAAATAAAAGCGAAAGTGTAAGGAGTTTAAGTTTCATGCTGATGGTTTTAAGTGTACCTATACATTAATGTCTAAAATTATATAAATTTTACGGGATCCTGCAAGGCAGCTTCAAATTCTTTCATCACATTTTCCACGATCACTCCCGCAGGAAGTATTTCTTTTACCAGGGCGCTCACCTGCCCGATCTCCAGTTCCCCTTCTTCCATGTCGCCTTCGCACATGCCCTTTTTTGCTCTTGCCCTGCCAAGGAGCTGCGCCAGCGTTTCCTTATCGGCCCCATTTTCCTCGGCTTCCTGCACCTTTTTGAAAAAACTGTTTTTCAAAAGCCTGACGGGCGTTAATTTTTTTAAGGACAGCTGCGTACTGCCTTCCGCTGCTTCAACAACAGCCTGTTTAAAAAGAATATGAGAGGAGGCCTCTTCACTGGCCACGAATCTTGTTCCTATCTGAACCCCTTCCGCACCCAATACCATGGCAGCCAGCATTTGTCTTCCGGTGGCAATACCACCCGCAGCAATCACCGGTATCCGCACCGCCGATACCACGGCCGGAATTAAAACCATTGTGGTGGTCTCTTCTCTCCCATTGTGCCCACCGGCCTCAAAACCTTCGGCAACAACAGCATCACATCCGGCGGCTTCCGACTTCAATGCAAATTTGCTGCTGCTCACCACATGAACCACTTTGATTCCATTTGATTTGAAATGGCTGGTCCAGGTAGCCGGATTGCCCGCTGAAGTAAAAACAATGGGTACTTTTTCTTCAATGATGATCTGAATGTGCTGATCCAGGTCGGCGTATAACAAAGGCACGTTGACGGCAAAGGGTAAGCTGGTAGCAGCTTTGCATTTCCTGATGTGATCGCGCAGCACATCGGGATACATGCTGCCTGCACCAATGATGCCCAAACCTCCGGCATTGCTAACGGCACTCGCCAGCTTCCATCCACTCGCCCAGACCATACCCGCCTGGATGAGGGGATAACGGATGTTGAAAAGTTGAGTGATGCGTGTATTCAATTTGAAGACTGTTTAATTTGTTCGATCATATCCTACGATCTTAATGAAATATATTTAACACCCAGTTGATGTAATTGTTCCATCACTTTTCCAGAGGCATTATCGGATGTAAACAGCGCAACGGCTTCAAATCCCCGGGCAAGACTGGTTGTCGTTTCGTTCAAAACTTTTTCTGTAAAACCCAATTCGTGTTTCCCTTCTGCTGCTCTTTCCATAAAAGGCTTGTCAAATCCGTGCGTACTGTACACTAATGTTTTCATGAAATTATTTTAAAACCTGGCAGAATTAGCGAAGTAAACAAATCTTCAGCGGCCAATTGCTCAACCACTGTTCAACAACCCCACCTTCGCTTTGCTTCGGCGGGCAGGCATTCAACAACTGTTCAACCACTATTCAACCACCATCACCCCAAATCAATATCCGTATTGTCGCCAATATTGAGCCTGCGGGTTTCGCCGCGAATGCTGGTATCGCTTCCAATGAGTGAGAGGTCCAGTACAATATCATTCAGGTTGGAAAAAGACCCGATGATCGAATTTTTTATGATGGAAGAATCAATGATGGTGTTATCGCCAATAGTGGCATTAGGACCCACAATAGAGTTTTTAATCGAACAGTTCTTCCCGATACTCACTGGCTGCACCAGCACCGTATTCTCGTATTCAGGACATTGCTCCGCTTTTGCTCCAAATTTCTTTAGCAATGTGCAGTTTGATTCCAGCAGGCTTTGTGGTTTACCACAGTCAAACCAGCTGTCAACCCTGAAGGCGCTGAAGTTGGCACCTTTCTGTATCATGCAATCCAGCGCATCGGTAATGCTGTATTCTCCATGGGTTCTGATGCCCTGCCTGATGTTGACTTCCAGGCACTGGAACATCAATTCGGTTTCGCGGATCTTGTACACGCCCACTAATGCCATGTTGGATTTAGGTATCTGTGGCTTCTCCACCAGGTGCAGGATCTTTTGATCTGTATCCATTTCCGCTACACCAAAAATTCTTGGATCATCAACCTTGCGCACACCGATCATGGAAGTTGGACTTTTGATCACAGCTGCTACGTCAAAATCACAAATGGTATCGCCAAGCACAATGATCACTTCATCATTTTCTACAATATTGCGCGTAAGCCTAACGGCATGTCCTATACCCTGACGGTCGTTCTGGTAAACAAAATGAACCGTTAGCGATGGATAGTTATTCTTCACAAAATCCTGGATCTTATCTCCGAGATAACCAACAATGAAAATGAATTCATGAACACCCGCGTCGCGGAGTTGGTCAACAATGATGCTGAGTACCGTTTTACCCGCAAGCGGAATCAGGGCTTTTGGCTGGGTGTATGTATGCGGCCTGAGCTTGGTACCTGCACCTGCAACTGGAATAATTGCTTTCATTGATAATTGTTTGGATGGCCTTTGCGCTTCACAAAAACACCGCCACCATTTTTTATTGATGAACCAATAAAAGGAGCGGACGAAAATACAGATTTTTAAATCAAACAAACCAATTGCCTTTACTATGGCCTAAGTCTTATTTTTGTGCCGTTCCCGGAAATTATTTAAACACCGTTGCTGATGTAATTCTTACCTTGATCCCAAAATTCATTGCAACCGGCAAAAATAAATAAGCTCGAAAAACCAGGAGCCAAATGAAATATATGCAAAGAGATCAACAGGTATTTGATATCATTAAAAAAGAACTCGACAGGCAAAGAAATGGTATAGAACTGATCGCTTCTGAAAACTTCACTTCCTTCCAGGTAATGCAGGCCATGGGAAATGTGATGACGAACAAATATGCCGAAGGCTATCCAGGCAAAAGATATTATGGCGGTTGTGAATTTGTTGACGAAACCGAGCAGTTGGCCATCGACCGAATCAAAAAAGTATTTAATTGTGCTTATGCCAATGTACAGCCGCACAGTGGTGCGCAGGCCAATGCAGCCCTCATGCTTGCTGTTTTAAAACCGGGTGATAAAATTCTTGGACTGGACCTCAGCATGGGCGGTCACCTGACCCATGGCTCACCCGTAAATTTCAGCGGCAAGATCTATGATCCGCATTTTTATGGCGTTCATAAAGAAACAGGCCTGGTGAATTATGAGCAGATGGAAACAGTGGCGCGGAAGGAAAAACCCAAAATGATCATCTGTGGTGCTTCTGCCTATAGCCGGGAATGGGATTATGCAAGGATCAGGAAACTGGCTGATGAAGTGGGTGCATTTGTGATGGCTGATATTGCACATCCTGCAGGACTGATCGCGAAAGGTTTGCTGGCATCACCTTTTGAACATTGCCATTTTATAACCTCCACCACGCATAAAACATTAAGAGGCCCACGTGGCGGTATTATTCTGATGGGAAAGGATTTTGAAAACCCTTTCGGGCTGAAAGATCCTAAAGGTAATACGCGGATGATGAGCCACCTGATCGACATGGCTGTATTTCCCGGCACCCAGGGCGGACCACTGGAACATGTGATCGCCGCCAAAGCCATTGCATTTGGAGAAATTCTGGACAGCGAATTTGATCAATACGCGCTGCAGGTGCAAAAAAATGCACAGGCCATGGCAAAAGCCTTTGTTGATAAAGAATACCACATCATCAGCGGTGGAACCGACAACCATCTTATGCTGATCGATCTGCGCAATAAAAACATCACCGGCAAAAAAGCACAGGAAACGCTGGACCGTGCGCACATCACTTTAAATAAAAACGCCGTGCCTTTTGATGATAAAAGTCCTTTTGTTACATCAGGCATCCGGGTGGGTGTGCCCGCCATTACCACCAGGGGTATGAATGAAGCGCACATGCAAACCGTTGTGGATCTTGTGGACCGCATATTGATGAACATCGATGATGAAGCGGTTGTAAAGAAAACAGCTGGTGATGTGCATGACCTGATGCAGCAGTTTACCCTGTATCCTGAAATGGGCGCCTGAGCAATCAAATCTAAAATTTAATAACCACTATATGCTTCAACGTATACAATCTGTGTGGCTGCTGCTAGTAGCCATCTTTGCAGCTGTAACCTTTCGTTTTCCTTTTTATATTGGCGATTACCTGCTGGATGAAATACCCAGCTCCATTGATCTGAATGCACGTACCACGATCTGGCTGAGCATTCTTACCGTGATCACCGGTGCACTTGCTTTTGTAACGATCTTTTTATTCGACAACCGGAAACTGCAACTAAAACTTTGTTATGCCGGGCTATTTTTAACGGTGTTGCTCCTGGTGATGTATTTCATTGAAATAAACAATTTTGCCAATGGCAGTATGGCGCTCTGGTGCATTTTTCACTTTGCCATGCTGGGTAGTTTTATTCTTGCTGCACGCGGCATCTGGAAAGATCAAAAGTTGATCAAGAGTATGGATCGGTTGAGGTAGGGAGAGGGTTTGAGGGGTTTGGAAGTTTGGAGTTTTGAACCACGGAGGCAGGGAGACACGGAGTAACACAGAGAATTGTTGTACTCCGAGTTCCGCCGTGCATTTGTGTCTTCGTGGTTCAATATACTCCGTGATCCGCCGTGCCTTCTGTGTTTCCGTGGTTCAAACCTAAACAACTAAACAACTAAACAACTAAACCCTGAAGTTCCAGGTTGCTTCGTCTTGCCTCCACACAAGTGTCTCAACTCTGTGTTCCTCCCTGCCTCTGTGCCACCGTGGTTCAAAAAATTCGCGTCTTCGCGCCTTTGCGGCAAACTTCCAATAATAAAAAAAGCCCTCTCGCGAGGGCCTTTACGTTTTGATTGCGGTATAATTTATTGCTTAACGATCTTGATCGTTTCAGCCTGGCCGTTAGTTGCTTCGAAGCGAACGATCAGTAAACCAGCTTTTGCAGTAGAAACATCAACAGAAGTTTGTTGTGCGCCATTGGCAACAGCTACATTCCTGATCAATCTTCCATCAGCAGTGGTTACACTGATCCTGGAACCTACCGGAGCAGCATCATGCTGGATGGTCAGTTGGTTTTGGTTGCTCATGAAAGCTTTTACCACTACAGCCGACTCATTTCCTTTAACACGCACTACGGTGCTGTATCCGAATTTGCCATCAAAATCAACAGCTTTAATTCTGTAGTATCCTTCAGCAAGAGGTTTGGTATCTATGTGTGCATAAGATCTTGCACCGGTTGCAGTTACAGTAGCAAGTGAAGTATAGTTTCTGCCATCTGCGCTTCTTTCAACCTGGTAGCCGCTTGTGTTTTCTTCAGCATCGATGGTCCAGTTTAGCTGTACACCAGATGTTGCTGGTCTTGCAGTGAAAGCACCAAATTTAACTGGAAGAACAGTCTGAGAATTCATTGCATTGGTGCTAAAATTATCTATTGTTTTAGTATTTGAACCAGGACCTGAAATAGTAAAGGTGAATACCAGTCGAAAAAGTTTTCCTGATATAATTGCAGGAATTGGCGCACTGAAAGTCTGGTTAGTACCATTGGTTAAAGTAGTTCCACTACAAACTGCCACCCTTGAAAAACTGTTGTTAGCAAAATATTCCGCCTCAACTGTATACGAAGTAATAGCTGCATTTCCTGCTAAGTCAAATCCCCATGCAATAGTGGTAGCAATAGCGGGTAATTGAAATGTTGGTGTTACCAGTTCTTTTGTTGTACCAGCGGAAACTGACGAAGACTGTAATTGTCCAGATCCTCCAGAAGAGTACGCAAAATCACCAGTAAAGCCCTCGGCAGTTGTATTAAAGTTGTAAGAAGCTCCGGTTGTAAAAGTTGCTGGAGATCCACATTGTGCAATAGCGGACTGAAATGAAATACTGAAAAGCAAAGCGATGCAAAGTACGGGGGTAGAGATCCTTCTCATGATAATTACTTTTTAAGGTTTAGATTAAATTGATAGCTCAAAGGCTTCAAAGGAGGATTGGAGAAGGAATTTCTTTAGGTATGGATATAAAGCAATGCTTTATTTGATTTTTTAAAAATCTTTAAGCCTTTGGGTAGGTCTTTGTGTAGGATCGGATTAAGTAGAGTGCAAACATATAGGTCAATTTTGGAATTTGCAAGTCTTCAGGGAAAAAAATTAAAAAAAGTTTTGTAGGCGGGCGATTTGGGGGATAAGTGTTTAGGGTTTAGGGGGTTGGGGGTTGGGAAGTTTAGATGTTTAGGTGTTTAGGTGTTTAGGTGTTTAGGCGTTTAGGCGTTTAGGCGTTTAGTTGTTTAGTTGTTTAGTTGTTTAGGTTTGAACCACGGAGACACAAAGGAACACAAAGGACGCTCGTCATTACGAGGAGGAAAGACGAAGCAATCTTGAACTAAAGGGTTTAGGTGTTTAGGCGTTTAGTTGTTTAGGCGTTTAGTTGTTTAGGTGTTTAGGCGTTTAGTTGTTTAGGTTTGAACCACGGAGACACAGAGGGCACAAAGGATCACGGAGTATTTACGAAAGCTCTGTGTTACTCCCTGTCTCCCTGACACCGTGGTTCATTCTTTTTGAGTCACAAAGCCGCGAAGTTTAGAGAGATTGCTTCCTGGTGCCTAATCGACCTGGCGGCAAACATCAAACAAGAAACCCCGCAGTCGGGCTGTTCTTCACCTTTTTCATTCCCGCCGGCACACCGGCATACACCAGGTGTCCACCCGCAGCGCCGGCTTCAGGCCCGAGTTCGATCACCCAGTCGGCGCTTTTAATCACGTCGGTATTGTGTTCAATTACCAGCACCGAATGTCCCTGGTTGATCAATGCATTAAAAGAAGCCAGCAATTTTTTAATATCATGAAAATGAAGCCCCGTAGTTGGTTCATCAAAAATGAAAAGGATCTTTGATGCACTCCGCCCTTTTCCAAGGAAAGAAGCCAGCTTCACCCTTTGGGCTTCGCCTCCGGAAAGCGTATTTGATGATTGACCCAGTTTTACATAACCCAGTCCTACTTCACTCAATGGCTGGATGCAGCCGCAAACGGATTTTTCATCTTTAAAAAACTCAATTGCCTCGTCCACGCTCATTTGCAGCACCTCAAACACATTCTTTCCCTTGTATTGCACCTCCAGCACTTCTTCCTTAAATTTTTTTCCCTGGCAAACTTCGCAGGTCAGGTGCACATCGGCAAGGAACTGCATCTCCACGATCTTCTCTCCTTCTCCCTTGCAGGCATCACACCTGCCGCCATCCACATTAAATGAAAAATGTTTTGGTTGAAAGCCGCGCATCTTGCTCAGTGGCTGTGCTGCAAACAGGTCGCGCATCTGGTCCCAGGCTTTTATATAGGTCACCGGGTTACTCCTGGAAGATTTTCCAATTGGATTCTGGTCCACCATTTCCACCTGCGCAATTGCTTCAGGGGTTCCGCCAATGGAACGGTGAAAGCCGATCTTGTCTGCTGCTTCGCCCTGCAGTTTTCTTAAAGCAGGATATAAAATATGTTTGATCAGGGTGGTTTTTCCGCTTCCGCTCACACCGCAAACCACGGTAAGCACCTGCAATGGAAATTCAACTGTGATATCTTTTAAGTTATGATGTCTGGCGCCTTCAATGATGATGGATTCATTCCATTTGCGCAGTTTTTTTGGCGCTTCGATTTTAAATGTACCATTTAAATATTTTCCTGTTAGGCTTCCGGGATTGGATATGATCTGTTCATAATTTCCCGAAGCGATCACTTCTCCGCCGAGGTGGGAAGCCAGCGGGCCCATATCAATAATATGATCGGCCTCGCGCATCATCATTTCATCATGTTCCACCACCACAACGGTATTGCCCAGGTCGCGCAGTTCTTTCAATACTCTGATCAGGTTACCTGTATCACGGGGATGCAGTCCTATGGATGGTTCATCAAGAATATACAAGGAGTTGGTCAGGTTGCTGCCAAGGCTTCGTGTTAATTGTATGCGCTGGCTTTCACCACCGCTCAGGGTATTGGCAAGACGGTTGAGCGATAAATAACCCAGTCCTACATCCAGCATGGTATTGATGCGGTGATGGATCTCAATCATGATCCTTTTAGCCACCTGTTGTTGGTATTCTGAAAATTTGGGGGTGGCCGCATTGAACCAGTCGCGCAGGTCGGTGATCGGAAGTGAACTGAGTTCGCCAATATTTTTCCCGTGCACTTTTACATACAGTGCTTCTTTGCGCAGCCGGTGCCCGTTGCATTCGGGACAGGTGGTTCTTCCCCGGTACCGGCTAAGGATCACGCGGTATTGTACCTTATAAAGATTTTGTTCTACTTCTTTAAAAAAATCATTGATGCCATTTACATACTGGTTGCCTTCCCAGAGTATGCGGTATTGTTCTGCACTCAGGTCGGCCACCGCTTTATGTACCGGAAATTTAAATTTAGAAGCGCCCCTGATAAAATCTTCTTTCCATTTACCCAGTTTCTCTCCCTTCCAGGGTGCAATAGCACCTTCATACACACTGAGTAATTTATTAGGGATCACCAGGTCATCATCAATACCCAGCACCATGGAAAAACCTTCGCAAACCGGGCAGGCGCCAAAAGGATTGTTGAAAGAAAACAGGTTGGGTGCAGGTTCCTCAAAACTGATTCCGTCGAGTTCAAAGCGGTTATTAAAATGAAGGAGTTTGCCGGGAAGCTGATCATCCGGGAGATCTGCTTCTACATACACATCACCTTCGCCCTCATAGAAAGCGGTTGAAACTGAATCTGACAAACGGTGTTCATCGTCTTCATCAAATTCCTTTACCACAATGCGGTCGATGAGTACATAAACATTATCCGGAAATTTAAATGCTTCGATAAATGTTTCGGGTGATTCAACAAGTTCTTCCATCCTGTAGGTAGTTCCTTTGCTGATATCATTTTCTTTTTGGGTGTGCGAATAAGGTGAAACATAGATACGGGAAAATCCTTTTTGCATCAGGATGTTCAGTTCTTCTTTTGGTTCGCGGTTGCGGTGCATTTTAAATGCGGCAAGTATATACACGCGTGTGCCTTCTTTCATGATCCTGATCGCGTCCAGCACATCTTTTACATCATCTTTTTTTACAATTTTTCCTGAAACAGGACTATAGGTTTTACCCGCGCGTGCAAACAAAAGGCGCAGGTAATCATGAATCTCCGTCATACTGCCAACGGTACTGCGGGGCGTTTTTAAAATAACTTTCTGTTCTATGGCGATGGCAGGGGAAAGACCTTTTATATAATCCACGTCCGGCTTATCCATCCGGTTCAGAAACTGGCGCACATAAGCACTGAGACTTTCAGCATAACGGCGCTGCCCTTCAGCAAACAAAGTATCGATGGTAAGCGAAGATTTTCCTGAACCCGAAACCCCGGTAACTACAATGAGTTTTTTGCGGGGAAAGCTGACATCGATGTTTTTAAGGTTATGCACCCTTGCCCCTTTTATAAAAATGGCATCATCCACCACTGGACCTGGTTTAGCTTTTGTCTTCATGCCGGGCAAAAATAGGAAAATGCTAAAAGGTTTAGCGGGTTGATTTTGAGAGAGGGGGGAGGGGTTAGGGGGTTAAGGTTGAGGGGTTAGTGGATTGGCTGTATCTCTTAACGCCTTCTTCACAAAAACACACAATAAATGTTGCGGATTAGAAAAAACTATTCTATTTTTAGGCAACAATGCCTATCATCCTGAAATCCTAAAAAAATAACTTCGCCTATCGTTTAAACTTCTACTCTTTTTTCAAAACCGTTAACATCACGTCCATATCCTTGAACCACTTAAACTGTAGGAGTTTATGAATTTATTATCCAAACTGTCAGACAACGAGCTTGTCCAATCGTTCACCTCAGGTAATGTAAACGCATTGGAGGTCCTTGTATTGCGTCATAAGGAAAAGCTTTACACCTCCATTTATTTCCTGGTTAAAGACAAGTATCTTGCCGAAGATATTTTCCAGGATGTTTTTATCAGAATTATTGATACCATCCGCGGTGGCCGCTACACTGAAGAAGGGAAGTTTTTACCCTGGGCCATGCGTATAGCACACAATCTTTGCGTGGATCATTTTCGTAAAGTAAAAAGAACGCCTGTGATCCGGAATAGTGAGGAGCAGGATATTTTTGAAGTCCTTAATTTTACGGAAGACAGTGCGGAAGATAAACTGATTAAGCACCAGAGCCATTGCCGTGTGAGGGAAATGCTGGATCTTTTACCAGAAGACCAGCGCGAGGTGATCATCCTCAGGCATTTTGGAGACATGAGTTTCAAAGAAATTGCTGCGGTTACCAACTGCAGTATCAATACCGCGCTTGGGCGTATGCGGTATGGTTTGATCAACCTGAGAAAAATGATGATGCAGAAGCAAATTGCGCTGTAACTTGTACCTTGTACCTTGAACTTTTTAAAAATATAACCTGCCCCAGGTAAAATACATGTCATTCTTATTCTCTCACTACCTGCTTGCCGTAGGCGGTTGAATAAGGATGACGACTAACTGGCCCCGATTAAGGGGCCTTTCTTTTTTTGCTTCGTCGGGGATTGCTTCGCGCCTTCGCGGCAAAAATTCAAAATTGCTTTTTCGGTAGAGAGGAGGGTTTGAGTTAGGTTTGAGGGTTTGAGAGGTTTGAGGTTTGAGAGTTAAGGGGGATTGCTTCGTCGTACCTCCTCGCAAAGGACGTACAGCATGCCTCTGTGTTTCTTTGTGTTCTCCGTGACTCCGTGGTTCAAATCTTAAAATTCAAATCTTAAAATTCAAATCCTAAAGACAAATCTTAAAGTCAAATCTTAAAGTCCAAATAATTAAAGTCCAAATATTAAGGTTCAAAACTAAAACCGGAGAGCCTACTTAATCGTATCAATTACCGCTTCACTCACACCGGTGAAACTAAACCCACCATCGTGAAAAAGATTTTGCATGGTAATATACCTCGACATATCACTGAACATGAAAGCACAATAATTCGCACAGTCTTCCGCGGTGGCATTTCCGAGCGGGCTCATTTTTTCTGCATAATCAATGAAAGCATCAAACCCCTTAACACCACTGCCCGCGGTGGTACGTGTAGGCGATTGAGAGATGGTATTCACCCTGACTTTTTTCTTTACACCATAATGGTATCCAAAACTCCGGGCAATACTTTCCAGCAGGGCCTTGGCATCCGCCATTTCATTATAATCAGGAAAAACCCTTTGCGCTGCTATGTAGGTGAGTCCAACCACGCTGCCCCATTCGTTCAGTGCGTCCATTTCCCAGGCCGTTCGTAAAACACGATGGAGGCTCATGGCAGATATATCCAGCGATTTCTGGTTCCATTCATAATTGATATCGGTATAATGTTTTCCCTTGCGCACATTCAGGCTCATGCCAATGGAATGCAGTATGAAATCAACACCACCACCAAAATGTTTTTGTGAACCTCCGAAAAGATTTTTAAGGTCGTCCATGCTGGTCACATCAGCGCCAATCACCGGTGCCTGTACGGCTTCAGCCAGTTTATTGATCTCCCCCATACGTAAAGCAACAGGGGCGTTTGACAAAACGATCTGCGCCCCTTGTTCGTGACACTTCATTGCCGTTTTCCATGCAATGGATTTTTCATCCAGCGCTCCAAATATGATTCCCTTTTTCCCAGCTAACAAATTATTTGACATAAAGATGTTTTTGATTTTGCTAAACGAATTTCAGCGTCAACCATACAAATATAAATGTATAGAAGAAAGCCATGGCAAATCCTGAAACTATATATAAAAGGAAACGACCGAAAGAAAGTCGTGGTTGAATGATCTTCAACAAAAACAGGTTGATATAATAGGCAGGTACTGCACCAATAATAATAAATAGCAATAATCCCATCAGTTCATAATCATTTCTCTGGCGTTTTCCAATGCTGCCGCGGTGGGCTTTTCCCCACTAAGCATCCTGGCTATGGCCACAATTCTTTCATCCTTATTCAGCAAACGCACGCCGGTGCTAACCATATCATTTTTCACTTCTTTATACACAAAATAATGCGCATCGGCCTTTCCGGCGATCTGGGGCTGATGGGTAATACAGATCACCTGCCTGGCACTGGATAATGCTTTCATGATCACGCCCACCTGTTTGGCAGCCTCACCCGAAATACCCGTATCAATTTCATCAAAAATGAGTGTGGGCATATCCATGGAAGTGGCCACCAGAGATTTGATACATAACATCAGCCGACTCAGTTCCCCACCGCTGGCGACCTTACGCAAAGGCTGGAAATGATTGCTTTTATTCGCATCAAACAGCAGGGCAATTTCATCTGCACCGAAGGCATTCAACCCTGCCGCAGTGATGTCCACTTTGATCCTGGCATTCGGCATGCCTACCTGCACCAGCATTTGATTGACCTGTTGTTCCAGTGGTTTTATAATCGCTTTTCGCTTTGCAGATATCGCTGAAGCCTTTTCAGTAATGGCCGCAAACAGTTTATTGTATGCCGTTTCTGTAGTGTCTATGGTTTCGTCGATATTCAATACATCCTGCAGCTTTTTTTCCAGCGCTGTTTTTATTTCAATGAGATCATCAGTTGTTTTAACACCGTGCTTTTTCAGCAACCTGTAACCTGCCGACATTCTTTCATTTATCTTCTCTGCTGCGTTTTCATCAAAACTGATCTTATCTTTTAATGAGGAGGCTTCCCCTGAAATATCCTGTAATTCAATGTAAGCCGAATTCAGTCGGTGTTCCAGTTCTGAAAGACCAGGCAGCATAGACTGGTATGGATGGAACTGCGCGATCACCTGTTTCAGTTTCAACAACACAGGCGCCTCCCCTTCATCCAGTTCATAAAGCGCTTTCTCCAAAGCCTTGTTGATCCCTTCGGCATTCGTGATCATTTTCAATTCCGCGTCCAGCTTTTCCAGTTCCCCGGGTTCAAAATTGGCTTCTTCCAGTTCATTGAACTGGAATTGGTGGTAATCAAATTCCTTATTGAATTCGGTTTTCTGTTGCTTCAGCAACCGGAGTTTGTTTTTGAGCTCAGCCAATTCCTTATATACTGTATGATATTGCGCCAGCGCACTATGATTGCCGGCCAGCGCATCGATCACTGCTCTTTGAAAATCGCTTTGTCCAAGATCGAGCGTGTCAAACTGCTGGTGCAGATCTACCAGTAGGCTGCTGAGTGCATTCAGTTGTGAAAGATTGACCGGGGTATCATTAATAAAAGCCCTTGATTTTCCATTGGGTGCGATCTCTCTTCTTACAACAATTTCCTCGTGCACATCCAGCTCATGATCTTTTAAAAAAGTCATGATTTTTTCCTGTTTTGTCTCTGTAAGAAAATAACCTTCAACTATGCATTTCTGATCTTTATTTTTAAGAACAGCCGTTTCTGCACGTTGTCCGAGGATCAGACCCAGGGCGCCTACGATGATGGATTTACCCGCACCAGTTTCGCCAGTAATGATGCTGAGATGGTTGGAAAGATCGATCTCCAACTGATCGATGATGGCATAATTGCGAATGGACAACCGGGTGAGCATAAAACAAAATAAATGAAATTTTTTGAGGCCCGTTGCTTCTTTCGCTCAACAACCGTTTTTACAAAATGAAAACGCCAGGAATCCCTGGCGTTACAATAATATTTAAAGATGGCACCGAGGCCCGGACTTCAATTATTTAATTTCAACGGTATCTGTAAGATCAGAATCAATAAGGATACGGCCACAGTTTTCGCAAACCATAACTTTCTTCCGTTGCTTGATCTCGCTTTGCTTTTGAGGAGGAATCGAATAAAAACATCCGCCGCAGGCATCCCTTTCTACCGGAACTACCGCCAGGCCATTACGGTAATTTTTCCTGATTTTTTCGTAGCTGGTCAGCAATCTTGGATCAACATGAGATTTGGCATCCGCAGCCATTTCATTAAAATGTTTTTCTTCTTTTTCGGTAGTGGAGATGATCTTTTCAAGTTCTCCTTTCTTTCCACTTAAAATAGATTCTTTGCCAGCAATTGCTTTTTTGGCTTTTTCAAGTGCCCCTACTTTTTCAGCCACTTCCTCATTAGCATCCTTAATATGTTTTTCGCAAAGCTTGATCTCCAGCTGCTGCGATTCGATTTCTTTGTTGATGGCTTCAAACTCACGGTTGTTCTTTACGTTCTCGCTTTGAGACTCGTATTTTTTTACCATGGCCTGTGCTTCCTTAATGGCTTCTTTTTTCTGCTCCATGAATTCAGTGATCCCATTGATCTCTTCTTCTATCCGGAGCTGGCGCGCATGTAATCCCTGGATCTCATCTTCAAGGTCGGCCACCTCGATCGGAAGTTCACCTTTCAGCACTTTAATTTCATCAAGTTTGGATTCTACTTTTTGAAGTTTTACAAGGGAGTTCAGTTTTTCTTCAACTGAATATTCTTTTACGTTGGCCATTTTTAATTTATAGTTTGTGTTGTACAATTCCGGTTTAACCTCCAGGATCCTATCCTGCAAAATACCTGACAGGATTGGTATTTACCGAAGTTTTAAGGACGGCAAAGGTAGGGAATTTTTCCAGCAAAAGGTCATGGAGGAGATCGATGGTAAACTGTTCACTTTCATAATGACCAAGATCGCCCACCAGGATCTTTCCATCCGCCTCAAAAAATTCGTGGTACTTCATGTCGGCGGTGAGATAAACATCAGCACCGGCATTTATAGCTGGTTTTAATAGAAAACTGCCCGCACCACCACAAAGCGCTACTTTTTTTACTTCCCTGTTGCGCAAAGCAGTATGTTTCAGGGAACTGACCTGGAAAACATCCCGCACGCGGGAAAGAAATTCCTTTTCATCAACAGCTTCCTGAAGATCCCCAATCACCCCCGCACCTATGCCCAGGTGAATGTTTTCCATGGTAATGATGTCGTAAGCCACCACTTCATAAGGATGATTTTTTACCAGCGCCTTTACGATCTGGTCTTCCAGGTAAAACGGGAAAACAATCTCGATCTTCAATTCCTTTTCCTGGTGCTGCTTTCCAATTTCTCCAACATAAGGGTTGGCCCCTTCTTCTGCTTTAAAGGTGCCCATGCCTTCGGTATTGAAACTACATTCGGCGTACCGCCCAATTTTTCCGGCACCCGCATCAAATAAAGCTTTTCTTACCGCGTCCGCTTGTTCCTCCGGAGCAAAAGTGACCAATCTTCTCAACACCTGCCTTTTAGGCTGAAGGATCTTGATGTTTTCCAGTCCCAGTTGCTTCGCCATCAAACCACTCACGCCCAACAGCACATTATCCAGGTTGGTATGGGCAGCATAAATAACAATATCATGTTTGATGGCTTTGATGATCACCCTTTCCACCATGGAAGATCCGCTCAGTCTTTTCAGTCCTTTAAAAATTACCGGGTGATGGGCCACCACCAGGTTGGCTTTTTTTTGAATGGCTTCATCCAGCACCGCTTCTGTAACGTCGAGCGCACACAAAACACCTGTGCATTCCCATTGCTTATTCCCTGTAAGCAAACCTGCATTGTCATAATCTTCCTGCAATTCAGGAGCAGCAAAATATTCTATTGCCTCAATCAGATCGATCATTTTCATGGAAGGAAGTTAGGGAAATGACCGGTGAATTCTGGAAACAGCAGCTTAGTTTTGCGGGATGAAGACCCAGGACCTTTACCAGGCGTACAGTACCCGGATGCAGAAGATCGCAGATGTCAAAAGCGCCAGTGCCGTTCTTCAGTGGGACCAGGAAACGCACATGCCACCCAGAGGTGCCCATTTTCGAGGGCAACAGATCAGCACACTTTCAGAGATCAGCCATGAACTGGCCACTGAAGCTTCTTTTGGAGTATTGCTGCAATCCCTTGCTGCAAAAGAAGACCTGGGGAAAAATGAAAAAAGAAATATTCTAAGAAGCCTGGAAGATTATGAACGCAGTAAAAAATACACTGCTTCTTTTGTAAGAGAACTTTCGGGCCAGGTGAATAAAACCTTTCATGCCTGGCTGGAGGCACGTAAACAAAATGCCTTTCCTGTTTTTGAACCTGAACTTGCCAAACTGGTGGATCTAAAAAAACAGGAAGCCGACCTCCTTGGCTACGATGTCCATCCCTATAATGCATTGCTGGATGAATTTGAAAAAGGCAGCACAGTTGATCTGCTGGATAAAAGCTTTGATCACCTCTTACCACAATTGAAAGAACTGCTTCAAAAAATAGCTGCGGCACCACAGGTACAGGACGATTTTCTGCATCAGCATTTTCCCAAACAGCAACAATGGGACTGGGGGCTTTATTTACTAAAACAACTGCATTTTGATTTTGAATCGGGCAGGCAGGATATCAGCGAACATCCTTTCAGTATCAGTTTTAGCGCCTCAGATGTGCGTGTAACGACCCGTGTAGATGAAAACGATTTCGCCAATATGACCTGGAGTTGCATACACGAAGCAGGTCATGCTTTATACGAACAGGGATTGCTGGCAGAATATTATGGTTTGCCACTTGGAGAAGCCTGTTCCTATAGTATCCACGAATCGCAATCCAGGCTTTGGGAAAACAATGTAGGCAGGAGCCTGGGTTTCTGGAAGCATTATTTTCCTGAGCTGCAAAAACATTTTCCGGAACAGTTGGGGAGGTTGGGCCTGGAAGATTTTTACAAAGGCATCAACAAGGTGCAGTCCTCAATGGTACGCACCGAGGCCGACGAGATCACCTACCATTTTCATGTGTTCATCCGTTACCAGCTGGAAAAAAAATTAGTAGAAGGCAGCCTGAAAACCAGGGAAATACCTGAATTCTGGGGCGCTCAATACAAAGAGCTCCTGGGAGTTGAAGTAAAAGAAGATAAAAGAGGCAGTTTGCAGGATGTACACTGGAGTCATGGCAGTTTTGGGTATTTTCCTACCTACAGCCTTGGAAGCTTTTATGCCGCCCAGTTCTTTGAAGAAGCAAAAAAACAAATGCCTGCGTTGGAAGACGAGATCAGTAAAGGTCAGGTAATCAACCTGCTGCAATGGTTGAGAACAGAAATTCATGAAAAAGGACGTTTTCATACCAGTGAAGAATTGTGCAGGGAAGTGACTGGCAAAACTCTTGATGTTAGTTATTTCGTAAATTCACTATTGTATAAGTATAAATCTATATATACCTTGTAGCTTTTTAAGTATACCTTGATACCATATCTATGAAACATTTAATTCTATTATTATCAGTACTCGGACTTTTCAGCTGTAAAAAGCAGATCGAAAAGGCACAAACCGATATCGTGATCGAGGCCATGACCTCAGGGCAGTGGAAAATGGTCAATTATAAAGACGGAGCGGTTGACCGGACCGCGGATTTCAATTCTTACAGTTTCCAGTTCAAAGAGGATTTTACTGTTGACGCTATAAAAAACAGCGCAGTAGAAAAAACGGGTACCTGGAGTGCCAACGCGGTTTCTAAAACTATTGCTGCTCAATTCAATACCGCACCGGATCCCCTGCCTATGCTCAATGGCACATGGAATATCACCAAAAACAGCTGGACCTACGTGGAAGCCACACAGGACGTAAATGGCACTACCCGTTTTCTGCGGCTTGAAAAAATATAATCAGGATATTTTCTGTTTTATATAGAAGAGGAATAATTTTTGCTTAAAAGGTGCGTTGCTTAGATCGCTAAGCATACCCCAACAAAGAAACAAGTACCTTGAAAAAGTCCACCCTTACCATTCTATTCTTTCTGCTTGCATTTATTTTACGGGCACAGGTACCTTCGGCGAATTTTACAGCCGCCATTGTTTCAGGGTGTTCTCCATTAATTGTTGATTTTCAGGATCTTTCAACCGGTAGTCCCTCCAGTTGGGCCTGGGACTTTGGCAACGGCGCCACTTCCTCTTTAAAAAATCCTTCTACCACTTATTTCAATCCAGGTGTTTATACTGTAAGGCTTACCGTTACCAATGTTAATGGCAGCAACACCCTGGTAAGAACCAGTTACATCACCATTTTTGATAAACCTTCCGTTAAGTTTAAAGTGAACGACAGTAGCGGATGTTTTCCGTTCCCTGCGCAGTTTACGGATACTTCCACCGCCGGCCCGGGAACAACAAATACTGCATGGTTTTGGGATTTCGGAGATGGTTCACAATCAACCCAGCAAAATCCCCTGCACATCTATACCAATACAGGAAACTATTCTGTAACGCTTAAAGTAACCAATGATAAAGGTTGCTGGAGAGTGTTTTCAAAACCAAATTATATACAGATCATAGATGGTGTTCAATCTAATTTCAGCAACACGCAACCTACTGTTTGCCAGCCTCCTTTTAATATTTCTTTTAATAATCTTTCTACAGGTACAGGATTATCCACTTTTACGTACTGGTGGGATTTTGGGGATGGCAATACTTCAACGGATCCAAATCCGCAGCATACCTACCTCACACCTGGCAGCTATACCGTAACGCTGGCTACCATAAGTTCTCTTGGGTGTACTGATACCATGAGAAAGGTAAACCACCTGACTTTTCTAAACATTAATTCGGCCATCAATGCACCAGACAGTATTTGTTTTAACCAGGTAGCCACGGTTCAGAATGCCACTACGCCTCCACCGGTTTCCAGCGCCTGGGACTTTGGAGATGGCACAGTTTCCAATAACACGAACCCGCAGAAATTCTGGACAACTCCAGGCAATTATACCATCCAGCTTATTAATACCTATAGCTATTGTCAGGATACCGCTACCAAAAACATAAAAGTTTTACCAAGACCAGTATCCAACTTCCAGGCTGCAGATATCATAAAATGTGCACCGCCGTTAACGGTTCAATTTCAAAACCAGTCGCAGGCTGCGGTGAGCTGGCTTTGGAATTTTGGTGATGGAAACACGTCCACCCAGGCAAATCCTTCGCATATTTATACCAGTTATGGGTCCTTTACCGTGCAGTTGATCACCACTAACAGTTCCGGTTGCACCGATACACTTGTCCGAAATAATTATGTAAACATCATGAAGCCCGTAATCACTATGCCTGGTTTACCACAACAGGGGTGTGTTCCATACACGGCGCAGTTTACAGGTGTGGTGAATACACTGGACCAGGTCACTTCTTTCTTCTGGGATTTTGGAGATGGAAATACATCTGCGCTTCAGAATCCCTCGCATGTGTATCCCTTGCAGGGCACTTATAATGTTACCCTTACCATTACTACCAGTACGGGTTGTACCGAAACACTGACGATACCATCTGCGGTAAAAGTAGGCCGGAGGCCGGTGATTGATTTTGTTGCGATGCCCAATCCGGTATGTGCTTTTCAAAATGTTCAGTTCATGGATCAAACCAATGAAGCAGATGGCTGGACCTGGCATTTTGGAGATGGTGTTACGTCAACAAGCCAGAATCCTATTCACCAGTATACAGATACCGGGTGGTTTAATGTAACGCTGATTGCCATGAACAATGGTTGTATGGATTCTTTAAAAAAGCTCAATTTTATAAAGATCAAACCACCTATTGCCCGGTTCAATTTTATTCCTGACTGTAATAACAGGTTCCTGTTTTATTTTAAGGATACTTCCATAAGCGCAACTTCCTGGCTCTGGAATTTTGGTGATGGCAACACCTCCACTTTACAGAATCCTTCGCATGTGTATAATGGTTATGGAACCTACAATGTCACGCTTACTGTTACAAACGATACCTGCTCGCATTCCATTACCAAACCAATAAAAGTATTTGATGAAGATCCGGATTTTGTAGCCAACCAAACCGTAGCCTGTCGAACGGGGATCATCAACTTCAGTGTGACCAATACCAACTTTGCCAATATTGTGAGCTATGCATGGAATTTTGGAAATGGTGTTACGGTTACTACTGCCAATCCTTCCATCACAGCTAATTATCCGCTTTCAGGAACCTATACCGTTACGCTGACTACAACAGATATATACGGGTGTACAGATGTGCGTACCAAAACAAATTATATCAGGATCAATGGACCTACAGCCAGTTTTACAGCTCAAAATACGAGTGGCTGTAAAGGACTGACAACCACTTTCACTGATCTTTCCACAGCCGACGGTACCAATAATATTGTAAACTGGAGATGGGATTTTGGTGATGGCACCATTCAGAATTTTAGCGCACCTCCATTCCAGCATGTTTATAATACACCCGGCAATTTTTCTGTAAAACTAATCGTAACAGATGCCATTGGCTGCAGAGACAGTGTGATTGCTTTTAATATCATTAATACTACCGATCCGAAGGCCAACTTTAATTCGGTTGATACACTTGCCTGCCCTGGCAGCAATGTCTATTTCCAAAATCTATCTACGGCTTATAATTACACCAGTTCGTGGGATTTTGGGGATGGAAATATTTCTACCCAGCAACATCCGGTGCATGCCTATGCCAATACCGGATTGTACACTGTCAAATTATCGATCACCGATTTTTTTGGTTGCAGTGATTCCATCATTCGAAACGAATACATTAAAGTAAGCAGACCGATTGCCGGTTTTACCATCAGTGATTCCATCAGCTCCTGTATTCCTTTCCAGGTAGATTTTACGAATACTTCTCAATATTATTCCTCCGCACTCTGGAACCTGGGAAACGGGATGAGTTCAATGGCCAGTCCTACCAGCTATTATGTGATTCCCGGAACTTATACGGTTGGTATCACCGTTACCAGCCCTGGAGGATGTATGGATTCAGCATTCAGAACGATTACTTTATATGATACAATTGGTACGCGCATTGAGTACGCACCCCTCAGTGGCTGCTCACCGCTCACAGTTTACCTGGAAGCATTTTCACCTGGACCCGTGCGCCTGACCTGGGATCTTGGTGATGGAGTGATCGAAACATCTGATTCATTGAACCTGACACACGAGTACAACACTTTTGGAAACTATATCCCTAAGGTGATCCTGACAGATCCCTCAGGTTGCATTATCCCTGTAACCGGTGAGGATACCATCAGGATCATTGGAGCAGAAGCAAAGTTTGGCGTGGACAATGGATTTTTCTGTGACAGTGGTATGGTCAATTTTCTTGACTCCACTACATTTAATAACACCATCACTTCCTATACCTGGGATTTCGGCGATGGCAATACTTCTAATTTGCAGCAGCCATCCCATTTTTATGCATTTCCGGGATTGTATACGGTTTCTTTATCTGTACAAACCCAGGACCTTTGTGTAGACACATTCACGCTTACGCATGTGGTGAAAGTGGTTGAAAGTCCGCTCGTTTCCATTGGAGGCGACACGGTGATCTGTGTCAATGACCTGTTGACCCATCTCGGCGTATTTGAACGACCAGATACTTCGCTGGTGTCGTGGAGCTGGCAGTTTCCAAATGGAAATACTTCCATCTTACAAAATCCGAACAGGCAGTTTTATTCTGTACCCGGAAATTTCATTGTAACAACAGTGGCCACCAATAGCAGCGGATGCAAGGACACCACCACCAGGAATATTCTTGTAAATCCATTGCCGATAGTGACCATGCCTTCCATCATCAATAAACAGGCAGGCACACCTGTGCTTATACCCGCCACCTATACTTCCAATGTGGTGAGTTATACCTGGGCACCGGTTACCAATTTGAGTTGCACTGATTGCGCACAACCCTACGCAGATCCGAAATTCAATACAAAATACAATGTGGCTTTTGTTGACAGCAATGGCTGCCGCAACGTGGGGCAAACTGAAGTAATTGTTTTTTGTATTAATGCAAATGTTTTTATACCCAATACTTTTTCGCCTAACGGAGATGGAAGCAATGATATTTTTTACGTTAGAGGCAAAGGACTGGAAAGAGTAAAGACACTGAGAATTTTTAATCGCTGGGGTGAAGTGGTTTTTGAGCAAACCAACTTCCCGGTTAATAATGCCGCGCATGGATGGAATGGAAGGTATAAAGGAAATAAACCAGTGTCTGATGTGTATGTGTACCAGGTGGAAGTTTTTTGCGAGAACAGTGAGATCATCCGGTTTGAAGGAAACGTAGCTTTAATTCAATAACATGAAAAAATATTTATTCACCCTCTTATTCATGATCCCTGCCGGCTTTCAGCTGTTCGCGCAGGATATTCATTTTTCCCAGTTTTTTGAAGCACCGCTTTTGCGCAATCCATCGCTTGCAGGCATATTTACAGGGGATATAAGGGTGCAGGCTGTTTACCGCGACCAGTGGAACAGTGTGACCACTGCCTATAAAACTTCTTCTCTTAATGCAGAATATAAAATGCCTGTTGGAAAAGGTTCTGATTTTATTACCCCGGGTATCCAGATCCTTCACGACAGGGCCGGTACGGTTTCCTGGATCTCGACACATGTACTGGCTGCATTAAATTATCACAAATCATTGAGTGTTGACAGGAACCGGTACCTCTCACTTGGTTTTATGGGCGGACCGGTAAGAAGGCATTTTGACCGCACAAAGATGACCACCAACAGCATGTATGATGGCCAGGGTGATGGTGAAACTTTTGTTCAGCCACAGTACACGTACATGGATGCTGCAGCCGGGATGAGTTATAATTCACAACTGAATGACAACATTGACAATAATTTTTACCTTGGTATTGCCTATCATCATTTCAACAGACCAAAAAACTCATTTTACAGGGATGCTTCAGCAGAACTGGATCCTAAATGGGTAGCATCGGGCGGCATTAAATTTTCGGTTACCCCATCCAGTTATATCACCATTCAATCTGATTATTCCAGGCAGGGCGATTTTAAAGAAATTGTAGGCGGCGCATTGTATGGCGTGAAGATCGGACCTGAGTTGGACAAGCCATTATATACGATCCATGGCGGTTTGTATATGCGTTGGAATGATGCTTTGATACCAGTGGTAAAAGTTGATTATGCCCCTTTCTCTTTTTCTTTGAGCTATGATGCCAATATTTCTAAATTGAAAACCAGCAGCTATGGCCGCGGTGGATTTGAATTGGGAATATCATTCCAGGCCTTCACCCGGAAAGATAATTCTTCGATCAATGCGGTGCTGTGCCCAAGGTTTTAATGTATTAAGTGAATGGGCAATAGTGAATAGTCAATCACTGTTGTCCGTGGAAAATTATTTGATTTCGATAAAACGCTCAATGGTTCTGGCGTTGTTGATGATTACTTCTACCGGGCCTTAGATTTTACAATTGCAATAGTCTAATGGAGTTTCTTTGCCGGACAGCAGCGCTATGATAAATGCGGCTTCCACCTTAGGTTTAAAGATTTCTTAGAAAAAATCAGGAGCAATCATGCGCACACAACCACCCAAATGTGATAAGATGATGTGCCTGGAATTTCATTTTGGGAGGAAACCTGGATATAATTGACGCCAGTGCCTGACTCTTGTTACCCGCAGATCGCGCTGATGAAACGCAGAAAACCAATCAGCGAAAATCTGCGTAATCTGCGGGAGGCCTTTTGGTTGCCTGTTCGCAAGGCTTCCCGCAACGCTCAAAAAGGTTGTCGGGCAGGTACGAGGCCCGCAGGCCTAAGGCAAAATAGCTTAATTAAAACTGAGTTTGATTTTTTACCGGAAAGCAGTGAATGGTCAATATTTCACCATTGACCATTCACTATTAACTATTGACCATGACAATTCAATATGGCTTAGCCTTCGTTCCTTCCTCTTCTGCCTGTCGCACTCCTTCACCGGATTGAGTGGATCCAATGGGTCCGGGTTCAATAGCTGCTGAAGCTTTTTCAAGACCTTCCTTAACTCTTCTTCCATAATCCTCATCACATTTAGAAAACTGTTCCACCATTTTTTCCCGGATGTGTTTTTCAGCAGGGGCGAGCGTATTGACCAGGTTTAAAATAAGGTCATCTCTTTCCCAGTCTTCAAACATTCTGAATCTTTCGCCTGCCTGTTTAAAATCATTGGTTCTGTCGATCTTCTGCCTTACCAGTTTTGCATGGTATTCCGGCTCATGATCCTTACCTGACTTTGTTGCTTCTTTTAATCCCCCCAATGAGGAAGGTTCATAATTCACATGGGGGTTGGTTCCCGGAACCATATCCTGGTGGTAGGCCATTTGTCCATCTCTCTGGTTGGTGGCCACATGGGTTTTTGGTGCATTGATGGGCAACTGCAGATAGTTGGTGCCTACACGATGACGTTGTGTATCTGAATAGGAAAATGTTCTGCCCTGCAGCATTTTATCGTCGGAAAAATCAAGTCCGTCCACCAGCACACCGGTGCCAAATGCTACCTGTTCCACTTCTGCGAAATAGTTAACAGGGTTCCTGTCCAACACCATTTTACCAACAGGTAAAAATGGAAACTGGTCCGGAGGCCATAGCTTGGTATCATCCAGCGGATCAAAATCCAGTTCAGGGTGTTCATCATCACTCATGATTTGCAAACAGAGTTCCCATTCAGGGAATTCGCCGCGTTCAATTGCTTCATACAGGTCCTGTGTAGCGTGATTGAAATTCTTTCCCTGCACTTCTTCCGCCTGTGCTTGCGTCAGGTTTTTTATGTCCTGCTTTGGCTCCCAGTGGTATTTTACCAGCACCCCAGTTCCCTCTTTATTGATCCATTTATAAGTGTTGACACCCGAACCCTGCATCTGCCTGTAATTCGCAGGTATGCCCCAGGGAGAGAACAAAAATGTGATCATGTGCATGGCCTCGGGCGTATTGGAAATAAAATCAAATATTCTTTGACCTTCCTGACGGTTGGTTACCGGGTCGGGTTTGAATGAATGCACCAGGTCGGGAAATTTTACAGCATCACGGATGAAGAAAACTTTGAGGTTGTTGCCTACAAGATCCCAATTCCCGTCTTCAGTATAAAACTTTGTAGCAAATCCCCGTGGATCACGAAGCGTTTCCGGAGAATGACCACCATGGATCACGGAGGAAAATCTGACAAACACGGGTGTTCGTTTTCCTTTTTCCTGGAAAAGTTTTGCGCGTGTATATTTTGAAACCGGTTCATTTCCCACGGTGCCATAGGCCTCAAAATATCCATGAGCGCCTGCTCCTCTTGCATGCACAACTCTTTCGGGAATACGCTCCCTGTCGAAGTGCGAAATTTTTTCAAGAAACTGGTAGTTCTCCAGTGTTGCTGGTCCACGGTTGCCTACGGTACGTAAGTTTTGATTGTCTGTAACTGGATGTCCCTGCCGGGTAGTCAGGATATTTTCAGAAGCTGCTGCCCCATTTTCTTTCCCGTTATCACTGCCTTGTTTTTTTTGATCGTCATTCATACATTTCTTTTAAAAATTAAAAAAAGTCCTCATCGGGAATTTTTCAATTTACCAAGGTTTTACATCAACAAAAACAATTTCTTTCTATAGTTCTATAGTTTTGATCTATGAACCTGCAACAACTGGAATATATCATTGCACTGGACAACCACCGGCATTTTGTAAAAGCGGCTGAAGCCTGTTTTGTCACCCAGGCCACGTTAAGCATGATGATCAAAAAACTGGAACAGGAACTGGAACTGGTGATCTTCGACAGGAGTAAACAGCCGGTGATTCCTACGGAAGCCGGTAAAAAAGTGATCGGGCAGGCAAGGAATATGATACGGGAGCGCCAGTTGATGCTTGCCCTTTCAAAAGAAGTAAAAACAGGTATTGAAGGAGAATTGAAGATCGGCATCATTCCAACTATTGCTCCTTATCTTTTACCCCTGCTCCTGCCCGCCTTTCTTGAAAAATACCAGGCAACAAGGTTAAAGATCCGGGAACAAACCACAGAACAACTGGTGCAACTGCTGGCTACCGATAAAATAGATGTTGCCATCATGGCCACACCGCTTGGAGAAGGGAATTTGAAGGAAATACCCGTTTTCTATGAAGAATTCAAAGTGTTTGTGGCAGCACCTGACAGGCAGTTAAAGAAAAAGTACCTGCTGCCGGAAGATCTCGACATTAATAAATTATGGTTGCTGGAAGAAGGCCATTGCCTGCGGTCACAGGCGTTAAACCTCTGCGAACTCCAAAAAAAGCAGGCAAAAGCCCACAACCTTGATTATGAAACCGGGAGCATAGAAAGCCTGCTCAAGATCACCGAAATCACCCAGGGCATCACCATCATTCCAGAACTGGCAACTCTGGGTTTTAATAAAAAGACCAAAGAGAAACTGCGCCATTTTAAACCTCCGGTTCCGGTAAGGGAGATCAGCCTGGTAACTTACAGGCATTTTGCAAAAGAAAAAATGCTGGAGGCTTTAAGAAAGGAAATCATTGCGGCAGTGAAGCCATACCTCTCCCAACATAGAAAAGATAACCTGGTGGTGAAAATTTGAGTGATATGAACAAGAACGTGGTTAAATTGTTTTAAAATAAAAAATGCTGAAACCAGGTGATCAAGCGCCGGAATTCGAATTATTTGATACAGAGAAAAATCAAATCGCTCTTACTGATTTGAAGGGCAGGGCTGTCCTGATCCTCTTCTTTCCCCTGGCATTTACTTCGGTTTGCACAGAAGAATTGTGCAGTGTGCGAAATGAAATGAAAATTTATGAAAAATTGGATGCCCAACCTGTGGGCATTTCTGTAGATTCTTTGTACACACTCCGGCAGTATAAAAACGAACAAAACCTCAACTTTCCCTTATTAAGCGATTTCAACAAAGAAGTGTCTTTAGCCTATGATTGCCTTTATGAAACATTTGGCTTCGGGATGAAGGGGGTTACGAAAAGGGGCGCATTTATTGTTGATAAAGAGGGAATTATTCAATATGCCGAGGTGCTTGAAAATGCAGGCGCACAACCTGATTTTCAAAAAATAAAGGTAAAATTACGTGAGCTGGTCGGGTAGTTTTTACAAATTATAGCTAAATTGCGGCAAGGCCTTTGCATTTTTTGTAAATTCAGTTATTATTGTATTTCAATTGTTAAAACAATCGTATTTGAACAAATTTTTACTAATACTATCTTTTATCCTTTTAACCACTCTTCCTTCACAGGCGCAGCAAGTGCGTTCCTTGTCTGAAGGAAATGGCCAGGTGACCATTGTGCGGTTCTTTCCCAACCCCGCCACAACGGTGATCAATTTCGAATTTCAGAAAGGTTTTGAAAAAGGCTACGTGCTCCAGATCTATAATTTCCTCGGCAGAAAAATGTACGAACAAAACAACCTGAATGAAAGGACGCTTGTCAATCTTTCAGACTTTACCCGTGGTGTTTATGTGTACCAGCTGAGAGACAAAACCGGAAGGATCGTTGAATCCGGAAAATTCCAGGTATCGAAGTGAGGGTTTAGTTGAATTGTTGTTGAACAGTGGTTAAACTGTTGTTGAACACCTGCCCGCGTTCCTCGCCAAAGGCTTTGGCCTCCGGAGACCGAAGTAATGTAGCGGAATTTTTACGACCCATGGAGGTATACCTGAAAAATAGTTAGATGCGGTTGTTTGTAGCGAAAAAGTAAGGAGTTTATTTGAGCAATCTATTAAACAATAATTCAACCACTGTCAACCACCGTGCCTTCACATATACCATAGTAGGCTGCTATTTAATTGACATTACGTAAACCCATAAAAATACTCGCTGGACTGCCCTTATTCTCATGGTGGCAGTAGGACTGATTTCAATTCATCACCCAATTATCTTAAAATGGTTATCAGGAACAGCCAAACAGATTGGTAGACCAGTTTCTGCAACTGTTTTTACAAACGGACGGGGCAATCACGACATCAAAGTTTTTCATGTTAACAAGTATTGGAGCAGCAGCTTATCAAAAAGAAACGGGAGATCTGGAAACGTGGCACCTTAAATTCTTTTTGCAAACTCTGATGCCGGTTTCTTCCACTGTTTTGTCATAGCAGTAGCAACCACTTCGAGTACTCTTCGTTAGAATGCATTCAAATACAGTGGCTGGAAGATGTCCCAATATCTTTTTCAATTCTTTACTGCCCAAAATTGATAGCATCCGAAGGCGCATAAAATAGAAATTAATTTGGTAGTTTAGATATCCTAGAATTCGCAAAGCCCCTAGTTATGCCAATTTTATGGACTGACAAACCCAAAAATAGGTTGACAAAAAATTAAACAAACATTGGTCAACATGGTTATGACAGAAAAAACAACATTGCCGAAAAAGGAATGGCAAACATCAGTTTCGACTTTAAACTTTCGGTCATTGACGAATCAAGCTTCTTAAAAACAATTGCATATGGAAACAACACCATTCTTCATTTTTCTCTTCATTCATCTTAGTTGTCTGGTGCTGGGTTTTGGATCAGTAATGGTTACCGACTTATATGGCTTGATGTGGATTCGGGACCGTGTTCGCTTCACCCAGGTAATCAGCGTAAGTGGCGTCACCGAAAAATTCATCTGGGCAGGGTGGATCGGTATGGTGGCAGCAGGTATCCCACTCATTATTCTAAAGGGGGAAATAGACAACCTGATGACTATAAAGCTATTCTTCGTGGCACTCATCGCCATCAATGGTATAATATTGCATTTTCTTCATAAAAAGGTTGGGAAATACAAGAAGGGTGAGCATGTGCCAAACCTTTTTATGTTCCGGCTAATGCTGTCTCTCTTCGTGTCCCAGCTCAGTTGGTGGGGTGCGCTTCTTATTGGATTCCTGCATCGTCACGTAACAACGATCATTAATTGGCCGGATATGCCGTGGCTCGTATCCGGGCTCATTCTCGGTGCCTTCCTGATGATCTGGGGATTGGGTGAGATTTACTTTAAGGTGAAGGAAGTATAAGGATTAGAGTTAGGTATTACCCGCTCCACAGAGTTTCGCAACAATTTTTCATCACCTTGACTTTCCAGACATTTGCACAAAATGAAATGGAGAAAGGCTGTATGAAAAGAATAAAAGATTTTTCGGCTGACATACATTTTCCAAAATTTACTTGACTGTCTTTTGTTTCTAAGGACACGATTCAATTTGACACTCTCTTTGACAGCAGCAGCATTATTATTAGAAGCACTGACCTTGAACTCATAAAAATCTTTGAACTCGGACATGTATTTCCTGAATTAATATATGGAGCAAGTATTCTTGTACAAGTTCATCCGCTTGTTCTATTTGCACCATTTCTCAAGCCTTCTGTTTACAAAGCGCCACAGGTACATAGGGACATCAGCTCTAAGTCACTGTCAGCCGTGGTTCGGGCAGGAGGGTTTCAATTAAGCTTTTGTTCTTAACCTGTGCTTCCTATTTTCAAATTAGCTTCGGCACCAGGCAAGACCAGCAACAAATTCCCTAACCCTCGGCAATGTAAAACATTCAACATCTGTTCAACATAAAACTTGCACATAACTTCTATGGACATCCCTTCAACCCTTCCTAAACCACCTGCACGATCAGAAACTTCAGATAATTGGTGTTTTCCATGTGCCAGATAATCGGATGATCGGAAGACTGTGACTGGAAAACCACCTGGCGGATCTTGCGTCTTGCATCCTTTGCTGCCATTTCAATAACCTGGTGGAAAAGGTCGGGCTGCACCAGGTTGGTACAGGATGATGTAACCAGGAATCCCCCGGGGCGGATCAGTTTCATTCCTCTCAGGTTAATTTCCTTATACCCTGTAATAGCTTTTTGCAAGGTCGCCCTGCTCTTTGTAAATGCAGGCGGGTCAAGCATCACCACATCATACTGCCTTCCATCTTTTCCCCATTGTTTGAGCACATCAAAAGCATTGGCTACTTCAAACTTCACCTTTTTTTCCAGTCCGTTTAAAGCTGCATTCCTGTTGGCCTGCTGCACCGCATTTTCTGATATATCAAGACCCAGCACCGATTTTGCACCATAGTGCCCAGCATGTATCTCAAAAGTTCCGGTATAGGTAAACGCCCCCAGCACTTCTGCGCCGTTCACGATATTCCTGATGGCGCGCCTGTTATCCTGCTGATCGAGGAAATAGCCGGTCTTCTGCCCATTTTCTATGTCCACATGAAATTGCAATCCATTCTCACGGATGATGATACTGGTATCAAAAGGATCAGATAAAAACCCTTTAAGTTGGGACAGCCCTTCCAGTTCTCTTACCGGGACATCGTTTCTTTCAAAAATGCCTTTGGGTGAAAAAATGGATTGCAGGGCTTTCACTATAGCAGGTTTCCACTTGTCAATACCCAGGGCCAGGGTTTGAATGACAAAATAATCGTTGAATTTATCTATGACCAGTTGGGGCAGGCCGTCGGCTTCTCCAAAAACCAGCCTGCAGTTCTCCACATAACCCAATTGCTGCCTGTAGGCCCAGCATTCCTTTAGCTTGTTGTAGAAAAAATCCTCATCAATCACAGCCTTGCGGTCCTGGCTCAATAATCTTACAATGATCTGTGACTGAGCATTGAAATATCCCTTGCCAGCAAATTTGCCATCATGAAATAATACATCCACAACAGATCCCGGCTCAGGGCTCCCCTCGATCTTTTCTACTTCATTGGCAAAGATCCATGGATGTCCTGATGCAATGCGCTGGGCAATTTTCCTTTTCAAATGAACAATAGGCATGGGCGCAAGGTAAATCAGAATCAAAATGCTTTTGAAAATTCTTCATGTCAATGATTGCCGAACCCGACATTTTGTCCATTAATTTGGCGTTGGCAATATAATTGACAACCATACCTTTGCAACAATTTTGACCGATATGAACAAAGACGAAGCACAAGAGCAGGAAAGCAATCAGGAACAGGAAGCCGCAACGCTCAATATAAATTCAGATGAGAATATTGCTGGCACCCAACTCCTGAACGATCCTGTGGCCGAAGAATCGGAAATGGAAGCCCTTCGCATGAAAATCCAGGAACTGAACGACAGGTACCTGAGGCAGGCTGCCGAATTTGATAACTTCAAAAGAAGAAATGCACGCGAAAGGATCGAACTGATTCAAACTGCCGGAAAGGATGTGATCACTGAATTGCTGGATGTGCTGGATGATAGTGAAAGAGCGCAAAAACAGCTTGACAGCACGGAAGACATCAGCCAGGTAAAGGAAGGGGTGCAACTCGTGTTCAATAAGCTGAGAAATACACTGGGTAATAAAGGCCTTAAACCCATTGAATCCGTGAATAAAGATTTTAATGTTGACCTTCATGAGGCTATTACGGAAATTGAAGCTGGGGATGAAATGAAAGGCAAAGTGGTAGCAGAAGTTCAAAAAGGATATTATCTGAATGACAAGATCATACGCTTTTCTAAAGTGGTGGTTGGAAAATAACAGGACTTAAAACCCTGTTCCAGGGCGAAAAATTAAAATGGCAAAAAGAGATTATTACGAAATATTGGGTGTAACAAAAACCGCCGCCGCCGATGAGATCAAAAAATCTTACCGTAAAGTGGCCATGCAGTTTCACCCCGACCGCAACCCCGGAGACAAAACGGCTGAAGAAAAATTTAAAGAAGCAGCCGAAGCTTATGAAGTTTTAAGTGACCAGGATAAAAGGGCGCAGTACGACAGGTATGGCCATGCAGGCGTGAGTGCCAACGGCCGCGGAGGTCATCCCGGTGGGATGAATATGGATGATATCTTCAGCCAGTTCGGCGACATATTCGGTGAAGATATTTTCGGAAGCTTTTTTGGCGGAGGTGGCAGGGGCGCTGCTGGCGGACAAAGAAGAGCAAGAGGTACGCGAGGCAGTAATCTCAGGATCAAGCTAAAATTAAATTACGAGGAGATCGCCAAGGGTGTGAGCAAAAGCATCAAGGTGAAAAAATATGTGCCCTGTAATGTTTGCGGTGCCAGCGGCGCTAAAGACAAAGGCAGTGTACAAAATTGCGGAACCTGTGGCGGAAGTGGACAGGTAAGAAAAGTTACCAGCACCTTTCTCGGGCAAATGCAAACCGTAACCACCTGTCCAAATTGCGGAGGCGAAGGCGCTACCATTACGGCAAAGTGTGGCAACTGCAAGGGTGAAGGAAGGATGTATGGGGAGGAAACGGTGAACATCGATATTCCTGCAGGTGTTCAGGAAGGCATGCAGCTCAATATCAGCGGCCGTGGGAATGCCGGTGAGCGCGGGGGCATGGCAGGTGACCTGATTATTTTAATTGAAGAAGAACAGCATAAAGAGCTGCAACGTGATGGACTGAATGTAGCTTATGACCTTCATATCTCCTTTACAGATGCGGTATTCGGCATCCAGGTGGAAGTGCCTACGATCGATGGCAGAGCCAAGATCAAAATTCCTGCAGGCACACAAAGCGGAAAGATCTTCAGGCTAAAAGGCAAAGGTTTTCCGGCAGTGAACAGTTATGAAAAAGGTGATCAATTGGTGCATGTAAATGTATGGACGCCGCAGGCTGTTTCTTCTGATGAAAGAAACCTGCTTGAAAAGCTGGGTAACTCACCCAATTTTAAACCTGCTCCTGACAAGAATCAAAAATCGTTTTTTGATAAGATGCGGGAGATGTTCAGTTAGGAGATTTGGATGTTATGGGGCAATGCTAATTGACACTCTCCAATGACTGCTACATTTAATTTACATTGGACAATTGCTTTTCTGCTTAATGCGATCTGATTGTGCAAGCGTTCTTCGCGCTGTATTGCTCCACCTTAGGTATAAACATTTCTTAGGGAAAATCAGGTGCAATCATGCGCACACAACCACCCAAATGTTTTAAGAGAAAATCTCTGATAATTCTTAAAAATCAAACAAAATAAATTGAGCGATCTTGATTGAATCTCCTTCCAAACCAAATAAGGGGGGCTTCAAGTTTTTAAAAACGCAACAACCTTCGCGCCCACATTGAATTTCAGCGAACATGTAAGTGAGTTTTGTGTCACCTTTTTTCAGGAAGAGGCCTTATAAAAACAAAAAGAAACCGTCATTTTGAGACGGCCTTTTTCCTTTATATTAAATTCTGCTCATCAAAAAAGCGCTTCATATCTTCTTTAAAACTATCCTTGTCAAAGTCTTTTACTTTTTTAGGAAGTGCATCAAGATTAGATAATGAATTTAGAATTTCAGATACTATCATTTTTATACTTTCTTTATCAGAAGCATTTATAAACTCTATAAATTTTTCCCTCTTTATTTTTATACTATAACTAAACTGCTTCTCTATTACTAAAGGTTCTCCCGTATGCTTATTGATCAAAGATTTGAACTCAATAAACTTTGGTTTAATATCTTTAAACAAATGCTCATAACCATTTGGCGGATTTATAATTTGGCAAATAATAAAATATTCTAATATCCCATTGCCGTAATTTTTTCTTTGAATAAAAGCATCTATATCCCTAAAGAAATTATTTATAGTAGCTGCTTTGGATTGAGCTTCCTTACCTAATGTAAGTGATAATGTAAATTTCATTTATAATTATTTTATTACCGCGTGGCAAATGGGCATTCAGCATCATACAATGAAATTAAGAATGGAGCCTCCATCTCCCTGGTATAAATATTATGGCGACCGGAGAAATTATCCTAGTGAAACTTCTTCCCTCACTCTGCTCCGCTCAACTGGTAGATCTCTTTCAGGTTTCTTCCATAACCGTCATAATCAAGGCCATAACCTACTACAAATTTATTTGGAATGGTGAAGCCGATATAATCAATATCCAGTTCAAACTGGGTGGCTGCCGGCTTGTGCAGCAATGAAACAATTTTAATGGATTTAGGTTGCTGGTGGTGCAGCTTGGGAATGAAATGGTGCAGTGTTTTCCCGGTATCCACAATGTCTTCCACGATCACCACTTCCCTGTCGATCAGGTCGAGGTCGAGGCCAATTGCGGTGATCACATGGCCGCTGGACCGTATGCCTTTGTATGAAGCCAGTTTGATAAAACAGATCTCTGCATCAATGGTAAGGTGCTTGAAAAGATCAGAGGCAAACATGAAAGAACCATTCAGAATGGCTATGAACAAAGGATTTTTATTTTCATAATCCCGGTTAATCGCATCAGCAAGTTCCCTTACTTTTTCCTGGATCAGTGCTTCTGATAAATAAGTATCGAAAGATTTGTCCTTCACCCTGATAGATGCCATGCTATTTCTTTTTATAAATCTTTAGTTGCTGTCCTGGTTTGAGATCCGAAGCATTCAAATCATTCCATAATAAAATATCATCTACAGTTACCTCGTATTTTTTTGAGATGGCAAACAGGGTTTCCTTTACCTGCACCGTATGAAAGATCAGGTAATTTCCTTCACTGTATGGATTTCCAGATGGCTTTTCCTGGGCAACGGTTGTTGCACTTTGTGTAGTGGCAGGAGCTGGTCCCATTAAATACAATTTTGTTCCGGCGGCAGGCACTTGTGTGGCAGTAAGTCCATTATATTCCAGCAGATTTTCTAGGCGGAGGCCATTGATTTGTGCGATCAACTGAAGATCTTCGCCCGGTTGAACAACATGCAATTCTTTAGACCCTGTCTTTCTTTTTCGTTGCAGAAAAAGCAGGTGATCGATTTCTGCAAGGTCGGCCGGTTTCATATCATTGAAATCAAAAAGACGCGATATGGATATGTTGTTTTCCTGTGCAATTTTTAAATAGGAAGTTCCCTTTGTTATCACGATCACATTGGTTTCATTGATCGTGAATTTGCCGGTTGGATAAGTTGCTGAAAGCGCAGGAACAATGTCGGGGGATTTTGCCGGGAAAGCTGATTCATTGCTAATGTTGGCCGCATTATCCACCAGCACCCCGTCCGGATTCGTTTTTATTCTTTCTATTGCCAGCAGCGTGTATTCCTGGAGATTATAATCCTTAATCAGTTTGATCAGCACCTGAGGATATTTTGGATTGGTAGCGTAACCTGCTTTTTTGAGTCCGTAAGCCCAGCCTTCGTAATCTGTGGGGTCAAGCTTAAATAAAAAAGCATAATGTGCGCGGTATTTTAAAAAGTCTGAATGGTCCTTATAAGATTCAAAAGGGTCATCATATTTTCTGAAACACTCTCCTTTTGCATCATCATCATGACTGACGGATTCGCCCTTCCAGTCGGATTTACATTTTATACCAAAGTGATTGTTTGATTTTGTTACCAGCACGCTTTGCCCGGCGCTTGTTTCATGTATGCCCTGTGCAAGGGTTATGGAAGCCGGCACCCCGGTTCGGATCATTTCCTGAATAGCGATTTCGCGGTAAGTTTCGATATAGTCCTTAATGATCTGTGATCGCTGGGCGAAGCATAAGGTGCCCATCAACAGGGAGCATAAAACAAACAGCTTTTTCATTGGATGATACCGGTTTTTTATGAACAATCAGTGCAGCTTTCTCAAAATATACACACCATCTCTAACAGGTAACATCAGTTTTTCAACATCATTTCTTTGCAAAACAAAATCGTTGAACCCCTGTATGGCCTTTGCATTTTTTCCCTTTATTTCTTCTTCCAGAACCTGACCGTGAAAGAGCACGTTATCCGCTAAAATAAAACCATTTACCCGCACTTTGGGGATTATGAGGTTAAAATAATTTATATAGCTCTCCTTATCTGCGTCGATAAAAACCAAATCCCATGTTTCATTTAATTCACCGATAATAGCAGCGGCTTCACCGATATGAATTTTTATCTGGCTGCTGTACTGAGATCGTGAAAAATATCCGGTTGCTGTAGCGGCATCATCTTCCCTTAGTTCTATTGTATGTAATACACCGCCCGCTTCAAGGCCTTTAGCCATGCAAAGCGCGCTGTAACCGGTAAAGGTGCCAATTTCAAGAATCCGCTTTGGCCTGATCATGGTACTAATCATTTCCAGCATTTTACCCTGAAGGTGCCCGCTGAGCATTTGCGCATGTGCATGATGGGTATACGTGTATTGAGCCACTTCACGTAAGAGTGCGTCTTCCGGTGAAGTGTAATGTTCAACGTAAGCCTGGGCTTTGGAACCCGTGATTTCCATCAGGATGCTGCTTTCTCTTTATATGAAATTAAATACAATCCCAAAAAGGTAAGGAGGCCATTGAGTATGAGTAACTCAATGCCGATTTTAAAACCAAAGAACATATGGGCAGACATATCCAGGAGGGATTTTGCATTTGATTCGGCCATTCCAAACCGGCCGGCAAACCATTCCGGGTTATTGATCACGTCAAGACCAATTACAAGTACAGGTGCAATAAGGCAAACATACAGTGCATATTTATCCCTGATCTTACGCTTTGTAAGGATACCAAATGCGAACAATCCGAGTAGTGGTCCATAAGTGTATCCTGCAAATTTCAGGATCACATCTATTATAGATTTATCGTTGATCCATCTAAAAAACATTACGCATAAAAAGAAAATAATGGCAAAAGAAAAATGCACGATGAGGCGGATCTTTCTGCCTTGCTTTTCAGAAAGATCCTTTCTTCTTTTCAACCCAAGGATATCAATACAAAATGAAGAGGTCAGCGCGGTTAGTGCCCCATCGGCACTTGGAAACAGGGCTGAAATCAATCCGATGATAAAGATCACACCAATTGCTACGGACAAATAACTTCCCAGTGCGATTGCAGGAAAAAGATCGTCGCCTTTAAAGGTCAGGTTGTTTTCGGCTGCATACAGGTAAAGCAAACCGCCCATAAGCAGGAAAAGAAGATTTACAAAAAGCAGGATCACACTCAGCGTGATCACATTTTTCTGGGAATCTTTCAGGGTTCTTACACTGATGTTTTTTTGCATCATTTCCTGGTCCAGCCCCGTCATGGCAATTGTAATGAATGCACCACCAAGTATAGATTTCAGGAAAAAATTTGGTGCTTTGTAATCGGTGTTGAACATTTTGGTCATGCCTGCATCGCTCATCTGGCCAATTGCACTGGTAAACGACAGATCCAGTTTACTGATCACCGCGAAAATGCACACCACGAGCCCAATGAGCATGAATGAAGTTTGTAGCGTATCCGTATAAACAATCGTTTTTACGCCGCCTTCAAAAGTATAGAGCAGGATGAGCAAAAGAATAATTAATGATGTCAGCCAAAATGGAACACCCATGGAGTTGAGGATAAAGATCTGGAGAATGTTCACTACCAGGAACATGCGGGCGGTAGCGCCGAGCGTGCGCGATAAAAGGAAATAGGTGGCGCCGGTTTTATAACTTACCATTCCAAACCTGTGAGAGAGGTAATTATAAATGGACGTAAGGTTCATTTTATAATAAATGGGTAACAGAACATAGGCGATCACAAGATATCCCAGGAAATAACCGATCACCACCTGGAAATATTGCAAACCACCCAGGCCCACGGTACCCGGCACGCTCACAAAAGTGACACCACTCAGTGAGGTCCCGATCATTCCAAAAGCCACCAGCATCCAGTTGGAACTCCGGTTGCCGATAAAAAAAGAATCATTGTTGGCTTTGCGGGATGTATAGTAAGCAACGACAAGTAAAAGCAGAAAATATCCGATAACAAAAGTGAAAAGAAGGGTGGGCGACATACTTTATTTTTTTGTTAGAACAGGTTGCAATAGACAGTAATTTTTTGAAGATAGAAAATTTTGTTTTCCTTTTGCAGCTACAGAAGAATATGCAGATTAAAAAAATGGCCATTTTTTGTGGCTCAAAAACCGGTAAGTCGGAAGCTTACATCCATGATGCCCGCCTGCTGGCCGGGATCCTTGCAGCAAACAGGATTGAACTGATCTACGGTGGAGGAAGAAATGGATTGATGGGAATTGTTGCAGACACTGTAATGCTTGCGGGTGGAATTGTGCGTGGTGTGATTCCAAAAGTTTTGATGAACTGGGAACACCAGCATGAGAACATCAGTGAACTGCTTGTTGTGGAAGATATGCATGTGCGGAAAAGAATGATGTATGAAATGTGTGACGCGGCGATCATTCTGCCGGGTGGTTTTGGTACACTTGACGAACTTTTTGAAATGCTAACCTGGAATCAGTTATCGATTCATGATAAAAAGATCTTTGTACTGAATACAACAGGATTTTATGATCATCTCATCAAACACCTGCATACGCTGGCTGATGAAGGATTTTTATATGGCCGCATCGAAGAACAGGTTCAGTTACTTGACCATCCCGGTGACCTGCTGCCTCACCTTACCGCAGGCTGATATTATATCCAAAATTCATAAATGGCCTGCTGCCATAGGGCGCTCTTGAATCCTGGAGCACATCATAAAACATAGCGGCAATAAAAGAACCGCGGCCTGCAGGGATCACTACGCCTGCTCCAATCAATACACTGGGAATGATAGCAGCATCCATTTGGTATTCTTCATTGGTGGGACCATAAAAAAGCTGCTTTCCAAAAATATAATTGGCCTCGGGCTGCACCTGTAACATGATCTGCTGAATGGGATAAACTCTGCCAAAAACATTCAAACCAATTACGCCCTGAGATGTTTTTGAATAAGGCTGCCCATCGGCATACCTTCTCTTCAGGCTTACAAACTGCCCATTGATTCCAATACCAGCAGCAAGGGTTTGATTAAACCGGTAACCTACCTGGGGTGAAACGTTAATGAGCGTAAGATCGCCAAAGGACAAACCAAAATTGCCACCAAAAAACATTTTTTCTTTATTAAAACCTTTTTCCTCTTCTGCTTCCTGTGCATAAGAAAATACAAAAGAAAAACAGCAACACAGGATCAGGATACTTCTTTTCATAATTCACATTTTAAAATTCAGCACATTAATGGCATTGCTGATGATACGGTCGCTGGAATATTTTGCACTGAGCTCCGCTATAATAAATCCGTTTAAAATCACATAGAAAAAATTGGCAAACAGCAGGAAGCAAATAGTAGAGGTAATGGCCGGCACCAGGCAAATGGCGTGATGCAGGAATAAAGTTGACTTAAACTGTTCCAGCCTTTGCCTTTCCGTTACCGTATCCACAAAAATATATTCCATGCGCCTGCGGTAGATATAGCGCGACACCCGAATGGCTATAATGGTCAGCGCAACAGAGGCAGGAAGGAAAAAAAACTGCGAAGCCTGACCATCAAGAAAGGCTACCCGGTTCAGGTTGTAAAAAAACACAATGGTTAAAAAAAACAGCATCGCCCCTACCTGGCCTAAGGTTGTAAATTGCAGTAACCTGAAGTCGCTTAAGAAAGCTTTACGAAAGTTCATAGATCAAAAATTTTACCGGCGTTTAAAATATTATTTGGATCAAATATCTTTTTGATGGAACGCATCAGCCGTAATTGCACATCATCAAAAACAATGGGCAGAAATTCTTTTTGAACCAGGCCAATCCCATGTTCTCCGCTGATGGTGCCCCCCAGTTCTTTTACCAGGAAAAATATTTCTCTTATACCCTCTTTCAATGATCCGTTCCATTGTTCATCAGAGAGATCTCCTTTAATGATGTTCACATGAAGGTTTCCATCTCCTGCATGCCCATAACAAACAGAATGAAAGCCGTATTTTTTCCCAATCTCTTTTACACCTTTCAGCAATACAGGTAATTCTGCTCTCGGAACCACCGTATCTTCTTCCTTATAAATCGAATGCGATTTTACGGCTTCTCCTACCCTGCGGCGCAGTTTCCAGAGTTCTGCTTTTTGCTGTGCATCTTCAGCAAACAATATTTCCCCGCAATCAAATCCAGTGGCAATGGTAGCAATCCCTTCCATTTCCTTCATCAGCACCTCCACATCATTGCCATCTACTTCTATCAGCAGGTGCGCCTGAATATCATCTTCAATGGCAACAATAGAATTATCCACAAACCGCATCACCCACTCCAGTGCATCGCGCTCCATAAATTCCATGGCACTGGGCGTAAAGCCTGCCATGAAAATGGCACTTACCGCGGCACAGGCTTTTTCCGCATCGCTGAAGGGGACCAGCATGAGCAGGTCGTATTTCGGAAGCGGAAGCAGTTTGAGTACGGCTTTAGTTACGATCCCAAGCGTGCCTTCACTGCCCACCATCAACTGGGTCAGGTTGTATCCGGTTGCATTTTTTAAAACATTGGCACCGGTCCAAATGATTTCACCGGTTGGTAAAACCACCTGCAGGTTCAGCACATAATCTTTTACCACACCATATTTAACTGCTTTGGGACCACCACTGTTCTCCGCTATATTGCCACCGATCATACAGGATCCGCGGCTGCTGGGATCTGGAGGATAAAATAATCCTTTCTCCTTTACAGCATCCTGCAATACTTCTGTGATCACACCAGGTTCGGTGATCACCTGCAGGTTTCTTTCATCAACCAGCAGGATCTTATTCATTCTTTCAACACTTAGTAAAACCCCACCAAGATGAGGCAATGCGCCGCCGCTTAATCCCGTTCCCGCCCCTCTTGGGGTTACAGGGATCTTATATTGATTACAGATCTTCAGTATCTCGCTGATCTCTTCTGCACTACCGGGTTTCACTACAATGTCAGGAAGAAAATGCAGGTCTTCGGTTTCATCTGAAGCATAGGCCGACAACACATCTTCATCAACAAACACATTTGTAGCACCGCAGATGTTTTTAAATGATTCTAAATGAACCAGCGCTGAATTTGTTTTTTCAATTGTAAGCATGAAGCAGTTCTTGATCGTAAAAATCGTTCAAAAGATGGAATAACAAAAGGGAAAAACACCCTAATACGATTTAAATGTTGGACAGGGCGTTACTTTCTGGCTACCCGGTGAAATCACACCCTGCTTGATAAGGGATAATTCAAAGGCACCGCGTCCATTATTATAATTTTTAAGCGAAGAGATGGTGGCATCGTATGAAAAACTCATGGTATAATCCTTAAAGCCCAATCCTACCATTGGTATTATGGATTCCTTATGACGATAATAAGCCCCCGCGATCAGGATATATTCACCATCACCTGAAAGATTATAGTGGGCATTGATCCCGCCAACAAGTTCAGAAGCTGTGGCCTGCCTGGTATAATAAAGATTAGGGTTGATGATGACCTGGTCATTTAACTTGAAACTACCATTCAAAAACCCAATGTAGCGCATGGGAATCCTGTTGTCGAAATCATTATCAGATGCAAAAAAAGATTCTCTCGGCCTGTTTACATGGTGCACCGAAAAACCAGTGTTGAAGTAAACATTCTCTGTAGGGAAATACGCATAATTCATACCTACCTGCATATCGAGGTAACCAATATTATTGGTGTTGAGCATCACACTTGTAGGCAGTTTGTTATCAAAAAATTTTCCGTCAAACTGGTCGGGAAATTTCAGGTTGGCTGTGTTGATGGATTTATTGGCATAGCCGATATTGAAACCCAGGCTTAAAAGACTTGAATAGCCCAGCATCTGGTGATAGGCAACAGATCCATAGATTTTTGTTGAAGTAAGATTGCCGCTTCCTGCCACGTCTCTTAATATGACCCCACCTGCACCGATCCATCCATTTTCAATGCGGTCTTTCATTAACTGTATGTCTCCAAAAGCACTCATGGTTTTATAAGGCACCGACATCAGTGAAGACCACTGGTTACGGAAATTAAGTCCCAGCCGGTAATCACCATCTGGTATAAATCCCGTATTGGCAGGATTGGTTGTAAGTGGCGAATTGAAGAACTGGCTGAAATGCAGATCCTGGGCAGCGGCTCCATTTGTAATGCCCAAACCAAAAACTGCCAGCAAGATTATTTTAAATTTCTTCATTTTGCCCTCCTTTATCTTATTAAGGTTATATCGCCCGTTTTCCTGGTTCGGGTGCCATCTGAAAATTCAACATCCAGAGTATATGCATATACATCCATCGGAAGTAATTTGCCTTTATAAGTTCCATCCCAACCCACATTCCGGCTATTGGATTCAAAAACCTTTTCACCCCATCGCGCATAGATGGCAAAATTCATTTTTGCAATTCCATAGCCACGTACAAAAATCCTGCTGTTCACATCGCCACTGGTTGGTGTAAATGCGTTGGGAACATCCAGCGCAGGTTCTATCAGTGTGCGCACTTCGCGGCAAACCGTATCAGGACAATTGGCCTGGTTGATGGCGATCAGGCAGGTGTTATAGGTACCTGTTGCATTGTACTCATGCTGGAACACACTCCTTGAAGTAGTGATCAAAGAATCTCCATCACCAAAAAACCATTTAAACCGCACCGCATCATTGCTGGAAAGGTTGGTAAAAGAAATGGGTGTGTTCAATGCAGGTGGCTGCGGACTGGCAGTGAAATCGGCAGTGGGTTGGCCTGCAACCGTTATAGTAATTGATTTGCTGTCTGTAATATTACACGTAGCAGAATCCACAGCAGTGAGTGTAACAATGTAAGTACCGGGCAATTGATACAAATGCGTAGGACTTACATCAGTGGAAACATTTCCATCACCAAAATTCCATGTAAAGCTTTGTCCGCCCGAAGAAATATTATTGAATACAGCATTATAGGGAGCGCAACCTGCCGGTGGTGTGGTAAAATCCGCCTTGACCATTATTGCCACGCGCACCTGTTCTACAATCGAATCCGGGAAGTTGCAGTACACACTGTCTTTCAAAGTCAGCTTTACATTGTAGGTTCCCGGTGATGCATAATTATGAAAAACGGGGTTTGAACCAGACGAGATCACATTCGGCGTTCCGTCTCCAAAATTCCATTCCCAGATATTATTACCAAAAGCTCTTGCAGGTGGTGCTACGGAAAGATTATCAAACCGGTATTTAAATGAATCACAAGGTTCCAGCTTCACTGCATTAAAATCAAGTATGGCCCGAAGATCACCCACCTTTATGGTAAGGTAGGAGGTGTCACGGATATTACAACTGGCCGGATCAATGGCCACCAGCATAACAGTATAGGTACCAATAGCCGTATAAATATGCGAGGTATCAGGGTTAGTGGTGGCGATGGTTGGAGAGCCGTCGCCAAAATTCCATTCATAACTTACTGCTTTCAGAACGGTGTCGCGGAAATCCACTTTTAGAGGAACGCAACCTGAAGTATCTCTTACTCTCCCTTCAATGGCCGATTGAACACCAGCACCTACACCTGCAAGGTCAAATTCAATTTTAACCATAGCGAGGTTACAGTTCGCATTTGCCGGTTTTGTAGGAGCCCATGCATCGGGCGTTGTAGGAAATGGCAGCGTAGTTCCGCAACTGGCGCAGATGGCCTGGTAAATCACACCGTTTTCATCAAACCTGCTGGTCCCTCCGTCCACGTGATCAGCGCTTCCAACTGCTGAACCTGTATTCTGTCCAAAAAAGGTACCGTATAATTGTTCTGTGGAATTTCTTTTCAGTACAAAAAAATAGAAATCCTGTCCAATTCCCTGGGCATTCATATCCGGCGCCGGTTTCAGTGCACCAGCCGTTACAGATAAGCCCTGCACCCCTGCGTTGGGAAATCCCGGAACGATCCTGCCACCCCAGCCGGAAACATAAACATTTTCGCAGCGGTCAACAAGAAAGGCTACAGGTGAAATATCAGGGAAGGCTTCTCCTTTACCAAATGCAGTTGAATACACCCATGCGGAAAGATCCGGTTGCAATTTGGCGATAAATTGTTTTCCGTTTGCCTGGTTCCATGGTGCGTTCACAATAGGCCACGAACCCCTTGTTTGTCCCATAATATAAGGAAATCCCAGCCCGTCGATCTGTATGCCGTAGATCTGGTCTATGGAAGCGGTACCAATATAAGTTGTACGTATAATTGTTGATCCGTTAGAAGGTATTACACTGATGAAACCATCAATGGCGCCGTTGAATGCTGGTCCTAAAGTTCCGGTGGTGGAGCCGGGAAGATTGGCACTTTCTGTACCACCGGCTACATAAATATTGCCATTAGGATGAATGGCCAGCACATAGGCTGCATCATTATTTGCGCCACCCAGGTAAGAGCTGAAGACCAGGTTGGAAAGGGTAGGGTTGAATTTGAGCACTACGCCGTCCTGATTGCCGCCTAAAGTATTTTGAAATGCATTCTGCACCGGGAAATTGGTGGATTTTGTATTGGATACCAGGTAAATGTTGCCGGCAGCATCGAGGTTGACCTCACCACGTGCTTCATCACCATAATTTTGTAATAATGAATTAGCAGTGGAGCCGCCACAGGGACTGATATTTCCACCATCATCACCATTTCCTCCTATTCTTCTGGAACCAATTAAAGCAGTACCTGCAGCATTAAATTTTGTAATAACAATATCCCATCCGCCGTTCTGGCCAATTTTGCCCCCATTCTGGAGGGGATAATTATTCTGAACAGCGGCACTCTCATGTGGTGAATCTGTTCTTCCACCCATGATGAGATTGCCCTGCTGATCCACGATCAGGCTGTGGGGCATTTCATTGCCCGACCCACCTAAATAAGTTGCATATACCCGGTTAGTACCATCTGGAGTCAGTTTGATCAGGCCAATATCAAAACCACCCTGCATATGACAATTAGCAGTACCAGTCCCAAAATTTTGTTGAAAAGACCCTGTTTGAGTAGGGAAGCCCTGACCGCCAACAATACCACCACCGAACATGCTGCCATCCGGGCCATAAGTAGCAGTATAGCCCCAGTTATCTGCTGTACTTTTTGAAAAAGAACAGAAGATCAATGTCGGGTCGATCACCAGCACGTTTTCCCGGTCAAAATTTTTGATGTCGAAACGAACCTGGTTGTTGCGCAGGGTGTATTTTGCCTGGATCTCTGTTTTCCCGGAGGCATTGTACTGGTAGGTATAAGGTGCGAGTTCTTTTAAAACGCCAACTGAAGTATTGATGTGAAGCTCGCGGTTGCGCAGTTCCAGTTTATCAACACCTTCATATTTTAATACAATGTCGGAAACCCGGCCGCCCGGTCTTACAATAAGATCATATTTTAAGGTACCCCTATCTGAATAATAACGTACGTCGATATTGGGATAAATATCTTTGATGGTTACCGCCTGGTAAATTTTACATTCGGAAGCCCACTTCGAGGGATCATTGCCGATAAAATAATTATTATAGGTAAATATGGGTTTATCAGGAATGGCGCGTGCCTCGGGATTCGAATTTTCAAACTTCACATGGTAAACATGTGAATTGACCGTGAGCCGGTCTGAAGCAGTAATTGGTTTGCCGTGAAGATTTTTGTCATGCAGTACCTGGTGAAGGTGTTCCCATTCTTCGGATTTGTGTTGGAGTACAGAAAAGCCATCGGTATTGATATAAAAAGCACCTGCGGAAACCGGGCCTAAAAAGCGTACTTTTTTATCCCATTGTCCTTTATTCTCAATAAATTCAATATTCTGGGCATTCAGTGAAAAACCAATAAATACCAGGGTAAGGAGGAATATGTTTTTTATGGGTTTCAATCTTTTCTAAATTAACTATTTATTCCTGAAAATGTTGTGCAATGCCATGTTAAGAAATTTTGCTCCATGGTGTTTTACCCTCAAGTGACATTAAGTAATTCCGAAGATTTTGGTTTTGCGGTTGCTCCAGTTCGGGATCTTCCTCCACCAGTTGTGAAGCAATTTCTCTAGCGGCATCCAGCACCGGTTTGTCTTTCACAATATCCGCCAGCTTAAAATTCAGGGCTCCACTTTGGCGGGTACCTTCAATTTCACCGGGGCCTCGCAGCTCCATATCTTTCTCTGCAATTTCGAAGCCGTTGTTTGTGGAGGTCATGATCCTGAGCCTTTCGCGTGCGTCGTTGCTTAACTGGTTGGACGTCATCAGTACACAATAACTTTTTTCTGCTCCCCTGCCCACCCGGCCTCTTAACTGGTGAAGTTGGGCAAGCCCGAATTTTTCCGAACTTTCAATGACCATCACCGTGGCATTGGGTACATTTACCCCAACTTCAATTACTGTGGTACTCACCATAATCTGAGTATCGCCACTTACAAAACGCTGCATATTGGTTTTCTTTTGTTCGGCAGGCTGCCTTCCGTGCACCATGCTGATCCAAAACCGCGGTTCAGGAAAAAAAGCCTTAACGTTTTCATAGCCGCTCATCAGGTTTTCATAATCCAGTTTGGCGCTTTCTTCAATTAATGGAAAGATCATATAGACCTGCCGGCCCGCATCAATTTCAGTTCTTAAAAAATCCATTACCCGCGTTCTCTGGTCATCCAAACGGTGTACGGTTTGAACCGGAATTCTTCCTGGAGGCAGTTCGTCCATAATGCTGTAATCAAGATCGCCATAGGCCGTCATGGCAAGCGTTCTTGGAATAGGCGTGGCCGTCATCACCAGCATGTGCGGTGGAAGGGTTGCTTTTTTCCAGAGTTTTGCGCGCTGTGCCACACCAAAACGGTGTTGTTCATCAATGACAACAAAACCCAGGTTCCGGAACACAACGGGATCTTCAATCAGGGCATGGGTCCCGATAAGGATCTGCAATGAACCTTCTGTAAGTTCTTTAAGCAGGCCTTTTCTTTCTTTCACCGGGGTGGATCCCGTTAACAATTTGATGTTTAGCGGCATCGCGGAGGTCAGTTCAGATAAGGAAATGAAATGTTGCCTTGCCAGGATCTCGGTGGGTGCCATGAGGCAGGCCTGATAACCATTGTCAATCGCCAGCAACATGACCAGCAGTGCCACAATGGTTTTTCCGCTCCCCACGTCGCCCTGCAACAGGCGGTTCATTTGGTGACCTGTTGCGGTATCAGCCCTGATCTCCTTTATCACTCTTTTTTGTGCACCCGTGAGTTCAAAAGGAAGGTGCTCTTTATAAAACTGGTTGAAAAGAGACCCTACTTTTTGAAAAACAACTCCTTTTGATTTACGGTGTCTTTCCGATCGCACACGCGCCAGGCGGATCTGTGTAATAAAAAATTCTTCAAATTTTAGCCGCCTCAATGATTGTTCATATAACAATGTGGAAGCAGGAAAATGAATATTTCTTAATGCTTCGTATCTCGATAAAAGCTTTAATTTTTCGACGATGGGTTGCGGCAAATTTTCAGGAAAGTCCTTTTCTTTTAAAACATTGAAAAGATGGATGGTGATCTTTCCGAGCTGCCTTCCTCCCAGTCCTTTTGTTTTTAATTTTTCGGTAGTGGAGTACACAGGTTCCAGGAAATTTTTTGCTGGCGCATGAAGATCGATGGCTTCTATTTCGGGATGTACCAGTTGGGGTTTGCCCAGGAAAAAACCAAGTTTTCCAAAAACGCTGTACATCGATTCCTGGTTGAGCATTTTCTCGATCCAGCTGATGCCTTTAAACCAGGCCAGTTCAATATTGCCCGTTCCATCTGAAAAATGCACCAGCAGCCGACGTGCACTTTTGTCGCCAATAATTTCCTTGTAAACGACCCTTCCCCTGATCTGCACATACTCCATGGAAAGGTTCAGATCGGCGATGCGGTTGATGGAGGTTTTATCAATATGCCTGAATGGAAAATGATAGAGCAGGTCCTGGTAAGTAAAGATCCCCAACTCTTTTTTGAGCAAATCCGCTCTTAACGGGCCCATCCCTTTCAGGTATTCCACAGGCTGGGTTAATATATGCGTTCCTGGTTTGATTGAAATCTGGTTTCAGCAAAAGTAACTTTTGAAGGTTGAATGATTTGAGAGGATCCTCAGAATCCTTTGTATAAAATCCTGGTCGCCTCCCATTGCAAATACAGGTTATATTTATTATTTTGCCGGCCACCAGAACGAATATGAATAACCAACTCCTTTACTTCAACCTGGATCTATCTGATTTCAAGTTCGGGATCCTGTCCTTTGTTACGGCCTTTGTTATTGCAATGATCGTAATGCCTCCGCTGATCAAATTCATTAATTATTTTAAACTTTTTGATGTTCCCGACGCAAGAAAAGAACATTGCCAGCCCATTCCCACCATGGGTGGAATTGCTTCCTGTGTGGGATTCGCTTTTGCATTACTGATCTGGTTTCCATTTGAACACGACAGCTTTACGATCTCGTTCTTTTTATCGATTGCCGTGCTGTTATGTGTTGGAATATTTGATGACCTTAAAAATCTTCCCGCGCGTTATAAACTGATCATGCAGGTAGCTGTAGCTACCATGATCGCCGTAAGTGGTGTGCGCATTACGAGTTTTAATGGCCTCTTTGGAATTTATGAATTGCATATAACGGCCCAATACAGTTTTACCATACTGGCCATTGCCGGCATTACCAATGCCTATAATCTTATTGACGGAATTGACGGACTTGCAGGCGGATTGGGTTTTATGAGCCTGATCGTTCTTGGATTGTTTCTTACGCTTTCAGGCGACAGCAACAATGGTTTGATCGCCTTTGCTCTTTGTGGAGGTTTACTGGGTTTTCTTTATTATAATTTTAATCCTGCCAAAATTTTTATGGGGGATACGGGATCGCTGGTGCTGGGGTTTGTAATCGCCGTATTAAGTATCAGGCTGATCCAGATCAATCCTGTTCAAGGAAATATTTTAACCCATGCACCTGTTTTTGTTATGAGTGTGGTGATCATACCGGTTTTTGATACCGTGCGTGTGTTCATGATCAGGATCTGGCAGGGGAAATCCCCTTTTTCTCCCGACAAAAATCATATCCATCACCTACTGACAAACAATGGATGGAGCCACAGTTTCACCGCCAAGGTCATTTATTTTGTTCATGCCTTTATGCTGCTGCTGGGCTATTTTCTTAAAAGCTATTCCCTCATAACAGGAATGAGCATAATGGTTTCCGTTATGCTGTTTACCATTTTTATTTTTCAGCGGTTGCGGTTACCCCAAAAAGCAGTTATACTGGAACCTACATCAGTCTAACACCAGTACCAGGTCATCGGTTTTCACCATATCGCCCGGCTGCAGGATCATTTGGGCAATATTGCCGGCTTCATTGGCTGCAATCGTGGTTTCCATTTTCATGGCTTCAATGATAAAAAGGGGCTGATTCTTTTTGATCACTTCTCCTTCCTTTACCAGAATCTGTGAAAGCTTGCCCTGTAGTGGCGCACCAATATGCTTTTTATTCCCTTTTACTGCTTTCTGGTTTTCCTTAATATTTACTTTAATCGACCTGTCCTGAACTTCGATGATCCGGGTTTGTCCATTGAGTCGCATAAAGATCTTGCGCTTTCCTTCTTCATCAGGATCGCTGAAGGTGAGTAAACGTACCAGGATGCTTTTTCCCTTATCGATCTCGATCATTACTTCTTCATCATTACGCAGACCGTAAAAAAAGTTCAGCGTGGGTATGTGCCATACTTCTCCATAGGCGCTTTTCATATTATAATACTCCTCAAAAACCTTTGGATAGAGCAGGTAAGACAGGAGGTCGGTAAAACTGAGCGTATCATCAAATTTTAATTTGAACTTTTCAAATTCCTGGTCAAAATCTATGGGTTGCAGGTGTTCGTTTGGCCGCTCGGTATATGGTTGAATGTCTTTAAGAATGGTTTTTTGCAGGGCAGGATCAAACCCGCCAACAGGTTGGCCGATATCGCCCTTAAACAATGAAACAACAGATTCAGGAAAAGAAATAGATGAGCCGTTGTTTTGAATGTCGTCTTTTGTAAGCTTGCTTGAAACCATGAAGAGAGCCATATCCCCTACCACTTTCGAACTGGGTGTAACTTTTACAAGGTCACCAAACATCTGGTTCACTTCCCTGTAAGCTTTTTTAATGTCTTCTATTTTATCACCAAGGCCCAGTGATTCGGCCTGCGGTTTCAGGTTGGAATATTGTCCTCCCGGAATTTCATGGTAAAAAACTTCAGCGCTGCTGGACTTCATTCCACTTTCAAAAGGATAATAAAATTCTCTTACTGCTTCCCAGTAAGTGGAATGCTGGTTGAGTACCTCTATATCATAAGGATGGTCGCGTTCCTGGAATTTCATCATTTCTACCAGTGCGTTCAGGTTGGGTTGGGAGGTTAAGCCCGACATGGCACCTATACTTGCATCCACCACATCCACACCTGCCTCAATGGCTTTGAGGTAGGTGGCTGATTGAAGTGAGGAAGTATCATGGGTATGCAGGTGAATGGGAATTTTAATGGTTTGTTTGAGCTCACCAATCAATTCATAAGCGGCCCATGGTTTTAAAAGTCCGCTCATATCCTTAATGGCCAGGATGTGTGCACCACTGTTTTCAATTTCCCTTGCAAATTTTCTGTAATAATCCAGTGTGTATTTGGTTCTTTTATGATCCTGGATATCGCCTGTATAACACATGGAAACTTCGGCAAGGGCACCAGTTTTTTTGCGCACTGCCTCAATACTTTTTTCCATATTGGGCATCCAGTTCAGTGAATCAAAGATCCTGAACACATCGATCCCGTTTTCCCAGCTCTTTTCAACAAAGGATTCAACCAGGTTATCAGGATAGGCTTTATACCCCACCGCATTGGCACCCCTGAGCAACATCTGCAAAAGAATATTGGGAATTGCCGCACGCAATAGTTGAAGCCTTTGCCATGGATCTTCATATAGAAAGCGCATGCATACATCGAAGGTAGCGCCGCCCCATACTTCCATACTAAAAGTTTGCGGAAAATGCTGTGCGAATGAGGAAGCTGCCTTCAGCATATCAATGGTACGCACCCTTGTAGCCAGTAAGGACTGATGCGCATCGCGGTAGGTGGTATCAGTATAATAGATCTTGTTTTCGTTTTTCAGCCAGCCGGCAAATGCTTCCGGACCCATTTCATCCAACAATTGTTTTGTCCCATTTTGAAATGGTTTTAAAGGATCATAAGGCGGCAGCAAAGGCTTCTCAAATTTCTTTGACTTATCGGGGTTCTTTACATCCGGGTGGCCGTTGACCGTTATGTCTGCAATATATTTCAGGATCCTTGTGCCCCTGTCTTGCGCTCTCCTGATCTGGAAAAGTTCGGGATATTGCTGTAGAAAGTTTACAGTGGCGTTGCCCGAAATAAACTCTGGGTGCATGATGATGTTCAGCAGGAAGCGGATGTTGGTATTTACGCCGCGGATCCTGAATTCCAGCAAAGCCCTTTTCAGTTTTTTTACGGTATCTTCTATAGAGGAAGAATGAGCAGTGACTTTAACCAGGAGTGAATCAAAAAAAGGGGAAATTTTTACACCGTTGTACACACTGCCTTCATCCAGCCGGATCCCAAACCCTTCTGCACTGCGGTAAGCCAGTACGGTTCCGTAATCAGGCATGAAATCATTTTCAGGATCTTCGGTAGTGATGCGGCACTGGATGGCATAGCCGTTTTGCTTTACTTCCTCCTGAACGGGCAGATTGATCTGCTTATCGTGCAGCTGGTACCCTTCCGCAATATAGATCTGGGTTTTCACCAGGTCAATCCCGGTAATCATTTCGGTAACCGTGTGTTCGACCTGTATCCTGGGATTTACTTCAATGAAATAAATGCCCATGTCCTTATCAACCAGGAATTCAACAGTGCCTACATTATTATAATTAACCTCGCGGCAAATGGCAACTGCATATTCATAAATTTTGTTCTTTGCCTCCTGCGGCAGACTAAAGGCAGGAGCCACTTCAACGATCTTTTGAAAACGGCGCTGCAGGCTACAGTCGCGCTCAAACAGGTGCATTACATTGCCATGGCGATCGGCAACGATCTGCACTTCGATATGCTTGGGTTGGTCGATGAATTTTTCAAAAAAGACTGTATCGTCGCCAAAAGCATTTTTGGCTTCCCTTTTTGCTTCCTGGAATGATTTTGAAAGTGTTTCTTCTGAACGGATCACCCTCATTCCACGACCGCCACCACCTGCGGCGGCTTTCAGCATCAGGGGGAAACCGATCCTCCTGGCTTCACTTAACGCGATAATTTCATCAGTAAGCGGCTGGTTACTGCTTTCGATCTGGGGAATGTTACACTGGGTAGCAACGGCTTTGGCAGAAACTTTATCTCCCAGCTTTTGCATCACTTCAGGGTCGGGACCAATAAAAATGATATTGTTTTCGCGGCATTTATGGGCAAATTCGAAATTTTCAGAAAGAAACCCATACCCGGGATGAATGGCATCGGCACCACATTGTTTTGCAGTGGCAATGATGGTATCCATATCGAGATAAGGCTTTAAAGGGTCATTTTCAGTTCCGATCTGATAAGCTTCATCTGCTTTATACCGGTGAAGTGAGTAACGGTCTTCATAAGTAAAGATGGCAACCGTACGGATTTCAAGTTCATTGCATGCACGAAGAATGCGGATGGCAATTTCTCCACGGTTAGCTACCAGCAGCTTGGTTATTTTTCTCATTTGCATTTAGAAATCAAAAATTTAGGAGTGGCACGAATATTTATAATATAAATGGGAATCAGCAAATTATTTCAGTTTACTATTCTTTAAAGTAAAAAACTATACCCGGCAAAAACCCTAAAATGAATAAATTATGGAAAAATTGAACTTTATCAATAAAAAGTATACTTTAGTACCCGATTACAAGGATTTCTTCCAGAATCGTTCTACGATATCTCTGATGAACCCCCCAATTTTCCTGATGTTTGGTTTTCCTGGATAAGATCCAGCCTATATAATTATCACCCTTAGGGATGATTCCAATCTCCAATCCATTGAATTGCCATAGTCAGTACGCCGGATCCGAATTGTGAAAAAAGAAAACCCTATTGTACTATGAGCAAAATTTTAAGCGTAAATGGCAACAAAGCCATGAATTTTTTACTGAAAACTGTTTTTGAAGGTGAATTTACCTTCATTCCTGTTGCTGATGCTTTCCAGGCTATATATGAAATGAAACATAGCGGGAAAATAGGCGCTCTTATTGTTGATGTAGATTTCCAGCCACAACAATCATGGGAACTTGTTCAACATATTAAAAGCAGTAAGCTTTTAAATATTCCTGTAGTGATTCTTGCGTCTGAAAACAGTGATGAACTCAAACTTAAAAGTTATGAGTATGAAGTGGACGAAATCTTCTTTAAACCCTTTAACCCGGTAGACCTTATTACTGCTGTCAGGAACCTAGAGGCTTCTGAAGTAATGACAGATGCCTGACCCCTGAAAACTAAACGAATACCCCAACCCTTAAAACACAATCTATGCAAGTCGAAATTCTAAAAAATGTAGCGAGTGAGGCCCGGAAAAAGCTTAGAGTAGCCACCGTAACCAAAGAACAAAGTGATATTTTCTTTCTTTACATCGGCAATAATGAAAGCTCCATTAAATTTCTGCTTAATACTTCCAGCTCAGGACTGATCGCTGAAACTCTCCAGAATGCCTGTGACCTTGTAAGAACTGAAGATTTTAAAGATCATGGCATTGATGTAATCATCCTTGATCTTCCTTTTGAGAGCATACAGATTAAAGAATTTACCCAGTTTTTAAAGCAGTCCGGTAAAATAGATGCTTCCATTCCCGTTATATATAATGAAGAGCTGATCAAAAACCAGAAAACGGCTGTGGCAGCGCTGGTAGATGATGTTATTGACCTCAGCAACTGGCAGTTTGATTTTTCATCCAAGATCTCTTTTCTTAAGCAGATCAAACAATATGAAAAACCAAAAAGTACACAATTCAATTTTACCATCAGTGATGCCTGGCTGAAAAGGACTTTTGACATTGTCGTTTCTTCATTGCTAATCATCATGGCCCTCCCGGTTTTCCTACTGGTTGCTTTTATGATCAGGATCGAATCCAAAGGACCTCTTTTTTATAATGCTAAAAGGGCCGGCAGGGGTTTCAGAATCTTCAAATTCTATAAGTTTCGTACAATGGTGATCAATGCCGATAAAAAGATTGATGCACTGGCCCACCTGAATCAATATGCAGATGCCAGCAATGGCGCAAAATTCTTCAAGATTGCCAACGATCCCAGGATTACTAAAGTGGGCAAATTCCTCAGAAATACCAGCCTTGATGAACTTCCACAGCTGTTTAATGTATTAAAAGGCGATATGTCACTTGTAGGCAACCGTCCCTTACCTCTTTATGAAGCCGCAACATTGACTACCAATGAATTTGTTGAGCGCTTTATGGCACCTGCAGGCATCACAGGCCTTTGGCAGATCAAGAAAAGAGGTCAGTCTGATATGTCTGTAGAAGAAAGAATCAGCCTCGATATTTCTTATGCCCGCAAATCAAACATCATGTTTGACCTTTGGATCATGGCCAATACACCAGCTGCTCTGCTGCAAAAGTCTGATGTATAGCTAGATTTAATTGCCTAATTTTATCCGTCCCAATGTCTGAGAATCATGCTCTGGTATCAATCATTGCACTGAACTGGAATACCCATTCAGTGACCTGTGATTTCCTTAAATCCATTAAGGATAACTGTACCTACCCGAATATAGAGGTTATTGTAGTAGATAATGCTTCCGCGGAAGATCCTACGGCCATGCTTAAAGCCGTGTATCCCGAAGTCATCATTTTTCGTAACAGCAAAAACCTGGGTTTCAGCGGTGGCAATAACGTGGGTATCCGCGCCGCCAAAGGCGATTTTTTATTTATTGTAAATAATGACACCGAATTTACACCCGGGCTGCTTGAAGGACTTCTGGAAGTCTTCCGTCTTTATCCTGATGCCGGTGTGGTGAGCCCCAAATTTCATTACTTCTTTGATAAAGGCACCATTGAATATGCTGGTTACCAGCAGGTTAATCTTTTTACAGGCCGCAATGGAATGATAGGGTGCAAGGAAAAAGATGAGGGCCAGTACAACGAGATCAGGGAAACCCATTATGCCCATGGTGGTGGAATGATGGTTTCAAGAAAGGTGATTGAAGAAGTAGGACCGCTGTACGAACCTTTTTTTCTGTATTATGAAGAATTCGACTGGTGCACCCAGATCAAGAAAAAAGGATACAAAATCTATTATCAGCCTCAATCGCTGATCTATCACAAAGAATCCATGACCACGGGCAAAGAGAGCCCGCTCAAAACATTTTATATTACCAGGAACAGGATCTTATTTATGCGCAGAAATGCACCTTTGCCAGGGCTCATGGTATTTCTTGCCTGGTTTGTATTTTTTACCATTCCCAAGAATACAGTTCAGTTTATTGCCAGGAAACAAAAAGACCACCTGAAATCTTTCTGGAAAGGTATCTTCTGGCATTTCAATTCAAAAATCACTTTTAACTAACCGTCATGTGTGGTATTGCAGGTTTTATAGATTTTAAAAAGACGTCCACAAAGGAAGTCCTCATTCAGATGACCGATGCACTTTTGCATCGCGGACCTGATGATGCAGGCTATGAAACCTATGAAAATGCGGAGGCAGTTGTGGGTTTTGGACAAAGAAGGTTGTCGATCCTTGACCTTTCACCTTTGGGTCACCAACCTATGCATTTTAAAGAATACACGGTCAATTTTAATGGAGAGATCTATAATTTCAAAGAGATCAGGAAAGAACTGGAAGAAAAAGGGTACAGCTTTACTTCATGGTCTGACACGGAAGTAATTTTAAAAGGATATGATTGCTGGGGCATGGACGTGGTTCAAAAATTCATTGGCATGTTTGCCATTGCTATTTATGACCGGCCGAAAAATAAAGTGATCTTCATCCGTGACCGCGCGGGCATCAAACCATTTTATTATTTCTGGAACAGGGAAACCTGCCTGTTTGGATCGGAACTGAAAGCATTATATGCCCATCCCGCGTTTGTAAAAGATATTGATGTAAACAGCCTCGCGCTTTTTCTTCAGTACAGCTACATACCTGCACCTCATACCATTTTTCACAATACCTATAAATTATTGCCCGGTCATTACCTCGAAGTGAACCTCCAGAACCGGGAGATGCAACAGCATAAATACTGGGATGTATTTGATCATTACAATCAGCCTAAGATCAGTGTGAGTGATGAAGAAGCGATTGAGCAAACCACAGCACTGTTGAAAAGTGCCTATGAATACAGGATGGTTGCTGATGTGCCGGTAGGTATTTTCCTGAGTGGAGGTTATGACAGCAGCAGCGTTGCAGCGCTTTTGCAGACAGGAAGAACCGAAAAGCTTAAAACATTCACCATTGGTTTTCATGAAAATGAATTCAATGAAGCACCTGAAGCAAAAAAAATCGCTGAATACCTGGGCACCGACCATACCGAATGGTATCTCACAGCTAAGGAAGCCGGTGCGGTGCTGAACCGTTTACCGGAGATCTATGATGAACCTTTTGCCGACAATTCTACTGTTCCAACAGTGTTGGTAAGTCAGCTTGCCAAACAACAGGTGAAAGTAGCACTCAGTGCCGATGGAGGTGATGAGATCTTTGGTGGTTACAATAAATTTAACCAGGCAGAAAAATTTACTTCGCAACTCCCTGTTGCACTGCAAAGTTTTTTGAGCGGCACCATGTCGATGATCAACCCGGAGAAGATCCCCTACTTCAACAGGAAATATAATTTTACTACCCGGTATGAAAAGATGAAACTGATCTGGAAAAATCATGATCCAGTTAAGGCAGTAAAATATATCAGCCAGTATATAACTGAAACAGAAGTGGAATCTTTTCTAGGAAAATCATTTGAAAGATACCACACGCCATTTGACGATGGAGATAAGTTGGAACACAATAACGGAGTAACCAACAGGTTGCTGGCTGTTGATTATAAAACCTTCCTGGTAGATAACAATCTTGTAAAGGTAGATCGTGCCACCATGGCGGTAAGTCTTGAAGGACGCGAACCCATGCTCGACCACAGGGTTGTTGAATACCTGGCGCAGCTGGATTCCAGTTTTAAAATAAGAGATGGCGTAAACAAATGGCTGCTGAAACAGGTGGTGCATAAATTCATTCCGAAAGAGATCATGGAAAGACCTAAAAAACCTTTCATTGCACCCCTCATGGTATGGTTCAGAGATGACCTGCAGGAACAATTAAAATATTACCTCAGCGAATCCAGTTTATCAAAAACAGGCGTTTTCGATCATGCACCGATCATCAGGTTGAGAGACAATTACCTGTCTGGCAAAAAAGTGAATTATCAAAAACTCTGGCAGGTGTTGATGTTCCAGTTATGGTACGACAGGTGGGTGAATAAACTTTGACGCGGAATTGCAGTATGACTAAAAAGATCAAAATACTTGAATGCATCCGCCAGGGGCAGATTGGCGGTGGTGAATCTCATTTATTAAGCCTGGTGGAAAATCTTGATAAAGAAAAGTTTGAACCCATCGTACTCTCTTTTACCGACGGTCCCATGATAGACCGGTTGCAAAAAATGGATGTTCCTGTTCATATCATTCCCACTCTAAAACCTTTCGATATCAGGAAATGGAAACAGGTAAAGGAATTGATGATTAATCATAAGGTTGAACTTGTTCATGCGCATGGCACCAGGGCCAATTCAAATGTTTTATGGGCTGCACGCTCTCTGGGCATTCCAGTGATCTACACAGTGCATGGGTGGTCGTTTCATCCTGACCAGAAACCTTTAGTAAGAAACATCCGGATTCTGGGTGAAAAATACCTGACCTCAAGATCGAGTTTAAATATTTCTGTATCAGCATCCAACCAGCAATCGGGAAAAAATTATATGCCTTCCTTCAACTCTGTTGTGATCAACAATGGAATTGATCTGAATAAATTCAATCCTTCAGCACAGCATGCAGATGTGAGAAAACAATTGAATATTGGTGAAGAAAAAATCCTTGTTTTATTTATTGCGCGGTTTACCTCACACAAACAACCACTTGCGCTGATCAATGCTTTTGCAAAAGCCTTTCCGCAGAACCAACAAATGCATTTGCTGATGGTGGGCGATGGTGATCAGAAAGATGAAGCAGAAAAAATGATCACGGATTTAAAAATGGAGGAACACATAACACTGGAATCTTTTCGACAGGATGTTTCAGACGTACTTGCCGCAGCTGATCTATTTGTTTTGCCCTCCTTATGGGAAGGTTTACCAATTGGTTTACTGGAGGCACTGGCCATGGGAAAGGCTGTTATTGCTTCCAATGTTGATGGCACCAGCGAAATCATTGAGCATGAAAAAAACGGAATGCTGGTTGAAACAAATGATCTGGTCAGTAATCTTAAAGATGCTTTGCTCTCGCTTTCTGTAGATGAAGGAAAACGAAAAATTTTCAGTGGAAATGCTGTAAAAACGATCACTGAAAAATACAATGCTGCAAACATGACACGCCAGATAGCATCTGAATATGAAAAAATTTTAAAAAAATAAATTTTCATACTGGACAAAAAAAACCTCCCAAAATTGGGAGGTTGTAATCCAAAACACCAAATCTATAATTTGAGGAACTTGATTCCTTCTTTTTTATGAAGGATGGTTCCGTATTCGATAAAGTAACTACCAGGCTTCAACCGTGCAATATTGATGATTCTTGTGATCCTGTGTGCGGTTCTCAGAAACTCTTCGTTGTAAACCAGCTGTCCATTTGAATCAAATATCCTAATGGAAGTAAGATTCTTTTCTGTAGGTTCTGAAATATTTAACCTGATCTCATCATATGCCGGATTGGGATAAGCAATGGTTACTGATGGTGAATTTGTTGCAACCGGAGCTGCTTTATTCACTGTGACATTTACAAGAGCTGTAGCACTGGCACCGCTATTATCCGTTACCTTAAGTTGAAAAGTATAGGTTCCTTCTGTCAATCCCGTAACACTGGTTTGTGCAGCATTGCCATTTACAATAGTGAATGAGGCCGGACCCGCAGTTTTTGTCCATGCATAAGAAACAATCGTTCCATCCGTATCCACACCACTGCCATTTAAAGTAACAGCGTTTACAGGAAGGGTGATCGTTTGATCAGCACCTGCACTTGCAGTTGGTGGTACGTTAGGAATAGGAGCTGCTGCAAGAACTGTAATATTTACACTGGCAGAAGCGGTAGCGCCATTGTTATCGGTAACAATCAGTTTGAAAGTATAAGTTCCCTGGACAAGACCCGTAACACTGGTTTGTGCAGCATTGCCATTTACAATAGTGAATGAGGCCGGACCCGCAGTTTTAGTCCATGCATAAGAAGCAATGGTTCCATCCGTATCCACACCACTGCCATTTAAAGTAACAGCGTTTACAGGAAGGGTGATCGTTTGATCAGCACCTGCACTTGCAGTTGGTGGTACGTTTGGTAAAGGAGCTGCTGCAAGAACTGTAATATTTACACTTGCAGAAGCGGTAGCGCCATTGTTATCGGTAACAATAAGTTTGAAAGTATAAGTTCCCTGGACAAGACCCGTAACACTGGTTTGTGCAGCATTGGCATTTACAATAGTGAATGAAGCCGGACCCGCAGTATTTGTCCATGCATAAGAAGCAATGGTTCCATCCGTATCTACACCACTGCCATTTAAAGTAACAGCGTTTACAGGAAGGGTGATCGTTTGATCAGCACCTGCACTTGCAGTTGGTGGCACGTTTGGTAAAGGAGCTGCAGCAAGGACTGTAATATTTACAGTTGCAGAAGCGGTAGCGCCATTGTTATCGGTAACAACAAGTTTGAAAGTATAATACCCCTGGACAAGACCCGTAACACTGGTTTGTGCAGCATTGCCATTTACAATAGTGAATGAAGCCGGACCCGCAGTTTTTGTCCATGCATAAGAAACAATGGTTCCATCCGTATCCACACCACTGCCATTTAAAGTAACAGCGTTTACAGGAAGGGTGATCGTTTGATCAGCACCTGCGCTTGCAGTTGGTGGCACGTTAGGTAAAGGAGAAGGATGAACAGTTACCACAACGGTATCGCGCGTAGTTGCATAATGGTTATCCATTGCCTTCAATTCAAACTTGTAAATACCTTCCTCGAGGGTATTTACAGAAGTTAGGGGCTGTGCAGGTGAAACAATGGAAAACGCTGCCGGGCCTTCAATTTTCGTCCAGCCAAGTGTATAAAAGAAACCGTCAGCATCATGTGCGGTTCCGTTCAATACGACACTGTTTACAGGAAGTGTGATTTCGATATCTGCACCGGCATTTACAACTGGCGACAGGTTCACATGAACATCAACTGTATCTTTTGATACACCACCGGAATTGTCGGTTACCTTTAATTCAAATTTATACAAACCGGCAGAAAGCTGCTGCACCAGGCAATGCGCACTCGAAGGGTCAGTAATCGTGCCTGTGGCAGGACCCGCTATCTTCGTCCATGCAAAAGATTGTATTGTTCCATCCACATCAATTGCAGAACCCATCAGTAGAATGGAATCTTTTGGCAGGTGCGTGATCATCGGCAGACCGGCGAATGCCACAGGGTTGATATTAGGTGCATTATAAAATACCCTGACATCATCGGTGCCTGTTGCGCCATTATTATCGGTTACAGTTAAACGAAAAGTATATACCCCTGGTTCGAGACCAGACAATTCAACCTGTGCTTGTAATGCATTGGTAATAGCTACCTGTTCCGGGCCGCCGATCTTTGTCCATTCATAACTCACAATGGTTCCATCAACATCAGTACCGGCACCCTGCAGTGTAACTGAATTTAAAGTGAGTACCGTATCGTTACCTGCATTTGCAGCCGGAGGAATATTGGCTACAGTTGAACATGCGGTATCAGTTAATGGCCAGTATTGATTTTGCGGAATAAACCAGAATTTTTCTACAACAACAGGCGTAACACCATCCTTTCTTGTATTCTCACACACTTTATTGTTTGATGTCCAGTCAACCGCAGGTCCCCACTGGCTAAAAGAAATGATGCCTTCCGGACCCGCAGTACTTGAATTAATTCCCAGTTTATTTTTTGTGATGTACACTGTTTTCGAAGTTATCGGAACGGTAGGCTTTGTAGTGGTTTGAATGCTGGTGATGCCATTCATGAAGTTGTTTTTCAGAAACCTTCCTGAATAAGTCAAACCAGTAGCAGAAGCAAGCGAATCTATATTGATAAATGGGCTAATGGGGATATAGCCCGAACTATCAATGTTATTATTACTGATAAATGCTTCGCCAGCTCCCAGGTCAAAAATTCCATATAAAAAAGTATTCTTAATGGTATTGTTATATACATAACAGTTGCTAGTCATGCCTCCAATAGAAATCCCTGTTCCCTGGTGCTGGTTATATTCATAACCGCAATTGGTAACCCTATTATCATAAATTTTATTGATACCATGATCTGAACCAGAAAGCTGGATGCCTGTTCGGTTACAACTGTCGATCAGCAAATGGTGAATGCTCACATTTCCCAAACGCATAGGAATGAACTGCATGGTGATTCCATTACATACATAGGTTCTTTCCCCTGCAGGATCTGTATTTCCTGCATAGATACAATCCTGGTAAATATTTTTAAACCTGGAATGATGGATCTCAATACTGTCCATCACATAATTCGGGTAGTTGAAACTTACATCACATTTCGGATCCTGCTTGGCCCAAACGCCATAAGCTTTGCGATAAACATCAATTCTATCAATTTCAATATTCTTAGCCTTACCCTCAATAGAAACCGCAACGCCTGCTCCTTCAGCACCAGGGTTGTACATTCTGAAACCATAATAAGTATTGGGATGCCCGCTTCCGGTGAACTTTACATATTTGCAGCTTTCTGCATTGATTCCTCCAGTAAACCAAACCTGGCCGCCCTCATTGATCACAACAATAGGGCAGGCTGCAGTTCCTGAATATTCTTCCATCCGGAAATAATTCCAGTTATACTGTGAGGAAAGAACAAGCGTGTCTCCGGGATTTACCTGATAATACCACATTGAAGAGGGATTACCACTGATGGTTTTCCCATTATCTCCCATAGGTACTATATACCTTTTAAAACCGCAGCTGGCATTAACCTGCTGGGCGTAGAGCTTTGAACAGACAAGTGCAGAAAGCACCATCAGGAGCAGTACTCTGGTTTTCATAGTAGGATAGTTAGATTTGGTACAGCCCAATACTTCATTGCTGATGTATTAAGCTTCGGCTAAAGTAATATCAGAGTTCCAAAGGTGTATACGCATTTTCACGGAATATTCTAAAAACCTTACGGGGAGTAATACTAATTACCTAGCAGTATTATTACGAAGCATGCAGATGAAAGAATTTTAATGTGAAACCTTCAAAAAAAAGGAAACCCCGATATTTGTTATGTTTGAGCTACAATTGAACCATTAACCTTTGAAAAAGTTTTTCTCTTCATATTGGCTGCGGTCTGCTTTTTTTTCCGTGCTCCAAAGATTTTCACTCACCATTTTCGGACTCATAAATTTCATTATTATCGTCAAAAAGATCCCAAAAGAACAAATGGGGATCTGGGCCTTGTTCCTTGCAGTAACCGGGATTTTTGAAGCTGTAAAAACAAACCTTCTTAAAAACGCGCACATTAAATTTGCATCAGCCAGTTCAGACAAAGAAGAAAAAATTTCCATTGCTTCCTCTTCTCTCCTGATCAACATCATGCTCAGTGCAGCATTTATTCTATGCTTATTTTTATTTGCTGATTGGATCAGCATTTTCCTTCATAAAGGAACGGAACTGGGCACCATGCTTTTGTATTTTATTCCAGGAGTTGTGTTTATGATTTTCTTTACACATTTCGAAAGTGTGCAGCAATCGCACCTGGATTTTAAAGGAGTGTTTGCAGGCTATTTTGTCAGACAGGCCATGTTTTTTGCCATCATATCGGGCCTGCTGATTTTCAACCAGTCATTCACACTGGAATACCTTGCATTGTACCAGGCCCTCAGCATTTTTTTTGGAACGCTCGTATTATTTTATTTTTCAAAAAAATACCTTGCTTTTAAATTTAATCCAACTAGAACATGGATTAAAAAGATAGTTGGATATGGCGGCTATATTTTTGGTTCCGGCACCGTAGCGCATATATACCAGAATCTTGACCAGATCATGATCGGTAAATTCCTGACCTCAGCGCACGTGGCAAGCTATAATGCTGCTTCCCGGATCAACCAGCTGGTAGATATTCCTTCCTATGCGGCCTCCGAAATTCTTTTTCCCAAAGCTTCTCAAGCTTCAGTGGAGGAAGGACCATCGAAAGTGAAATACCTCTATGAAAGAATGGTGGCCATACTGCTTTCCTTCACCATTCCCGTTGCTTTGTTCATTTTAATTTTTCCGGGTTTTGTTATCTCCCTGATCGCAGGAAAGCAATACCTGGATGCAGCACCCATTCTTCAGTTGTATATGATCACGGGGATGTTAAGGCCTGCGCAGAACCAGGCGGCCAATCTTTTGAATTCTATAGGCAAAACTAAACTTTGCTTTATCATGAATACCGCTTATTTATTAGTAAACCTGGTAGCAAATTATTTTTGTTTGAAAGCATTCGGATTTATTGGTGCAGCTATTGGAACGGTCATTACTTTTTTACTTGGCGCGATCGTCTGGTATTTTGTAATGAAGCAACAGATCAATTTTGAAATAAAGAATATACCCATTCATGCAAAGGATATATTCAAAACCTGCCAGCGTTTTGTTCAAAACTTTTTACAAAAAAAACCAGTGACGGGTTAACTGGACGGTTGCTGACCTTTAGCTTTTTCCCACACCGTAAAAAATCCACCGGTAAAATGATAGGGAAGTATATCGGCGATCTTGCAATCGATCTTTTGAAGTAAAGCTATTCTTTTGGTGATAAGGGAGAATGGAAAAACGTCTTCAACAAAATTTGATTTTCCAAACCCTGTGATCTGGAATCCATTTTTCCCGGATAATTTTTCAAGGTCACGCCTGGAAAAAAACTGGATATGATCGAGATTGTCTGCCGCGGATTGTACTGTTGTTCCTTTATATCCCAGCATTCCTTTGATCTTTAACAAAGTGCGCCAGATCCAGTTATTCTTTTTCCTTAATGATAATATTGGTTTGGTAACAAAAGTTTCCCGTGGTCCTTTTCCATTTGGAACGGTAACAATCAGCTTACCATTTTCGGCGAGGCAGTCATGTAATACTTTTAAAAGAAGACCGGGTTCATTTAAATGTTCCAGCACTTCGCTGCAGATCACGGCATCATATTTTTCACCTGAAGCCACCAGTTCCTCTGCACTCTTCGTCATAAACTTTACATTGGGCATTGGGCTAATGTTTCTTGCAATCTCGATTGTTTTTTCACTAACATCAATGCCAAGCACATTAAAACCCAGGCGACCGAGATGGCGGCTGATCACACCATTACCGCAACCTACATCCAGCACTTTGCCGTTTTCAGGAAGCGATTTTTCAAGAACAGATGCAATGAAATCCACACGTTTGCGGTCAGCGATCCTGTCGTATTCGTAAATTTTATTTGTTGTGCTCATTAAATAAGGGGTTATTGATTTTGGTTTTCGTATGTACAGTATGAATAAAAGTCTGGTTGGCTTTTCTCATTCCGAACAATGCTGAAACCATCAGCCAAATGGCATGTGGCAGGCGTTGAACTGCATTGAACAGATCACCATTTTTTAATTCGGGTGGAACTGAGATCCAAAGGCTGATGAGGTAAGATATTCCCAGCAGAAAAGAAGCAATGATCCACACAGGCCCGAAGAAAAAGGAACAAAGGAACAGCAAAGGAAAAAGTATGAAAAGGAACCCTCTCGGAAGAATCAGGTTTTTTACAATCGCCAGGTCAAAATAATTGATGTTGCCACGAAACAGTTCGCGCATGGCTGAAGGAAAAAATTTCTTCAGGTAAATGAACTGGCTGGATACCCAGCGCTTTCTTTGTTTCCTGAATGCCTGGGATGATTCAACCTTTTCATCAAATACGAGGGCATCATGCAGGTATTCGATCCTGATCCCTTTTTTTACAATCTCGAGCTGCAGGATCTTGTCGAATCCGCCTACTGCTTCGATTCGCCCTAAAATTTCTTTTACAAGTTCATATTCAAAAGCCATCCCCGACCCGATGATGGAAGACGTTAATCCCAGTCCGTTGGCACCTCTTCTGAAAAGATGGTTATTGATTCCTTCACTGCAGGCATCAAGTAAAGCAAAAGATGTATCCAGGTTTTTGGCCACCCTTCTGCCCTGGATGGCACATGCGCCTTTTACATAAGCCCCATTTATCCTATTCAAAAAATCAGGATTAGGAACATTGTCTGCATCCAGGATCACAGCCAGGTCATAAGGTTTTTGAATCCTTGCAAAGGCTTCATTTAAAGATTTGGTTTTGGTGCTTTTTTCAAAGCTGACCTCAAAAACATGAATGGGAAGCAGTCGGAGTTCATTAATGGTGGAAGGCTGAAATGCATCAGCAATTATATAAATGTCAAAAAGTTCTTTTGGATATTCCAGGCCAAGAAGGTGACGTGCAGTGGAAATAATAATCCCGTCTTCCTTATATCCCGGAACCAGAACAGCGATCCTTGCCTGTGGAGGAGTATCTACAGCGGAAAACCTGTTCCTGTAACCCAACTTTCCCGCGATGGCGAGTGTAAGAAGGTAGAGCGCGGTAAGCGCACCCAGGGTAAAGGCAACAATAAAAAAGGTGTAGAACATGAATTAGGGCTTTCCAGATTAGCGGCTAAAGTAGATAAAACAATGCATTTAGACCAGCTTTTAGAGTTCAATAATTATACCTAAGCAGTATGGAATATTTTTTGAAGAGAAATAACATAGACGACCCGAACCAATCACCAAACAAAAATTCATCTATGCCTAACACTATCGAAGCCCAACCAGTTCAGGACATTAAACATGATAAGATCGATTATGAATCCTGGTACCATTCCACCAGGCACAGCAACCATTTTAACGACACCTACTATAACGCAAGAGCGAAGATCGCCCTTAAAAAGTTCTTTGGCGGAATCGACCTTGATACTAAAATTCTGGATTATGGCTGCGGGTTGGGACAAAATATTTATTATCTCCCCAATGCAACCGGTTACGATATTTCTTCTTTTGGAGTAGAGTTCTGCAGAAGAAAGGGCATAAACGCCACAAATAACCTGGACGAAATAGAAAATGATCATTTTGATGTGGTATTTTCTTCCCATGTGCTTGAGCACCATCCACATCCGAAGGTGATGCTTGAAGAAATGTACAGCAAATTAAAAAAAGGCAAAAAGCTGGTGCTGGTTGTTCCTTTCGAACGACATGGAAAAGGAAGTTTTGAATACGACCTGAATCAGCATTTATATACCTGGAACTTTCAGGCAATTAATAACCTGCTTTTGTCGGTGGGTTTTAAAATAGAGGAAAATAAATATATAAGAGGTGCCGGCTACTACCGTTTCTTACCCTTGCTGAAAGCTGGCTTCCCTGTTTACCGTTTTGCAACAAACTTCCTTTCGAGACTGGCAGGCATTAAGGAAATGATGATCGTAGCTACTAAATAAATGATCAGTAGCCGGTTTTATTCCGGCCGCTGATAAAACATCTTTATTTTAGCTACCTAATTGATGCTGATGCAATTCTGGGCCTGGCTATTTTTTATTTCCGTTTTCGTGGTTTTCTATAATTATGCTGGCTATGCCCTTATTATTTTTATCCTCAACAAGATTAAAAAAAGGCATCGGAATTACAGAATACAAGACTATTTCCCTACTGTTTCTTTTATTGTAGCTGCCTACAACGAAGAAGATTGCATAGAGAAAAAAATCCTCAATTCCCTGGAACAGGATTATCCTCCGGAGAAGATCGAATATATTTTTATTACGGATGGCTCCTCCGATGGCACGAACAAGGTGATTGGTAAATTTCCCCAAATCCGATTGTTATTTCATGCAGACAGGCGCGGTAAGTCGGCCGCTTTGAACCGGGCAGTGCAGGCAGCGAATAATGACATCCTCATTTTTAGTGATGCCAATACCATACTTAACAGCGAGGCCACTAAAAATATTACCAGGCACTACCAGCACCCAGATGTTGGCGGCGTGGCTGGTGAGAAAAAAGTGATTTCATCTGAGTCTGCCAATGAAGTGGGCGCCGGAGAAGGGCTGTACTGGAAATATGAATCCACGCTCAAAAAACTGGATTCTGATTTCTATTCTGTGGTAGGTGCGGCAGGTGAATTGTTTTCACTCCGACGATCCCTGTTTGAACCCGTTGCTGAAAATGTGATCCTTGATGATTTTATTATTTCAATGAAAGTGGCTCAGAAAGGCTTCAGGATTATTTATGAACCCCAGGCTTATGCTATAGAACTCCCCTCCTTTTCAATGGGCGATGAACAAAAACGAAAAGTGCGTATTGCGGCTGGTGGTTTCCAGGCCATGTCAGTACTATCTTCACTTTTTAAATTCTGGATCCATCCTAAATTATTTTTTCTTTATTTCAGTCACCGCGTGATGCGCTGGACGATCAGCCCTCTGAGCCTTCTTTTGGCTTTTATCAGCAATGCGGTTCTTTTCTTTTCCACATCATCCTCCTTTTTTACGATCGCCTTTGTGCTGCAGCTCCTTTTTTACGGAATGGCATTACTAGCCCGGGTCATTCCAAAAAATTTACCGGCGTTCAAGCTGTTTAAGCTTGCCTACTATTTTGTTTTTATGAACCTTTCTGTGATCCTTGGATTTTTCAGGTACCTGAGAGGCAGACAGCCTGCTGCATGGGAAAAGGCAAGAAGATCGCAATTGTCCCTTTAGGGTTAGCCGAACTCTATATAAGTTTTTAAAGAAACAAAACCAATGGCCATACCCAGGGCGACCCGGATCAGGCGGCCATAGTTCCATTGATCATATCCAAGAAAAGCCAGGACAAAAAAGGGAGATGCCTGCCCAACATACCTTGTACTGAACAGATGGGTTACCTTTAAATTGGAAGCAAGTAGCACCATTCCGGTAACCAGCAGGAAAACAAAGACCGGCTCATTTCTACGGTTATACAGGTGCACCAGAGAATTTCCGAGGAAGTAAAGGGAAAGTGTGGCAAGCAAGGGAGAAATCATGAAGGGGTAGTATTGAATCATATTGCCCGGTAATACCATTTCCACAGCTTTGTAAAAAGGTTTGTATTCGTAATGGGCAAAGAATACATTGATCACTACCAACATCAGGAAGGTAATGAACAGCAATAGCGCGATCTTCCTGTTTATAAAAAACCATCCGGGCGCAATTAATAAGGCCATCATGCCTGCATAAGCGAAAGCCAGCAATCCATGCCAGATGCTGATTCCTTTTCCCACAAAAGCCTGTTGTGGTGGAACCAGGCCTCCCCAGATCATAAAAACGGGTACCGTAACCGCCAGGGCAACAAGTGAATAAATCAGGATGGTCCTCCATCTGTTAAGGGAACTGAACTTATATAAAAGGAAAATTCCTGAAGAGACGACTAATATTAAAAAGGGCGACCGCCCAAGGATCGCCATCCCGAGACAAATTCCGGCAGCGCAAGCTAAAAGGCTGCTTATCAAAGCCTTATCCTCATGTTTAATGGCCTGTAGTAACAGCAATATAGAAAATACAGAAAAGAACATGGCCGGCATCTCTGTTAATGCCAGTCCGGCCACCTGCCACACCATTGGAACCGCCACCAGCGTAAGTGCAAGAATCAGCGCATGAAAAAACGACATTTCCTTTATAATGGTGAAGATCCTGGCAGTAATAAGAATCACAAGACCAAATAAGAATACGTTTACAAGCCGGATCCCCGGCGTTTGAAGCTGGGTAAGTGGTTTAAAAAATGCATGAACGAATTCATATAACGGGCCTGGTGCCTGATTTTGAAGATTGATCAGAAATTCTTTTGTTAAGCCCTGTTTTTCAAATAAATAAATATTAGGAACAAAAAACACTTCATCAAATAGTGGTGGCTGATCGTGAAAATAGGTCATGATGAGCAAGAAAAGAAAACCACAGATCCCAAGGAAGAATTGCAATTTTTGATAGGTACTTTCTGTCATATTCCTGGGTTACGCTCCTTTTAAACGACCTAAAGTAATAACATTTCCCTTAAAATTATATTTTGTGGATTCCCCCTAATTAAACCGCCGGATTTATAAGCTGTGCTATATGGTATCATTTTTTGTAAAGTATAACCATGGAAGGGCCTGTAACAATTGATTAACAGCAAAGGAAAGACCTGAATACCCTTACTTCCTTAAATATGGTCTACTTTTGAAACTTAAAGAATTTGCTCAATGGATTTTCTGTATTTATTCCGTGTACTCCTAAAGAAAAAATGGTTAATTATTAGTGCTGCTGTTATAGCTGCTCTACTTGCTTTCATTCTTACCGCGAGGGATCAAAAAAAATATTTATCAACCACCCAAATCTCGACGGGCTTTACCATGACCGATGATGTAAGGGCAAAGGATAATTCTTTTAATATTGTTGAAGCGGAAAACAAGTTCAGTAATGTGCTGGTAACATTTACTTCTCCATCAGTGATCAGCCTTTTATCATACAAACTTATTTTGCATGATCTGACAAATCCAAACCCTTATTATGCGCTTTCAGATGAGGACAGGAAATCGGATGTTTATAAAGCAGTGAACATCGATCAAGCAAAAAGCGTTTTCGAGCATAAGCTGTCAACAATGACCCCCCTTACTTCTTACAAACCAGAAGAAAAGAAGTTGCTGGAGTTCCTTACACTTTATGGTTACGATCATAAAACCTTAAACAAAAATCTTAATGTTTACAGAGTAGGAATAACAGATTTTCTTCAAATAGATTTTTATGGAGATCATCCCGAACTTTCTGCTTTTGTGGTAAACAATCTTTTCGAGGAATTCATGCGCTATTATGGTAACCTCAGAGGTTCCAGGACACGGGAATCCATCGATACCCTTAAAAGCATCATGGATAAAAAAAGGCAGGAACTTGATGTGAAGACTGCATTGTTAAGAGACCGCGGCATTATTAATGCTGATGTTGCCGGCACCAGCACCTACGACCTGATTGCCACACTGGAAAAAGACCTGCAGGATGAAAAATCCAGGAAAAATAAAAATGATTTTGAGTTAAGAAAGATCGACCAGCGTTTAAAGAGCCTGGGCAACCGTACCACTACAAGAAACAATTCACAGAACGATGAAATTGTGATCGCACGCAGGGCCATGAACAATGCTTATGCAGACTGGGTGAACAGTGGTAAAAAAGATGATGCGCTTTACCAGAAATACCTAACGCTGAAAGAAGAATACAATACCAAATACAGCACAACGATCAGGGACAATGATACCAATGACGAACGTCCCGGGGAATCCAGGGCAGAATTACAGAACAGGAGAAACGATGTGTTACTGGATATCCAGGCCAGCGCAAAAAATATTGCATCCATACAGGGACAGATATCAGCATTGAAAGGTGAAGCAAGTTCCATCTCTTCCCAGGGACAAACAGCCGAATCGCTGAAGAAAGAATGGGATATGGCGAACAAGGATTACCTGGAAGCCAAACAGAAATACAACGATGCCACCGATATGAGTGGTGCTTCTGTAAGTAATTTCCGCCAGGTAGTGGCAGGCCAGCCGGCAATAGAACCTGAACCTTCAAAAAGAAAGATCATTGTAGCCATGGCAGGAACTGCAGCACTGGTAACTACAATGATGATCATCATTTTACTTACTTATCTCGATTCTTCCATTAAAACACCTGTCATCTTCCAGAAAACGGTGAACCTGAAATTGATCAGCATGGTGAATTTCATGGATCTTAAAAATAAAAGTCTTTCTGATATTGTTTCCAATAAAGAAAAAGGCAATACGCCGCACGACCGTAACAAGTTCAATGCTTTTAGGGAATCCATTAGGAAACTGAGGTATGAGATCGAAAGAAGTAATAAAAAAGTTTTTCTTTTCACCAGCACAAAAAAAGGCCAGGGCAAAACTACCTTGATCCAGGCCCTTTCCTATAGCCTGAGTTTGAGTAAAAAGAAAATTTTGATCATTGATACCAATTTCTGTAACAATGATCTTACTGTGCAGTTGAATGCAGAACCGATCCTCGAAAAGATCGTTCCTTATAAGGCGGGTGGTAACGGATTACTCGACCAGGTGAAGGTTTTTTCGAAGAATGTAAATGAAGGAACTGTTTATGCCATTGGATCTGAGGGCGGTGATTATACTCCGTCTGAGATCCTGCCAAGGGAAAACCTGTTGCAACACCTGGATGCCCTGACAGCCGAATTTGATTTCGTATTCCTGGAAGGCCCGCCATTGAATGATTTTTCCGACAGCCGCGAGCTGGCTCAATATGTTGAAGGTGTGATCGCGGTTTTTTCTGCCAAACACATCATCAAGCAAATCGACAAACAGTCCATTCATTTTTTCAAAGAGCTGAATGGTAAATTCAGTGGCTCGATCCTGAATATGGTGGATCTGGAGAATGTAAATGTTTCGTAATTATTATTCTTAACCATTAACTTTATTTGTTATAAGGCCTGGAAGAAGTCCATATTTCACCCACGCTTATCCAACAAACAAAATCATATGAATATTAAATTCTGCGGAATTTTTTTGAAAGCAAAGCTGTTTGTAGCATTGTTGTTATTTGCCCTTTCATCTTTACAGGCACAAAAAACGAAGCCCGCCACTCCAGTTGTCCGCGACACCTCACTTTCCGCCGTGGAAGCAAAACTGGTTGAACTTGCATTAAAGGGACCAGCAGTGCAGGAAGCCATTCACAGGAACAAGATCAATGAATACCAGGTAAAGGCAGCAAAAATGAACTGGGTGAACATGCTCACCATCTCCACAAATTATAATGACCAAAGTTTTGTAAATAATTCAAATGCCAATATTGTTTATCCAAAATACTTTTTTGGATTTACTGTGCCTCTTGGCACCCTGCTTTCTAAAACCCAGGTAAGGGCTGCGGAAGAGCAGGTAAAGATCAGCGTGAACAGCGAAGAACAGCTCAGAAGAAACATAAAGGCCGAAGTGGTTGGCAAGTATAAACAATACCGGGCAATCGGTCAGATCATCGTGATCCAGAGAGAACTGATGGATGATGTACAGGCGGCATTGATTACCAGTGAAGAAAATTTCAGAAAAGGAACCATTACAGTTGAAGCTTATAATTCCGCACAAAGAAGCAAGAATGAAGAAGCCTCCAGGCTGATCAATCTTCAACTGGAGCAGGACCTGATCAAACTGGATATTGAAAGAATGATTGGTACAAGCTTAGAGAGCGTAATCAAATAATTAACGATAGCCCCAAATTTGCAGGGACATAATAAAAAGCAGATGGATGCTTCCAGGGATGGGAATACCGGATTTTTTTCAATAGCCTTCAACCTTCCATTGCTGGATAATAAAAGACACCAATGGGTGGATTACCTCAGGGGCGTTGCCATTATCCTCATTGTTTACCGGCATGTTTTAATTGGAATTCAGCGGGGTAATATCGTTGTTCCGGAAGTGCTTGTTGATGCAAACATGGTCTTCTATAGTTTCCGGATGCCCTTATTTTTTATTCTCTCCGGCATTTTCATCAGCAGAAGCCTGGAAAAGTATTCCATAAAACAATTGGTGTTTAAAAAGTTTGACCTACTTTTTTATCCATACCTGGTCTGGGCTTCCCTACAAATCACGCTGCAGATCGTAATGTCTGATGTAACCAATTCGGCAAGAAGCTGGATCGATTATACCTATCTTTTTACCCAACCAAGAGAACTCGACCAGTTCTGGTACCTGCCTGCGCTCTTTAATGCAACCGTTATTTATATTTTTCTGAAAGCAAAGTTGAAACTGCACCTGGCATTGCAACTCCTGTTGGGTATATTGCTTTATTTTATTTCTTCCTCCTTCGACATGCTGAGCATGATCTCCGATTGGATGGCGTTTTATATATTCTTTGTAACCGGTGATTTGATCGCCTCCAAAATATTCCTTCCGTCAACAAAAAAATTTTTAAAAAGTTACTGGACCCTCATCCTGATCATTCCTGTATTTGTAGCTGTACAACACTACTACCTTCAACAAGACTTTGGGAACTTTGCACTTACCGCACAGTCTGATGCCCTTAAACCTTCTTATTTTACCCATTTAAGGGGGCAGGCAGAATTTCTGCTCATCGCTTTGTTTGGTGCATTCTGCATGTTTGTTCTTGCGTTCCGGCTGCAGGATTGGAAAATCCTTAAATTCTTAAGAATCGTCGGCTATCATTCACTTTCCATTTATGTGATGCATGTTATCGTCACTGCTTCTGTGCGCTTATCCCTTATCATTATTTTTGGCATCCGTGATCCGTTCGTTTTATTATTTACAAGTATTGCCATGGGCATCATCATTCCAATTCTTTTTTATAATCTGCTGATCAAAAATGGTCCGGCATGGTTTCTTTTTTCTTTTTCCAGGGATCATGAAAAAACAACTTATAAAAAAGAAGTAAAAACCTCCCTAAATTCCAGGTAATGTTTCAGTTGTAGATGACAATTTGGAAGGGACAGAACGGTCCTTAAAGAATTTGTCCTTTAACCGGATGAACCTGGCTTCATAAAAACTAAAACTTAATTCTGCCAGGAGATACACTGCTGCAACGTAGGGAATAAACAATAAAAACCTTCCCAGCAGGTGATCCGGCATCAGGTAGCGTTCAAATAAATAAACCAGTACCAGCCAGTGAAAAACATACATGCCATAACTCACCTTTCCTATCCTTACGATCCAGGGATGTTCCAGAAACTTTCGTGTTAGCGGAATAGATTGCTGGCTGTATGGACTCACAAGCACCAGTATCAGTGCTGCGCAGCAAAGATTGATGAGTGTGTAATGCCATACGTGCTGGTAATTTCCGATGAGCCAGTGATGGTAACCAAAATCATTATAATAAGGATAGGTGGAAGTACTGTACACATAACTAATAGCACCCGCTGTAAGAAAAATTACAATACTCCAGAATAACCATTTTGCAGGTTGCCGGATTTTTCTGTCAAGCGATAAAACCGGGATGATGCCACCCATACAAAAAGCATCAAGATGACTCAAAGTATTCCAGTACACTGCATCCGCGATTACTCCTTCTTCAATGCCCAAGCCTTTATACCATTCTCCAAGCAATAGTCTGCAAACAGGAGCGATAATGATCAATGCTGTTAAAAAATACCTGATGAATTTTTTAGGTGTAAAAAAAATCACAATAGGAAATAATAAATAAAATTGTTCCTCAATTGACAATGTCCATAAATGTGTGAATAAAGGATTGCCCTGCCATTCTTCCAGTAACCTGGTATAATTAAAAGTATAGGTAATGAGATAAGGAAAATAGGTAGTGTAGTAAGTAGGAAAATTAAAAAAGAGAAAGGTCATTCCTAAGATAAAAAGATATCCAAGGTATAACGGAAAGATCCGGAGTGATCTTCTGACAAGAAATTTTTTATACTTAAACCCAACGGAGGCAGGCTTCATTTTTTCTTCCCAGAGAATGCCCGTGATCAGGTAACCCGAAAGCACAAAGAACAATTGAACCGAAACCCAGGTAAAATGAAACAGCCCTGCGTGATAGGTCATGATCAGCAGCAGTGCAAGTGCCCTAACACCATCAAGGCTTTTAATATACCGCGCACTCATATTAATAATAGGCTACCCTGACTGTAGCAGGCAGCTTGTTTTGAAAGTTCTCCAGATTTTGTTTTAAAACACCTGCAGTCGACGGATCAATTGCATAAAAAGACACGATATCATCGCCACTCACAACATTGTTCATGATCTGCCAGGTAGCCACTTTTGTCCAGTTTGATGGTATAGAGGAACCGATCCAGCTTTCGAATAATACAGCGACGGTTGCATTTTTGCTAACACTGATGCTGTCAAGAAAATCTGCGGTCCAGTAATTTCCTTTTTTACTTTTTGCTATTTCCAGTGTTGCCAGGCCCCAGAGATCCACTATACGCCCATTCCTAAAATAGGAAATGGCACCAATGTCATTTGCAGCAACTCCTGCGTTTGGATAATATGCTTGAAGGAACTTAGCCATTTGCATCTGTTGCTCATAAATGTTGATCATAGCTCCCCCGGCTTTGGTAAATGCGGCACTGCTGCGCAGGAATAACGGGAAAAAAAGAAGTACAATCAGGATAAATGTTAAAGCACGATGGAGCAGCGATGGAGAAAATAAAAATGATTTGTAAGCTTTCGATATTACCAGGCCGATGACCAAAACAGATGGTAACACCAGGTAAGCTTCATACCTGTAAAACTTACCTGTGTCTGCCAGTGCAAGCTGAAAAAATACAGCGGCGGTCAACAGGCACAGCATCATTTTGTAAGTTGGATACAAATTCAGTTGTTTGCGAAAAAATAGCAGGGACAGGGGCAGGATCAGCAATAACCTTTGCGTGGCAAGCAGGGTGATGCCTGCTTTGGAAAATGTAAATTTTTCAATAATGATATTACCGGCGGAACGGATAAAACCACCTGGAGTGAATTGAAGGGCTTCTGATTTTACAAGCACTGAATTGGGAAAGAAATAACTGCCTTTCAAAATTGAAATGATACCAAACAGTATAATAGTAATAAAAGCAACAGCAAGCAATAAAAAACCCTTCGTCCATTGTCTTTTGTAAAGCAAATAAAGAAAAGCAGGTACAATCAGAAACAAACCTTCATATCGTGTGGCTACCAGCAATAAAGCAAACAAAAGAAGGTTAAGTTTTAAAGGCCTTTCAGGAGACGAGCTGTATGCTGCAAAAGTTTTCAAAAACAGCAGCGCAAAAATGCACTGCAATACATGCTCCATACCACTTAATACCAAAACAGGTAATGGAGTAAAAAAAATTACCAGCAGAAAAATGATTAGCTGGTAGGGATAACTAATCTGTTCTTCTTTCAGCCATTTCCAGATGATGCAGATCAATACAATGCCACCTGTAATATTTATGGCAAGCGGAACGTACAGTGGATCACTAAAGAACAGAAAAAAAACAGACAGCAATATTGTATAGAGAATAGAAGAAGATGCGGAATTAAATTCTCCGGGGTTGATTCCCCAGCTTCCATAAGCTGCAAGATTACCGGCGATCTTCATGTGAATATAAGTATCGTCTACAGGGTAAGAAAAAACACCGCCCGTTCCTGTTAAACCAATAAAGATGATGAGTGCAAGGGGAATCAGAAATGCAAGAAGAGCCATGGCAAGAACCAGGGTTTCTTTTCCGTTATTTCTGATCTGGTTTTCCTTCATGCTTAATTTGAGATCACATCCTGCTGGTGCAGTTCTGTATGGGTTTCTCTGGCCTTTTCTTCATCTACATCCATGTGACGAAGCCTCAATAATAAGGCAATAAAAGGATAATAAATAACCATATCTGTTATCTGACCAACAGCTTCCTGCGGAAATTCAGCAACATAAAAAGAAAATAAACAGGCTATGGTTGCCACATACAACAGTTTCCGCTTTTCGTTTTTTGTCCGGAAATAAGCCAGAATTCCTTGCCGCATAGTAATATAGTACAGCACCATGATCAGAAACAATCCAATCCACCCGGTTTCCAGTGCCTTCCTCAGGTACCCACTGTCGGGTGGAAAACCTGCAAGCTGGTGCCCCGGATTGAATCGTAAACCCGGTTCACCCGAGGTACACAGTCCGCCACCAATTGGATGACTATGAATATAAGGTTGTATAGAGTTCCTGTTCACTTCTCTTACATTGAATGAAGCATCTTCCTTTCCGATAAAACTTGTGCGGAAGCGGTTGATGGTTCCATTACCGTATATAGGGGCGTATAAAAGAAAAAGAAAAAGAAATGCAGATCCAAAAGCAAAGATCCTGGTAGCCTTTTTATTAAAAGTTAGCATGATGAATATACCAATGCCTATCACCACCATTACATTGGCGGTTCTCGTTCCTGAATAGGCCATGCCCAGTAACATGAAGATCACCCCAAATAAAATGATTGCACGGTACAATGGTTTTTGAAAAGGAGCAATGATCAGGAAAAATGTGGCACTGACAGCCATCACCACGCCATAGGATAAAGGATCCGACATGGTACCGATCTTTCTCAATTCCCCACCATTGATGTAAAACACTTCACCACCTGCATAGATCAGGTCCAGCTCATATTGAAAATAGCCATGCCATTGCTGAATGCATCCATACAGTCCGCTAATGAATGCCAGTATAAAAAACATTTTTACAAACCGCCTGATCGAAGCTTGGGAACTGAAAATATTATAAGCGATTATAAGCAGGAAAATACAGATCAGGAACCGGCGGAAAGTCTGGAACCAGCCTTCAAATGAATGGGCATTGGGATTGAACAACTGGATCATCAGGAACATGGCGTAAACCATGATGAAAATAAAGATCACCGATTGGGAAAGCCTTTTGAAATTCTTTTTTACATCCTTACGGTTGATGAACAATCCTAAAAATGTGGCTGCAATAAGAATATCTGAAACAATGCCGACCTGGAACTCATCCTGGAATATGAGCCGGTTGAAATAAAAAGCAAAAAATGAAAAGACCATCGTGATGAGAAAGCCGGCTTCCGCGGAAAGCAGGCAGGCGATCACTATGAACAAACCTAGGATGACCCCGAATACGCCTAATCCAACAGTAAATTCGGTGGAGATCAAATAACCGAATACAAGAGCGACCAATCCAACAATAATAAACCCCGGAAGGTTTTGCATTTTCTCTTCAAGAAAAACCCGTTCAAAAAAGTTAGGACCTTTTTGCAATTTGCTGCGGCTCCTGATTTGCTCTACTCTCAACATCTTTAAAAAAATAAAACCTTTAGAAAAATGACGAAAAGAGCACCGGCAACAATAGCAGTTACCAATTTTTCATGAAGTGAAGACTGATTTTCTTCCATCCCGCAAAATTAATATATAGAAATCCATTTGAATGAACCAGAGCCAGTTATATTGTTAAATGAAATCACCGGCAGGCGCCGGCAATTTCATCAACCTTAATTTTTAATGACCCTGAGGGAACCTGTATTCCCGTCTGCCGTTGTAACCTTTATAAGGTAAACCCCACGGGGTAACCCATTTGAAGGCTGAATCCTTATCGGGTTCCAACCCGCTCTCAGGTGCCTGTACTGCTGCTGGTGGATCATTTTGCCGCTCATATCATACATGGCAATATCAAGAACTTCCTGGATTCCGGTTTCTACCGAAAGAACAAAACTTTGCTGGAAGGGATTAGGATGAACATTTAATTGAAGCATTTTAACACCCTGGTTACCTGACAATGCCACTGTAGCTTCCTGTTGCTTACCGGCAGGCAAAGGAGCAATAGCCGCTGAAGGATGATAACCCTCTATGATCAGGGCACCAAGCAAACCAAACTGCGAAGTACCTGTTCCCGGAGCTACCGTAATATTGATTTCACCATTCGCATCTGCACTCACATCATACATGGTAACCAACCCTGATCTGTTAAGGGCTGTATTTAACATGACCGTTTTACTTCCAACAGTATATGCCACATTTACATCTCCTGTAATGGCTGCACTGGCAAAAAAGCTCAGGTTGTACTTCATCGACATGTTCAAACCCCTGATCCTGATCTTCCCGCTAACACCCGGGAATAATCCAAAGCTTTCCTTCATTACAGCATCTGGGAAAATTCCGGTGTTTCCTGTATTGTCTACCCCACCAGGATAAATACCCGACCAGGAAGAGGATTGGACCAGGCTGAGTGAGGTGGCCTGGCCGGTAGCATCTTTTAATGCATTGAGCTCAAGTCCTTCCTGCGGTGCAGCATTGGTATTGTTCCATGGCGATCCGGCCGGATTTGTCTGGTTAAAATTGATGTATACAGAATAAACATATGGAGCACCAGTGGCCACATTGCTGAATGAAGAATATATAGTGCCCGCTGTTTTAGCCCTGATAGAATAGTAATAAGTTCTGCCCTGGCTTACAGTCTGATCTTTATACAAAGTTGTATTTGCATTTACAGAACCAATCAAACCAAAACTTGCATTGGTATCATCAGCCCTCCAGATCTCGAACCCACTGGTTGCCGCTTCGTTATCCGACCTGTCCTGCCATGCAATACTTATATAATTTGTTCCTGCATCAGCAACCCTGGTACCAGCCGGACTTAATACCGTAATGGAGCTTGCATAAGACTGAATGACCATAGCATTCAATATTGCTTTTTCAGCACCGCTACCTTTAATAATGTCGATATTCACTTTACCATTTACATCTGGAACAATCCCATTGACCTGTACCGTGTTGGTGCCATTGTATTTACCGTTCAGTGTTACAGTTTGTCCGTTAATAGTAAATTGCGTTTCTGTGTTCCTGTCGTGATCAAAACTGTTGAAGAACACTAAATTATAACGTGTGCCGGATGTATTCAATCCATTAACAACCAAACGACGTGAAGTACCTGTTTCTGCTATTGCGGTACGTGTAACCGTTACAGGATAGATTTCGCGGCCTGTATTACTTCTGATTCCTTCAGTTGTTGTTTGTGCCCATCCATCCTGCATAGTAATGCTGATTCCGGAGCTAGTGCCCTTTTCATCCACAAGCCCGGTGAATACAGTTCCAGCGCCATTTGCATTAACAAGATTGTTCCATGGTGCACCTGCAATATGATCGTTGCTGGTAAAATTCAGGTAAACCGAATTGACATCCTTATCAGAAACGGTAATGGTAAACTGTACGGAAGATGATGAATCAAAGTTATCCTTTACTTTTAGGGTTACAGCATAGACGCCGGGTGAACTGATATTCGGAACAATACTTATCGAAGCAGTACCATTTCCATTATCCGTAAGCGTTGCAAATGAAGGAAGACCGGTCGCTGATATTACCAGCTGGTCACCCGCATCATCAGTTGCAGTAAGATTAACTATAGTGCTCTCATTCGTTTTTAAAAATACATTAGCCACTGCCGCCAGTTGCGGGATTCTGTTGGTAAATACCAGTACGCTATTGGAATAAGAGGAAACATCAACTGCATTAACAGCACGTATCTTATAATAATAATTGGTATTGCCGGTTACACTGTTATCGGTAAAGGTTTCAATATTTGCACCAGCTGATCCAACACTTACATAACTGCCATTCAAACTGGCAGACCTGTAAATTTGGAAACCGGTTTCATTGGAAGCATTGTCCTGCCAGTTCAGCACTACACCCTGACCGAAAACAAATTGTCCTGTCAGATCTGATGGTGCACCTGGCGCTGCATCCAACACATCCAGGTTAAACTGCGTGGTACCATAACCGTTGTTTCCATCTGCTGCAATCACTGTAACTACATAGCTGCCCGCAGCACTGAGGTCGGGAGAAAGGGTTAATGTAGCATTGCCATTGACCGTTGCAGATATTGAATGGGAGAATGAAATTCCATTTACACTGAGTGAGATTACATCACCCGGATTCTGATCAGTTGCAGCAAGCGACAGCTGCAGCACATCTCCTTCAGTCATTACCTGGTTGCTTACAACTGAAATTACAGGGTCATAATTATCATTAATTGTAAGATTGAATGTAGTTGTGTCCCCACCACCATGCGGGTCCTTTACAATGATGCGCACCTGGTTATACACACCCTGCTGAAGATTAGAAGGATTGAGTACAAGGCTGGCCGAACCATTTCCATTATTGGTGACAGTTGCAAATGCAGGCAGGTTTTGACCGCTGAAATTCAGCACATCATTATCCGCATCCGAAGCAGTCAATAAAATAATGGTTTGTTGTCCAAATCTTGCTGTCCTGTTTGGAATATCTGTGATTACAGGGTTCCTGTTCCAAACCTTTGCACTGTCTTCATTTGAAAACCCGGAATTCGTGGTACTCCCTTTGGCCCTCACTTTATAATAATAGACGGCATTGGCAAACAGATCGGTATCGGTGAATGAATTGCTATTGGCTGCAACTGTAGTATAAAGAATATAAGAACTGTTATTCGCCGCAGATCTGAAGATCTCGAAACCTGTTTCGTTGGAAGATTTATCCTGCCAGTTAAGTTGAACTGCAGTTGAAGAAATTCCGGATGCAACAAGATTTACAGGCCTTACCGGCGTGGCGGGATTGGCCCAGGTAGCAGCACTGGCAAACAGGGTACCCAGCATCTCGTCAGGAATATTTTGCTTTTGAATACCAGGTGCAGAAAACTTTACATTCAATACTTCATCTCCATAAGCCTCCAGGTATAAAACATAGAGGGTATGCGCGCCTTTGGTAAGATTGATAGCACCTGTTTTCTCTGTTGGTCCGTGCCATCCATCATGATCGATCACAAGATTGGATGGTTGAAGTCCGTTGATATACAATTTCGAACCATCATCCGAAGTAAGATAAAATGTATAAGCACCAGTTACTGGCACATGAATGGTTGTGCTGAATTTGAACTGAAAATTATCAGCCCTGTCCTGCAACCCTACATTAAAATTATTTGTTCTTCCTGATTTCACAGGAGTGAGCGGCGCAAAATCAGGAAGGTTGCCAAGATTGTCGATTTCATAATAACTGTAATCCACACCCTGCCCTGCAAGATCAAAATCAGATTCGCCATTGGCATTAAACGACATGATGCGATAATAATACCTTGTACTTGCATTCAATGAACTATCGGTATAAGTCAGCATATCTGCACCGGCAATTCCAACAGATATAAAATTGGTTAGTGGTTTTACTGAACGGAAAATTTCAAAACCGGTTTCATTATTACTATTGTCATTCCATGTAAGTTGGATCTTATTATGCGATACTGCGGCAGCGGCAAGATTCGTTGGCTTGGCTGGCCTTGCAACAATTGCCACAGGCTGATCGGTAAACTGCTGGTTGGGAATGGTTTCAAATTCAAAACCTGACATGGGTGTTCTCCAGGTAAGTTCCATTGTTTCTCCACCCACATATTCGAAATAAGCAATGGCAATGGGATATACACCCTGCTCAAGATGGATACCCTGGCTTGTGATGGTGGTGGGTAAATGCGCACCATCATTATTTACAATCGCAGGGCCTGATACTGAATAAGGAGATGAGGTTCCGCTTAGGGAACCAAGGAAAACCTTACTGCCTTCGTCTGATCTTGTTCTGAAATAATACGTTCCGGTTTGTGGAATGATGATATAACCCTCCCACAAAAAGGCAAACTGATCATCCTGTGTGCGGTTGGCCAGTGTAACATTCGGCACGTTGCCCGTTGCCACTGGTGAAAGCGAATTAAAATCGGGCAGGTAAGCCATTCCTCCGGTGTAGGTGTAATATTTAAAATTCAACCCCCTGGTAGGTACAGCAGTCACCTGGTTGGAAAATGCAGAAAGGTTTCCTGCAAGGTCTTTTGATTTCACCCGGAAATTATAACTGCTTCCGGTTTGTAAACTGGTCACAAGGAATTGTGTACCCGTTGTGACATATGATTTTGAACCATTCACATACACTTCATAATTCTGTATGCCACCATCATCAGTTGATGCGGTCCATGTAAGTGCCACACTGTTACTGGTAACGTAATTGATACTCAGTACCGGAGCAGTTGGTGGTTGGTTGTCAGATAAAGTTGTGGAACCCGATTCGTTTGAAGGAAGGGATGCCCCTGTAAGATTCACTGCCCTGATCCGGAAATAATAAGCTGCATTGGGAATCAACCCTGTTACACTATAAGTTGTAGCATCCGCACCCGACATTCCCATAAATGCATAAGGACCTCCTGGCTGAGTAGACATGAAGACCTCAAAATTTGTTTCATTGTATTGTGGAGTCGGATTCTGTGTCCAGTCTAACCGGATGGCTGCATTGCTCAACGTAGTTGCAATCAAATTGGTGGCAGCATCAGGTTTATTCGGGCCATTGGCATTCACCACTTTGAACAGCGGTGAAAATTCGCTGGAGCAGGAATATTGTTCTGAAACTTTTACCTTATAATCGCCCGGTGTATTCACCGCAAGAAACCTGGTGTTACTGATCGTAGTATTGTTTCCTTCAAGCTGCCAGTCATAACTGGTATAACCTTCCGGAACTTCAAGTGTTACAGAAGTACTTCCATCTAATGAAGGGATTACCCTGCTTGCAAGTCCGCTTACCTTGATATCCGGTGTGATCGTGGGTTGTTTGATCTTGATTTCCACAGGAATGCGCGACCACTCACTCCAGATGCCGTCTCTTTGCACCCTTGCGGAATACAGGCCGAGATCAGTAACCTGGATCGTGTTGGTTGTGGCGCCAGGCATCAGCACACCGTTTTTTCTCCATTCATAAGTTTGAAATCCAGGAGCAAGGCCAATGGTTACCTGAATGGGATCACCGGAACAAAATTCAGATCTTCCAAACAATGGCCATGGATTGGCTGCATAGGCGCGCTTGATAAAATTCCAGAAAGTGGTATCATTCCAGGTGGCTGTCCACGTATCATGTCCCAAAGTTGGAAACAACCGGTTGGTAAAATTAGCGCCTGCTGCATCCATGGCATCTTTTACCTGTTGTGTGGTAGAAGGTGCGGGATTATTATCAAGTCCTCCCTGCTGGTGCCAGATGGGCGTGAACTTAGTTGTATTAATTGTATTGGTGTTAATGAGCAAAATGGAAGTGGCCGACATAGGAAGACCACCCGCAACATAAGTAGGATACTGAATTGCCATATCCCAAACTGCTGTTCCGCCGGCAGATAAACCATTCGCCACCACACTAAAAGGATCGAGCTTATTATTCTGCACCATATAATCCATGATGTCCTTCAGTGACTGGTAATGCCCACCACCAAAAAAACCCCCATTAGACTGCAGGGCAATGACATAACCATCATAAGTTCCATCGTTAACGGAGCTCTGAAAAAAAGATCCGCCAAGATAAAGCTGGAACTCATTATCGTAAACTGTTCCTCCTTCCATAAAACCATGAAAGAACATCAGCATTGGGTATTTTTTACCATCGCTTGCATTGGGGTCATAGGTTTTAGGAAACTTAACCCGGAATTGAATCCCGTTGTATATGTATGATTTAAAATCAGATGTATTCCAGATCAGCCGGGGTGTTCTTACCCATTTGTGTATCTGCCCAACCGGGGGAACTGCAGGAGGATTGAGGGAGTCATAATCAACGATCGGATCCTGTGGGTGAATGATGCTTTGTGCAGTGGACGCCTGGGTTAACAGGATCATCGACAAAATAAATAAGACAAATGATCGCAACATAGCTATAGCTTAATTAGGGGATGGAAGAAAGTTTACGTCAATAATTTATTGAGGAATTGGTGTTGTGGGGATTAATAGGATAGGAAATAAGTAAGAATTTGCCGTTAGCTTACGGGAAATGGAAATGAAATGGTGTTTGGAAGGATATAAGGAAAGCTCAGCAATTAACTGGCCAGAAGTACAAAATAACGAATTTTTCCACCATTAATTCAAATTTTTATTTGTGGGAAAACAGGTCTGTTATAGGTTTCAGCCCGGGCTAAGGTTTTCTTATGTTTATATTACTACCTTAGAGGGCTGTCTTACCCATCCTCCCCCTTTTAAAACTGCCTTTTACTTGATCCTATCCTCTGAATAATCAGTTTAATAACAATATTATATATGAAAAAAATCTACATTTTGAAATCACTATCCTCTTTCCGCATTTTTTCACTGGCAGCTCTTATTTTACTTTCTTCAACTGTTTTAAAAGCCCAGGGGCCTGGTACTGCCCTGGATTACAACCAGTCAGAAAATGATTACACCACACTTCCAACAGGAATCATTGCAGGTTTAACCGGTAATTACACCATAGAATTCTGGACCTATTGGGAGGGATCCGGTGCTCAACCTAATGACCCTATCTTTCAACCACTATATCAGCGTGTGTTTGATTTTGGAAATAACCAGACAGAATGGATGTTTTTTACCCCCACAACAGATTTCGGAACCTTTGGTGCCACCTTCGCACTGAGTAATACCGGCCTTTCCACAGATTATGTTGTTCAGAGCCCAAGCAAGTTGCCTTTGAACGCATGGAGTCATGTTGCTTTAACTTATAATGCCGCTACCACTACCGCATCCATGTATATTAATGGGGTTTTAGTAGGCTCGGACATTGACTGGATGCTAGCCGCCAGCGCACTTGGAAATACAATAAACAACTGGCTGGGCCGCTCTCAATTTGGCACGGATGCCTTTTATAATGGAATTATTGAAGAATTCAGGATTTCTAACATAGTGCGCTATACCACCAATTTTACACCAGTTAACATACAGTTCACGCCAGATGCCAATACCGTGGCCCTTTACCATTTTAATGAAGGTAGTGGACAAACATCCGTTGATGCAACTGCAAATTTCGGAGCTGCCATACTGGGAACCACAATAGCTGTGGAAACGGAAGATCCAACATGGATTACAAATTCTATACTTCCGGTAACCGTTCACCAGTTCACCATTCAAAAATCTGCGGCAATCATTGAGTTAAAATGGAGGGCTTCATCAACCGGTGATGGTGGTAAATTTATCGTGGAGCGCAGTGCAAATGGCTCACAGTTCAGCGCTGTGGGAACCATACAAATAAACCCGAATGAAGGCACCTACAATTATGCTTTTACAGATAACAGCCCGTTGAATGGTAAAAACTTTTATCGGATACAGGTGGCCGAACAAGGTGTTGCACCTAAATATTCTTCCGTGGTGTGGGCAGATATGAATGGCAAAAGAAATTATGCTGTTTATCCTACTCTTGCGCAATCGGAATTATTTATCAGCATTCCGGAACCAGTGCAAATTGCCATATATAATGCCTCCGGTGTTTTGGTTAAGAGAATGCAACTGCAGGCCAGCCAGAACATAGAAGTGCAGGATCTGCGCAGCGGAAATTATTTCATTACCATTGAAGGTAGCAGGGAATCGCTGAGATTTATTAAACTTTGATAAGTTGGAAAAAGTAAATAAGGCTGTCAACCGATAGCCTTATTTTTTTTGCTGAATACGTCAATAGCGTCATAAATAGCACCCACAGAATTTTCCCATGTATGTGTTTTTGCAAAAGCAATACGCCCTTCCGCTGTAGCCGGACAATTATGATCAAGCTGTGCCTCGATCAGGCCGGGGTAATCATCCGGACTGTTGGCAAGGGCACAATGATCACTGAAAACCTCCATGGTCCTCGTACGTGTGGCCACAACCGGTTTGCCCATCGCCAGGTATTCGTCTACTTTTAAAGGATAGTTTCCAATGGTGGTCTGGTTCAGAAGTTGGGGGTTGATGCAAACATTAAAATGCTGTATATAGGCAGGTAATTCCTCCATATTTTTCCTTCCTGTAAAATACACATTGGGAAGCTGGTGAAGATCAGATGCTGCGAAAGCATGGTCCTCTGGTCCAACCATTACAATGTTCCATTCCGGTTTTGCTTTTGCAATGATGCGGATAATGTTCATGTCGAGCCGTTCTGAGGTGATGGCACCAACATAACCTACTACGGGGCCATTCAGGTTTTTTAATTCCTCTGGCTGATCATGTTTTTGATCATGATCAAATAAGGCAAGGTTACAGCCTTGTCCAACATAGAATGCATTCGGATTATGTTGCCGGCAATAATCTGCGAGGTAAGCGGAATTGGCAACAGCCAGATCTGCATTATGAATCATTTCAGGTTCAAGCACGTCGCCATGCTTTTTCCAGTAAGAAAATCCCCGAAGGTAATCGCGCGAATAATAAATATAAACAGAAGGCTTTAGCAATTCCTTTAAAGCAACACCATTAAAAAAATCACTGTCGTTAAAAAGTATAACATCCTTAAAACCCAGTTTTTCAATTGCCCATCTGATCTCTTTGGCAAATCTTTTATTGTTGATCCTGTTTACCATTCTGAACGCGGCTCTTGATGGTAACCAGTTGATGGATTCAATAATACAACGGGGATGAAATTCTGTAAGAGCAGGTGTGATATTTCTGAGCGGTTCGGTTTTATTTTTTATGATGTTGATGTGGCTTTTGATGCCCACGCCATCCGGGTTGGAATACAAGGTTTTCCGGTTCACAGGTGTATTGACATACAATACCCTGTTTTGCTTTTGAAATTCCATTGCAATGCTTTTGCAATTGCTGCCGATCTCGAAATACCATGGCTGAATGCCGATGATGACTATATCTCTTCCTTCAATTGCCATAACTATCTTCTGAAGGGTTTATAAAATGCATTCGTAGCCATGCCCAGCATATCCTTATCTCCACTGGAATCACCAAAAGCATAAATCTCTGAAAAAGCAGAAATATCATATCGCTCTTTAATGCGGTTTACTTTTTCAATTCCGCGACAATTCATTCCAATGATTTTTCCGGTGATTTTATGGTCTTTCACTTCCAGCCTGCTGGCAATCAATTCCACATCCATGCTTTCCGCAAATGGTCTGATCCAGTTTTCCGGAGATGCCGAAACGATCACCACAACATAATCAGCTGCTTTCAGTCGCCTGATCTCTTCCACTGCTTTTGGCCTGATCAGTTTTGGAAGCACTTTGTTATTGAATTCAGCGCAAAGCTCTTTAAACTCAGAAGCATTTGCATTCTTAAAAAAATACTGCATCACTTTTTCTTTGGCCTGTTGATTCGAAATGATCTTCAGCTTAAAACCAACGATCCACGGAGCATGCAACAGAAAACCCAACAAAAATCTGAAGTTGCCTTTTGCAAAGCTGATGAACTCCAGGAAGCTGTCCTTAGTTGTGATGGTCCCATCAAAATCAAAAAAAGCAATTCCCTTTTTCACATTTTTTTCTTTTTGAACATGGTTTCGGGAACTGAAGTCACAGCCATCATGATATAGCGCCAGAACCATTTTACATAAATGATGTTCTTGTTTTTCTTCGCCCCGCTATAAACGGCATCAGCAACTTCTTCGGGTTTTGCTGTAAGGATCTTTGGCAGTGAAAGATGTTCCGTCATTTTTGTATAAACAAAACCCGGAAGTACCGTCATTACATGTACACCGGAATGATACATCTTGTTTCTTAACCCGGAGAGATAAGCCGTAAATGCAGACTTAGCGCTTCCGTACATATAATTGCTTTGCCTTCCTCTTTCACCGGCAACCGAACTGATACCAATGATGGTGCCGCTGCCTTTCTTTGCAAAATCTTCGGAAATGATATTAAGTATCGATACCGCACCCGTATAATTGGTATTGATGGTACGCAGGCTTTCATTCCAGTCTGCAACCGTTTTTTCATTATCATTCATATAGCCGATAACATATATGGCTACATCAGGTTGTACAGGCAGTCCTTCATAAAAAGAACGATGTGAATCGAAATTCAAAGCATCAAAAGAATGCGTGGTGCATTTCACACCATACCGGATCTGAATATCTTTCTGGTGTGGTTCCAGCACTGAGGAATTACGGGCAGCCAGCTGCACATCAAATTTTTCGGAAGCGAATTTTTTTGCTATAGCAAATCCCATATCAGAAGTAGCTCCGAGCAATAGTATTGTAGGCATATTTTATTTTGTAATGTTGAGGCGGCGGGCCTGTATAGAATTTATTTTGAAATCAGGATTGTACTTCTTTACGATCTGTTTGAATTCTTCGGCACGCTCATAACTTCTCCAGAAAATTTCCGGTTGCATCCTGGCATCCTTTGACAAATAAATGCGGCCATTGTATTTAAGTACGATCTCGTCCAGTTCATCCAGGAATTCGAAAAGTCCTTTCCTCACAGGAAAATCAAGTGCAAGCGTATAGCCTTCTTTTGGAAATGAAATAAGATCATCCTGCTTTCCAAAAACTTTTAATACGGCAAGGAAAGATCCAAGACCTTCATCACTTATGCGATGCAGAATTTCAACCAAACCCTGTTTGCTGTCCAAAGGAAGCACAAACTGGTATTGAATAAAGCCTTTTTTCCCATACCCACGGTTCCAGTGAAGAATGGCATCCAACGGGTAAAAAAATGGCTCATAACCCACGACGTTGTTGATCTCCGTCTTGAAATTTTTTCCATAATACAGAAAATTAAAAGCCTTAACCGTAAACTGGTTCAATACAAATGAAGGAAGATTGATCGGGAACGTGATCTGCTTATTGGAAGGAAGCGCCAAAGGTTTCTGCTGCTTCTTTTCGTCAAGATCTTCACGCTTAGCATGTTCACCCAGGATCAGAATACTTCTTCCAAAGCTGTCGCCTTTCTGAAGGCAGTCGATCCATGCAACAGAGTAGGTATAATGCTGGTATTCCTCAAAAAGCCGGATCACTTCTTCCAGGTTTTTAGCTTTGATCTGCTTTTGTTTGATAAAAGAAGTTTCAATTTTTTTCAGATTGAATTTTACACGTGTAATGATGCCTGTTAGTCCCATTCCTCCACATGTTGCCCAGAACAGGTCGCTGTTCTCATTACTGCTACAGGTCATTGTATTGCCGTTTCCGAGCAACACATCCATTTCAATCACATGCGCTGAAAAAGCGCCATCCACATGATGATTTTTTCCATGAACATCACTGGCAACCGCACCACCCACCGTTATAAACTTTGTTCCTGGTGTAACCGGAAGAAACCATCCTTTCGGAACGATTACTTCAAGTACTTTATCAAGCGTAATTCCCGACTGACATTCAAAGATCCCATTATCCGAATCAAAAGAAAGGATCTTATCATATTTAAGTGTGGAGATGGTGTTTTCTTCCAATGAAGCATCACCATAACACCTGCCATTACCACGGGCGATCACAGCACCGGGTTCAGCCATTGCATGCCCGAGTTGCTCTGTAAGTGAAAAGCTTTTTTCCTCCGACTCCACCACCGGGTAGTTCCCCCAATTCGCAATTTTCTTCTTCATCATTCAAATATGGTTAGGTCTTTACTGTATATAATTAAATAAAAGCTGAGCACCCACAGTACGATGGTGGCTTGTATAAACCGGTCGCGGTAAAGAATTTTTGTTGGTGAACCTGAAGAAGCCTGGACAAATATGATCTGCAGATAACGCATGATCCCGCCCAGCACAAATAAACAGGTATAATACAAACGGTAGGTACCCATTCGTTCATGAACTTCCGGTGACATGGTGTACATAAAATAAGCCACCACGATCACAGCACAAACCAATGCCAGTACCACGTTCAGGTATTCGAGATTATAGCCCTTAACCGACTTCCGCATATCAGTACCCGAAGATAATTTAAGCAATACGTCGTCTCTTCTTTTGCCGATCGCCATAAACAGGGCCAGCAGAAATACCATGATATTCAGCCATTCAGAAATACCAATTGAAGCGATCACTGCTCCACCCTTTACGCGTAAAACAAAACCCGTGGCAACGATCATAATGTCCAGTATAGGAATGGTTTTCAATCCGAATGAATAACCCAGGTTCAGAGCAAAATAGATCGCCAGTACAAAAAGAAATTTATCCTTAATAAAATAAGCAATGGTAAAGCCGGCAATAAGTAATAGGATACCGATGATCACCGCTGCTGATTTTGAAACAGCGCCTGAGGCCAGGGGCCTCGATGATTTTACAGGGTGCTTTTTATCATCTTCGATATCCCTGTAATCATTCAGGATATAAATACTGCTGGCAACAAAAGAAAAGGCCAGAAACCCCATCAGCAGCATGGGATAAAGTTCCTGCCGGAAAAGATCACCGGAAAAAAACAATGGAATAAAAAGGAACAGGTTTTTAGCCCAATCCTTGGGACGGAGTAATTTTATATAAGCCACGCTTAGATGGATTAATGATGGTTGCAAAAATAGATAAACTTTGGTATTACCGTTAGTGCTCATAAAACTGCTGATATTTAAATGATTTTTGATTTATATCTTGGTCTTTCTTAAGCTTTGGTAATGGAAGGAAATAAAAACGGAAGAATACACAACCGCTGGCTTTCATACGGGGAAATTGCCATAATTATTTTACTGGCTATAGTTCCTCTATTCAATAATTTCCCCTACAGGGTCAATATATTTCTGTCCTGGGAAGGCGCTTACAGGATGAGTCAGGGTGAAATTCCCTACCGCGATTTCGGGATGCCTCTTGGGTACATGTACTGGGTGATCCCCTCCATATTTTTCAAAATATTTGGCGTGCAGTTGATTACGCTGGTAAAAGCGCAGGTGTTCATTAACATCATTTCGGGTTTAGCTTTCAGGTTCATTTTAAAACAATTTAGGGTACAACCAGGGATCCGGTTCTTATCGGTACTGCTTTATTGCATTTCCTATTCTTTTTTCAATTTCTGGCCCTGGTATAATCATACGGTCATCGTCTATCAATTTATAGGCCTCGGCTTCCTGATGCGGTATATTTCCACAATATCAGCCCATTGGATCTGGATCAGCGGAGCAGCGCTGTTTGGCTTTTTCTCCTTTTTCACCAAACAGGATGGGGGCGCCTTAGCCATCCTGCTAAGCCTTACGCTGCTTACTTATCACTGCTTTTCAGAAAAAATATGGAAACCACTCGGAATCTATATTTTGAGTTTGGGCATTGTGGCCTTTGCCATGATCGCTCCTTTGTTACAGTATAACTTTGAATATTGGTTTAATGTAGGACAACCTCCACACACTGCACGTTTTTCCGTTATTGATATTATAAATGAATTTTTCTTTAGGTCAGAATGGATCAAATTTTATCTATTGGTCATCCTGGTGCTTGCTATCGCTAATTTCAAAACCTGGAAAGCATTGTGGACTAAAAAAACCGACACGCTTTTCCTGCTGCTTACACTGGGCATACTTGCTCAGGCGGCGATATTGCAGGTTACAAGTTATACCCCACCAGATAATAATATCTTTTATCACAGCTTTGCATTTGCTTATATATTTTCAACATTGGCAAAGCTGTTAACGATTGATTTTTCCCGAATCAAAATGCTTGTTCCTGCTATTGCAGGATTATTTCTTTGGTGGAGTGGCGTTTTCTGGAATTATATCCAGCGCATTACCGACAGGTTAAAACCTGCAGAAAAGGAAGTTGCAGCAAATGGCGAAAACATAGTAAACCGTAAAACTTATATTCTCCATGCGCCTGATACAACAGAAATTCCATTTTCTGAATGGCGCATTTCGGGTTTAAAATCTTTTCAAAGGATCTATATGCCCGGACCCACTGTGGATGGAATTGAAAGATTGATGAATTCCGAACTGGTAAAATCTAAAAGAAAAATTTCAGTGCTCAACCTCACAGAATTGACCCCTCTTGCAGCCGAAATTCCCTATGAAACAGAAAAAGGCGGTGAAGTGCCTTTATGGCATCACCTGGGTGTGGGAATGTTTAATAAAGAGGCTGCAGTTTACCAGGATCGCATCAATAACAAAACCTATGACCTCGTATTATTTGAATACATTCCCCGCCTCAATAATTTTTTTCCTTTCAAATTAAGAGACGCTTTACATGAACAGTATAAAAAAATTGATGAATTTCCCGCACCCAGACGCGGGGATACCCAGGGTCTTATCGAAGTATTTGTAAAAGAATAACCTGGTTAAGACAAGTGAAATTAAATGAGATCATGATTGATCCTGTTTTGCTCCTTAGCAAAACATTGTATCGTTTTACCTGCCTTGTTTTTTAATCTTTTTAATCTTGTGGGTGTCTGTTGAAAAGCTGTCATTATATTCAGTAAAGACATTCACACAGATACGATGCAATTAAAGTTGGTTTAATAAATTCTGCAGTATCAATCCAACATCGTACTAACATAAGATACTATTGTACATGTGCCTGGAATTTCATTTTGTGAGGAAACTTAGATCTATTTGACACCAGTACCTGCCTCTTGTTGCCCCCAGATCGCGCTGATGAACGCAGAAAACCAATCAGCTAAAATCTGCGTAATCTGCGGGAGGACTAGTTTCCTTCGGGTGATTGCGCAAGAGAGCCCTCCGTATGATAAGTGCAACACTCCGCGTCTTTCTTGTTTAAAAGTCTGGAATGCGCTGTATTGCTCCATCTTAGGTATGATGCTTCAAGTTATAACCAGGAGCAATGAGTCGCGGCAGCCACCCAAAAAATGTAAGAGAAAATCTCTGATCATTTAAAAAAAATAAAACAAAACCAATTGAGCGATAGTGATTGAATCTCATTTCAAACCAAATAAGGGGCTTCAAGTTTTTAAAAACACAACATCCTTCAAACCCACATTGAATTTCAGCGACTGATTTGAGGATATAAAACTTTTACCGGACAGCAGTGATTACTTAATATAAAAAGGCTTCCCTTTCGGGAAGCCCTCTTTCTTATAGCAGGCAAAAGTTATCTGAGTATTGAAATATTTCCTCTTTTATTTACTAGCTGATTGTTCACCAGTCTGTATTGAACTACGAAGTAATAAGTACCATCCGGAACAGGTTTTCCTTTGTAAGTACCATTCCAGTTGTTCTGGTAATTATTCGATTCAAATACTTTGGCGCCATAACGGTTGAAGATCTGCACCCTTGCTTCTCTTAAGCAATTGGGGTTGGTTACCCACCAGGTATCATTGATGCCAT
>MWYV01000040.1 GCA_002050435.1 Chitinophagales bacterium 33-2 | reverse complement strand
TGCGTCACGCAGGCAGGGATCCTCCCCTTCGCAACAAAGAAAGGTTTCCAATTTGGAAGCCTTTTTTAATTTACTGATATTATTATACCGAAGGTCGGGAGTTCCCTGCCCGACTGCGTCACGCAGGCAGGGATCCTCCCCTTCGCAACAAAGAAAGGTTTCCAATTTGGAAGCCTTTTTTTAATTTACTGATATTATTATACCGAAGGTCGGGAGTTCCCTGCCCGAATGAATCATTCAGGCGGGCCTGCCCGACTGCGTCACGCAGGCAGGGATCCTCCCCTTCGCAACACTAGAAGGTTTTTAGAAATGAAAGCCAATGGCTGCATACCCTACAAATTTGAATCATGTAAAAATGAACCATATCAATTTGGTTAAGAATAATCCCGGGCAGGAAAAAGAATATTAGTTTTCAAATCAATTCACACACTCCCATTGGTTCAATTGCCGCTCTTGCTGGTCTGCTCCGATTTGGTTCTTGTCGCTTTGAATTTTTGAGTGATTACATCCGGAAGTTTAATAAAAGAAATTTAAGTCCTACATAACAAAATAAAAATTTAAGCTGGTAAAGGAAGTAACTTATAAAAAGGCATTGGCATAGCAAACATGAAAACCAGAGCGGAAAATTTAAATGAAATATTTAAACTCTCCAGTGAAAATAATAAAGGAGTGGCGATCAAAATTTGTTTTCCTGTAAACCTCTAACCCCTAACCCCTTCCCAACCTCCACCCACCTTCCTTCAAGTCGCATTTTTTTATATACGAGGCGAATACCGTGGCTGTAATCAACATACCAGTTCACATGCCCGGAATACACTGGCTGTATAGGCTTGCCATCCAGCTTGTGCCAGCCATAAATCGTTACTTTACCATCAGGGCCCTGGTTCAGCACATCTTTTTTAATTCCAGCAATCAAACCTTTACGGTTTTTTCGCTGCCCTTCAATGATCAAATGATGATGATACATAGTAGGAGTACTGTCGCGAAAAGCAAATAAAGGAACCGGAGTGAGTTTAACAGATGCAGCTTTATAAATAGCGTCCACCATGTTTTGATCCGGCAGCATACAATTAAATTTTTCGGCGATCTGCTGTGCAGCCATTGGTGTTAGCGGAACTCTTGCCCAGTCCTGGTGGTTGCCAACACTTAAATAATCCGGACTCACATAAATGATCCCTTGCAACACCTTACCACTGGCAGAATCCATTACGGAAACCGGTACTGCAACAAATTCTAATAAAAAAGAAGGAAGATTACCTGCCACTATTTGTTCAATGGCAAAAGAATCTCTTTGCTTCCAGTTGTAAGCTGCCGCTGCCTGGTAAAAAGCCGACCCCGTCATGGCAGATGTGGTGCGCGGCACATTCAGTTTTACAGACCTGCAACCCAATAAAAGAAATAATAAGAGTATCAGGCATCTCATGAAAGAGAAGTTTGCGTTCGCTCAAAGATAGGTTGAGATCGCTGATGGCTGATGGCAAGAAGAATGGATATAGTTTGGTCCAACTAAACCCCTAACCCTCCCTAACCCCCAACGGCTTCTCCGCACCCATTCTATAAATTATTCTGGCCGCTTTTTCAAGCATGGACATATCAGAAGGTTTTAAGATCAGCTCCGCATTGTGCTGCTTACAAATTAAATTATCAAAATAATTGGAAGAAGTGGTATAGACAATTAAGTTCAATTCTTTTGTGGAATTGCCGGATCGCAAATGAGCAATCAATTCCCTCCCATCCATCACAGGCATATTAATATCAATCACCACTACATCGGGAATTCTTCCTCTTTCCTGCAGATCGTTGATGATGGCCAGTGCTGCCAGGCCATCATAAGCTTCCACAATTTCAGTTTCCGGGTAGAGGGTTAACAACATTTCCTGGAGAAAAAATATATCGTCGGGATCGTCATCTACAATCAATATTAAAGGCTTGTGCACTGCTTCATTATTTTTCACACATGTATCCATGCAAATCCTGTGCAAAGAAAAACTCCTTTCAGGGTTTGTCATTTATCAACAACCCACCTAAGCTTTGTTTCAGCGGGCAGGCATTCAACCATCTTCAACAACTATTCAACTAAAAATCGGGAACCACGGAGGCACAGCGGGCACTGAGATACACGGAGTCGAATCAACAACCATTCAACAACCATTCAACAACTGTTCAACTAAAAATCGGGAACCACGGAGGCACAGCGGGCACTGAGATACACGGAGTCGAATCAACAACCATTCAACAACTGTTCAACTAAAAATCAATCCCCAAACCGTTCCTCAGGATTTCCGCTGAATAGAACTCGCTCCGCTGGTTTGAATATCTCTGATCAAAGCACTTCCCTGGTACCTCAGGCTGCTGGCACCACTGAGTTTAGCAGATAATTCCTTTTCAACAGTCACTTGCAGACTGCTGGCACCTGAAGCATTTGCACGCATCATACCTGTAGTACAATCGTAAGCCCGCATCCGGCTGGCACCTCCTGCAGTCACCTCCATTTCCCCAACACTGCCGGTGATGCTGAGGTCTGAAGCACCGCTCAACCCAACACTTAATTTTCCTGAAACATTTATTTTCCCTTTCAAATCCGAAGCACCGGATAAATTCAGGCTCAGTTGCTGTGCAGATAAACTCCCATCAATTTCTATTGTTGAAGCACCACTGGATGTGATCACTTCAATATTTTTAACGGATATATACGCTCTTAAATTCCTTGACTTGTTCCAGATCCTGTTCTTTTGCTCTGACCAGATTTTTAAAACCCCATTCTTCACTTCAGCTTTAATATATTCCACATCTTCTTTTTGATCTGCACTTACTGCCAGGCCTTCTTCATTCCCCTGTGTCAGGATCACTTTAAAAGGACCGGAAATAGATACCGCTTTAAATCCGCTTACTTCCCGGGATTCAACATTAAGATCATTGACCACCCTTTGTGCCAGCGCTGGCAAACAAAAAAAAGAAACCAGGAGCGGAAGTAAAATATATTTCATAAGCTGTTTTTTGTGGAACGGAGAAAGATAAAAAAGGTTACAAATTATTTTTTTCCTTTAATTTCACTGTGTTCCGGGGTGCTTTAAAAAGCTGAGATCATACCCGTTGAACCTGATCAGGGTAATGCCTGCGCAGGGAGTAGAACCTTTACCGGTTCCATTTAGCAATGACTGCTATAGTTTCCCTTCCCAACATTTCCCTTTCATTTTAAAAAATAAATAATGAAAAGGACTGTAATTTTCTTCCTGGGTATGTTCGCTTTCCATGCTCATTCCCAACAAACCGACACTACCTTATTAGAGCCTGTTGAAGTAAGGGCCACCCGCGCCTCCGCAACAGCACCCTTTGCAAAAACCAACCTGGATAAGGAAACCATCAAAAAACAAAATCTGGGACAGGACCTACCCTTTCTGCTCAACCAAACGCCTTCGGTGGTTGTAAATTCTGATGCCGGTACCGGCTTTGGTTATACCGGAATCCGCATCAGGGGCACGGATGCCACAAGGATCAATGTAACCCTCAACGGCATTCCTTATAACGACGCCGAAAGCCAGGGCACCTTTTTTGTAAACCTCCCGGATTTTGCTTCTTCTGTTAGCAGCATCCAGGTACAGCGTGGTGTAGGTACATCAACCAATGGCGCCAGCGCATTTGGGGCCACACTCAATATCAGTACCATTGAAAACAACCTGAAACCTTATGCAGAGATCAATAACAGCTATGGTTCATTCAACAGTGTAAAAAACACCATCAAACTGGGAACAGGTTTGATCAACAATCATTTCCTGGCCGATCTGCGTCTCTCGAAGATCATAAGCAATGGCTATGTGGATCGCGCTTCAAGCGACCTGAAAGCGCTCTATTTCTCGGGTGCCTACCTGGCAGAAAAATCCAGTTTCCGGTTTAATTTTTTTACGGGCAGCGAAAAAACCTATCAGGCCTGGTATGGCATTGCAGAAGCTGACCTGAAAACAAACCGCCGTATAAATTATGCCGGCACAGAAAGACCTGGTGCGCCTTATGATAATGAAACAGATAATTACAGGCAGGATCATTACCAACTGTTTTTCACCCACCATTTGAATGCGCAAATCACTTTGAATACCGGCTTGTTTTATACAAAGGGAAAAGGTTATTACGAACAATATAAAGCCAACCGAAAATATAGCGACTACAATATTGCATCATTAGATGGATCCAGCACCCGCACCGACCTGGTTAGACAACTCTGGCTGGATAATGATTTTTATGGAAATATATTTTCACTACAGTATCGATCCGGCGGAACAGACCTCGTTTTTGGCGGCGCCATCACAAGCTATGATGGTCTGCACTATGGAAAAATAAAATGGGCGGAAAAAGGTTTTACCGCTAATGGCAACTGGTATGAAAATAAGGCACGTAAAAATGATTTTAATATTTATGGAAAATGGCAGCAACAAATTGCTGTAGGCCTGCAGGTTTTTACCGATCTGCAATACAGGAACGTAGGTTATTCTGTAAACGGCTTCAGAGATCACCCATTACTGAACGTTAAAGAGGAATACTCCTTTTTCAATCCAAAAATCGGACTCAGTTATTCAAAAAACAAGTGGTTGCTTTATTCATCCTACAGCATTGGAAGAAAAGAACCGAACCGCGATGATTTTGAAGCAGGGCTGAATGAAATTCCAAAACCGGAACACCTGCATGATATTGAAATAGGTATTGAAAACAGGAATAATAAAAGATTATTTGCTGCCAATATTTATTATATGAAGTACCGCGACCAGCTGGTACTCACGGGAAAAATAAATGATGTAGGCGCCTATACAAGAACGAATATTGATGACAGCTATCGTTTGGGAATTGAACTGCAATCTTCAGCTAACATCAACAAGTGGTTCAGTTTCGCCGCCAATCTAACGCTGAGCCGCAACAAAGTGCGCGACTTTACAGAGTACCTCGATGATTATGATAATGGAGGACAGGTTAGCAATTCTTATACGGAAACAGACATTGCCTATTCACCTGCTGTAACTGGCGCTGCCACAATAATGTTTCAACCTGCTGACCGTTGGAGTTTTGACCTGATACAAAAATACGTAGGAAGCCAGTATCTGGATAACACCAGTAATGATCAAAGAAAACTGGATGCATTTTTTACCAATGACCTTAGATCTGTGTACAGTTTAAAAATAAAAAAACCCAGTGTGGATCTTGTATTCCAGGTGAATAATTTACTGAATACCTTGTATGAACCCAATGGTTATACATTCAGTTATTTTTCCGGCAATGAATTGGTTACAGAGAACTTCTATTTTCCTATGGCAGGAAGAAATTTTATGGCAGCCATCAATATCCGTATCAATTAACCAAAGGGACCGGAAGGTCATTTTGGTTTGCCATATTTTTCCATCCACGCAAGTATGCCGCCTTCAACATTTACCGTGTTGGAAAAGCCCATACTGTCCAGCATCATGCAGGCCATCATGCTGCGCTGGCCACTCCTGCAATGAATGATGATTTCTTCCTCGCGGAGATCTTCCAGTTCATCCACCTGCATGGTTTGTATCTTGCCAAGCGGAACAAGTTGAGCACCAAGGTTGGCTTCCTCGTATTCATGCGCCTCCCTGCAATCAATCAGGTGCAGTTTTTCACCACTGTCTATGCGCTGCTTGAGTTCTTCAACTGTAATATTTTTCATTATGGTTCGGGGTTTTGCAATTCCATTTTTCTTAGTGAATCCACATTGGGTCTTTCCGTTCCAATTCTCACGTCGATCATCTGGCCGGCGCGTATCCTGATGCGCGCGCCATCTTCAGTATTGGGAAGAGGGCTTTGCCAGTAAATAAAGGCATTTGCAGAATCCCTCACATCGGGATCAAACAATTTTGCACCCAATGTAAGTCCCAGTCCCTCCATCATCACACTTGCTTCTTCTAAATTAAGCCCTCTCAAATCGGGTACAGCCTGGTCTTCCACTCCAAGTCCGCTGCCTAAAACCAGGGAAATAACAGTACCCATCCTGATCTTTGTCCCGGCGGCAATGGAATTTCCATTCAACAGTTGTTCCAGCACAGAGTTTTTGGCAAAGTCAAAACGGTAACTCGTATCACCCAGTCTTAACCCCAGGTTCAGCATGGTCATTTCCGCATTCCTGAAACTGGAACCCACCAGGTTGGGCATATCCACTTCGGGAGGAAGAAATCGATTGATGGTCACATACACGGTTCTGTTGATCTTTACCACATCATCGCCATCAGGTACCTGGCGGATGATTACGCCCGGCGGCAGCGAATCATAATACACTGAATCCTGAATTACAATTTCAAAATCCCTTTCCTCCAGTAACTGCTCTGCATCATTTACATTCTTGCCGATAAGAGAAGGAACCGAATTGGATTCGCCATGATTGGTGATCCAGTTCAATGAAAGAAGAAAGATCAGCACCAGGATAATGACAGTTGTGATCGCAACAAGAATATTCACCCAGAGCGGCCGTTGAGTTATTAATCTAAACATGCAGGTTTTTCTATTTGGGCCTGTAAGATATAAAATTGCAGATAAGCGGAGTGCCTACCCGGATCTCCAGGCTTTTTTACAAATGATCAATGTTTTTGAATGGCCTCATCCAGCAGCTGGGAGTAAAAGCTTTGCAGGTTGCCACCCATGGCACTCACCTGCTGTGGAATCACACTGGCAGCACTCTGTCCGGGTATGGTATTGATCTCCAGCATATAGGGCCTTGATTCCTTCGCATTAAAAATAAAGTCGATCCTTACCACGCCCCTGCAATTAAATACCTGGTAAACTTTTTTCGCAGTGGTTTCAAGGGCTTGCTTCCACTCATCCGAAATGGCAGCGGGTGTGGTTTCGGTGGATTTACCACCATATTTAGCCTCGAAATCAAAGAATTCCATTTCCTTGTGTGCTTCCACTTCAGTGATGGGCAGCACCGTGATCTGGTTGTTGGATCGGAACACACCAACAGTAAATTCCCTTCCTTCAATCATCTGCTCGATCAGTACCTGTTCATCTTCCTTAAAGGCCTTTTCAATAGCAGCCGTTAAACCCGATGGTTCAGACACCTTACTCATGCCTATACTGGATCCGCCGTTGTTGGGCTTTACAAAGACCGGAAGTTGAAGCGCAGATAAAATTTCTTCGGCATGATAACCGGTATGTTTAAACAACACGACTGATTTTGCTACCGGGATACCTGAAACCGAAGCCACCGCAGTGGTATATCTTTTATTGAACGTCAGTGCAGAAGTAGCCGCATCGCAGGAAGTGTAGGGAAGCCGGAGCATATCAAAATAACCCTGCAGTTTTCCGTCCTCTCCCGGTGTGCCATGCATACCAATAAATACCGCATCAAAACTGATTTTTTTTCCTTCAAGATCCAGAGTAAAATCATTTTTATTGATCCCGGTTTTGCTGCCATCCTGCCCTTCATAAAACCATCCTTCAGGATTCACATCGATCTTATACACCTCGTATTTTTCTTTATCAAGATGCGTGTAAATGGTATTTGCCGATCTGTAGGAAATCGTAGCCTCGCCTGAATAACCACCGGTAACCAATGCTATTTTCTTCTTCATGTTGGCAAAGTAAAAATTTTTTTGAAGAAACCTGAAGCATTTCCGGGAAGGTGTTCAAATATTCAAAACTTTTGCTCAGGGAAAAGTTGGCTTCTTTGTTTATCTGCAAGTTAGTGGTAGTTTTCCCCTAAAATCACCGCATTACTTTTTGTATATACTTTTTATTAATTTTTAAATATGAAAAGACTTAGCTAAAAATGGATGAATCTGTTTTCCAGGACACTGAATGCATTCTTCAAAAAGTTCGTAAGAACAGAAACCGGTATATTAATGAAGCCGTTGAATTTTACAATATGGTTCAAAAAAGAAAAATTCTGTCAAAAGAATTGACCAAAGAATCATGGTTTGTAAAAGAAGAGTCGATGAAGGTATTAGCCGAATTTGAAAACCTGCAAAATGAGGATTAGGCAATTTGAAATTTGGATTGCCGATCTCAATCCCCTAATGGGTGCTGAAACAGGGAAAATTCGTCCAGTTTTAATTGTACAATCGGATCTCTTAAACTCAGAACATCCGTCAACCATAGTCTATCCGATAACTGTCAACGATCAACCTGAATCGAAAATCTTAAGAGTTCACCTGAAAAAAGGAATGGCTAAACTTAAAGAAAATTGTGATGTAATGAAAGATCAGGTAAGAGCAATTGACAATAAGCGGCTATTAAAGAAAACTGGAAGAATTCCGGAAGCACTTGAGGAAGCTTTCAACCCTCATGCGTATTGTGCAAGACGGATTGAGCGGACATCTAAAACTCTTGGTTATAGGCTGACCATAAAGGCACAAACCGCTAATAAACTTCGCGAAAGGTGGACAACAGAATTTGGACAACCGGCTGTAGTAATCGGGCCAGGAACTAATTGCGCACCTTTAAAAAAGGAAATATCACCTTGTTGTAATAGCAGCCAGGGCTGCATTATTAAAAATAAATAGAATGCATTTATAAATGAAGTCGTTGTTTCTTATCCAATAATTCTTCCACAGTTTCCTGGTACATCTCATCAGGAACACAACAATCTACCGGGCAAACAGCAGCGCACTGGGGCTCTTCATGAAATCCCTGGCACTCAGTGCATTTGCTGGGCACGATATAATAGGTATCTACGGCGATGGGGGCATTTCTTTTTTCAACATTGACCACTGTGCCATCCACCAGGGTATGTTGTCCTTTTACTGATGTGCCGTCATTAATGGCCCATTCAACACCACCTTCATAAATCGCATTGTTCGGGCATTCGGGTTCACAGGCTCCGCAGTTAATACATTCTTCAGTAATCTTTATAGCCATAATCTATGTTTGATGTCTGGTGAATTAAATTTGCTGACAAAATTAATCCCCGGCAGTGAATTTACCGCCTGCCAGTCAAATTAAAGAGGATCGCCTCAATTTATACAATGAAAGCACAACAAAGATTAGACCTGTTGATTCAACTGGGAAAATATATGAGCGAGGGTAGCCCGGAGTGGCTGGAGGTTAAACACAGGGCTTTCCTTGAAAATAACTGGTTCATACCTGAGTTTATTGACCTTTCCGTACAGAATATTATAAAGGATTTTCTGAATGAAGAAAAACTGGGGGAAGTGATGCGCACTTATCTCCCTGCTGAAGAAAATGCACATCCAAGGAAGATCGGTATCGTAATGGCCGGGAATATTCCTCTTGTAGGATTTCACGACCTTCTAGCGGTTTTCCTGACAGGAAATATCGCTTATATCAAATTATCATCGAAAGATGAAGTGCTGATGAAGCACGTGGTAAACAAGCTGATTGAGCGGGATGAAAACGCTGCAGCCTATTTCAACATTCAAACCCTGCTCAAAAACTGTGATGCTTACATTGCCACCGGGAGCAACACGTCCTCTCCTTATTTTGAATATTATTTTAATAAATACCCCTGCATCATAAGAAGCAACCGTACATCCATCGCCGTGCTCACCGGCAATGAAACTGAAAGAGAACTGGAAGCTTTGGCTGATGATGTGTACCAGTATTTTGGACTGGGTTGCAGGAATGTGAGCAAGCTGTTTGTTCCGGAAGGCTATCATTTTTTACCGCTGCTCGAAGCCTTTCGCAAATACAACTGGCTGGCCCAACACCACAAATTCAAAAATAATTATGATTACAACCTGGCCATTCACCTGCTGAACCATAAATACTACATGACCAATGAAAGTATTTTACTGATTGAAGACCCTGCTGTTTTTTCGCCAATCGGGCAATTGAATTATGAATTTTACCAAAATGTGGAGGATGTAAACAAACTGCTGGTACACAACAACAACATTCAATGTGCAGTAGGAAAAAATCACCTGCCATTTGGAAGCGCTCAAAAACCCGGGCTGTGCGACTTTGCAGATGGGGTGGATCCTTTTGCTTTTTTGGTCGGCCTGGAGAAAAACTGAGTTCTTTATTGATGCGGATAATGTTACAGAAAGTTAGGGTATTTAGAAAGGCCTGTTAAATTGGCTAAATGGTAAAACAATCCTCACATTCCTTAGTTAATTTGTAAAGGCGAAAGGCACATTTTTTGACATAAAGATTATATTCATACAAATCGAATCAAATGAAAATCAGACACATTCTTTTAATTATTGCCATCAGTTCTGTATCTGCCTTTGGTAGTGTAGCGCTGTACAATACATTAACGGGAAATAAAGGCAATGCTGTTGGAACACCCCAGGGTGGTTTACCTGTAAATTATGCAGGGTTTTTTGACGGGAAAAATGGCATTGCGGCTGAATCGACTGATTTTACCCGGGCAGCCAATGCAGCTGTTCCGGCAGTTGTACACATTAAAACAAAAATTCCTGCTAAAAAAGTAAGTAATAATCTACCACGCCAGAGAGGGTCTGATGACTTCTTTGACCAGTTCTTTGGAGAAGGTTTCGGACCGAATATCATTCCTGAACAAAGAGCTTCCGGAAGTGGTGTGATCATCAGCGAAGACGGTTACATCATTACCAACAACCACGTCATTTCCGACCAGGGCGGTTCTGTGGCATCGGAGATCAATGTTACGCTTGCCAACAGGAGGATCTATAAAGCCCGGGTGGTTGGCCGTGACCCGAGCAGTGATATTGCTGTATTAAAAATAGATGAAACCAAACTTCCTTTCCTTGTTTATGGCAATTCTGAAAACATTCAATTGGGTCAGTGGGTGCTGGCCATCGGCTATCCATTAACACTGGACGCAACTGTTACTGCTGGGATTATTTCAGCAACTGGCAGAAGCATTGGCATCAACAGCCGCCAGACCCGTGGTGGAGACACACCGGTAGAGTCTTTTATTCAAACAGATGCAGCAGTGAACCAGGGAAACAGTGGCGGTGCGCTGGTAAATCCTAATGGAGAACTGATCGGTATCAATTCAGCCATCCTGGCTCCTTCCGGCACTTATGCCGGTTATTCCTTTGCCATTCCGGTGAACATTGTAAAGAAGATCGTAAATGATATCGTGCAGTTTGGCAATGTACAAAGAGGCTACCTTGGTGTGAGTTATTATCCAACAGATGAAATGTCTGAAGAGCAAATCAAAAGCCTTGGTTTTCCAACCAACGTTGAAGGTGTTTATGTTTCCTCTGTTGCTACAGAAGGCGGCGCGGCGGCGGCAGGTTTGAAAAAAGGCGACATCATCACTCAAGTAAATAGCAGAGCTGTTCGTACCGGGCTTCAGATGAGTGCGCAGATCGCAGGTTTCCGCCCCGGAGATAAAGTTCCCGTTACGTTTTTAAGGAACGGAAAAGAACAAACGGTGAGTGTTGCACTGAAAAAGAAAACAGATGTGGTGAATGCCAATGTTGCTACCAGGTTAAAAGCTGAACTGGTGACGCTTTCCAAAGAAAGAGCTGCACGTTATGGTGTTGAAGGCGGAGTGGTTGTAAACAAAATATTTGATGAAAGTCCGCTGGGCCGGGCCAGGATGCAGGCTGGTTTTATCATCATCAGAGTGGGTGGACAGAAGATCTTAACCGTAGAAGACTTTAATGATGTTTCATTAAATGTTTCAGGAATGGTGAAAGTAGAAGGCATCTATCCAGGTAATGATATGCCTTATTCCTATCCTGTAAACTTCGACCAGTAAAATTTATGAACCAATATAAAACCCTGTCTATGGCAGGGTTATTTTATTTAAAATAGACTGCATAGCCATAGGCTTCCAGTAGCGTTATCCGTGAAGCAGCATGGAAAGAAGATGGGCCAAATAAGGAATTAAAATCACCCTGGATTCTTTCATCAAACAATTCAACCCGCTGGCTTTGACCGGTAAAATTGAGGATCACCAGCGCTTCGTGTTCCTTATACTTTCTTAAAAAAACCAAAAGCCGGTCATCGGCAGATGAATGCATTCTTTCAAAGGAAGCCATTGCATGGAGGGCCGGATGATTTCTGAAATCAAGTAAGGTTTTGAAGAAACCATGCAGTTTGATTTCCCACTTCCAGTTGATGTTGTCCTTTTCAAAAAATTCAAGTCGCTTCAGGTTTGGAATTTCCTGCCCGCTGTACAACAAAGGAATTCCCGGAATACAGCAACTGAAAACTGCCAGCATGTTGGCCATGGCTCCATATTTTTCAGTTTCTGTTCCGTTCCAGCTGTTTTCATCATGGTTGGAAGTAAACCATGCAGGCAGACCCGGTGCCTGGCGGTATTGATGTAAAAGGGAAATCAGGTGGCGAAAATCAGTCTTCTTTTCATAGAATTCTTTGGTACTGTGCATCCACTTCCATGTATAAGCCGCATCAAAAACCTGCATGTATTCAGGATTTTCAAGGGCATCTGCTTCAGCAAGCCAGAACAGCGGTTTAATAAGATCAATTTTTTGTTTAGCTTCTACCCAGAAATCAACAGCAACCCACGAAGCCAGGTCGCACCGGAAACCATCAATATCATATTTACGGATCCAATAGATCATGGCATCGATCATGGCCTGGCGCAAAGCTCTATTTTCAAAATCAAGCTCAATGATGTCATCCATTCCCGATGCAATTTTAAATGCACCTGTTGCTTCCTTTTTATAATATCCAGGATGTTCGATTGTCCATACATGATCCCATCCAGTATGATTGGCTACCCAGTCAATAATGACTTTAAAACCCATGGAGTGCATCTTGTTAACCAGGGAAAGCCATTCATCCTCCGTTCCAAATTCGGGATTGATGGCGCAATAATCCGAGCAGGCATAATAACTACCCATCTTCCCCTTTTTATTTTTTTGGGCGATGGGTGTTAATGGCATGAACCAAAGCGCCTGAACACCCATATCTTTCAGCCTGGGGAGGTGTGTGGCAAAGGCAGTAAAACTTCCCTCTTCGGTGTATTGTCTTAAGTTTACTTCGTACACATTGGTTGAATAGAGCCATTCTTTCTTCAGATCCATACAGATATTAAGCGGTGAAGATAATCACCTGCGCAATGGAAAGAAAGCAGTAAAAGAGGGCTTCTTAACTTTTAAAACCTGGACTGATAAGCATCTTAGCTTTAAATTTGCAGGGATGAAAAGTTTTGACGTTCCTGTTGTTTACCGCAGTCCACTGATCTCCGCTATTAAAAAAAAGCGCAAGGACCAGGACAGGATGAAAAAAGACTTCTCGCCTACCCTGCTGGATTTTGGTCCTGTACACATTTACCTTGCAAGGCATTTTGGTTTTTGTTACGGGGTGGAGAATGCCATTGATATTGCTTTCCGTACGATTGAAGAAAATCCCGGTAAAAGGATTTTCCTGCTCAGTGAAATGATCCATAATCCACAAGTAAATGCAGACCTTCAGAACAAAGGTGTTCGCTTTTTGCAAGACACTAAAGGAAGACAACTTATTTCGTTTGAATCTTTAACCGGAGAGGATATTGTATTGATCCCGGCATTTGGAACTACTCTGGATATTGAAAGCAGGCTGCGTTCTATTGGCATCCAGGTGGAACATTATAATACAACCTGCCCGTTTGTAGAAAAAGTATGGAACCGCAGCGAAGCCATTGCAGGTAACCGGTACACCATCATCATTCATGGAAAACCTTCTCATGAAGAAACAAGGGCTACTTTTTCTCATGCGGCGGCCAATGCACCTGTTGTAGTAATAAAAGATATGCAACAGGCAGAAGCACTTGCACAATATATGCTCGGAGAAAAACCGCCCAGTGCATTTTATAATGAATTTAAAGACCAGTTTTCTGAAGGCTTTGATGTGGAAGCGCACCTGCAGCGCATTGGTGTGGTAAATCAAACCACCATGCTGGCCAGCGATACTCAGGCCATAGCAGATTACCTGAAATCGGTCATGATCAAAAAATACCAGTTAACAGATGAAAATGTAAAAGAACATTTTGCCGATACGCGTGATACACTTTGCTATGCCACTAACGATAACCAATCGGCAGTAAAAGGCATGCTGCAAGTTGAAGCAGATCTTGCCATTGTTGTAGGCGGTTATAATTCATCCAACACTTCGCACCTTGTAGAATTGTGCGAAGAAAAACTGCCTACATTTTATATCAGTGGTGAAGAAAAAATAATCAGTCCTTCCACTATTCTTCATTATGATTTTCATAATAAAACAGAATTGCTGACAGAGCATTTCCTTCCCTCAAAACTTCCTGTCAATATTTTGATTACCAGTGGGGCTTCCTGCCCGGATGCAGTGGTGGCGGGTGTAATTGAAAAACTAATCGCGTTTTTTCCAGACGCAAAGATTCCGGATGAAGTATTGTTAACTCTTGATTAATAAAAAAAGACCAGTTGAAACCTGGTCTTTTATATTAATGTGCAAGATCTCTTGTTAATGCAGCCTGTGCTGACCTATATTCTTTTTTATACAATAATTCATAGTACTCTTCTGCCATCCTGTTGCTGTCGAACTGGATCTGCACATCGCGCATTCCGTTTTTCACGATCTGTCGCCAGGTGCTGTGGTCATCATAATACAAAGGAAGAATTTCATTATTCAATAACTCATACAACTGGTCAAGATCATACTGGTCCTGATCCTGTACGGTCATACTCATATAATCTACAGGTGGAACTACAAATCCATTATTACCATGATGCATAAATTCAGGGATCCATCCATCGTTAGTGGAGAAATTCACTGCGCCGTTCATAGCTGCAGTCATTCCGCTTGTGCCCGAAGCTTCTCTTGGAACCCTTGGATTATTCAGCCAGCAATCAGCGGCCTGTTTCATCCTTTTTGACAGCGCCAGTTCATACCCTACCAGCACAGCCACATTTTTGTAATTCTTACTTAAATGCACCAGGTGGTTGAATTCGGAAATCGCCGGATAATCCACCGGGTAAGGTTTACCTGCCCAGATGATCTGCACCGGGTATTTTGTGGAACTTAACAAGGCTTCAAACCTTGCCTTGTCAGTGGTGATCAGCCCTGCTCTTTTATACCCTGCAAATCTTCTTGCCCACACGATAGTAAAAACATGTGGATCAAATATTTTTCCTGTCTGATCGGCCACAATTTCAAATGCACGCTTTTTCATCCATTTTTTCCTGTCATCAAAAGCCACATCATTTTCTTCTTCACGCGCTCTGTATAATTGTTTGTCGGACCAATAACGCCAGTTCTGCGCATTGGTGATCGCTTTAATTGGACAAATATCATCGTACTTCTCCCACATCTGTCTTGAAACAACTCCATGTAATTGAGAAACGCCATTGGCAATGCGTGCAAATCTTAATGCAGCAAGCGAATGATTGAATTGGTCATCAGGCATACCGGTAACTTCCTTTACTTCATTTACAGTCAACCCGCAGAAATAACTCATGTTATGACAGAGATGGATGTCGTGTTTTTCATTGCCTGCTTCTTCAGGTGTATGCGTGGTGAATACAAGTCTTTTTCTAACTTCCTCTATTTTTCTTCCATACTTCTGGTAGAGGAAAAATGCTGCTGAAAGACCATGTGCTTCATTCAGATGATATACTTCAGGGGTGAACCCGATTTCATCCAGCAGTTTGGCACCGCCAACGCCGAGCAGGATAAACTGGGCTACTTTGGTAGCTACATTGGCATCATATAAACGGTGGGTGATGGTCTGTGATATGTAATCATTTTCAGGAATATCGGTGGTCATGAGAAAAAGCGGCGCTGAATTAAATGTCAGCGGCGGCAGGTACATTACTTTCACCCAAACAGGGTGTTCGTGAATGGTTATTTCAAACTTGATCCCTGTATCTTCAAGAAAACTGTAGATTTTTTCCATCCAGGTGACCTGCAAGGTCTGGTCCTGGTTACGTGCCTGGTCGTAATAACCGTACTTCCATAAAATACCAATACCAACCAGGTTCTGTTTTACTTCAAAGGCACTTCTGAGATGCGATCCGGATAGGAATCCAAGGCCGCCACTGTAAATTTTTAAGGGTTGATGGATCGCGAATTCCATTGAAAAATACGCAACGCTTTTGGAATACCTTTCATCAATTGGGTAGGGAACTTTGTAAGATCGAAAATTCATTATACTCTAGTTTATGGCCCGGCAATTTAATGAATAAAAATTAATGTGTAAGGTTTACACATTAGACTGCCTATTTTTTAGCAGGTTTTGTTGCAGCAGGTTTCTTTTTTGTGTACGTTCCGTCAAACAAACAATCGATATCGCGGTGATTGCCACATCCGGAAGCTTCTTTAAGTGTGACTGAAGATCCTTTGAAAACAAATTCCAGCACACAGGGATCACCACCCTGCCTGTACACGGCCGTTGTAGTAGATGTGAAAAACAGATCGCCCTTTAGTTCTCCGGTGCAGGCGCCTTTATTTCTTTTAATATGTACAAATGCGGTGAGTTGGCTTTCCGTTCTTCCATCACGAATAGAGATCAGCAGGTCTTTTCCTGAACCATAATCTCCAGCAAAACGATTGGTGCGACCCAGTGTATCAATTGGATTGACAATGGTTGTATTCTGAAGGAGCGGATCTGTCATGATCAGCATAAAATTTTTTCCTTCCCTATTATATGCATAAACGTCTTTCCCATCTTCAATTTCCCCTCCGATTTTTTTTACCACATTTCTTGAAATTACATAGGACTTTTCTATTGAAGTGAATTGGGCGGTAGCAGGATCATTATCAGGCACCAGGAATGGCATGGATGCCCCAAAGTTTCCATCCTTATCATATACATAAACAATGGCTGCTTTTTTGTTTCCGCCTACTGCTTTTACAATAAAATAAGTTTCTGCATCCGGGGATTGGATACGCGTCATCGGGATAAACCGGATAGCGCCTTTACCAAAAATTTTGGTTCTCAGTGAATCAGGCAGCAGCATAGTGAATGCACTTGCTGTTAAAGCCGCTGTGTCTTTATTATTATTTAAGATGGTATCGGTGAGTTGGTAGGGTGCCTGGACTTCTTTAAATGCAGCAGAAAACGCATCGTAACCAAACCCTTCCTGACCTTCCTTCTCCTCATCTTTATTCCCGCAGGAAAACAACAGAGAACCAAAGCATACCACTAAAGCCAATCTGAACATATAGCCATTTTTGTAAAATAAATGATTATTCACTAATACCATGCCTTTAAAATTCGAAACAATTATTTAGATTCGTCTAAATTTTTAATTAGACAGTGCCTTATACATTCAGTGAAGAAAATTATTTAAAAGCCATTTTCCATTTACAGGAGAAGGAAGGCACAGTATCTACCAATGCACTTGCCTTGCATTTAAGTACCCGGCCTTCTTCGATAACGGATATGATGAAAAAGCTGTCTGCTAAAAACCTATTGGTGTACAAGCCTTACTATGGTTTTTCACTTACGTCTGAAGGAAAAAAAATTGCTTTGACTGTGATCAGGCGGCACCGGCTTTGGGAATATTTTCTTTCAGAAAAACTGGGTTTTGGTTGGGATGAGGTACACCAGGTGGCTGAAGAGCTGGAGCACATCAGCAATAAAAAGCTGGTTGATAAACTGGATGCCTATCTTGGTTTTCCACAATTCGATCCACATGGTGATCCGATACCTGACAGCAGGGGGAAATTTGCTCATGTAGAACACCTTCCGCTAACAGAACTGGCGATTAATCAACAGGCGATCATCACCAGTGTGGTTAATCAGTCAGCTGAATTGCTCGAAGCACTGAATGAAAAAAAAATAGCGATCGGAACACAGGTGGAAGTGAAAAAACGATCTGGCTTTGACCTTTCACTCCAGGCCCGAATCAGGAACCGGAATTTAACACTCACCGAACAAATAGCAAAGAACATTTACGTCAAAAAAATATAGATGAAAGAGTTGGAGCAATTTTTAACGGAGATAGGGCCTATTTATGCTGCTTTGATCGCAACCACTTTTACCTGGCTGGTTACTGCCGCAGGCGCTTCGCTGGTGTTTTTTTTCAAGACCATGAGCAGAAGTGTGCTGGATCCTATGTTGGGATTTACGGGTGGTGTAATGGTAGCTGCCAGCTTCTGGTCGCTGTTGAATCCTGCCATTGAAATGTCGGAAAGAATGTATCCTGGTTTTAGCTGGATGCCTGCAGCGGTAGGCTTCCTGGCCGGAGCCATGTTCCTTTATTTCCTGGACAAGATCACGCCTCACTTACATATTAATTTTGGACCAGAAGAAACAGAAGGTACAAAAACGCAGTGGCACCGCACCACCTTATTGGTACTAGCTATTACACTCCATAATATTCCGGAAGGCCTGGCTGTTGGTGTTTTATTTGGTGCCGCTGCAGAAGGCATGCCAGAAGCAAGTATTGCAGGTGCCATTGCGCTTGCCATTGGAATCGGGCTTCAGAATTTTCCTGAAGGCATTGCAGTGGCCATGCCTTTGCGCAGGCACGGGATCAGCAGATTCAAAAGTTTTTGGTATGGACAATTGTCGGCAATTGTTGAACCCGTCGCAGGCGTTGTGGGCGCTGCGGCAGTGATCTATATGCAGCCCATTCTTCCTTTTGCATTGTCGTTTGCAGCAGGCGCCATGATCTATGTGGTTGTGGAGGAAGTAATTCCAGAAACCCAAAGAGACAAGTACACCGATAAATCCGTACTTGGATTTATTGGTGGCTTCCTGATCATGATGATCCTGGATGTTGCATTAGGATAAGTTGGACGCGGATGATCAGTTGTTATTTGCAACCAAGTAGTTCGCAAAGCTTTTTTTCAAGCGCTTCGCCATGGAGATCCTTAGCTACAATTTTGCCACTCGGATCCACCAGGAAATTCTGTGGTATGCTTTGTACACGGTACATCTGCGCCACCGCATTGCTCCAGAAAGCAAGGTCGCTTACATGAGTCCATTGCAGATTGTCTTTATGAATGGCCTTAACCCAGGCATCTTTATCCTTGTCAAGTGAAATACCCAGAACAGTAAAATTCTTAGACTGAAACTTATTGAAAACCTTTACAATGTTAGGATTCTCAATTCTGCAAGGCCTGCACCAGCTGGCCCAAAAATCAACCAGCACATATTTGCCTTTAAAAGAAGAAAAAGAAACCGGGTTATCAGCAGTATCATTTTGTACAAAGTCCAGTGCCATAGTTCCAACCGTTCCAACTTTATTATAAGCAATGAATTCTGAAAGACTTTTTCCAATATTGGAATTGCGTACGTTTTCAGAAAGCAGATTGTAACGCGATTCCATCACCTGGTAATCCTGGCTGAGTTGAGCGGTTACAAATAAAACAAATGGCGACACGTATGAATTCTTTTTTGCCACAATATATTTATCAACCTGCCTGTTAATCTGATGTACCGCTGAATCATACTGTATCATTAGGTCATTTTTCATAGAAGAGCCATCATCTGCTTTTTGCATTTGTGCTGCAATGGCATTCAGATTTCCAATCAATGGATTGAAGATATCCTGGAATTCGTCAAAATCTTTATGAGCCGAAGAACCTTCAATTTTAATATTCTTAATGTCAGACTTACTTCCTTTTACAAGGATGTTACTGTTTTCGACATATATATAAACTGGCTGCTCGGTTGCCATAGTAAGCCAAAACAAACCTGGTTCGGGAAGCACGCCATTCAGTTCAAATTTTCCAGCAGTAATAGTGCCGGTGGCGATCACCTGGTTTGCATCCTGTGACGAGGTCAGTTTAACAGGACCGTCATTGATACCGGTTACATTTCCTGAAATAGTAAACCCCTTTGTTTGGGCAAATAATAAAGAGGGTAAGAGCAGAAGGGTAAAGAAAACCTTTTTCATATTATTTTGATTGATGCCGTTGTTCAAGAACATTCACTACATCGGTAAGTGAACAACCTTTCGCTTGCAATAATATTAAATAATGGAACAATAAGTCTGCTGCCTCGTTTAAAAATAACGACTGATTAACGTCTTTTGCCTCTATTATCATTTCAACCGCCTCTTCGCCCAGTTTTTGAGCCATTTTGTTAATGCCCTGGCCGAACAATTTTTTCACATAGGAAGATTCATCTATTCCATTGCGCCTCAGCTCAATCAGGTGTTCCAGGTGGTATAAAAAATCGTCCCTGTGGTTTTTTTCGCTCCAGCAGGTATCAGCACCTGAATGACAAACGGGGCCGGTTGGATCCACCTTTAACAACAGGGTGTCTTTATCGCAATCCAGTAATACCTGGCGAAGCTTGAGAAAATTTCCGCTTTGTTCACCTTTGGTCCACAACCTTTGTTTGGAACGACTGAAGAAAGTAACCAGCCCCGTCTCCTCCGTTTTTTTTAACGCCACTTCATTCATAAATCCAAGCATCAATACTTTTTGGGTTTTAAAATCCTGGATGACCACGGGAACAAGTCCATCTGAAAATTTTTCAAAATCAACTCTCATACAATTTTTTTAAAAGTCATATTCTTACTTCAATCGCTTTGGAACTAAGGAAAGTTTTCAAATCGGGAATTTGGATTTCTTTAAAATGAAAAACACTTGCAGCAAGTGCTGCATCAGCCCTGCCTTCAAGAAATACTTCAGCAAAATGTTCCATGCTGCCACATCCCCCTGAAGCAATAACAGGAATAGAAACGGAACCTGCAATTTCAGCAGTAAGTTCCAGGGCAAATCCCTTTTTTGTTCCATCGTGGTTCATGCTGGTCAACAGGATCTCGCCTGCGCCCATTTCAACCAGTTGTTTTGCCCAGTCGCGGCATTTCATTTCGGTTCTTTTTCTGCCACCATTCAAATAGACATACCATTCACCATCCGCCTCCAGTTTTGTATCAATAGCCACTACCACGCACTGGCTTCCTGCATTTGCGGCGATCGTTGAAATCAATGATGGGTCATTAAAAGCTGCTGTGTTTATGGTGATCTTATCCGCACCTGCACCCAGCAACACAGAAACATCTTCCATTGACCCGATTCCACCACCCACCGTGAAAGGAATATTTATGGTTTTGGCGATCCGGTTCACCAGTTGAGCAAGTGTTTTTCTTTTTTCTATTGTTGCAGTGATGTCAAGAAAAACAATTTCATCTGCTCCCTGGATTGCATAGGCAGCAGCCAGTTCTACGGGGTCACCTGCATCCCTTAATTCAATAAAATTAGTGCCTTTCACCGTACGCCCATCCTTAATATCCAGGCAGGGAATGATCCTCTTGGCAAGTGTTGATTCCAGAATTATTTTGTTATCAGCTGAATTCATTTGCGGGAAGTTTGCTAAGGTCTTTTAATGAAATATTTCCTTCATAAAGCGCTTTCCCAATAATAGCGCCCTTCACTCCTGTTTCTTTTAACGCATAAAGGTCATCCATTGAACTTACACCGCCGCTGGCAATCAGACCAACATTTCCAAACCGTTCCGTGATGTTTTTATAAAGTGCGGTTGAAGGGCCCTGGAGGGCTCCATCCTTAGCAATATCGGTACAAACAATATTGACAATACCGTGTTGAAGATATTTTTCAATGAAATCAAATAACCATATCTCTGTTTGTTTTTTCCAGCCATGGATGCAGATCTTTTCATCTTTTACATCAGCCCCTAAAAAAAACTTTGATGGTTCAAATATTTTTAACCAGGTCAAAAATTCTTCTTCATCAGTAACTGCCATACTGCCCACATTCACGAAAGCAGCACCTGAATCAAATACGATACTTACTTCTTTCTGTGATTTTATTCCACCACCAAAGTCAATAATCAGGGAGGTCTTGCCTGCAATTCGTTCCAGAACCTTCCAGTTCTTTACAGCCCCGGCGCCCGCGCCTTCCAGGTCAACAAGATGCAGGCGTAATAAACCATGATCCTGAAACCGTTTAGCCACTTCCAGCGGATCTTCATCATACACTTTTTTCTGGTTAAAATCGCCATGTGTTAACCTAACGCATTTTCCTTCAATGATGTCTATTGCAGGTATGATCTCCATCAGATATTTAAAAAGTTTTTAAGAATGCGGTCACCTGTTTCAGCACTTTTTTCGGTGTGAAACTGTACACCATAAAAATTATCCTTCTTTAAAGCGGCGGCATAGGACAAACCATAAGTGCATGAGGCAATGGTATGTTCATCTTTTTCCGCGTAATAGCTATGCACATTGTAAATAAAACTGCCTTCTTCAATATTTGAAAACAAGCCTGATTGCAGGTCATGAATTCTATTCCAACCCACCTGGGGCACTTTTAAAAGAGAAAAATCGGGTTTAAATTTCCTAACATTTACAGGAATAATTCCCAGGCATGCGGTATTGTTTTCTTCCGAATGCCTGCACAACAACTGCATGCCTACACAGATGCCCAGAACCGGTTGTTTTAATGCCCTTATCACCTGGTGTAAATTGTTTTTCTCCAGGCTTTTCATAGCGCTTCCAGCCTCCCCAACACCGGGAAAAATCACTTTATCGGCTGAAATTATTGTTGCCGGGTCATCGGTGATCTGAGCTGCTACACCAATCCTTTCAAGTGCATTCACTACTGACATGATGTTGCCCGCATTGTATTTAATAATGGCGAGATTCATAAGTTACCTGCCTCCACTTCACCAAGAATATGGCGCACAAATTTTCCGGTTAGGGATTTTATGTCTGAATCACCAGACAAAGCTTTTATATAGGCCGATCCTACAATTGCACCGGCTGCATATTTTGAAGCGATATGAAATCCTTTATGATCCTTAATACCAAATCCAAGCAGCACAGGATTGTTCAGGTGGAAGGACGCAATTCTTTGTAAATAAACAATTACATCTTCCCATACATTTTCGTTACCTGTTATTGAAGAAGTGGCCACTGCATATATAAACCCCGAGCTCAGGCTATCGAGCCGGCGCACCCGCGCTTCACTGGTTTCCGGTGTGATCAGGAAAATAAAATCGAGTCCGTATTTAAGTAAAACCTGCTTATAATTTTTTTCAAATTCATAATCAGGAAGATCAGGAATGATCAGGCCATCTATTCCTATTGCTGCCGCGTCGGAACAAAATTTTTCAAACCCATACTGTAAAACAGGATTTAGGTAGCCCATCAGCATAAGCGGAATATGCACCTCCTTCCTGATATCCTGCAGATCATGAAACAATTTTGAAATACTCATCCCGTTATCCAGGGCGATCGCATTAACCTGTTGAATCACCGGACCATCAGCCAGCGGGTCGCTATAAGGCATCCCAATCTCCACCATATCCACCCCGCTTTCCTGTAACGCCTGGATCACTTCCGGGGTGCTATCTGCTCCAGGATAACCGGCGGTGCAAAAAACATTCAGTACTGGACTGCTCTTCTGATCAAACATTTTTTTTATTCTGCTCATACTAATGACCTGTTGGTACAATGGGAATGGTGTTGTTGCCAATGGTTAACCAGTTATACCGGGGTTGCGTATTGATATCAACGGTAAGTTCATATAGCTGGTTTGCCGAATTGGTTTTAATAAAATTGATCAATACTGTATCGCCCTTCCGTTCAATAATCACTTTGCTTTTATCAGCACCAGCATCCATACATTCAAGAAATACATAACGTTCACCGAGTATATTGGAATTCATTTTAAACTCCTGGGAAGCATCTGAGCAAGTTCCTTCCACCGGCGGCATTTCAATTTTGTATTTGAGGTATGGGCCATGACTTACATCGCAGGAAATAAAAGAGGCCATCATGATTACTGTAACAATCCTATTCATAAAAAGATCAGATAAGTTCGTAAAAAGCGGAAACATTTTCCCACTGCGCATCCAGTTCAATATCGTAATGACTTTCTCTTTCTGTGACTTCCAAAAAGTGATCAAGGAAATTTTCAACGGCCTCGCAGTCTTTTGTATAGAAGATGATCTCGCGCATGCGGAAAAGTGTTGTATGTCCAACATGAACCGTTTGCGATTGTTCTTCAAGATATTGAATGATGGATTTTTCAATTTCATTGAGATAATCATACTCCTCACCTTCCGGATGCCCATACTCATTGTAGTTATCAGGAACGATACTGATGAATACAGAATAAGGAAACTGGTTTTTTAAACCCGCTTCATTCAGGTCTTTGTTAATGATGGCCACCGCCGGGTAGCCGCCTGATTCAAACTCAAATCCCGTATAGGTAGCCTTTTCACTTTTCATCGTTTACGTATTAAGCATTTCCAAAGCAAAATTCTCCATGTCTTTATCACCTCTTCCACTCAAACAAATTACTACTTTATCTGTGGACTTCAATTGCAGTTGTGCCAGCGCTGCAAGTGCGTGACCGGATTCCAGTGCCGGAATAATTCCCTCCATCCGGGCAAGCTGGATACAGGCTGCTACTGACTCGGTATCGGTGGCATGTAAAAACTTTGCCCTACCTGTTTCAAACAAATGTGCATGCAAAGGACCAATGCCCGGATAATCCAAACCAGCAGAAATGCTGTGTGGTTCCACAACCTGTCCATCCTCTGTTTGCATTACCAGGCTCCGGCTGCCGTGCAGGATGCCATCGGTGCCCAGTTGAGTGGTTGCAGCGGATTTACCAGAGGTGATTCCATGTCCGGCGGCTTCCACAGCAATGAGTTGCACCTGCCGATCATCGAGAAAATGGTAAAAAGCACCTGCAGCATTCGAGCCGCCACCAACACAGGCCAGAACATAATCAGGCAATGAAGTACCAGTTTGTTCATGCAACTGCTTCCTGATTTCATCGGAAATAATGCTTTGAAATCTTGCCACCATATCCGGGTAGGGATGCGGACCCACCACACTTCCAATTAAATAATAAGTGTCTTTTGCATTTCCAATCCAGTCGCGAATTGCTTCATTCGTTGCATCTTTTAATGTTTTGCTTCCACTCATAACAGGTATGACTTCCGCACCAAGCATTTTCATCCGCGCCACATTAGGCGCCTGCCGCGCCATATCTTTTTCGCCCATGTACACCACGCATTGCAAACCTTTTAATGCACATACAGTAGCAGTTGCCACGCCATGCTGCCCGGCACCTGTTTCTGCAATGATCCTTTTTTTACCAAGATGCCCGGCAAGCAGGATTTGTCCAATGGTATTGTTGATCTTGTGTGCACCGGTATGACAAAGATCTTCACGTTTTAAAAATACGGAAGCGCCAAAGTGCGCACTAAGCCGCTGCGCAAGGTATAAGGGTGTGGGCCTTCCAACATAATCTTTAAGCAATGAAAAATATTCTTTCTTAAATGCAGCACCCGCAATAATATCCAGGTACCTTGATTTAAGCTGTTCAATATTGGCGTACAACATTTCAGGTATAAAAGCACCGCCATACCTTCCGTAAAAACCATTTTCATCGGGTTGAAATTCCTTAAGCAGATTTGCAGCTTTTTCCCCATTCATAATTCAGATTTATAATGATTTCCGCCAGCTTTTGCTTTTATGGCGTTTATAAAAAGTGATAGTGATTTTATGTTTTTCTCACCGGGTGCAATTTCAAAACGGCTATTGATATCAATACCAAACAAAAAAGGATGTGTAAATTTTTTTAAGGCTTCCACATCGCCCGGGCCAATGCCGCCACTTAGAAAAAATGGTTTTCCAATATGCGCATTCTTCAGTAAGTGCCAGTCGAATTTTTTTCCCGTTCCGCCATAATGGTCATTATTTCCGGTATCAAATAAAAAATAATCCGCGCTTTCCATATATTGAGCTACCATTTGATCAACATCATCTGTGGCATTGATGCGAAATGCTTTTATCAATGGAAAAGATGCACGAATTTGCCTGCAGGTATCTACTGATTCATGACCATGCAACTGCACCATTTGAATTCCAAATGCGCGTGAAATATCGATTACCTGCTCCGGGGTTTCATTTACAAATACACCGATCTTTTTAATTGATAATGCAAGCATGTTTTTTCGAAGTTCCGTATTGTTGAAATCCACACACCTTGCAGATAAGGGATAGAAGATCAGTCCAGCATAATCGGCGACCAACTCCTGTAAGTCGTTCACCTGTTCCGGTATTTTCATTCCGCAAACCTTGATCTTCATTATAAATCGTATGAAAAGTTTTTAAATGCCATCATTGGGTTTTCCTGCTTCATAAAATATTCTCCGATAAGGAACCCATCGAAGCCGCCTTTTTTCAGATAATGCACATCTTCGACGCTATTCATGCCACTTTCTGCGATTTTCACATGGTCGTTCCCGATGTTTTCAACCATCCGCAGGGAATGATCCAGGTTCACTGTAAAATCTTTCAGGTTCCTGTTGTTGATACCCACCAATGCAACATGTTCACACAAATGGTTCAATTCCTGTTCATCATGGAGTTCAAGCAGCACTTCCATTTTCAGTGAAACTGCAAGTGCTGAAAATGTTTTCACCTGGTGCGGGCTCAAACATGCAGCAATCAGCAAAATGGCATCTGCACCAAATGCTCTTGCTTCCAGCACCTGGTATTCATCAATAATAAACTCTTTTCGCAAAAGCGGAACTGTGTTGTCCCTGGCACTTACCAGGTCATCGAGTGAACCGCCAAAAAATTTAAGGTCTGTAAGAACAGATATTCCTGAAGCACCATAAGCAGCATAGGCACGGGTTACGGCTTCCACACTGTTTCTGTTGTTAATGATCCCTTTTGAGGGCGACCTTCTTTTGTATTCTGCAATGATGGAAGTTTTCTTTTCATCTCGCACCGATTTGGCAAGGGAAAGCGTTTTTCTTTGAAAAAAACGTTCTTTTTCCAGTTGATTCACTGGCCAGTCTTTTTTTCGCCGCGCAACTTCCTTTTTTTTAGCGGCCACTATTTCCTCAAGAATATTCATTGGAGTTCCATCAGTTTTTTAAAAGATGTGTATGCATTACCGCTTTCAAGACTTTCCACAGCAGCATAATAGGCTTCATTATAATCGCTGTAAATGCCTGCACCATGTAAGGCCATAGCTGCATTTGCAAACACCACAGCATTTTGTGCCCACGTTCCTTCACCTTTCAATATTTGAATAAAAATTTTTGCAGCAGTGTTTACGGTGTTGCCACCGGAGATATCTGCAGGTGACACAGTGCGTTTACCTAATTCAGGTGCACCATAAATACGTTCACCATTTTTATTGATGACTTTTGTATCTGCCGTCAAAGAGATCTCATCATAACCATCCAATCCATGAATAATGGTGAAAGGCTTCCCGGTTTTCTGTAAAATGTAACTATAGATCCTGGCCATTTCGGGATTGTAAACCCCAATCAGTTGGAAAGCAGGTTTTGCCGGGTTGACCAGTGGGCCCAGCATATTAAAAAAGGTACGGAAACCAAGATCCTTTCTTATACCCGCTACTGTTTTTAATGCAGGATGAAAAAGTGGCGCATGCAGGTAAGTAATCGAAGCCGTGTCCAGTTCTTTCCTGAGGGCATCGGGTGTTGTTTTAAATTTATATCCTAATGTTTCCATTACATTGGAAGCCCCTATGCCTGAACTGGCACCATAGTTACCATGTTTTGCCATCTTCTGACCAGCACCTGCCAGGATAAAACAGGCAAGCGTTGAAATATTAAATGTGTTTTTGCCATCACCACCTGTGCCAACCACATCCAGCACATTGTAAGTTTCGAGGTCTGCATCCAGCGCCAGTTCCAGTAAACCATCGCGAAAGCCCTCCAGTTCTTCAATAGTTATGCTTCGCATAAGGTAAACTGTTATGAAAGATGCGATCTCCACCTGGTTATAGTTACCATTGGAAATATTCAGCATGATCTGCCGGCAGTCTTCGGCAGTAAGCGTTTTGTGTTCAAATAATTTTTCAAGGATCTTCTTCATATTATTGTTTGAACCAGTTTTTTAAAATTGTTTCTCCGTCGGGAGTCAGCACGCTTTCAGGATGAAATTGTAATCCCTGTACATCAAAATTTTTATGTTCCACAGCCATGATCAACCCGCTGGCATCTCTGGCAGTTACCTGGAGGTCTTCCGGAAAATCTTCTTCACTGATCACCCAGCTATGGTAGCGACCTGCAGGAAAACTTTGCGGTAGTGATTTAAATAACCCCTTTCTGGAAGCATAGACCGGAAGCGTATTTCCATCATCCGAATGAATAGAAACCGGTGTGGCCACCCCGTGAAAAACGTTTGGAATATTGATGATCTTTCCATTAAAGGCCTCCCCTATTGCCTGGTGCCCAAGGCAGATCCCTAATATTGATTTAGTAGATGCATATTCCCGCACTAATGGCAATAATAAACCTGCTTCGGATGGAATACCTGGTCCGGGAGAAAGCAGGATCTTGTCATAATCCTTTACTTTTTCCAGTGGAATTTCATCGTTCCGGAATACATCAATCTGTGCATCTGCAACTTTTTGTATCAGGTGTACCAGGTTGTAAGTAAAAGAATCATAATTGTCAAAAACAAGCACGCGCATTTAAACCGTTTTAAGTGTTGAGTGAATAGATCCTGCCATGCTGATGGCTTTTTTTAAGGCTGCCAGTTTATTGCCCACTTCTTTCCTTTCTGTATCGGGATCACTTGCAGCAACGATGCCGGCACCCGCCTGGTAAATGAGCTGGTTGTTCCTGCACAACAGACTACGGATCATGATAGCATGATTCACACTTCCATTAAAACCCACAAAACCGATGGCTCCGCCATAAAAACTTCGTTTTTCATTTTCCAGTTCGTCGATCAGTTGCAGTGCCCTGAATTTAGGGGCGCCACTTAATGTTCCGGCAGGAAAAGTCTGGAACAATATATTAAATGGATTTGTATCTGCAGCCACCTTACCTGTTACCTCACTTACCAGGTGAATCACATGGGAGTAAAACCGTACTTCCCTAAAAGCCTGCACCTGCACATCCGTGCAGATCTTTGAAAGATCATTGCGTGCCAGGTCTACAAGCATTACATGTTCTGCATTTTCTTTCGGATTGGACTGCAATGCTTCCGCCTGCAACAGATCTTCCGCTTCATTATGGCTGCGCGGAAAGGTTCCTGCTATTGGATTTAAAACAGCTTTTCCGTTTTTGATCAACAGCTGCGATTCAGGGGATGATCCCATTAGTTTATAATCACCATAATCAAAATAAAATAAATAGGGCGAGGGATTAATATACCTTAATGCGCGGTATACATTAAAATCATCACCCTGGAAAGCCTGGCTGTATTGCCTGCTTAACACTACCTGGAATACATCACCGCGCAAACAACTTTGAATACCTCTTTTTACATTTTCAATAAAGGCAGCATCATCCATACCCGAATGCTCCGGCGATGTTACATGAAAAGGATAAACAGGAACATCTTTACTACGGATCAGGGCTTCAACGATCGCTACTTCTGATTCAATTCCTTCAATGTTGTTTTCCAGGATAAGCAATTCATCTTTGTAATGATTAATGGCAATGATATACTGGTAAAGACGGTAACGGAGCACAGGAATTCCATTTTCACCATTTCCTTTTTTACGAAAAGAAACAGATTCGAAAAAAGGTATCGCGTCAAAACTGAAATAGCCATACAATCCCTGCGCCAATGCAGCTTCATTGCCCTGGGGCTCTGTTTCGAAAACCTCCATATAATTCAACAGCATTTTCTCCAGGTCGTTCTTTGCTTTCAGCATTTTCTTTTCGGCTTCTCTTCCAGGATATTTTATCTCTGCTGAAAGGTCCTCATGTACTTCAATTCCACCGATCGCGTTGATGCCTATAAAAGAATAGCTGTTTTCAGAAGCATGACTATCGGTGCTTTCCAGTAAGATGGTATCTCTGAACCTGTCTCTCAAACGCAGGTAGATGCCAACGGGGGTAAAAATATCCGCTAGCCCTCTCGAAACATTGGTCCTGATCTTAATTTTTTTCATTGCTTCTCATCATTAAATAAAAAAACCCCGCATGCGGGGTTCAATATGATAAATAAAACTATAGCAATAGCCTTACTAAACCCCGGGAGAGTTTGTATGCCACCACCAATGTTTGTTTATTAACTGATTCATTCCAGTGCAAATATGCAAAGGGCATGGGATTTGGACAAATATTATTTTACCTTTTAACACATTGACATGCTTATTCAACACCGACATGAGGATTCCAAAGGCGTTTTTTTTATTTCGGGGGAGGCTGAAGAAATTCTTGCAGAGATCACCTATTCAATACAGGTTGATGGCAATATCCTTATTGAACACACCGAGGTGGACGATGAATTACGCGGTCAAAACATTGGTTTACAACTTGTGCAGGCTGTTGTGGACTATGCACGTTCGCAAAAATTAAAACTGATCCCGCTTTGTTCGTTTGCCAAATCCGTGATTGATAAAAAGCCAGAGTTCCGGGATGTGTTGCAGGAAAGTTAGGTGAAGAATAGTTTAACTGGTGCTTAGTTTCATATTTACCATAAAACAAAAAATCATGAACGAAACGCTGCGTATTTGCGTACCACTCATGATGAAAATCTGTTGAGAGATTTCAGGGATGTATAAATAGTTCCCGGATCTTTTCTTTCCTGATATAAAAGCTGCCGCCAGCCTTGTCTTCAGTTTGCCAGTGGCCGTCGACATAGGTTTTGCGTTTATTAATACTTCCCTTCATTGTAATCACACTTCCTTCAAGGCTGGTATAAGTAAATATGAGCAGCGAATCACCCTGAAGTTTGTAAGTACCCATACATTTATTAGCCTCTTCAACCGGACCACAATAAATTTCTACCTGGTTACCTTCTTCAAATTTAACCACAACAGGTTCCTTGGTCTCATCCACTCTGTAAATGCCTGTCCATAATCCATTTACTGTCTCTACATGATCGCCTTTGAATCCAAAAAGAAATAAAGTTGCGATACTCAATATTATTGCTTTCATAAGCCCACATTTAAAGTACACAACTATTAAGAGTAACAATTGTGCCAAATGAGCAGGCTTACAACAATCCTTTTGTAGAAGGCAGCATGGCTTTCAGCGGGTCTTTTTTACATGCCATTTTTAATGCTTTTGCAAAGGCCTTAAAGATGGCTTCAATTTTATGGTGCTCATTTTCCCCTGAACAATGGATATGCAGGTTACAACGTGCTGCTTCTGAAAAAGATCTGAAAAAATGATAAAACATTTCGGTGGGCATTTCACCTATTTTTTCCCTGCGGAAATCTGCATTCCAGACCATCCAACTCCTGCCGCCAAAATCGATCAGTACCTCAGCAGCGGATTCATCCATAGGAAGTGCAAAACCATATCTTTCAATTCCTTTTTTATTCCCCAGGGCTTTTAAAAATGCTTCACCCAGGGCGATCCCTACATCTTCAATCGTATGGTGCTCATCCACGCCAATCAGCGCAGGCGGCTGGTGCAGATCGCCAGTGGCTTTAATTTTAAGGTCCATCATTCCATGCCTGGCAATCTGCTCCAGCATGTGGTCAAAGAATCCAATCCCGGTTTTAATCTCCGCATTTCCCCAACCATCAGGATTTAATTCAATGCTGATCCGGGTTTCAGCCGTTTTTCTTTCATGCAAAACCTTTCTGTCTGTTCGTTTTAGGAATTCATAAATTTCTTTCCAGTCTTTTGTTTCCAGTGCAATCACCTTATCCAGGTTGTCCTGCAGGTCACTGATTTCGGCCTTCCCTAGCTCAGGATTAGTTTTGATCCAGATGGCTTTACAATTCAGATTTTTGGCCAACTGCACATCAGTGATCCTGTCGCCAATAACATAGGATCCAGGAATATCATAATCGGGATTGTTTATATAATTTCCAAACATGCCAATGCCTGGTTTTCTTGTTGGAAGAAGGTCTTCGGGCATGGAACGGTCGATCAGTTCTTCTTTAAAAACAATGCCTTCGCTTTGAAATGTTTGCATGACCAGGTTGTGAGCTGGCCAGAACTGCTCCTCGGTAAATTTTGGGGTACCCAGACCATCCTGGTTGGAAACCAAAACAAGTATATAATCCAGTTCTTCTGCAATGCGTCCCAGGTATTTAAAAACCAGCGGATAGAAAATGACTTTTTCAAATGCATCGATCTGGTACAATGGTGGGAATTCCTGGATCATAGTACCATCGCGATCAATAAATAAAATTCTTTTCTTTTTAATTTCCATCATGCTTTGTTATATGCTTTTAAAATTTCAACCAGTTCTTTGTTTTCTGATGCTGTACCAATACTCATGCGCAAACAATTCTCACAACCCTTCATCCTGCTTTTATCAGAAACAAGAATGCCATGCTCCTTCAAGTGTTCATAAACAGCGCGCGCATCTTTACACTTTACCAGAAGAAAATTTGCATCACTGGGATACACCTGTTCAACTACTTTCACTTCCTTTAAATCAATTATAAGCTGATCGCGTAATTCAATTGTTTCAAGTATCATGGTATTCACATCGGCAAGATGGTCGAGTGCCTGAATCACCATCTGCTGGCTGTTGGAACTGATATTGAACGGAGGCCTGATCTTATTGAATAACTGTATGATCGGTTCCGATGCCATGGCCATACCAACACGTAATCCAGCCAGACCCCATGCTTTTGAAAATGTGTTATATGAAAAGAACAAAGCGGTGAAGATCGTTGAGCCGCTTGGTTTTGGTAAATGCAGGTTAAGCATTGCCATTCCCAAAAATGAATTCTATGATGA
>MWYV01000017.1 GCA_002050435.1 Chitinophagales bacterium 33-2 | reverse complement strand
TCATTCACCACATCAACTGCACAATGGGCCACTTCTGCTTTTGCAGACAGTATTTGCAGCAGCGCGTTGGCATCACCCTGATCACCTGCCTTCGCTGCATTATAAATGAGACTTCTTGTACGTTCAACGCGCGCCCATAATACACCCAGCCGGTGCTGAAGAAGGGAAACCTGTGCAAGGTTGGTTCCATTGTGTGCATAGGTTCTGTTGATCAGTGTATTTTTTGCTTCCTGTAAAGCCCTTTCAGCAATTCCCAGATAAGTTCCGGCCATTGCCATTAGAAAATAAGGAGCAACTACATGAAATATGTACCAGAGCTGATCTCCCTTTTCTCCCAAAATATGGTTACCGGATATATGAATATCATTCAGTTGAACAGACCGAGAAGAATTGCCCCGCATGCCCAGCCCATTCCACGCGCCGCCCCAGGAAATTCCTTCTTTTTCCGCGTCAAGGATGATGCATGAAAACTGGTCGGGACCAGCATCTTCACTGGCTCCCAGGGTAGATAAAACATAGGAATCGGCATAGCCACCATTGGTGACAAATGTTTTAGAGCCGTTCAAAATAAATTCATTTTCTGAAACGGGTAGAAGGGCTGTTTGAGGGAAATAAAAATGCGCACCGGTTCCGGGCTCGCTTAATGCCAGTGTGGTGATGTGTTCACCAGCGGCAATTTTTTCCAGGTAGTTTTTTTGTTGCCATTCAGTTGCTTTTGCCGCAATGACAGCAGTGCCAACACAATGCATACCAAAGCAAAGTCCGGCGGAGGAATAAGCCTGTCCAAGTATTTCGCTTATGCGTACAATTGAATACAAACCCTGGCCTGCGCCACCATTGGCTTTAGGTACTACCAGTCCGGTTAATTTTGCATCCTTCAATGCCTCCATTGTTTTTTTCACCCAGGATCCATGTTTGTCGGCTTCAATTGCCTCTTCAGGGACAACATCACTGGCAATCTCTGTGGCTTTTTGTATCAGTTTATCTAATTCAGACATGATTTGATCAATCCGGAAAATTAGGAAGTTTCAATTGAAATAATATGATATAACGGTATTAAGGAACTATTATGCCGCGTTCCTGCAAAGCGCGATCATTTCTTTCGCGATATTAATGAGTGACTGGAAATCATCAGGCTTGACTCTATATGCGGAAGCACCTTTTTTTAAAGAATCTTCGGCGTAAACAGGATTATTTGAGGTGCTTAAAATCACTTTAGGGATATTTTTAAACCGGGCATCCGATAATTTTTGAACTACCTGCGCCCCATTCAGCTCAGGCATATTATAATCCAGCAGGATGAGGCAGGGCAATTTTCCTTCAGAGGCATTCAGCAGGTAATCAAGGGCTTCTTTACCATCGTTTACAATGGCCATTTTTAAATTGGGATCTGCTTTCAGAAATGCCGATACGATCAATTCCTGATCGTCAGTATCATCTTCGGCGAGGAGAACAAATGGAGCGGTGTCTTTCAAGATAAATTGATTGTAGATGAAGGTACGATTTATCCTTGAAGTGATGAGACGGGTGTAAATTCAGGACAAAATATTGTAAAAATAAAAAATATTTTGTTTTAACTATATAAGTTCTACATTTATTGTCCTTATCAACTTACCCCTTGGAAAAATAATTTTCTAATTCCTTATTCAGATCCAGCCGCATCCCTGCTTCTTTAAAAAGATCTCCGTTACACTTGGCGTAATTGCCATGTCTGCTATTCTTTTCAATGGTTGTAAAAAAACAATCGACCAACAATCCGAAGAAACTGAAGTTTCAAAAACGAATAATGCAAAAGGTTCAAGGTCCTTTTGTAATCTGCCTAAATTAAAAGCCATTACTAATAGAGCCCTTGCCAAAAGTGTAGCACTGAACGAAACTGTATTGGTAATTATGAATTGTCCGGTTTTGGTGACCTGAACCCGAATGGCGCTTCCATGATCGTATTTTTTAATGATGGAGATAACTCGAATAACAGGGATGTTGTAATTTTTGACGGCAATGATTCTAATATTGATTTCGCCGGCTTTATCGGCAATCCAAACGCACCTGCCGATCCTACCGGCTGGAATGTTTTACTTTCCGGAATAAATTATACAGCGGGTACAGCAAATTTCCAGTTACATGTTGCGGATGGGCAAATTTTTTCAGACGATGCTTTAATAGTAAACACTGTAACATTGGTTCCTGCGGGTAGTATATTTTCAGGGAACTCCGTACCCGGTGCCAACACAGGACCAGAAGGTAACGGTAATCTTTGGGATATCAAAACCTACGATGTTACCTCTTTCTTGTCCCCAGGGCCTAATTCCCTCCATTTAACCACCGGTGTAGGATCAGATTGCATTGCACTGATCGCAGCTCTTGTTGATCTTCCTGCCGGTGCCGCTCCAACAACTGATATTACTGTGGCTTTTGATGTGAAACCTGCTGGTTGTCCTAATCCGGTGAACATAGGCTCCATGGGTGTAACACCAACCGCAATCTTAGGAACAGCAACATTTGATGTTTCAAAAATTGATGTCTCTACTGTTAAATTGAATGGTGTTTCACCTTCTCATTCCTCCATGGAAGATGTAGGCACGCCGTATGCAGGAAGTTTGGTTGATTGCAATTCTTGTAAGAGTGCAGGCGCAGATGGAAATACCGATCTTACACTGAAATTCAGCACCCAGTTACTAAAAACGGCGCTTGGTGCCGTTATCGACAACCAGTGTGTTGAAGTGACTGTATCAGGAAACCTGAAAGCAGAATTTGGCGGTACACCATTTACTGGAAAGGATATAATCAGGATCATCAAAAAGGGAAAAAATTAACCTGTTTTCATAGCTTAACTGATGTAACTCCTCCCGCAAGGGAGGAGTTTTATTTTTATAGCTTAAACTTGCAACTCCGCTCTTCCCGCTTATCTTCGCAGCGCAAAAAAACACAATAAATAATCGATAATGAAAATTACAGTTGTAGGTGCAGGGGCCGTAGGAGCTACCACAGCCGATAATATTGCCCGTAAAGAATTGTGTGAAGAACTGGTGTTGCTGGACATCAAAGAAGGACTCGCTGAAGGGAAGGCCCTTGATATGACGCAAACCGCATCTATCCTGGGTTTTGATACCCGTATAACAGGTAGTACAAATGATTACGCAAAAACAAAAGGATCCGATGTTGTTGTCATCACTTCTGGTATTCCCCGCAAACCAGGAATGACACGCGAAGAACTGATCGGTACCAATGCCAACATAGTAAAAGCCGTAACCACCAACATACTGCAACATTCCCCGGATGCCATCATCATTGTCATCTCCAACCCAATGGATACTATGACCTACCTGGCTTTGCAATCCAGCGGGATTCCAAAGAACAGGATCATTGGAATGGGAGGCATTCTGGACAGCGCACGTTTTAAGTGCTACCTGAGTGCCGCATTGAATTGTTCACCCAATGATCTGAATGCAGTGGTCATTGGCGGACATGGCGATACTACCATGATTCCTCTGATCAGGTATGCTACATGGAACAGTGCACCCGTATCAGGATTTTTATCTACCGAACAACAACAAAAAATCGTTTCTGATACGATGGTGGGCGGCGCTACACTTACAAAACTGATAGGAACCTCCGCATGGTATGCTCCCGGAGCAGCTGGTGCCACACTGGTAGAAAGTATTGTGCGTGATGAAAAAAAGCTGTTTGCCTGCAGCGTAGCACTGGAAGGCGAATACGGACAATCAGATATTTGTCTTGGAGTGCCGGTTGTGATTGGAAAAACAGGATGGGAAAAGATCGTGGATTATAAACTGGACGAAAACGAGCAGGGTTTATTTTCCAAAGCAGCCGATGCAGTGAGAAGTATGAATGATGTTTTGAAAACAATCAACTAATACTCATCCCTGTTGCCATGGGATTTTTTTCAAACTGATATAACCTATTTCGAAATAGGTTTACAGGTGGAAATCCAATTTTTCTTTGTTTAATGCTTTCCCGCCTTTTTCTTGAAAAAAAGGCGGGCAGCAAAAATGGGAGACAATTTTATTCAAGCCAAAACAAAAATTAATTTCTCACGCTCTTGCTATTAAGGAGTTCTTGAATCCCGTATTTGCCCTCCTGTTCATCCTATTGCTCAGGTAATCAGAGAAAACAACTCCAGCTGAAGCATTTTACATTTCCCCTTCTTTCAAAAGCTGGATGGCCGCCTTCATTTTCCTTTCGATCACTGCTCCCTCAAAACCTATGGTTTTAAACCGGATATTACCTGTTTTATCGATGATATATGTGGCCGGAATCACGTTGAACTTTAATTTTTCACCGATCATGGGATCATTATTAAAATAAACCGGGAAAGTAAATTTCTTATTGCCCCACCATCCTCTGGCATCGTCAATGGTATTTTTTGATCCGCTGTTGATAACCATAAACACAACATCAGGATCATTTTTATATTGGTCATACACGTTTTGCAGATAGGGCATCTCGTGCATACAGGGAATACACCAGGTAGCCCAGAAATCGAGAACAATGATCTTGTTTCGTAAAGATTCCCTGTTAACCGGCTCGCCTTTCAGGTTTACAAGCGCTGAGGCAAAATCGGGCGTTGCAATATTAATGATCTCTTTTCTTATTTGCTTCAGGGTTTCTTCCATCCAGAATGTTTTCAAAACTGAAACCTGTTCTTCCCACCCTTCCAAACCGGGTTTCCAGGCTGCATAAGCTGATTGCATTTTGCTGAACGAAGCTGTGTCTTCCGGTACTGCCATCGTGATCTTCTTGTACACATCGAATGCCTGCTGGTGCGCCCTGGTTAAGCTATAATATTCACCGGCATTGGCCAGTGTCTCATTGTCCTGCGAAACCTGCAGGCCTTCTGTTATATAACTTTCAGCAGGCATTCCCTGTTTCAGTTTTATCAGTCCTATCAATGTATTGAGATTTCCCCTGGCCTTATTGGTCGTTTTTTCTCTTGTTATTTCATCCACAAAAGCAGGGATATGTCCTGTTTCAGGGAAATACCTGATAAGTCCCACCGGATAAGTGTGCGCAATTTCCAGGGAACGGTGCGCAAGACTTAAAGCTGTATCCAGTGCAATACCCGACCTGTAAAATAATTCTGCTCTTTTCTTAAAGGTTTCTGCACGGTAAAGACTCAGGTCATCACCTAACTTATTGAGGTGATGAATTGTCTTTTTAGTTTGTTTTTTGGAAGCATAATATTCCATCAGTGCCTGGTGTGCACTTTTCAGAAACTGGGGATTGGAAGGCTTTTCGTTTTTTATGAAAGCAAGCAGCTGCTTTGCCATTTTATCTTTGTTTTCTTCCCTCTTGATCTCTGAAATGCGCATTTCATATCCCGCTTCTGTTTTGGGATATTTTTCTTTCACCACCTGCCTGATGGAATCAAGACGTGTGGATTGTCCTATGATCAGGTATCCCATCGTTGTTTTATTCATAAAACCCATGTTTCCCGGGTTTTCATAAAATTTTGCAGCGATGATCTCTTCGGCTTCTTTGGTAAGTCTTTCTTTTTCTATTCCTTCAGCAAGGGAAATTTTATAATTCAGCAGGCGAAGTTTGGCTTCATAATTTTCTGGGTAAGCCACTAATTCTTTTTGAAATAATGCAGCCTGTCTTGCACCCAGATCTGGAATCTTTCCTGTCTGCGCAGAAATACTGTAGCCTTCATATAAATAACCATTAAACACTCTTTCCCTGCCGTCATACACTGCTATACCGAAGTGTTTATCCGCAGCCGGCTGATCCCTTTTATCATCACTTTGCAAATAAAAAGTTGCATATGTTGCATAGCGTGCCATTGGAATTTTTGTTTCCCATACGTTTCCCTTTTTAGTCATGGAAATTTTATTCGACACTTCATAAAAGTTTGAGTAGGTAAAAACCATTTCAACTTTTTCAGCATCTGCAGGGATCTGTGATCCTGGTGCATTGGGATTGTAACGTACCACGATTTCCTGGCCGCGCTGTGGATAGTCAGGAGTTATGGTTAATTTTTCCTGTGCCCCCGTTGCTGATACAATGGCAACTAATGTGATCGATAAAAAAATTCTTAGGTACATTGTTGTTTATTTTACTGGTTTGCCACTGAATTAATTATATCCTGGATTTTGAACAAGGTTTGGATTGGTAAGGGTGGCATCAAGAGGAATTGGATATAAAAGATCCGTTGCTTCAATGCCTGGTTTCACCGCCGACAAAACGGTAAGCGCCCTGCCTGTTCTGCGCAGGTCGAGCCATCTGTGCCCCCATTCTGCAAATAATTCTATTCTCCTTTCTTTTTCAATGGCAAGAAGTAACTGTTCTTTTGTAAGATTATCTGGCAGTATAGGAAGAGAGGCTCTTTTACGAATTTCATCCACATCCGATTTAGCACCGGTTAAATTATTTTGTTGCGCTCTTGCTTCGGCCCTGATAAGATATTGTTCTGCCAGCCTCATTACCATAGAATATTCCAAAACAGGTGTATTGGTTCTTAATTTATACTTATATGGATAGTGATGTACCGTGCCGCTGATGGTAATTGGATTCACCCATGAATTTCTTCTCTGGTCTCCAGGTTCAAAAGCGGAGAGGAAATTACTATAAGCATAATAACCGGTATTTGATGTTGGTGTCGCCGGAATTATACTGAAACCTTCCCATGTATTTACACCTGCGGTGGACGTATTGATGGTTTGCCATTGAAGGATAGCTTCCGTACTATTTTTTAAAAAGATGGAATTCAGGTTTGCTAAAAGAATGTAAGTGGTATTAGTAAGGAGCTTTGTTGCTTCGGCTTCAGCCTTTGCCCACTCAGACATGTAAAGATTAACTCTTGCCAGCAATGCAGTGGCGACAGCTTTATTTGCCCTGGTTCTTTCTGCCGAAGGGTAATTAATATTTAATTCAGCCTGTGCTTCAGTAAGGTCTTTGATAACGGCTGCATAAACTTCAGCCGATGGTGAACGTGGAAGAGAAGTATTCACTGCAAAATCTGTATTCATAACCAGCGGTACATCTCCGAAATAATTTACGAGATAGAAGTAACAGAAAGCCCGGATAAATTTTGCTTCACCAGCTAATTGAGTTTTGGTAGCAGCAGATACATTGGGTGCTTTGTTCAATCCCTCCAGTATGGCATTTGCATGATAGATATAAGCATAAGGATTATCCCAAAGGCTTTTGATGTTTGTATTGGAAGAAGAAATGCTATGCTGTGCAAATTCATCAAATGATGCTGCATTAAGTATATACCTGAATTCATCAGCGCTGAAGGCAGGAAGAAAATTTCCAAGTGAATTTCCAAAGGATGAATTGAAGGCATTCAGGCGGCTGTATAAACCTGCAACAGTGGCGGTAGCTGTTTTATCATCTGAAAAAACCAGTTGTTGTACCAGCTGGTTGGTAGGCGGTGGAATGTCAACGTATTTTTTGCAGGAACTATTTACAAGCACTACCAGCAACAGTAAAATTGAATATTTTATAAAGTTCATGATGTTCTTATTAATTGTTATAAGGATAGTTTCATTCCAACTGTGATGGTTCTTAATACAGGTAATGCCTGTGTTTTTACAGAACCGAATGGATTGATCGGGAAAACAAATCTCCGGTCAAAACCATTGATCTCAGGATCAAGGCCTTTATAGTTGGTAATGGTCCAGAGGTTTTGTCCAAGGACATATATACTTCCTCCGTTCAATTTTATTTTTTTCAACACGCCGCTAAGGTCATAGGAGAGCGCTACATTTTTCAGCCTGATATAAGATGCATCGCCCCATGCAGCGCTAGATGACCTGTAGAAATTTCTGAAAGCTACATTAGCTGCATTGGCTGATGTGGCTGATGCCCTCGGGATGTTGGTAATATCACCTGGTTTCATCCAGCGGTCGAGTGCAGAAACATCTTTGTTGGCCATGGCGCCATATACACTTACTGTTGGGCCCCAGTCTGCTGTGATGGATTCCTGGTTAACAAACTGGAAAAATATATCAAGGCTCAGGTTATTGTAAGATAAACTGTTCGAAAGCCCTCCATAAAATTTTGGCATTGTTTCGCCAAGTACCACATAATCCTTCGGACTTGAAATCACCCCATCGTTATTTACATCCAGGAATTCAGGGATTCCTGTTGCGGGGTTAACGCCGGTGAACTGAAAACCTTTGATCATCCTTATCGATTGTCCTACTTCATAGCTGGAAGCATCAGCCGATTTGTCAAGACCAGGATACTCCAGCAATTTATTGGCTGGTAAAGTGATGTTGAATGCTGTTTCCCAAGTAAAATTCTTTCCTTTTACATTGGTTGAGTTGAGCTCAAATTCCCATCCTGAGTTTTCTACTTTTGCAGGAAGATTAGCTATGTAAGAAGAAAAACCCGACTGCGCGGAAAGTGTTCTGCCGATCAATTGATTTGATGACCTGTTATTATAATAATTTGTGGTAAGTAAGATCCTGTTTTGAAAAAAACCTAATTCAAGGGCAATTTCTTTTTTCTTATTTACTTCCCAGCTGTAGTCTGCATTGTAAACCCTGGTGGGAGTTAATCCTGTTAGACCCCCGTAAGGAAAACTGGATGAACCCCATGTGTCAAGATATTGATAGTCTCCAATCTGGTCGTTTCCGGTTGTTCCATAACTTCCCCTGATCTTACCAAAGCTTAGGAATGATATACCTTCAGCAAATCTCTCTTCTGAAAAAACCCATGCAAGTCCTGCAGCCCCAAAATTGCCAAATCGTTTTCCTGGTCCAAAACGGCTCGATCCATCGCGACGGAAAGTAAGGTTTACAATATATTTTTGAAGCAGGTTATAATTCACACGACCAAAAACCGACTGGTAATTATATTGCCTGTAATCATTCGATCTTACTGTTACCGTGGAGGCCGACCTGATATCTTTTAGTAACGCATCACTTGAAAATCCTGTAGCAAACAGGAATTTCCCTTCAGTGAGCGTTTGCTGCCAGCTCGTACCGGCTAATATATTCAATTGTCCTGCTCCGGCACGTGTATTGAATTCAGCCTGCGGTTCAACGATATAGGATTTAACAGAGGCATCTCCAAACTGGCTCTGGCTGGCAGGCGCAGTAAGTGGGTTAAAACCAGAGAAAGGCAGGGTTTGTAATTGATCCATACGTGTCTGGCTGATACCCATGTTTGTCCTTAACGTAAGATTGGAAAAAAGGTTATACTTCAGTACAGTATTTCCTATAAGATTAGAGGTTTTGGTTACGTAAGTTCTGTTCAGGTAAGCCAATGGGTTCTGCACATTTCCAAACCACTGGTAGCTTCCATCAGGATTGTAAGGAGCATAGTTGGGAGGAAGCGTAAAATACTGGGTGACGTCTGTAGGGAAAATTGAATTGTTATCAGAATTAAAATTCAGAGATGCAGTTACTCCAAATTTCCTGTTAACAGAATTATGATCTGCATTTAATAATACACCTCCTTTTTTAAAAGCAAAATCGCCGGGCATTACTGTGGTTTCATGCCTGTAGGTTCCACTGAATAAGAATCGTGTTTGGGCAGTTCCACCTGAAAAAGAGATCTGCGCTTCTGTTAAATTTGCTGTATTGCCAATTAATAATTTCTGCCAGTCGGTTTCTGTATTCTGGTCCCAAACCAAAAGGTCGGGGGCATTGGCAGCTGTTGGAACCACACCATCTTTTTCAAACGCATCTTTTCTTAAAGCAAGGTATTGTTGCGTGTTCAGCATGTCCATCATATTTGAAACCTTACTCACTCCATGATAAACATTTACGTTCACAGCACTCTGTCCTGCTACACCTTTTTTTGTGGTGATAAGGATCACGCCATTGGCACCTCTTGATCCATAAATGGCTGTAGCATCTGCATCTTTCAGTACTTCCACTCTTTCAATATCACCAGGGTTTAAACTGTTTAAAGGACTTTGCGATCCGTTAGCACCCTGGAATAGATTCAGTGCTGATGAAATAAAAGGAACACCATCTACAATATACAGGGGATCATTACCCTGCTTCATCGAATTCTCACCTCTTATTCTTACCTGCATATCTCCTCCTGGTAAACCGCTTGATGAAGAGATCATTAAACCAGAAACCCTTCCCTGCAAGGCTGCCACGGGATTTGACACGGGCTGGTTTCCAATGATCTCACTGGTAACTGTTGAAACAGCCCCTGTATTCAAACGCTTGGATGTACGCCCATATGCTATCAAAACTGTTTCATCTAACTTGTTTTCGGAAACAGCTAACGATACCTCAATATAAGTTCGGTTGCTGACCTGAATAAAAGAAGTGGCATACCCTACAAAAGAAATTTCGAGTGTTGCAGTTTCATTTATTCCTCTCAATGTGAATTGCCCTCTTTCATTGGTAATGGTTCCCGATCGTGATCCCTTCACTTTTACAGAAGCGCCCGAAAGGGGTGTGCCGGCAGCATCTTTTATCATACCCTGCACGTCAATTGCTGCAATTGTAAGATCAGCAGGTTTTATATCCTGGATCCTTGGATTGATCACAATTGTTTTGTCAACGATCTTATAAGAAAACCCTGTAGCGCTTAAACTTTTCATCAACACTTCTTCAATAGTGGCATCCTGCACATGAATGCTGACTTTTCCTATCTTTTTTATTTCCTCATTGTTGTAAAGGAAAAGGAAGTCGGTCTGTTTCCTGATCTCTTTAAAAACTTTTTCTAAAGAAACATTTTTCAGATCAAGTGTTACTGTTTGTGAATTGCTTTTTGCATGCACCTGCATGAAGGCAGCAAAAAGAAAGATTGACAAGAGTTTCATAATCCTTAGCAGTTTTGCATGAGGGCTTAATAAACTACCCTTCATGTTTTTTAGAATTTGTGTCATAGTAATTAGTTGAGGTTTACTTCAATCGGTTTTACTGGCTTAATGAAAATCAAAAGTTTGCTCAGGTATGCGGATTAAATTATTTTTCCTGGATATTTATGGTTCGCTGGTCTATTGATATTCCTGTTCCTCCTGCTATTTCAATCATTTTTATGACCTCGGAAATAGGAACAGACTTCCTTATGGTTCCTGTATAATGTTTTTCGGGCACCCTTCCTTTGTATTTCACATCTACATTATACCACCTCGATAACTGTCGCATGATATGGGTTATATGATCATTATTGAAATCAAAGACTCCATCTTTCCATGCAATCGCCTGGCTGAGTTCTGTTTCATCCAGAAGTGTAACTGAAGGAGGTCTTTTTGCTGACTGTACACTTAGTGAAGTGTTGGAAAATGCTACCTGCTCGCCTTTTTTCATAACAATTGAATGTTCATTTTTCCGGATACTTACAGATCCTTCAAGAAGGGTTGTTTTCAAAACAGGTTCATCATCATAACTGTTGATATTGAAATGTGTGCCGAGCACCTCCACTTCAATGCCATTTACTTTTACCATAAATGGTTTTGATGCATTGGTTGCCACTTCAAAATATCCTTCCCCGGTCAATTCAACTATTCGTGAAGAACCCGGGAAAGAAGTTGGATAATGAAGTGAGGAAGCTGCATTAAGCCATATTTTAGTGCCGTCACTTAATATGATCTTGTATTGTCCGCCTTTTGGAGTGGAAATGGAGTTGAAGACTACTACTTCTGACTGAAGTGTTGAACCATCATATAATAATTCTGCTCCTTCTTTCCTGATATTTGATCCATCCTCTAGTTTTAGCCTTCCATCTGTTACTGTATTCAACTCGATCCGGGTGCCATCGGCCAGGGTAAGAATGGCATTGTCGCCTCCTGGCAAAATATCGGGAACAACTGTAGGAACCTCTGTTTTTGTGACAGACTCAACAGGATTTTTGCCAGAATTGAAATAAAAGAAGGCCCCGGTTAGCATAAGCCCGAGGATAATGGCGGCAGCCATATAGGTGAAAAATCTTTTTCGATGGGAACGATGGCCTGCAAAAGAGGTAATAATAGCTTTTTCTCCAAAACCTTTTCTGTTCAGGACCAGCTGATTAAATTTTTCAGAATGCTCAAGAAATGCTTTGCTGTGATGGCCACCATTTAACAGGGAAAGGATGTTTTCTGCTTTTTCGATCTCTGCAGACTGGGCTGGATTTTCTTTTTTCCATTTGGACCAGAACGCCACTGCTTCATTAGTTTCTCCCTTGCAGTACTGCTGAAAGCTTTCTTCCATTACAAAATCTTCAGCCTTAAATTGCTCATATTGCATAATCAGGAATGGTTATACAGCATTGACGGTAAACCCTCCCTGATTTACTATGGATTTTTTAAATTTTTTTAAAGAATATTTTTTGAACCCGCTGCTGTGAGTAGAAAAAGAATGATTCCGGGAATATGAATCTGGAAAGAACTGTTCTTATCATCGTATAATTCTACCTTAAGAATTTTTATTGCATCATATATGATATTATAAGCAGTTCTTTTTGTAATTCTGCATTCGGTGGCGATGGTCGCATAATCCATATCCCTGTAAAATTTCATTTGCAGGAGCTCGAGTTGCCTGGGACTTAATTTTTTTAAAGCGCTTTCAATCCTTGTTCTGAATTCTTTGTCGGAATAATATTTCACCAGGTAATCTTCATAAGACCATTGTGTAGTTTCTAATTCTTCTTCCAGTTCCTGGTGAATTATTTTGTGCCTGTTCTCTGTTTTTATTCCGTCAAGGATTTTCCTGCGAAGAGATGTCATTAAATAAGACCTTACATTCATTACTTCTGGAAGCCTGCTTCTCTTATCCCATAATCCAAGCAAGACCTCCATAAAATGGTCATTAACTTTGCCCCGGTCAGAAATAAGGGTTAATCCATAATTTATCAAAGCGAAATAATGCTGCCGATATAATTCTGAAACTGCCTCTTCCTCACCTCGGGAAAATTGCTGCCAGGTTGCACTGTGGGCATCTCTTTCTGTTATTGACATAACTAGTGGAATATAAGCTAAATAGTTTAATAGTGAACAGAAGCATTAAGATAAATGGCCTGCCAAATATTGTAATAATTATCAACACATCGGTCATAATAAATTATAAATGGATTCTTTGTAAAATCAATACTCAGCACCTTCATTTTACTTTTGATATATCCTTTTTATTTAATCAAAAACATAATTACATCTTCCTGATCTTATAACAGGGCCGGTTTAATTTTCCTTCAAAATCAAAAGGCGTGGTCGCTTTTGTAATATCTTTTATTTCCTTTGACCTGATCTCCGATGTATGCAGTTCAAATTTTGTGAAATTGTTGCTGAAATAAATTACTCCACCTGGATGTAATAATTCCAGGCAATCATTAACCAGTTCCACATGGTCTCTTTGAATATCCAGAATGTCTTCCATTCTTTTACTATTACTGAAAGTGGGAGGATCCAGCACAATGATGTCATACCGGGATTTCTTTTCTTCCTTCAGAAATTGTTTTACATCTGCATGTACAATGTGATGGTTAGGGAATGAACTAAAATTCAATTCCATATTTCTTTTCGCCCAGTCAAGGTAGGTTTTTGAAAGATCAACAGTTACAACGCTTGAAGCATTTCCGGCCGCAGCATAAACAGAGAATGAACCCGTATAAGCAAACAGGTTTAATACCGATTTCTGGTTAGATGCCTCGCGCACCATCTGGCGGGTGATCCTGTGGTCAAGAAATAACCCGGTATCCAGGTAATCGGTAAGGTTTACAAAAAAAGAAAGTCCATTTTCTTTTACTACAAATTCATTTTTTTCTTCATCAAGTTTCTGGTATTGTCCTTTCCTGCCGGATTTTCTTTGCCGCATCCGCGCGAAAATATTTTCGAAGGCAATACCTGTTACAACTGCCATGATCTCTTTTGATCTTTCCAGCCAGAATTCATAGGCAGTATCTTCCATGTCATGGTGGCGTTTGTATTCTGAAACATATAGTTTATCGTCAAAGCGTTCCACGATAAAAGGAAATTCGGGTAAGTCGTGGTCATAGATCCTGAAACAATCAATACCCTGTCTCCGGGCCTGTTTGGAGCGGTGCCGGTACACTTTTTCCAGCCTGTTTTGAAACATTTCAAATTTACCTTGCTCCATTGCTAAAAATTTTAGACCTTCGATTCCCTTTCGATCCTAAACAATTCCTGATGTATGCCATTGTAGATATAGAGACCACAGGCGGTTATGCTTCCGCAAATGGCATCATTGAAATTGCCATAAAGATATTTGATGGGAGGGAAGTGGTGGAAGAATTTGAAACCCTGGTCAATCCGCATCAATTGATCCCACGGTATATTCAGGCATTTACGGGTATCACCAACCAGATGGTGGTAGATGCGCCTTGTTTTGAAGAAGTGGCTGAAAAAGTTTTCACCCTGCTTCAGGGAAATATTTTCGTTGCGCACAATGTGAACTTTGATTACTCATTTGTAAAAAATCATTTGGATCATCATGGTTATACCTTCCATGCAAAAAAACTGTGTACTGTAAGGCTGGCGAGGCAGATCTTACCTGGTTTCCCTTCCTACAGTCTCGGCAATCTTTGTCATTCTCTTGAAATTGAACTGAAGGATCGCCACCGTGCGGGTGGTGATGCCCAGGCCACGGTTCTTCTTTTCAAAAAGATGCTGGAGAATGACCCAAACAATATTATTAGTCAAAGCCTGAACCGGAATTCTAAAGAACAATTATTGCCACCCCATGTTTCCAAATCTGATTATGATGCACTTCCTGCATCTCCCGGTGTGTATTATTTCCACGATCAGAAAGGGAAAGTGATCTATGTAGGCAAAGCAAAAAATATTCGTTCGAGGGTCAATAGCCATTTCAGTAATAATTCGGCAGGTAAACAAAAACAAAATTTCATCAGGCATATCTATACCATAAAATTCCAGGTCACTGCAACAGAGCTGATGGCTTCCATCCTGGAATCTGCAGAAATAAAAAAATTATGGCCCCAATTCAATACTGCGCAAAAACGTCCGGAAGAAACATTTGGAATTTTTGTTTATGAAGACCAGAACGGGTACATGCGTCTTGCTATTGAGAAGAAAAGAAAATGCAGTAACCCTGTTTGTACTTTTCATTATAAAGTTGATGGCCATGGGGTGCTCAAAAAACTGGTCAAAACTTACCAGCTTTGTCCAAGGTTATGTTTCATTCAAACCGGCTCTGATCCCTGTATAGGAATTGAAGAGCAGCATTGTAATGGTGCCTGCGAAAAAAAAGAAATGCCGCAAGGGTATAATCAAAGGGTAGTGCAGGCCATAGCATCACTTACCGACACATCATCCTATGTTGTATTGGATAAGGGGAAGACTGAAGAGGAGATCTCATGCATCATGGTGGAGGGTGGCAGTTTTTTGGGTATGGGTTACCTGCCTAAAAGCATGAAAGAAATTTCAAGTGATTCTATCAGGGAATATATTAATCCCTACAAAGAAAACAGCTATATCAGGATGCTGTTACGGTCTTATATTGTGCAGCACCCGCAGCGGTTGAGGCGGCTTGACAAACCTCCTGAAACCCTTTCCCACCGCTGATTTCATCCGTTCACCGATATTACATTCTTTTTTATATGAGGAAGCAATAGTCTTGCAAAAAAATAATCTCATGAAAAACACCCCCCAAGCCATCACACGTATTGTATCCTTGTTTTTTGTAGGCATCCTGGTACTAGGATTTACTTCCTGTAAAAAAGCAGACCTTGTACAGGAAGAGACCATCTCAGAGGAAAAGATAACAGCGCTCAGTTCTTTTATCGCCATGAGCACAGGCGTAAAAGATGCTAAGATCACATACGATCGCCAGGCCAAAACTTTTGCAGTTGATAAAGATGGAAGGATCAGTTTGGCTGATGCTGAATTAAGATTTAATAACTACCAGCCAGGAGGTACCCAGGCCAACGGTACCCAGCAGAGAAGTTATATGTACACGCTTACCAGGACCAGTGCATCTCTTATCAATATTTATGTTGAGCCTTCAGTTCCGGCTGATTGGGTTGCTGCCATTGATCAAAGCATCAGTAACTGGAACAGTACCATTAGTTTGGTCACAATGAAAAGGGTAACTGCTACTACCACAACTACCACTACTGGCGGTAAAGGAAAAAAGAATACAGGTTCAACCACTACTACCACCACCACGCTTCCGTCATACCATATCAAAGTAACCTCTTATTATGATGCATCTACATCAACGGTTGCATGGGCTTACCTTCCTTCATTTTCAGGTAATGTTGGTCCCGAAGTTTCCATAAATACTAAATATAATTATTTGAATGCAGCTTATAAGACCTTCACTATGACACATGAATTTGGACATAGTATTGGCTTTACCCATACAGATGGTTCTTATGGTAACCTGGTTCCGGGAACACCTGAAGTTGATCCTAATTCAGTGATGAATTCTTTTATTCTTCCATGGCAGGCTTTTACCAATTTCGACATCTTAGCGGTCAGAACGCTTTACCCAAGGTAAAATCATGATGGAGAGGACCGTAATAAGTCAGGCATTTTTTAAATGGGATGCTGTTTTATTACGGTTTTCTTTTTTCTAAAGGCCATATTAAATCCATTCGAACGCTTCTCCTTTGGGCATCCTTCCAAATACTTCATGCACCTTCTCAGGTGGAGAAGCCAGTTTTCTTTGCACAACATCCATCCAGGCGCCGTCTACATTGATCTCTGCACAAAGCTGGTCGTTATTTTTAGAAATATGATGTTGAATGCTCCAGCGTGAATAATCTTTTTTTGCTTTAATAAGTTGAAGTTTTATGAGCGCATCATCGCCCTGGCGGATCTCTTTTCTAAAAATGCATTCCTCACGGAACAGAATGGGACCGATCTTTAATTGCTGCATAACAGCAGCGGTAAGTCCGTATTCATTTAAAAACTCCACACGGCAGTAGGCGCCCCAGTCATAATAAACAGAATGCCTGAGATGAAAATTTGGGTCAAGATCCGACCAGCGGATCTGAATGGATTTCTGGAATTCGTTCATGCGTATGTATTCTTTTTTTCAAGTAATAAAATCCAATAGCAGCAAAAAGACAAAGAACAAAATCCACTGTCCATAAAACAGCATATCCTTGCCTTGTCGCGATCTGCGAAGCAATAGTGGGCGCCAAAACAATGGCTGCAGAAAAAGCCATGGTATATAAAGCTGCGTATTGTCCACGATTGGAATCTGTACTGCGCTGAACCCAGAAATTATTCATAAATGGGAACAGCAGCATTTCTCCAAATGTAATGATCACCATACTCAAAACCATGATGGAGAGTACAGGATAAATATTCATTACCAGGAAAGACAGTCCGATAAATACAGAACCTGCCACCATATAGATCATCGGATCGCGCCGGTTCTCCAGTTTATACACCAAAGCCATTTCAACAACAGCGATCAGCAAGCCATTTAATGCAAGCAGCCATCCGATGGTCGCTTCATTCAATAAAACCCTTTCTTTATAAAAAACAGGTAGAATGCTGAATGTTTGAAAAAAGCACAGTCCAATCAGAAACAATAAAGCGATCCCGCTGAGAAAAAACTTGTCGCGGTAGGCAGAAACAACCGGTAATGGTGAATGGAAAACAGTCCGTTCATTCCTTTCTGTTTTATTTTTCTTACGAAAAAGGAAGTACAGCAAAGCAGCGGCACTCATGCAGGTGAGTCCATCAACAACAAACAACAGTGCATAACTGCGGCTGGCAAGTAAACCACCAATTGCAGGACCAAAAGCCCATCCGAGGTTGATGGCAAGCCGGTTGAGTGAATAACACCTTGTTCTGTTGGATTTGTTACTGTAGGATGCAATGGCAGCGGAATTGGCCGGGCGGAAAGCTTCCCCGATGGTACTTAGAATAAAAATGCAGGATGTAATCTGGAAAAGTCCTTCCATTTGTCCCAGAACGATAAACATGATCCCGCTTAAAAAAAGACTGATCACCTGTACAAAAAAATGCCCGGCCTTATCTGTCAGCACCCCACCTATAAAACTTCCGAGAATAGCACCTACGCCAAAAGCACCCATAACATAACCCGCTTCAGCAAGCGAATAACCTTGTTGTGTGAGGTAAATGGTGAGAAAAGGGATCACCATGGTTCCACTTCGGTTGATAAACATCACCAGGGCAAGCCACCACATTTCGGTAGACAGACCCTTATAAGCATTCCTGTATAAACTGAGCGAAGACCGGAACATAGGCGAAATTAATTTATCCTTCACATCCATTGGCTGCTGATCCTTTATTTTTGCTGATTAACCAATCAAAGAATGAAAAAAATTTTTTTCCTGGGTTTTTGTTTCACTGCCCTGAATGTGCATGCTCAAAAAACTACAAAAACGACTGCTCCTAAGAAAACACCTGGAACTACAAAAAAAGCAACACCTGTTCTGAAGAATCTGAATGACTCTGTGAGTTATGCTATTGGATTAAGTGTTGCCAAGTTTTATTCACAGCAGGGCATCAATCAGCTGAATGGTGCGCTTGTCTCCCGGGCCATTAATGACGTATTCACAAAAAAGCCTGAATTGCTCACAGAAGAACAGGCCAATCTTGCTGTCATGCGTTTTCTCAATCCCGGACTTTTTAAGAATATTGAAGAAGGAGAAAAATTTCTTGCAGCGAATAAAAAAAGACCTGGAGTGAAAACAACTGCTTCCGGCATTCAATACGAAGTGATCACGCAGGGCACAGGCCCAAAGCCAGAAGTAACGGATACTGTGGAAGTGCATTATGCAGGTACGCTCATCAACGGTGCTGAATTTGATAACTCATATAAGAGAGGCAGTACAATCAGTTTTCCTCTCGGAGGAGTGATCAGGGGCTGGACAGAAGCGCTTCAACTGATGCCTGTGGGAAGTAAATACAAATTGTATATTCCGCATGCTCTGGGATATGGGATGAATGATAACGGGCAGATCCCAGGTGGTTCAGTACTGGTATTTGAAGTTGATCTTTTAGGAATAAAAGGGAAATAGGCCATTCATATAAAAGCAAAAAGGAATGATCATTTGATCATCCCTTTTTTATCTGGCGAACATAAGAATTTTATTAATCCTTTTTAGCCGCTGGGTTAATTTTTTACTACCAGCTTTTTTGTAGTAATGGCACCAGTCTGCCTGTCAATCACGCGGACAACGTAATGCCCTGTTTTTAAATTCTGCACTTGTTGGGTAGGGCTGTTCACAGAAACCCATTGTTGCACCAGTTGACCATTCATATCAATTACCTGTACATCCCGCAGGCTGTTTACGGTTCCAAAACTGATGTTGGCGCTTCCATCGCGACTAGGATTCGGATAAACTGCAAGCGGATCCACTTCACCATAGGCATTGATAATTTTTGTAGGACTATAAAAAGCCTTTCCATTCATATCAATGCTTCTTAACCTGTATTCCGTTCTGTCGTTTAAAATGGTTCTGTCTCCATAAAAATATTGTAAGGATTCATTATTGCTATTGCCTTCCGGGGACAGGGCTGCAACATACGCTACCGTTGACCAGGTACCTGTGCCGGATCTTCTTTCAATATGAAACCCACGGTTTTGCTGGTCTCGCATGGTTTGCCAGGCAATTTGTACACTGGAACTGTTTTGCTGCACCTGGAATTCTTTAAAATACCCGCGCTCATGCTGCAGGTTGGGATTATTAAAAATGTTGGGGAACCTGTTCCTGATCGTATTAATTGCAATGGTAACCTGCCCGCCACAATTATTTGTGTAAGAAAGCTGCGGTAAATGATTCAGGAAATCCGGAAGATTTTTTTCCGCATCAAGATTCACCGAAGCATCTACCAGGGTTGCCCCATTAAACAGGAATACAACATGATCAATGTAATCCAGATTATTTTTGAATGTATTTTTTACTTCCCTGTCGAGTGCTGTGATTGGATTATGAAATAATTGCAGCTGGTTTTCACTCATGTTATATTTTTCCAGTAAACCTGTTGCACCAAGATCCTGCCAGCTGAGTTGAATGCGATTCAGCGGGTTTACAGGGTTTAATTGTTCTCTGTTTCCTATCAGCATGGTTTCATTTGAACCCAATGTAGATTGAGGGAACCGCACCATGTAAAATCCTGCTTCATCTAAATTCCTGAAGTGGGTGAGGAGCGTGTAACAATTCAGGTCGATGGGTGATGTTGTATTATTATACAATTCAAAATACTGGTTACCATTTTGAGGAGTGAATGCACGCTGAATGATCAGCTGCGCATGGGCTGCTATAAAAAAAAGGCAGACACTGAGTGTAGAGATTAATTTTTTCATTTTCCACTGTTTTAAATTCACAATACCATTCGAAACAAACCGAACAGGGGCCCCATTTGGGAAATGATAGTTGATTTATTTAAAACAAATAGGGTTCCAATTATGAAGCATACTGTTCTATATGCTTATGTGCCCATTGCATGGCCGTTTCAAATTGCTCTTTTTCAGTGAGGTTGGTATTGTCTAGAACAATGGCATCTTCTGCTCTTTTCAGTGGACTTACTTCCCGGTGTGAGTCAATATAATCCCGCATTTCAAGATTATTTCTAACTTCTTCTATTGTAATGTTGGGGTTTTTATCAAATAATTCCTGGAATCTTCTCTCAATTCTGACGGTATTATCCGCCGTCATAAAGATCTTCAATTCTGCATCGGGGAAAACCACAGTGCCGATATCTCTTCCATCCATAACAATTCCGCGGTTTCTTCCCATTCTTTGCTGCTGCGCAACGGCATATTCCCTGACTTCTTTAATTGCCGCAACATCACTTACTTTTTCTGCAATCACCAGATCACGGATCACATACTCCACATTTTCACCATTGAGATAGATCTCTGATTGTTCACTCTTATGATTGTAATTAAATTCAAGAGCAATGTCGTCAAGCGCGTAGATCACATCGTCGGCCTGCGTCCAGTCCACATGGTTTCGAAGAAAATATAAAGTAATGGCACGGTACATGGCACCACTGTCAACATAGATATAGTTCAATGCTTTGGCCAATTGTTTTGCCAGTGTGCTTTTACCACATGATGACCATCCATCAATTGTAATAATGATCTTTTTCATACACTCCCTGCAAAAATGCCAACTATAAGGGAGACGACAAAAACTAATGGTTACACCTAATAAAAAATCCCGCCATTTGGCGGGATTTCTATATGCTTTTTTATGTTTTTGGCTGTGGCGCCTGTTGTTCTTTTAACGTAAATACCAGTTTGCCTTCTTCTTTATTGAGATCAGCTACAAGAAGGTCGCCTGCTTTGATATTCATATTCAGGATCTCCTCTGCCAGCGGATCTTCCAGGTATTTCTGTATCGCCCTGTGCAGAGGACGCGCACCAAACTGCTGGTCATATCCTTTATCTGCAATAAAGCTTTTGGCTTCTTCAGAAAGTTCCATACCAAAACCAAGGTTTTCCAAACGCTTCATTACACCCATCATCAAAATATCAATGATCTGGAAGATATCTTCTTTTGAAAGTGAATTAAAAATAATCACATCATCAATACGATTCAGAAATTCAGGAGAGAAGGTTCTTTTAAGCGCTTTTTCAATCACCGCTTTATTGGCTTCGTCCTGGTTTTCAACCCTGGATGCCGTAGCAAAACCCACTCCTTCGCCAAAATCCTTCAACTGGCGTGCGCCAATGTTGGAGGTCATGATGATCATGGTATTTTTAAAATCTACTTTTCTTCCCAGTCCGTCGGTCAATTGTCCATCATCCAAAACCTGCAGCAGAATATTGTAGATATCCGGGTGTGCTTTTTCAATTTCATCCAGCAGGATCACACTATAAGGTTTGCGGCGTACTCTTTCCGTTAACTGTCCGCCTTCCTCATAACCCACATATCCCGGAGGCGCTCCAATCAGCCTGGAAACAGTGAATTTTTCCATGTATTCACTCATATCAATCCTGATCAGCGCATCTTCACTGTCGAACATATGCCGAGCGAGTGCACGTGCCAGCTCGGTTTTACCAACTCCTGTAGGACCAAGAAAAATAAACGTACCAATGGGCTTTTTAGGATCTTTTAAGCCAACCCTGTTTCGCTGAATGGCTTTTACAACTTTGGAGATGGCTTCATTTTGTCCAACCACCATACCTTTCATTTCATCAGCCATCTTACGCAGCTTTTGCGTTTCCGCTTCCACCATCCGTTTGACCGGAATGCCCGTCATCATCGAAATGACTTCTGCTATCTCTTCTTCACCAATCGGGAAGCGCTTATGCTTGCTTTCTTCTTCCCACTGTGCTTTTGCTTTTTCCAATTCTTCACCCAGCCTTTTTTCTGTATCCCGCAACGCTGCTGCTTCTTCAAATTTCTGGCTTTTTACCACCCTGTTCTTCTCCACTTTAATGTCCTCGATCTTTTTTTCAAGATCAAGAATGTTTTGAGGAACATTGATGTTTTTCAGGTGCACGCGTGCGCCAACTTCATCCATTACATCAATGGCTTTGTCGGGCAGAAGACGATCGGTGATGTACCTGTCGCTTAGTTTCACGCAGGCATCAATTGCGGGGTCATCATAATTTACATTGTGGTATTCCTCGTATTTTGATTTGATATTATTCAGTATCAGGATCGTGTCAACCACACTTGGCGGATCGATCATCACTTTTTGAAAACGACGGTCAAGCGCTCCGTCTTTCTCAATATACATTCTGTATTCATCAAGCGTGGAAGCACCAATACACTGCAATTCTCCACGTGCAAGTGCAGGTTTGAAAATGTTGGAAGCATCGAGGGAACCGGAAGCGCCACCCGCACCAACAATCGTATGAATTTCATCAATGAAAAGAATCACATCACGATTTTTTTCAAGCTCGTTCATGATCGCTTTCATTCTTTCTTCAAACTGGCCGCGGTATTTTGTTCCTGCCACAAGAGCGGCAAGGTCAAGGGAGATCACGCGTTTGTCGAAAAGCACACGGGATACTTTACGCTGAACAATTCGGAGCGCAAGACCTTCAACGATGGCAGTTTTACCAACGCCCGGCTCACCTATTAAAATAGGGTTGTTCTTTTTACGACGCGATAGGATCTGTGATACCCTTTCGATCTCTTTTTCCCTTCCTACAATAGGATCCAGTGTACCTGACTCAGCGAGTTTGGTGATGTCCCTTCCAAAATTATCCAGCACCGGTGTTTTGCTTTTTGCAGCACCTGCCTGGCGGCTTTTGGACTGGGCGTATTTCTTTTCATCATCAAAATCGTCATCGTTTTCTTCCTGGTATTCTGCGCGGGGCTCGTTAGATCTTACCATGCCGAGTTCCTGTCTGAATAAATCGTAATCCACGTCAAATTGATTTAAGATTTGTGTTGCAATGTTTTCTTTGTTTTTCAGGATAGACAACATCAGGTGTTCCGTTTCCACGGTAGGACTTTTAAGCGCCTTGGCTTCAAGTACAGTAACCCTTATTACTTTCTCTGCCTGTTTTGTCAGCGGCAAACTATTTATATTGGCTATGTTCTTACCTGTTTTATCTTTCACCGCCAGTTCAATCTCTTTCCTTAATTCATACAGGTCAACGTTAAAGCTCTTTAAAATCCGAACAGCTGTATTATCACCTTCCCGAATTAATCCAAGCAATAAATGTTCCGTGCCTATAAAATCATTGCCTAACCTCAGTGCTTCCTCCCTGCTGAAAGAAATGATCTCTTTAACTTGTGAGGAAAAATTATTATCCATTTTATTTTAATGCTTTATACAATAATAAAAAATATTTTTGAGCAGGGTAAGACGCGAAATGTTAAGTCTTTCCGGCAAACATTATGGAAGTCAAAACTGATACCAAAGAGAAATTTCATGTCATACGCGTAATTACACCTCATTTGTCTGCTAATATGGCAGCAGAGCTCAATCTGAAATTATCAGATTTTCTTAAAGCTAGTACAAAAAACATTGTTTTGAATCTTTCAGAAGTTGAGAGTGTTGAAGAAGAGGCCGGGGAAATACTAGTAAGGGCACAACAGAATTTTTATGAACAGGAAGCTTCCTTTGTAATTTGCGGACTGCAACCTGGCGTGGAAACTGAGCTTGACAGGCAATCACTTCTTGAAATGATGAATGTTACACCCACCGAATCTGAAGCATGGGATATTGTACAAATGGAGGAGATCGAAAGAGACTTGATGGGTGATGAATATGACAATGAAGGGCAATCCTGACAATTGAAATCTACAGAAAAAATACTGCAGCGTCATGGCTTGTTGGGGCCTTATCACATATCCGAACCTGTGGCCGGCGGTTCCATTAACCAGGCTTTTAAGTTTACTTCAGGAGATAAAAGCTATTTTGTAAAATCCAATGTCCGCGGAAAATTTCCCGGTTTATTTCAAAAAGAAGTACATGGCCTCCAAATGATCGAGCGTCATCAAATCATGAAAACGCCCGGTGTCATTGCAGTTCTTGAAGAGGAGGATCAACAGGTACTGGTACTGGAATGGATCGCAGAAGGAGTGAAGGATGATCAATTCTGGGAAGGCTTCGGTCATCAGCTGGCGGCTTTACATGCTGTAAAAGGACAGGCTTTTGGACTGGAAGATGATAATTACATGGGAAGCGTTCCCCAGTATAATAAGTTGCAAATTAACTGGATAGATTTTTTCAGGGAACAAAGGATCCTGGTAATGGCCCGGCAATGCGCAGATCAATCCCTGCTCGATAAAAAACATGTTGATGATTTTGAAAAGATCTGTCTGAGACTGGATGGTATTTTCAACGATATCAGTGGTCCTTCACTGGTGCACGGAGATTTGTGGAGTGGTAATTTTATGTGCTCGCCATCGGGTGAACCCATACTCATTGATCCTGCAGTTTATTATGGTATTCCTGCAGTGGACCTCGGAATGACCCATCTTTTCGGCGGATTCGATAAAAGATTTTACGAAGCATATCAAAACCATACGCCTTTTCCCGGAAATTATAAGGAACAATGGAAAGTAGTTAATCTTTATCCCCAGCTGATTCACCTGTTGTTATTTGGAAGGTCTTATTTAAATGGTATTGAGCAAACTTTAAATGAGTTTAAATAAATCACTTATTTTGGAACCAGATTTAATATGCTATCAGTAACCATCCTAGGAAATAATTCAGCCGTCCCGGCTTTTAACCGACATCCTACCAGCCAGGTAGTGACCCAGGATGGCATTAATTATCTTGTGGATTGCGGCGAAGGAACACAAATCCAGATGATCAAGTATAAGATCCGGCGGGGTAAGATCTCTCACATATTTATTTCTCACCTGCATGGTGATCATTATTTTGGCCTGGTGGGTTTGCTGAATACATTCGGACTTTTATCTCACAAACAGGAATTGCATGTCTTCGGTCCTGAGCCATTGCAGCAGATTGTTGAAATGCAGATGAAGGTAGCTGAAACAGAATTACCTTTTCCTTTGTTTTTTCATACACTGAATAAGAACGAAGTATTGGTTGACAATGAAAGGATCCGCATCAGTTGTTTTAAAACCAGACACCGTATTGAATGTTATGGTTTCCTGTTTGAAGAAAAAGAGGGAAAACGTAAACTACTGATCGACCGTGTGCGCAAACTGAACATACCTGTTAGTTTTTATTCCAGCCTGCAGAGCGGTTTGGATTATATAACGCCGCGCGGTCAATTGATCAGCAATGACACCGTAACCGCGCCTCCTGAAAAAGGAAAAAAATATGCCTTTTGCGCAGATACGCGCTATGATGAATCGCTGATCCCCATTATCTATGGAGCTGATATGATCTACCATGAAACCACTTATTTGGATAATATGCGGGAGATGGCTTATGAGCGGTTTCATTCCACTACAAAACAGGCGGCTGAAATGGCTCGGAAAGTAATGGCAAAAAAATTACTCATCGGACATTTCTCCAGCAAGTACAGCAGCCTCGAACAATTTGAAAGCGAAGCAAGAGAAGTTTTTATAAATACCGACCTGGCGATTGAAGGAAATACTTATGAAGTACATTGAGAGGTTAGAGGTTTGGGGATTCTTTTTTGCTAACAGTTTCCTCTAACAATTAAGATTACACGTAATTCAATCTGCATTGAAGTCATTCTCATAGTTTACCAAACCTCAAAGCCCAAGCAAAAATTAGCTCATTTTCCTTTCCACAGCCATTCATAAAACAAAGGAAACTCTTCGCGCCAGGTTGCTTCGCTATGTTTTCCTTCCGCACGAATCACCGTAGTCATTTCTGCTTTGGAATAACGTTTTACCTGTTCAAAAACCCTGAGCATATCTGGAACCATTCTTTCGCTTTCCTGCATGCCTGCAAAAAAATATAACTTGCCTTTGATTTGTTTTGCCTTCTGTGGATCTACTTCAAGTAGTGCTGGTGCGATCCAGAAAGAGGGGGAAAAAATGCCCGCACCTCCGAATTTCTTAGGGTATTTCAATAACGCATAATAGGAGATCAGTCCACCCATGGAACTACCTGCAATAAAATTATGTTTCCGGCATTTCCTGGTTCTGTAATGTTTATTAATAAAGGGTTGTAATGTTTGAACTATAAAATCAATATAGGCATCACCTTCTGCTTTTCCATGTTCTGTGTCCACCGGCGCATATTCACTCATGCGATGTTCCTTCCCATTGTCAATGCCCACCACGATCATTTCTCCAAACTTTGGCCCCAGGGTATCAATGGCTTCATCAACGCCCCATTCTCCTGAAAATGAAGTGGCCTTATCAAACAGGTTCTGCCCGTCCTGCATATACAGAACGGGGTATTTTTTCCTTGATTTGGCGTAAGTAGGAGGAAGGTAGATCCAAATCCTGCGGTAACGGTTTAACTGGGGCATGTAAAAAGCCGTATCCACTATATGCACATTATCGTTTGCAGTAGATCCTGCTGGCTTTTCAGCCATTGTGAATCCTGGTTTTACCCAGATGTTTCTTGAAAGTTCCTGCTGATATTGTAGTGTTTCTTCCTGTGCACCAGTTTCTTCGGCTGCGGGTGCATAGGTCTGGTGGTGAGGGGGTTTTTCAAACATGACCTGCTTTATTTCAATTGTAGTGCCAGTTTGATGACCACCTCCTGTGTGATCACAGCAAGCTGAAGCAAAATTTATAAAAGAGTGAAACGTTCTTTGTGCCGAGGCATTAGTTAAAAACAGGAAACATACAATTACAGGTATCCATTTTACCATGATCAGGAATTCAGCGTTTGAAGGTATTGCTTTACTTTCTGGTGAATGGATGCACTCAGTGGAACCAATGGTAGCCTCAGGTGGTTTCCTATTACACCCATTTCTCCTAAAAACGCTTTAACTCCGGCAGGATTATTTTCCGCAAAAAGCAGTTCATATCCTTCCAGTAAAATATTGTTCAGGGAACGTGCCCGCATAAAATCACCATCCAGTGCACAACGAACCATTGCTGAAAAATCTTTAGGAAAACAATTGGCAGCAACGCTGATCACACCATCCATTCCACAGGCAATCTGCGGAAGCGCCAGGTGATCATCTCCGCTAACTACCAGGAAATCCTGAGGTTTGTCTTTCAGGATCTGCATACATTGCTGCATATTTCCACTGGCTTCCTTGATGCCATTGATATTGCCAACCTCATTGGCCAGTCTTACTGTTGTTTCTGCACTGATATTACTTCCTGTGCGACCGGGAACATTGTACAGGATCAAAGGTTTGGAGGTTTCACCTGCAAGCGTTTTGTAATGCTGGAATATGCCTTCCTGCGATGGTTTGTTATAATAAGGACTGGCAGAAAGTATGGCAATGGCTTTTTCCACCGGGAGTAATTCCATTTCACTGATCACCGAACGTGTATCATTACCTCCGATGCCAATCACTACCGGAACACGTGCCGCTATTGCAGAAAAACAATGATTAACAATTTCTATCTTTTCTTCTTTACTTAACGTAGGCGTTTCTCCGGTTGTTCCCAACACCACTATATAATCAACCGCTTCATCTATAACAAAATCAATGAGCGTAGTTAGATTGTTATAATCAACTGCTTTATCTTTTGTAAACGGCGTGACCAGCGCCACACCGGTTCCTTTCAACAGATCTTTGACCGACATAATATTTTTCTTTAGTTAGTGCGCACAATAATCAAACCTCTTCCCAAAAGCCCATCTTTCCGAATTTTTCAATACGCTGCTTTATTCTTTCAGCAGGATCAACATTTTTCAGATCCTGCAGTTCTTTAACAATGTAATTTTTTAAAATATCAGCTGCTGCATCATAATCCCAGTGGGCACCTCCTGCAGGTTCGGGAATAATCCCATCAACAATTCTGAAGGCTTTCATATTTTCAGCCGTAAGCTTTAACTGGTCTGCAGCGATTTCTTTTTTATCCCAGCTGCGCCATAAAATAGAGGAACAGCTTTCAGGGGAGATAACGGTGTACCAGGTATTTTCCATCATAAAAACTTTATCACCAACGCCAATGCCCAGTGCACCACCTGAAGCACCTTCGCCAATGATCACACAGATCACAGGAACCTTAAGTCGGATCATCTCGTAAATATTCCTAGCAATGGCTTCGCCCTGCCCGCGTTCTTCTGCTTCCAGCCCTGGATAGGCGCCCGGCGTATCGATCAGCGTTATAATTGGTTTGTTGAATTTTTCAGCAAGCCGCATCAGCCGGAGTGCTTTTCTGTAACCTTCCGGGTTGGCCATTCCAAAATTGCGCATCTGCCGCGTTTTTGTATTGATCCCTTTTTGCTGGCCGATGATCATCACTGTTTCGCCACCGAGCATGGCAAAGCCTCCCACCATTGCTTTATCATCCTTTACATTCCTGTCACCATAAAGCTCAATAAAATTCGTCGTCATTTTATCTATGTACTTCAAAGTATAGGGCCTGTCGGGGTGTCGGCTTAACTGAACTTTCTGCCAGGGTGTAAGCGTTTTATTAATCTCTTCTCTTTTTTGTAAAATTTCCAATTCAAGCTTTTTAATGCTCTCGCTGTGGTCGATCTTTTTTGATTCAGACACATTTTTCAGCCTTTCTATTTCATCAATAATGTCCTTAATAGGCTTCTCAAATTCTAAATATTGTCTGTTTGCGTTTGAAGGCATATTCTTAAAGATTGGCGCTAAAAATAAGGAGTAAAAAGCAATTGAATAAAAAGGAACAGAAATCAGAAAAGATATCCAATGCGGAGGTGCATCACCCTGTCTTCTTTTGAAAAGCCATAAGAACCATTTACCACAATCCTGTTGAATGGAATGATCAGCAGTCCGCCTCCATATCCGAAATGGATCAGGTTGGATTTTTCACCCTGTTGCCAAACCCTGCCTGCATCGGCAAATGCCAGAAGCCCAACCTTGCTGAAAAATTTTTTATTGGTGGGCACCAGCCAGCGGATCTCATTATTCAGGAACAGGGTGGATTTACCATAAAATCTTTGTCTGCGAAAACCTCTCAGGTTCTCATTACCACCCAGGATGTTCAATTGGTAAAATTCCGGACTCCCAATGATGTTGGCACTGCCCAGGCGATTGGCAAGTGTGAATTGAGCCGATAAAGGAAGGTAATGACTGATGTAAGATGTAAATCTTGAAAATCCTGACTGGCTGCTGTGAAGATTGATATTGTATGCCGCCAGAGTACCCAGCTCAATCCCTTTTGTTGGATGAATCAGGTCATTTTTTTTCTGGTATTGATAACCTGCACTAAAACCAAGAAAATTATTTCTTGCATAATCTTCTTTTGTTGCAGTTAAAAGATTTTGAATGAACTGGTGATTGTCGGAATTGATCCGGATGGACTGGAAGTAAGATCTGAATTCAAGAATGTGATGGATGCCCATCTGCCTGCTCAATCCAAGCGCCCCAAGCCACTCCCGCGATTTTAACTGGTAATCGTCATCATCTGCCAGTCGGAGTGTTTCATTACCGATACCATAAAAATTGATGACATTAATAATGTCAGCCCTTGCATTTGTATTTAAATCCCAGTTGCCTATTACCTGGTTAAAATTGCTGAGGTATTCGATAAAGATTGCGCCCCTGTTGATCCCGTAATTCGCGGTGATACTGTGCTGACTACCATACGGAACCTGGCCATGTTTTGTTGTTCTGATGCGGTAACCTATTCCCAGCGTGGCGCCTGGTCGAACAACCAGTCCTTTTTTATTGGGTTCAATGGAATCACTGGTGTACCGGTCGGCCATTCGTTCGATGAATGGGGTACGTTTCAGGTCCCGGGTACTGTCTTTAAAAATAACTTTTGAGGTTGCGGGGGTTTCCTGTGCATTTGCACACGTGAAAATGAATGCAATGAAGAAGGCGAGAAAGAATTGTATGAATTTCGCTTTTACCACATGATGAAGATGAATAAAAATCCTGCCATTTATTTTTTTAAATTGTTTAATAATCTGGGCCATGCTCATGGATCTTTCAACCCCGCGGATCAGTCTGCCCTTTTTATCATAAAATGCAAGGTAGGGAATGCTTTTTACGTCGTAATAACTCGGCATAATATAATAAATCTCCTTTCCGTTTATTCAAAAATAAAAATACCTGGTGGGCAAAGCGCCTCAGAAATAGGTGAAGAAACGAAAGTTAAATTCTTTGTCCTCCTTTGAAACCGCATAGGTTAATCCCATCGCGATCTTATTAAATGGAACCAGTATCACGCCTCCTCCATAACCAAAATGCCATTTATCAGATGTTTCTCCCGGGTGCCAGGCCCTGCCATTATCAAAAAGGGCCATCAACCCGGCCCTGCCATTAAAGATCCTGCTTCTTACCTCAGGCAACCACCTTAATTCATTCTGGTTGTAAAAATGGTGTTTTGAATAGAACCGGAATCTCTCGTAACCTCTCAACTGGAAATTTCCCCCCAAAGTATTGAGCTGGTAAAATTCAGGCTCACCCGACATGGTGGCAGCACCTGCTTTAATTGCCAGCGTCAGTGGACGGGCAAGGGGTAGATAGATTCCCAGGTCGCTGGTAAGGTTGCGGAATGACCTGTTCTTTTCTTTGAGATTTTGTGTGAATGATAAGGCTGTATTAAAATAAAATCCTTTGGAAGGAACAATGTTGTCGTCTACACTTAAAAAATCATATCCCAGGATGGCACTGCCAAAGTGTTTATAATCCAGTACAGAGGGTTCAATGAATTCAGCATCTTTAGTAACCAATCTTCCTTCTTTTGGCAAAACTTTTACCCCGTCGTACAGGATATTGATCCTGAACAAATGCTTGCTCAGAAATTTTCTCGAAACACCCATGCCTGAATAAAAATGCGAAGTTCTCAGCCAGTGGAACCTGGTATCCTGGGTGATCAGTTCTGACTCATTGCCAATTCCAAAAAAATTGACCCGTCTTGCACCATCATACCCAGCCCTGAGGTCAAGCGCCCATTTGCCGATAAAATCGATGATGCTTCCTCTGTAGTAAGGATGGAAACTGTTTTCTGTGAGTGAATAATTGAGGCCTATGGCATGTTTGGCACCATAGGGGTCTTTCCGCCAGCTGTGCGTGGTAATGCCATAGCCTAATCCGATATGGAAGCGGTAAAGATCATCATAGAAAAGCGTTTTTTTAACGCCGCTGGAAGCAATCTTTCTTTCTTCCCAGTTGTAATGGGTAATGAGGGTGTCATTACGCTGCTTCATCATGATCCTGTTCCCGCTGGCCGTTACATTATTTTCCAATCCATAATACCTGATGCCGGATGTATTTGGTGTTTCTACTAAAAGGCTGTCCGTTGAGTTGCCGCCAATTAAACGAATTAAAATAGGATTGTTACCGTTTCCGGTAATATGAAAAACATCCTGCCCATCAAGTCCATACAGCCTGATCTCACGGGTTTCATTCACGTAGAATTTCCTTTTGAAAACTTCCTGTTTCACTTCCCCGTTTTTGTTTATCCTCACGATACTCACCCTGGTTCCATCATCCTCTTTTTCTACCAGGAAAATCTCTTTCTCAAGACTACCGGCAATATCAACCTCATTTGACAGGAACCGGTAATAGTCCTCAGCATAGGTGACAATATCATTTCTTCTTGACCTGATCTTTTCTGCGATGTCCTTACCCGAAACAGCGTAGATCTCTGGTGGCATACTGCTTACGGCACTGTCTATTACGGCATCTGTAAGATAAGTTTGCAAGGCCCTGGCCGAATCGGTCCAGATTTGTTTGTCTAAAGCATTGGTGAATCGCCGGTCAATATCCAGGGCCGGGAAATTATACCACCTGATATCTTTGATCTTGTGATCGAAAGACTGCAACTGGTTAAGCCCTGCCACGCTTTTAATGATGCCCATAAAAAAGCCTTCGAAGACAGCAAAGATCTGGTCTCGGTCTTTAGGTACCGGACGGTAAATCTTGAAAGGACCCTGATCAAATTTTGCCCATCTCCAGTTGTCCTGGTGTCTTCCCCAGTCGCCTATCAGCATATCAAACAGCCTGGTTTTTACATAAAAATGCTGATCAACAAAATGGTCATTCTCCTCCGTTATTTTTTCCAGCATATTTTCAGTGCTGATGATATTCTCGGGTTCACCAAAAGAGGCTTCGTCTGTATGTGATTTGTCAGGCCGCTCTTCAACAAGTCCCAGCATCCCTGCAAATTGATCATTAAATTCCTGGAGGCTGTCGCCTCTCCGCATTACATAATATTTCGGATTGGTATGATATATACCTGCTGCTGCAGCCAGGTCGGGAACGATGAGCGCTCCATAGGGATGATTGGTTGAAATCTGGTCGTTGGCGATGCTTTCCACAAAGCTTCCTTGGGCTATTTCGGGTAAGGCGCGGGTATAGGTCTTGTTCACACTCCGGAAAACATACCTGTCGCCCGCACCATTTAAAAAATGAAGTGTTTCTGTTTGGCGTCCACCTCCCAATCTTAAAGGAGATATCCCCCCAGAGAAACGATCAGGGTCAAGTACTGGGATGTGAACAGGTGTGGTCCATTCATCCCGATAGTTCTTACCCCAAAGAAATTGGTGCAACTTTGATTTTTTATATTCAATTCCCGCTATTACGGTTCTTTGGCTGACCTGGGAAGAATCTGTAATGGTAGTGTACTGTGCCTTTACCCCGAGGCAGAGC
>MWYV01000027.1 GCA_002050435.1 Chitinophagales bacterium 33-2 | reverse complement strand
GGTACATGTCAGGATATAACAGGGCGAAAAATAGCAGAAATTGATTTGCTTGAAAGCAGGGAGGAATTGCAAACAGTATTCAATGCTTCATTAGATGCAATTATAATTATAGATGAAGAAGGGAAGATTACAAAATGGGATGTAAAAGCAGAACTATGTTGATATACAATGTTTTAGAAATGGAACCTATATTTTTGCTGGCTGGCAGAACAATAGGTTCAATTTAAGTAGAATGCTGTTTAGGGGGTGACATACACGGTTTTAGGTATTGGAGGGGCGGGGAGTTTAGCAATACCGCTATTAGCGGTAGTTTTTCTTACTTTTCACTTCAGTTTTTAATCTGTGGTTAATGTCAATTTTTGGATTTGTGAATACAAAAATTGTTGTTTTATATTCTCTGGCAAATGGATTTGTTATTGAGTCCGCAATAAAAGCCATATTAAAAAAAAGACTTGTTTTTTCTAATTCATCATTTCTTTCGCTAAATTCTTTAACTCTAATGAAATTTTCAATTTTATTGTCAAGGTTGAACCAATTAATATAATCCGCGTTAAATGAAACAGCTTTTATATTCTTGTTCTTAGTATAATAATTTATTGCCCCTGCTTGTCCGTAATTATCACACAATATTATAGTTTGGTCTTTGTTAGATAACTTACCGTAAACTACATCAATCTTTTCGGCTAATTCTTTCCATCCAAGCATATCTGCGAAATCTTGTGGCAACAAATGGTCTTCGCCGTCTTCCCAACGAAGTAAACCTAACTCTTTGTATTTATTTTTGTTTTCTTTATAGTAGTTGGGGTTTTTCACTGAAAATACGATGTTGAATAAAAGAACATAAAATATAATTGGAACAGCTACTAAAATTGGTTGAAGATATTTTCTCCAACCAGTATTTAGTTTGATGCTTAAAAAGACTGAACCAAATGAAATATATATTGGATACAGTCCTATGGCATAATAGCTTTTGGCTTTAAAATAAATAAAGACGATAAGTGTAAAAATTATTGTCCCAAAAAACAGTCTGAATTTTTCAAAAGGTTTATGAAATAGTAAAGCATATAAAGAAGCTGAAATTACAGGCAATGCCCCAACGAAAAATAAAAGTTGTTCCTTTAAAAAGTCAAAACGATTAACATTTACTAATTGAGTTTCTGCTAATTCTTTCAGATGATGAAAAATGGGGAATGCATTTTTGTATTGCCACAAAAGATTTGGGAATATGAGTAACAAACCAATTATAACAGAGTAATAAAATTCTTTTTTTGCAAAAACCTTACGTTGGTTAGTTAACAAAATAGCAGGGAAAAGTCCAATAATTAAAAAGACAATATTGTACTTGTTTAAAAAACCAATAGCAAAAACAAAGCTTCCAATGAAAAGCCATTTTACATTTTCAGTATTTATGTATTTAATGAGGGTAAAATAAAAAGCTGTCCAACATAAAACGTCAAATGAATTGGGTTGAAGGAGAAAGTTTAAACGCAAAATGGCTGAAAATAAAACACAGGTTGCTCCTAATATTAATGCGAATAAATTGCCTTTTAATTCTTCAATAGTTTTCCAAACCACAACAATTGTTAAAGCACCAAACAAGGCAGGAAAAAATTTAACCCAAAATACACCGTAGCCAAGTAGTTTTATAATGTAAGCTATCCAGGAAGTAACTGGTGGAACAGAAAGAAACCCCCAAGCTAAATGATTGGCCTGGTCAAGATGCAAATATTCGTCTCGTTGCAAATCATAGCCTGGGTTAAACAAAAAGTATTGCAAAAGAAATTTTGCAAGTATAAATCCAATTAAAATCAATGTTCTTTTTGTCATTGAAGGCTGTCTGTAAGTAATACCGCTAACATAGTTATTACGAACCTATAGATTTAATATTGAAAATGCATAATGCTATAATAAATAATACGCATTCAAATCATCTTATTCCTTCTTTATCTTGCACCCATGACTTCCTCCACCTTCACTTACGATCAATTATTTAATTTTTCGCAAAAGGTTTTTCTTGCCATGGGCTGTTCAAATGATGATGCCTTGCTGGCAACAAAAGTGTTGCTGTCTGCAGATGCCCGTGGCATTGATTCTCATGGTATTGCCAGGCTCAGTGGCTATGTGAGGTTGTGGGAAGCGAAAAGAATCAATTCAACACCAGATGTAAAAATCATCCATGAAACACCATCAACAGCTACAGTGGATGGCGATAGTGGGCTCGGACTGGTAGTGGCACCTAAGGCCATGCAGCTTGCTATAGAGAAAGCACGCAGCGCCGGTACCGGCTGGGTAAGTGTGCAGAATTCCAATCATTTTGGAATTGCAGCTTACCATTCCATGATGGCACTCGAAGAAGATATGATCGGTATTGCCATGACCAATGCAAGTCCCCTCGTAGCACCTACTTTTTCTGTTGAAAGATTACTAGGTACCAATCCCATTTGTGTGGCGGTGCCTGCAGGCGCGCAACCTGCTTTTGTCGCAGACATGGCCACCACCACCGCGGCCAACGGGAAACTAGAGATCCTGCAAAGGAAAAATGGTGTGGCGCCGCTGGGATGGATACAGGATAAAAATGGTGCGCCTTCCACCGATCCGCATGAATTAAAAACAGGTGGTGCCTTACTGCCGCTGGGTGGCGACAGGGAACATGGAAGTCATAAAGGCTATGCACTTGGTGCTATTGTTGATATTTTTTCCGCGGTCTTGAGTGGTGCCAATTACGGTCCATGGGTGCCACCGTTTCCTGCCTATGTGTCCATGCCCACAGGCATGCCCGGGAAAGGCATCGGCCATTTTTTTGGTGCGATGCGCATCGATGCTTTTCGCCCTGCATCTGAATTTAAACAACATATGGATCAGTGGATTGAAAGATTCCGCGCGGCAAAAACAGTTGAGGGATTTGAAAAAGTTTTGATCCCTGGAGATCCTGAAAGGGAAATGGAAGGGGAGCGAATGGTTTCTGGGATTCCTTTGGTGGATGCTGTGGTGGAAGATTTGAAAAGTTTATCTGAGAGATTTGGGGTGGAGTTTGGTTGAACGTTTATTGATTTATTTTTTTGAACCACGGAGGCACGGAGAGGAACGAAGGATTTCTTCGTCTTCCTTGATTGAACCACGGAGGCACAGAGGCACGAAGGAGCACGGAGGCAGGAAGGGGCAAGAAGGGCACAAAGGAAACTAGATTGTGTAACTGCGGCGAGGCAGCTTTGTGACTTCGTGGTTCAAAAAAGGAATTACTAATTTCGCCGCATAATGAAAATAATGAAGTTTGGCGGCACCTCGGTGGGTAAGCCGCAGCGCATGTTTGAAGTGGCGGATCTGATTGCAAGGGATGATGATACAAAGATCGTGGTATTGAGCGCGGTGTCGGGAACCACCAATGCACTGGTTGCCATTGGCCATGCGCTGGCATCGGGCAATAAGGAAGCCGCCAGGCAAAAAATTGCTGTCCTCGAAGACCAGTACCAGGTATTTGCTGATGCATTGCTGAAGGAAACGGCTTACCGCCAAAAAGCAGAAACCACACTTAAAGAGCATTTTGAATTCCTCAACATCATTTTAAAGATCTCCTATAACGAGGCCTTGAATAAAGATATTCTTGCCCAGGGCGAATTGTTATCTACCAAACTGTTTTCAGTTTACCTCGAAGAAAAAGGAATCGACCATTGCCTGATCCCCGCGCTGGATTTTATGAGCATTGACATCAATGACGAACCCCAGGTAGAAGTGATCCGGAAAAAGCTCGAAATGGTGCTTGCTGAAAACACAGGTAAAAAGATCTACATCACCCAGGGATACATTTGCCGAAATGCAAAAGGAGAGGTGGACAACCTGAAACGCGGCGGCAGCGATTACAGTGCATCGCTGATTGCAGCCGCTGCCAATGCATCGGTTTGCGAGATCTGGACCGACATCAGTGGCATGCACAATAATGATCCGAGGATCGTGGATCAAACCATGCCGATTGAACAACTGAGTTTCGATGAAGCGGCGGAACTGGCCTACTTCGGTGCCAAGATCCTGCACCCGGCATCCATCTGGCCTGCGCAGCAATACAAGATCCCTGTTAAATTGCTCAATACCATGGAGCCTTCTGCAAAAGGAACACTGATTGCAGAAAAGGCCATTGCAAAAGGGGTCAAAGCCATTGCCGCAAAAGATGGGATCACTGCGATCAATATCAAAAGCAGCCGCATGTTGCTTGCTTATGGTTTTCTGAGAAAAGTGTTTGAAGTGTTTGAAAAATTTCGCACACCAATTGATATGATCACTACTTCAGAAGTGGCGGTATCACTCACCATTGATAATGATCTGGCGCTGGCAGAGATAGAAAAGGAGTTAGCTGCTTTTAGTACTGTATCGATAGACAGCAATCAAACCATTATTTCCATTGTTGGTAATGAGGTGGCTGAAAATGCGGCTACTTTGGAAAAGGTTTTTGCAAGTCTTGGTTCGGTGAATGTCCGCATGGTTTCTTATGGTGGTAGTGCGCACAATATTTCTTTGCTGGTGCCGGGAGAGGAGAAGAAAAGGGTGTTGCAGTTACTGAATAAGGGTTTGTTTGGGTTGGGGTAACATGCAGTGAGAGTGGGAACCACGGTGGCACAGAGCTGTTTTGCCGCGAAGGCGCAAAGGACGTAATTGCGTAGGCACGACGAAACAATCCCATTGAACCACGGTTGCGCTACGCGCACACAGAGAACACAGGCCACGAGACGTGGCAAGCACAGAGAATATCCATAACACCCGAAAGCCTCGGTGACGCCACGCCTCGTGGCCCGTGCCCTTCGTGCCCCGTGGTCCAATCCCCCCACTCCACACAAAAAAACCCGCCAATTAGCGGGTTCTTTAAAAATAGCTATCTTGAATATTAGATGACCAACAGCGAATCGCCATAGCTGAAAAACCTGTATTTATCCTTGATCGCTTTTTTATACGCTTCAATGGTCAGGTCATATCCTGCGAAGGCACAGGTCATGATCAGCAGGCTGGTTTTTGGTAAATGAAAATTGGTGACCAGCGAATCCGCAATATTAAATTGATAAGGCGGATGAATAAACATGTTGGTCCAGCCATCAGAAGGTTTTAAAAGTCTTTGCGCAGTAACGGACGATTCCAGTGCGCGCATAGTAGTGGTACCAATGGAACAGATCCTTTGCCCGGTTTCCTTTGCCTTGTTTACAATCTTACATGCGGTGTCATCGATCTTATAATATTCCGCATCCATTTTATGCTTGCTCAGGTCTTCCACTTCTATTGGTCGGAATGTACCCAGCCCGGTGTGCAGCGTGACCTCGGAAAAACGAATACCCTTGATCTCGCAACGCTTGATCAGTTCGCGGCTGAAATGCAAACCGGCGGTTGGAGCGGCAACAGCGCCTTCATATTTTGCATACACCGTCTGGTATCTTTCCCTGTCTTCTTCATCAGGTTTGCGCTTGATGTATTTTGGAAGTGGTGTTTCCCCATATTTTTCCAGCACCAAACGGAAATCATCATCGGTTCCTTCATGAAGAAATTTAATGGTACGACCTCTTGAGGTGGTATTGTCAATTACTTCTGCAACGAGTTCTTCCGATTCGCCGAAATATAATTTATTGCCCACACGGATCTTTCTTGCGGGATCAACAATCACATCCCAGAGCCGATGTTCCTTGTTCAGTTCACGCAGCAGGAATACTTCGATCTTAGCACCTGTTTTTTCTTTCCTGCCATACATTCTTGCGGGAAAAACTTTCGTGTTGTTTACAGTGAACACATCTTTGTCGTCGAAATATTCCAGGATATCCCTGAAATGTTTGTTCTCCATCTGTCCTGTTTTGCGGTGCACCACCATCATGCGGGCATCTTCACGTTTTTTAGCAGGATTCTGGGCAATTAAATTGAGAGGAAGGTCAAACTTAAATTGTGAAAGCTTCATGGGCTATACTATAATTTTTTGGCCTCATGACGCAAACCTTGCTGCAAGTTGCGGTCTAGTCTGAACAGCTGAACTGCCCGGATCCATGTCCCACGGTCTTACGGCACCGGGTATGGTCAATTAGCATTAAAGGCCGCAAAAATAGGTTTTTTAAAAAAAATCAGCCGGATTTTTTTGTTATTTCAGTTTTTTGTGCACTGCTTTAGACTATCTTGGGAGCCGAACGTTTTTAACCAAATAATTCCCAATGAGGACCTTGCTGCTGGCCTTTCTTACCATTTTATTGAGTCTGAATGTTTCCTCCCAGAGTTCGAAGATCAAAAATAAAAAATATCCAAGCCTCTTATGGGAAATCACAGGAAAGGGACTTGCAAAACCTTCGTACCTGTTTGGCACCATGCATGTAAGCAGCAAGATGGTCTTTCATCTTTCCGATTCTTTTTACCTTGGAATCAAAAACGCTGATGTGGTTGCTCTGGAAACCAATCCCGCAACATGGCAGGACGATTTCTCCCGTTATGATCTTGAAATGAATCCTTACAGTTATTCCTACCGGGCAAATAACAGTTATCATCCGCCTTCTGATTATTTATCCATAAATACATTGAAGGCCTTCCCTTATGAAAAAGTTCTTGAGGCGGCGTTGCACAGCAATCCTTCCATGATCAATAACTTTTTGTACCGGAGCAATTCCGAAAGGAACAGTGATTTTGAAGAAGACACTTACCTCGATCTTTACATATACCAGGTAGGAAGGAAGTGGAATAAAAAGCTGACCGGTGTGGAAGATTTTGATGAAAGCATGATCCTGGTGAAAGAAGCTTACTCCGATGCGGCTAATGACAAAACTGCAAAAGAAAGGAACTATGATATCGACCCGCAATTTTCTTTTGCAAAACTAGAAGATGCCTATCGCACGGGTAACCTGGATCTGATTGATACAATCCAGAAATTGAACAGTGTATCGGCTGCCTTTGACGAAAAATTTCTCTACAAACGAAACGAGATCCAGGCAAAAAATATTGATTCCATTCTTAAAACAAAAGCCTCCCTGTTTGTAGGTGTTGGGGCTGCGCACCTGGCAGGTCATCGTGGTGTTATTGAAATGTTGCGTGCCATGGGTTACAAGTTGCGGCCTATAAAAATGACGGAAAGAGACAGCCGTCATAAAGAAATGATCGAACAGGTGCGCGTGCCTGTGCAATTTACCAGTGTTACGGCAGATGATGGCTTGTATGCTGTCAGCATTCCCGGAAAGTTGTACAGTTTTGCCAAACCTTATGGTCCGCTGGTTCAGCAACAATATGCTGATATGGGCAATGGCAGTTATTATATCGTTTCACGCATTCAGACCAATGCAGGATTCTGGGGACACAATAACAGTGATGTGCTCAGGAAGGTTGACAGCCTGTTGTATGAAAACATCCCCGGCAAGATATTAAGTAAACAAAAGATCCTCAAAAACGGTTATCATGGTTTTGATATTCTGAACCGAACCAGGAGAGGAGACTACCAGCGCTATAATATTTTCATCACGCAAAATGAAGTGGTGTTATTTAAAATGAGCGGCAATGGCGATTATGTTAAACTGGGTAAAGAAGCAGACCTGTTCTTTTCAAGCATACAATTAAAGGAAGTCAAACCAGAGTGGAAAAAATACAGTCCTTCTTTTGGTGGTTTTGAAGTGGACATGCCTTTTCAACCGACGGTCAGCAATTTCATGGGCAACTGGTATTTTATTTCGTTTGATAAAGCCAGTACAACCGGTTACCAGGTGATCAGGACCGATGTGCACAATATAAAATTTGTTGAAGAAGATTCTTTTGATCTCAACCTGATGGAAGAGAGTTTTGCCAGTTCAGAATTTATTGAAAAGGAAATATCAAGAAAGCATTCGGTGATCAATGGATACAGCGCGCTGGATGTTCAATACAGTTATAAAAACGGACATACAGGTCTGGCCAGGTTCACGATCCAGGGCCCGCATTATTATACCATCATTGCCAATGCACCAAAAGAGCATGCAAGGATGAAAAGCTTCCTCCAGTCGTTTTCGGTTAAACCTTTCCGTTATCCGTCGCCGGTTAAGCAAACAGATACAGTTATCCATTTTACGGTTTCGTCACCCGTGCCGGTGGAACTGCCAGCCAAACTTTCCATGTATCCGGAAAACATGTTCCGTTTTGGTGAAACGGGTGAAGATGAATCGCACCTGGAAGAATACGGGAAATATAAAGACAAGATCATCACCAATGATTCAACCGGTGAAAAGATCTTTGTTTCCATTTACCGGCCTGGAAAATATTATTTTGACAATGATACGAGTGCCACAACCGATACGCTTAGTTTTAAAACAAGAGACCACGACTGGGTGTACAGGAGCCGGAAGAAATATGAACTGCCCAATAAAACCACAGTGCTGGAATATGAATTGGGTGATCCATTGAGCAGCCGTGTGCTGAGAGGAAAAACCTTCACCCGGAATGGTATCGACCACAGGATGGTGGTTCAGGGCGATACGCTGACAGCCATGAGCGGTTTTGTAAAAGAATTCTTTACCAGTTTTCTCCCGGTAGATACCTTAAAAGGTGTTGATCCATTATTGAAAAAGACAGACATTTTCTTTGCTGATTTTTATAGCAAAGACAGTGTAGAAAGGAAGCGGGCCATCAAGAATATCCATGCCATGACCTTTGATTCGGCGGATTTTCCCACGGTGAAGAAAGCCATTACTTCATTGAACTGGACTGAAAAGAAATACCTGGATGTAAAGAATAAATTTATTTCCAAACTTGCCGAAATCCCTACCAAACCGTCTGCGGATTATTTACGCGACATTTATTATGCTGCAGGCGATACCGTAGATCTTCAATACAATGCATTGGAAGCACTTCTTTATCACAGGAATGATTATGCCTACCAGGTTTTCAGGGATATTATGCTGAATGAACCACCTGTGCTGGATATGAATTCCGGTAATACACGAAGCAGGGATTATGGAAATAACAATTTCTTCGACCAGCTTTCTGATAGTTTGCTGCTGACGAAAAAAATATTTAAAGACCTGCTTCCGCTGATCAATATCAATGATTACGAAAAACCCATGATGGCGCTGCTGGAAATGATGGTCGACAGCAACATGGTTTCAGCAACAGATTATGAAATGTATTTTTCAAAATTCCTGATCGAAGCAAAACAGGAAATGAAAAAACAGGTAATCAGCGAAAAAAATAAATCAATAATCAAGGCACAAAAAGATGCCGAAGAAAAGGATGACTATTATGGCAATAACGGCGACAGGGACTATGGTAATTCGAAGCTAAACAGCTATGCTGTTTTACTGATGCCTTTCTGGGACAGGCAACCCGCCGTGCGCCAATTGTTCACCCAAATGCTGAACAGCAACGACAAAAGACTGAAGTTGCGCACCGCTTTATTGATGGTGCACCAGAACAGACCTGTTCCGGATACCATGATGCAGTATTTTGCCGGAATGGATGAATTCAGGTATGAATTGTATGCGCAGTTGAAAAAGATCAATCGACCCGACCTTTTCCCAATAATGCACAATAACCATAGCGCACTTGCCAAAAGCGAACTGCTTGATCTCAGTAATTATGCAAAGCCCGACAGCTTTGTTCTCCTGGCCACTTACCCTGTTGAATACAAGGGTCAAAGCGGGAATGTTTATTTTTTTAAATACAGGATGAAAAAAGAAGATAATAGCTGGAAGATCGCCATTGCCGGACTGGTACCGAAAGATCCAAAAGAATATGAATTTGATATGAAGCTAATTGAAGAAGACCTTTATTTCACAGAACTTACTGAAACCAAGCTGGATGAAGAGGAGCCTTTGGATACACAGCTTCAAAAGATCCTCAAAAGGAAGATGTATTCAAAAAGGAAAAGTGCGGCAGAATTTTATGAAGAAGGTGATTATGATCGCACTTCGCCCATCAGGATGAGAGACTAGGAATGGCGCTAATAAGATTTTTTGTGTAAGCCTGTTGCGGGTGATTGTACACTGCTTCAGCTTCACCTGATTCAATGATCTTTCCCTGGTGCATCACCATAATCCTGTCACTCATATAACGTACCACGGAAAGGTCATGCGAAATAAACAACATGGTTAGTCCAAGATCCTGTTTCAGTTCATTTAAAAGATTCAGCACCTGGGCCTGCACACTAACATCAAGTGCAGATACCGATTCATCACAAACAATGAAATCCGGTTCCAGTGCAAGTGCCCTTGCAATAACAATGCGCTGTCGCTGGCCGCCGGAAAATTCATGCGGGTAACGCTTTGCCATGGAAGATGAAAGATTGACCCTGTCCAAAAGCGCTTCCACTTTTTTTCTTCTTCCCGCTGCTGTTTTTTCAATACCTGCAAGGCGCATGGGTTCTGAAATGGCATTGCCGATGGTAAGCCGGGGATTGAGTGAAGAATAGGGATCCTGGAAAATGAGCTGCACTTCTTTTCGTAGCAGTTTTTCTGAAGTTGCATCAGGGAAGGTGATGTCTTTATTCTTGTACAATATTTTTCCTGCTGTTGGCTCAATTAAATGAAGCAGTGTTCTTCCTAATGTAGTTTTACCGCAACCTGATTCACCAACAAGTCCAACCGTTTCACCTTTATATATCTGAAAATTTACATCATCTACGGCGATGTTGTAACCTGATGGCTTTCCGAAAAAATTTCTTTTACCAGGAAATTGCACAACGAGATTTTTTACATCGAGCAACAATGATGAATGTTCGGTTGTTGGAGTATGCGCAATTTTTTTATGTTCATTACGCACACCATCCATGAAATCGCTGACGATGGGAAGGCGCTCGCCTTTTGGATGCAAGGAAGGCCGGCAGGCAATGAGGGCTTTTGTATAATTATTTTCAGGTTGCTCAAATATGGCAGCAGCAGATTTTGATTCCAGGATCTGACCTTTATACATGATGGCCACACGGTCTGCAATTTCTTTAACAACGCCCAGATCATGCGTGATGAACAGTACACCCATATTTTGTTGTTGCTGGAGGTTTTTAATCAGCGACAAAATAGTTTGCTGAACTGTAACATCCAGTGCTGTAGTGGGTTCGTCGCAAATGAGCAGCGATGGTTCGCAACACATAGCCATGGCGATCATCACACGCTGTTTTTGTCCGCCGCTCAGCTGGTGCGGGTAACGGTCGAACATGGCCGCGGGTTGGGGAAGTTTTACTTTCTCAAACCATTGGATGGTTTGCTGTTTTGCAACTGCAGGCGTTACCTGTTTATGCAGCAGCAATACTTCCATCACCTGCCTTCCGCAACTCATTACAGGATTGAGTGAGGTCATGGGTTCCTGGAAGATCATCGAGATCTTGTTGCCACGGATCTTTCTGAGTTCATTAAAAGATGCCTGCAAAAGATCCGTTGATGATGCCCCATCTTCAGAGAATACAATTTTTCCACCCGTGTATCTTGCAGGAGGTTCCGGTAACAATTTTAAAATGGATAAGGAAGTAACCGATTTACCCGAGCCGCTCTCACCTACAAGCGCCAGGATCTCACCTTTGTTGATTTGCAGTGAAACGTTTTTAACAGCAGGTGTGGATTGTCCGTCTGAAATGAATTCAATACTCAGATCTTCAATATGGAGCAGGGGCAGCATCAGGGACAGGCGCTGGTTATTTTTATCGACAATGGTTTTGTGGGCGTGGGATAATAAGCCCGGCACACAGCGCAATCTTTTTCGGGAGCAGGATCTATTTCAAAATAAAATTCATCTCCTTCTTTAATGCTGGCGGGAAAGCTACAGGGATGCTCCAGGCGAAAAGCATTTTTATAAGTTTTTCCTGTGTTGGGATCGAGCCAGCTGCTTTCCACCAGGTTTGGGTCAATAGTACCTTCAATTACGCTCATCGTATAATTCATGCAGATCCCTTTGATCTCCAGTCTGCCTTTAAAACAATGATTTGAACCGGGTTTTTTATTACAGGTGCTTCCCTGTACAAGAGCGGAGAGCGCGAGGAGCAATAGAAAATTTTTCATGGCAGCTATTTAAAACCTGAGGTGTCTTACGGTAAATCCGTTATTGATCAATTGTTTCAGCGAATCAATTCCAATGGAAAGATGGTTGGTTACAAATTGTTCTGTAACCTTTTTATCGCTTTCCTCTGTTTTCACGCCTTCGGGTGTCATAGGCTGATCACTCACCAGGAGCAGGGCACCGGTAGGAATCTTATTATAAAATCCAACAGCAAAAATCGTTGCTGTTTCCATGTCGATGGCATAAGCCCTTACTTTCTGGAGATATTCTTTGAATTCCTCATCATGTTCCCACACCCGGCGGTTGGTGGTGTACACCGTGCCCGTCCAGTAATCCACTTCATATTCGCGAATGGTGGTAGAGATGGCTTTCTGAAGGGCGAAGGCAGGAAGGGCTGGCACTTCTTTGGGGAAATAATCGTTGGAGGTACCTTCACCCCGAATGGCTGCGATGGGAAGGATCAGGTCGCCGATCTTATTGCGTTTTTTCAAACCGCCGCATTTTCCCAGGAACAGGACGGCTTCAGGTTCGATGGCACTTAAAAGATCCATAACCGTGGCCGCGGTGGGACTACCCATTCCGAAATTTATGATGGTGATACCCTGTGCAGTGGCACATTGCATGGGTTTATCGGATCCCACCACTTCCACAGAATTCCATTCGGCAAACATTTTTACATAGTTGCTGAAATTGGTCAGTAGGATGTATTTTCCAAAGCTTTCCAGCGGCTGTCCGGTGTACCGGGGCAGCCAGTTCTTTACGATATCATCTTTTGTTTTCATTTACCAGTTTTTCTTCCATTCAAAATTGCAGGCATTTGCCTGATAAAGTGCTACGAATTTAATCATTAGGTTTGATGGATGATAAAACTGGAATTTCCTCCACCCGATTTCAGGATGAAAACTGAAGGAGGGAAGCGCATGATCTATGACGCCTACAGGAAAATCTGGGTTTTGCTGACGGAAGAAGAATGGGTAAGACAATGTTTTTTACAGTTGCTCGTCAATTCATTCCATTATCCTGCTTCACTAATCGCGGTAGAAAAAGAAATGATCCTGAATGGAAGAAAGAAAAGGTTTGATATTCTAGTGTACAGTACGATGCACCAGCCCTGGATGCTGGTGGAATGCAAAGCGCCAGAAGTGGAAATGAATGAAAAAGTGCTTAGACAGGCACTCGTATATCACCAGGCCGTTCCGGTTCAATATATTTTTATTACCAATGGAAATACTACATTGGGATGGGAAAAAAGAAAAGGCCACCTGGAATTGGTGTGGCAAGTTCCCGAATGGCGAAAATCATAGACTTTGTGGTTAAGCTTCCCCATTGAAAAGGAAAAGATTGATCAATTGCCAGCAATCGAGATAATTCAGGTGGAAAGGATGAAAAATTTTATGTTTTAAAGGTTGAAAAATCTGGGTTTTAATGGCATAATTTTTTCTTTTACTTTACCACGCTAAATGAATCAGTTCAATTAGTTATATATTTAGTCCCCCTTTTTATTCCTCCTAAATTATTAATATCCGGATATGCAATTTAAAATTTACCGTGTGCAAAGATCCTTGTTCGCTTTTCTGTTCTTATTTGCGTCGATTACGTCTTTAGCCCAGGGAACTTATACCAAACGAACCAATCTGGGGCTGACAGCCAACTTAAATGGACTAATAGATTATTTGCCAAGTGGCTATGACCCAAACGGGACAGCCAGGTATCCGCTGCTGGTCTTTTTTATGGGCACAAACTCCCATGGTGATGGAAGTGTTGCCGGACTTGAAAGCCTTTTTAGCGTTGGTGGCGGTTTTCCTACCGACCAGTTCCGTGATGCTACCTGGGTGGAGGCATATACTGTAAATGGTGTCACACATAAATTTATTGTGGTTGCCCCCCAGTTTGTGACCAGCTATGACGTTGCCGATCCTTCCCATCTGGATGTTAATGCAGTGATTAATTATGCGATTGCCAATTACAGGGTAGATACCACCCGTATCTATTTAACAGGCAACAGTTCCGGGGGCGGGCCAACTATCAATTACTTAGGTGCTGATTCTACCGGAGCTTTTGGATACGGTAACAGGATTGCCGCAGTCGTTCCTTTTTCGGCAGCTTATATATCAACAATTCCTACCCAGCCAAAAGCAAATGTGTACCGGGCGAATAATGTTCCCGTATGGGCATTTCATAATGACCATGACCCGGGCGTACCCTATTTCTATACCGAGTTATTTGTGAACCTTATTAATAATCCTACACCAAATACGCCACCTGCAAAACTTACTTTATTTAATAACACGCAGAGTTGGGGACCACATAATAGCTGGTATGGACCCTATAAGCGAGAATATGTAGATCCTGTATCAGGGTTGAATATATATGAATGGATGCTCCAGTTCACCCGCGTGTTTTCTGTGTTACCGGTGAATTTCACTTTATTCAATGCCAATTGTGATAACGGAACAGTGAAGCTTGTCTGGAAAACCCATGGTGAAACCGATTCGAAGCAGTTTCAGATTGAAAGAAGTTTAAATGGAAGGGATTGGAACCAATTAGGTATAGTGAATGCTGCCGGACAGTCATCCACCGAAAAAACCTATACTTACCTCGATCCTTCTGCTGGCAATAATGTGTTTTATCGTGTAGTGGAAATCAGCATTGATGGCAGGAAATCCTATAGTACGGTGATCCGCAACAATTGTAAAGGACAGGAAATGTTGTCATTGTATCCCAATCCTGTAAATGACGTGGCGGTAATGAACCTGAACCTGAAGCAAAATCAGAAAGTGGTTTATTATGTTTCAGACAGCAAGGGCGCCATTGTTTTGAGGGGAGAAATGGCATTTCCTGCAGGGAACAACCAGGTAACCATACAGATGAATCATCTGCAGCGTGGTATGTATACGCTGAATGCGCACCTTGGATCAGGCATTCAATCGGTCAAGTTTATCAAGAACTAAGGATCATATAAAGTTCTTTCTTTTAAAAAAGTGGAAAAACTCTGTAAAAATTTATTGAGGATTTGTTCAGGTTCTCTCTATTATTATTTGGAAGTAATTACCAAAGGAGTAATTTAGTGATGCTTAACTGAACATTAAATAAACTAAAAGAAAGATCATGGCTAAAGCATCGAAAAGTTCTGGTAAAAAACCAGTAAAAACAGCACCCAAAAAAGCGGCGAAAGCAGCGCCTAAAAAAGCAGCCAAAACCGCCACTAAAGCAGCACCTAAAAAAGCGGCTAAAACTGCCTCAAAAGCAGCGCCTAAAAAAGCAGCATCTAAAAAAGCAGCATCTAAAAAAGCGGCACCTAAAAAATCTGCAGCTAAAAAATCTGCAAGAAAACCAAATGCAGCTTTCATGGCTCCACTTACTCCAAGTAATGCTTTAGCTGAGGTGATTGGAAGTAAGCCTATACCAAGAACGGAGATCATTAAAAAGATCTGGGAATACATTAAGAAGAATAACCTGCAGGATAAAAAGAACCGCAGGATGATCAATGCCGATGATAAGTTGAAACCACTTTTCGGTAAGGCACAGATCTCAATGTTTGAATTAGCCAAAGTGGTAAACAAACACGTAAGCTAAAATCTCAACCTCTTATAAAATGAAATGCCGCTGATCCATCAGCGGCATTTTTGTTTTACAGTGATATAATTAATCTTCATAGAAATCAACCACGCCCGTTTCCACATTATACATTCCGCCAATAATGGAAATGGCACCTGCATCAACCATTTCTTTCAGTATGGAACTTTTTTCTACGATCAGGTGTTGCGTAAGGTGAACATTCTGTTCAGCCACTTTTTCTACAAACGCACTATTGGAAGCATTCCTGTTTTCACTGACTGTCTTTTCAGATGCAACAGCGGGTTTCAGCTTTTCAAATAAAGTGGTCAGGTGGCCCATTTTTACATCATCACAGGCGCCTTTCACTGCACCGCATTTTGTATGTCCAAGTACAAGGATCGCCTTTGCCCCGGCCACTTTGCAGGCAAATTCCATACTACCCAGTATGTCTTCATTCAAAATGTTGCCGGCGATCCTGATACTGAAAATATCACCCAATCCCTGGTCGAAAATCAATTCTGCTGAAGTGCGCGAATCAATACAACTCAGCAAAACCGCAAAAGGAAACTGACCATCAGAAGTTTCGTTCACCTGTTGAAGTAAATTCCTGTTTGATTTAAGATTATTGACAAATCTTTCATTTCCTTTTTTCAGAATATCAATGGCTTTTGCCGGACTCATTTCATGCTGTATTTCTTTGGTCAATGTTCTCATATTAATTGTTGTTGATGTTAATTTTAATGCCTTTAATTTCTATTTTGATATTTTTTGTTTTTGCATTCAGATGGAAGTCTTCCAGGATCTCCACAACATCATGATGAATGGCTTTTGATTTTGATCCTTCAATAACGAGTTTAGAATTATCAGGGATATTGTTCAGTAATTTCATAATGCTTCCCTTGTTTAAAAAAGTTACTTCTTCGGAAAGTGTAACATGGTGTTCTTCATTTTCAGCTGTTCCTTCCTTGTTGTGTGAAAAAGCATTTTTAAAATTACTGCGCAGGATATAAAAGATTGCTACGGCCATACCAATTGCAATGCCTTTTAAAAGATCGGTAAACAGGATGCCTGCAATTGTAGCCACGAAGGGTACGAACTGCTCCCATCCCTGCCTGTACACCTGTTTGAAGAGTACCGGTTTTGCCAGTTTATATCCCACAATAAATAATATGGAAGCCAGTGTGGCCAGCGGGATCATATTCAACAGGAAAGGAATGGTTAAAGCACTCAGCAACAAAAACACCCCGTGCAGGATGGCGGATAATTTTGTTTTTCCACCGAAGGTGATGTTGGAGCTGCTTCTCACGATCACCTGGGTCAGTGGTAAACCACCAAGCAAACCCGAAACGATGTTTCCAAGTCCCTGGGCTTTTAATTCCCTGTTGGTTGGCGTGATCCTTTTATGTGGATCCAGTTTATCAGTTGCTTCCACGCAAAGCAAAGTTTCAATACTTGCTACTATTGCCAGCACTAAAGCGATGGCATATACCTCAGGATTTTTCCACTGCGAAAAATCGGGACGTGTGAATTGAGCGGCAAATTCTGAAAGATTGGAGGCCACCGGTATCTGCACCACCTGGGTGGCACTTAAACTGAAAGGCAGAAGCCCGCTTTGAAAAAGATAGTTCAGAAAAATCCCGGCAAATACCGCCACCAGTGGTCCCTGTATTAAACGAAAGATCTTGTGTTTTTTCATCAGCACATTTTCCCATACAATTAGTATGGTAAGCGATACCAGGGTAATCAGCACTGCACCGGGTGTAATGAATTCAAACATATTCAGTATCCCGGTAAGCGTATTTTCTCCTCCGGGTTGCTGAAAGGTGGTGCTTCCTTCATAATCTGAATCATATCCGAAAGCATGGGGGATCTGTTTTAAAATGATTAGCAAACCAATACCGGTAAGCATGCCCTTAATTACAGAAGAAGGGAAATAGTAGGCAATACTGCCAAGTTTTAAATAGCCAAGGATCAATTGAACGAATCCGGCAATGACAACAGCCAGCAAAAAAGTTTCGAAAGAACCACCCAGTGTGGCAATGGCGCCGAGTACAATCACTGCCAGTCCGGCGGCCGGGCCACTCACTCCCAGTGGAGAACCACTTGCAAAACCCACTACAATACCACCGACAATACCTGCTATAATTCCGGAGAAAAGGGGTGCGCCTGAAGCAAGGGCAATACCAAGACACAGTGGAACCGCAACAAAGAAAACAACAATACTTGCGGGAAGATCGCTCCTGATCTCTTTAAAAAAGGATTTCATTCAATTGATTTTTGGTTTGTTCCAACGAAAGTAGTAAAAATATTTAAAATGATAGTAAAACTATCATAAATAATATTGTTACCTTTGTTTTCAATTTACAGCAATGGAGTTATCCTTTAAAATAAAAATGAATGAGAAGCTTTTCCTGCGGAACCCTGAAGATTCTGAGCTGGGAAGGAAGATCATCAGCAACAGTATTCAACTGATCAATAAGATCGGGTTCGAGGCTTTTACTTTTAAAAAGCTCGCCACCGAAGTGCAATCCACCGAAGCGGGCGTGTACCGTTATTTTGAGAACAAACACCGGTTGCTGTTATACATTGTGGACTGGTACTGGAGCTGGCAGGAATACAGGTTAATCTTTCATACCCATAACCTGAATAATGCAGAGGAAAAAATAAAAAAATCCATACGGATCCTGGCTGCCCAGGTGGAAGATGATATTGCCACAGATTATATTAATGAAAAAATCCTTTGTGAAATTGTAATGTCAGAAGGTGCAAAATCCTTTCTTACAAAACATGTTGCAGAAGATAACAAAGCAAAGTTTTTCAAGCCTTATAAAGATCTTTCCGCGCGCCTTGCCGGTTACATCAGCGCGTACAATCCCAAATACAAATACCCGCATTCGCTGGCTACATCCATCATTGAAATGGCACATTCTCAGAAATTCTTTATGCAGAATTTACCTTCACTTACCGATTTTACAAATGCGAAAAGCAACCGTACGGTAAACAGCTTTCTTGAAGACATGACCTTTGCTGCCATCTCTCCAGGGAATTAATAAGTTTTCAAATCATGCCATCGCCGGCGTTGCTTCAGCAAGTTCTTTAACTTTCAGCAAGGCATTTTCCCATGCTTTTTCAAAATGCGCTTTATATTCTTCTGTCATGTCCTGCTCTATCGTCAGTTTAACCTGACCCTGTTCCTCAGTAACCGTATAAATTTCCGTGGCACCTATCCACGGTTTAATTTTATCACTTTCATAGTCTTCCACCCCTTTGTTAATCATTCCAAGGTGTTCTAATTCGATTCTTTCAGCAGGCTTGTGTTCAACTACCCGACTCACAAGTCCATCACCATCTCCATTTTTGAAAACCGCCCTGCTGCCTGTTTTCCAGTCTGTTTCGGCATAAGAAACAGGAGAAAAAGCAGTGGTCCAAATCCGGTAAGTGGCATCATCAAGCAGTACAGACCATATTTTTTCTTTTGATGCATTGATGGTTACTTACGATTGTATTCTTTGCAATTCCATATAATCAGTTTTAAATTTTTTAGTGAGGATGTTCTATCGATTTTCTATTCAAATGTAATTGCTAATTAAGAAAAAGGGGATATGTGAAAGCGGCAATCATAGTGGTTGTTTGCGACAACCCTTTATTGTACTTTTATTTTCTAACGCACATTGATATATATGAAGCATGTTTCTATCCTGATACCCCAGGGTCAATCCAGCCTGGTGAATATCCAGGGAGCGCACCATTTACTTTCCTGGGTGAATGAATATGTAGTGGAAATGGGAAGAGATCCTTTATTTAAAATTGAACTGGTTGGATCATCAGACGCAATCAAACACCCCGATGGATTGTTTGTCATCCATCCCGAAAAACACCCGGATGAGATCAGTAAAACAGACCTGGTCATCATCCCTGCTATACATGGTGCGCCTGAAGAGGTCATTGCATCCAACAGTGAACTGCTTACATGGATCGTTGATCAATACCGAAGCGGTGCTGAAATTGCCAGTCTTTGTATTGCCTCCTTTTTTCTTGCCTCTACGGGTTTACTCAATGGAAAACAATGCTCCACGCACTGGCGTTCTGCCCCTGCTTTCCGCCAGTTGTTTCCGGAAGCCATCCTGATGGATGATAAAATACTGACTGATTCCGAAGGCATTTATACAAGCGGAGGAGCCTATTCATTTACCAACCTGCTGATTTACCTCGTTGAAAAATTTGCAGGAAGGGAGGTGGCCATCATGGCTGCAAAAACATTTATGATCGACATTGAAAGAACCAGCCAGTCGCCGTTTACCATTTTTGTCGGACAAAAAATTCATAAGGATGAAGCGGTACTTCATGCGCAGGACTTTATTGAAAAAAATTTCCAGGAGCGCATATCTGTTGACGCGATCACCGAAAAACTCTGCATAGGCAGAAGAACGTTTGAAAGAAGATTTAAAAAAGCCACGTCAAATACCATAAATGAATATATCCAGCGTGTAAAGATCGAAGCGGCAAAAAAGCAACTGGAAACAGGGAGGAAAACAGTAAATGAAGTGATGTATGAAGTTGGTTATGCAGACACCAAAGCTTTCCGCGATGTATTTAAAAAGTATTGCGGGATATCACCGGTACATTACAGAAATAAATATTATAAGGTGCCTGCAGAAGCATAATTATAACCTGATCCTGCATTTTAATTGCCTATCTCTTGACCCATGTTGTTATTTAATTAATTTAGCACCTCACAAACCAAGAGGTTTATGGAATTGAAGCTTTGTAAACATCAAACTGAAGTTCCTGAATTTTAAAACTGCTTTACCCTGAGAACATGAGATATTTCAAATTTCTTTTCTTCCTGCTGTTTTGTAACAGTATCGCTGCCCAGAATAAAAAAGCCCTTATCATTGGTATTGATGTATATAAGCCAGAAGGCGTTGAGGCAACCAACACGGCCCGCAGCAGCTGGAATAACCTGGATGGATGTGTAAATGATGCCACTGCCATGCGTGACCTGGTCATGGCCAAGTATGCTTTTCCTGAAAACAATATTACTACCCTTCACAATGAAAATGCAACGAGAGCAAACATTATCGCCTCTCTGAACAAATTGATTGATGAAGCAAAAAAAGGCGATGTAATTTTCATTTATTATGCCGGACACGGTAGCCAGATGTTCAATTCGCTTTCCGCCGAGGCGGATAAAAAAGATGAGACCATAGTGCCTGCAGATGCCTATAAAGGAGTGGCCGACATCAGGGACAAAGAACTGGCGGCCATTTTTAACAAACTGATTGATAAAGGCGTTTTGCTTACTGTGATCATGGATAGTTGTCACAGTGGTTCTGTCGGTCGCGGCTACCTCAGCGCTCCGCCAAAAGTCCGTTTCATTGAAGAAAACAAAATGGATGCAAAGGATGCCACCATTCCCGTGCGCCCCGAATCACGCGGTGCATTGATTTTTTCTGCTGCACAGGATTTTGAATTTGCCAAAGAGCAAAGAGATGAGAACAACATTCCGCATGGTGCTTTTACCATAGCCTTACTAAAGGCACTGCAGCAACTTCCTGTTGATGCGCCAGCTACCAATATTTATTCCAGCGTGTCTGCGATCATGAAATATTATGGTAAAACGCAGGAGCCGGTGCTTGCAGCCAATGAACAAAGGAAAGCGGGTACTTTATTCGGACTCGAAAAGGGTGCAATTAAAAACCAGTTTGCCATTGCAGTCAGTAAGTCCGATGCAAAGGGAATTGAATTGCAGGGAGGTTATGCTTTTGGTTTATCCGAAGGCATTCGACTCGCATCACTCAGTACAAAAGATACGATTCAGATCACCGAGATGCGTGGTGCCAATAAAAGCCTGGCCAAAGCCATCAATAACACAGGCAACAAAATAAAGGCAGGAACTTTATTTGAGGTGATCAGCTGGGCCTCTGCAAAATCTCCTGCATTAAAGATCTACATTCCAGGTGCAGGTTTGACTGACAAACAATTGTTCGACCAGGTAAAAACCTATCAGTCGATAAGAACCACCCAAAAAATGAACTGGGTTTCAGATATTGCAGATTTTTTTCCTGAACGCATTTATTCTTTTAATGAAGGACAGTGGAATTATCACGACGGAAGCGGGATTCCAAAATCAGTTGGAAAAATTTTAACGCCTACAGGTATGGAAGCCTCCTCCAAAAACATAAGATCTGCATTTATCAATTTTCCACCTTCAGATGTCCTGATTAAAGATCTGAAAGAAGCTTTTGGTAGCTATAATAATATATCCATTGTAAGTGAACCGCTGGAATCACAATATGCGCTGGTAGGAACGGTGAATCAAGAAGGGAAATTGGCTTATGCATTGGTGAAATCTCAAATCACTGTTCAGGATACAACTGAAAGCCTGCCTTCAAGAACCAATTATGAATTCTACGACGGAACAAAAACATCTGCTGCTGCACTGGCGCATTCGTTAACTGAATATGCTTTCCGGATCGCCAAGATACGGGACTGGCTGATGCTCACTTCACCTGCAGGCGGACAAAGTAAATTTCCTTTCAGGTTGTCGTTCCAGTATTATACTTCTGAAATGGAAGTGACTTCTGACAGGGTAAAGATCAATGATACACTTTCTGTTTTTTTCCAGCGCGATCCTTCCATGGGCGACTGGAACAGGAGGAAAAGATTCATCTATGTTTTTTCAATAGACAGCAAGGGTGCCATGAACCTGATCTTCCCCGACGCCGAAAGCGGCAATGTAGAAAACCGTTTCCCGCTTTCCAATGATGAAGGTGGTTACGAGCAAAGAACACATCTTGCAGATATCCTGATCACACCACCTGCAGGTGCCGATAATTATTTTATGCTTTCCTCCGAAGAAGCGATCAGTAACCTGGGCGCGTTTGAACAGGATGGTGTAATGAACCGTGGGAGGGAGGATAAAAATGCAGGACCGCTTGAGTCTTTGTTGTTCACCGGAACAAAACAGCGCACCATGGTGATTACGCCCGTCACCTGGGCCATTCAAAAAACCATTCTTAGAACATCAGAATAACAAACAAAATTTTAATTGCTTTTTATGCATTCCATACTTTCAAGAACCCTTATTTTTTTTCTCCCTGTATTATTTAGTTGTGCCGGATCAAAACTGGGTTCCGCCCATACTAAAGAGGAAATGAAGATGAATATTTCCGAATCACCCAATGTAATTGATTATGGTATTTTAAAACAACAGGAAGTGCCGAATCTTGCAGGCAGGCTTGAAAAGGGCAGAGGACCGATGACTGGTTTAATTGGAGGTGCCGTTTCGTTTGCAACGGATGCGGTAAAGCAGATGATTGCGAAAGATGAAAAAAAGTATACTGCAGAATACCAGTATGCATTAACAGGCTTATATTTTTACGACCAGCTATCGCTTGATGGTCCGTTTGACCCGATAGGCATGCAGTTCAAAGGTTTCAGGCTGATAAGAATGTTCGATAATGATGGAAAGAAAGACACGGCAATGGTTGCTGATTTTGAACTGGATCAAACCAATCCTTACGAGATCATAAATAATTCCATCTTCCGTTTGAAGTTGAAGGATATCAGGCTGAATTATGCAAAAGCCAAAGTGCCCAATAACAACAACTTTCTGAACATGGATTTTGAGATCAGTTTTAAAACATCCTATGTAAATGGCCAGGGCGATATTTATAAAAATGTTGAACTGGGAAAATTTTATTTTTTCCTTCGCAATGCGCCACTGGATAAATCTACTCCGGAATATACAGCCTATTATGAAAAACAGAAAGGGAAGGTGATTGATGGACAAAGTTTCATCATTCCCAGGTCTTTTGGTTACCATATGACGGGGATGAATATGACAGAACCCGCTTACAGCCAGGGTGCCTATAATATTGAAGTAAAGGTGAAGGAAAGTAGTAAAAACCTTTTTGTCAACCAGTTGATCATCGATAACTCCGGGAATTTTGTAGATGTGCTGGAAAACCAGCTTAAAAAAAAGCTGAAATAGGAGGGCCGTCTTAAACCTAATACCTAACCCCTATTTACCTTCCCTTATTCCTTTCACATGAGCTTATGAAATAAAATCCTATCTTCGCCCCGTTCATATACTCACTCTTTAGTAGACTAGATAATCTTCATTCGGAAAAGCTTCATCAAGTCATAAATGGCGATGAGCATATATTTAGCCGGTTTATCCTTAATATGTTAGGCTGGTATTTTACGTTTTAAACATTAATATTTTGAATTTTGAAGAATTAGGCCTTATTGCGCCCATTTTAAAAGCAATTAAGGGAGAAGGATATACTATTCCTACACCCATCCAGGAACAGGCAATTCCCATCGTACTCGAGGGAAAAGACCTTTTAGGCTGTGCCCAGACCGGTACAGGAAAAACGGCAGCATTTGCCATGCCCATGCTGCAATTGTTAAGCAGGGAAAAAAGAAATGGTTTTAAACACGTTCGCGCCCTGGTATTGACCCCCACAAGAGAACTGGCCGTGCAGATCGACGAAAGCTTTTCTTCCTATGGAAAATACACAGGATTAAAGAACGATGTGATCTTTGGTGGTGTACCTCAGGGTCCGCAAACAACTGCCCTCAGAAATGGTACCGACGTATTGATCGCCACACCAGGCAGGTTACTTGATCTTATGAACCAGGGTTATGTGCATTTGGATCACCTGGAGATCTTCGTTTTAGACGAAGCAGACAGGATGCTGGACATGGGTTTCATCAATGACATAAAGAAAATTATTAGGGAATTACCTGTTGACAGGCAAACGCTTTTCTTTTCTGCAACTATGCCACCTGAAATTTCCAAACTGGCCAGTTCATTGTTGAAGAACCCTCAGAAAGTGGAAGTAACACCCATCTCCTCAACCGCAGAAAAAGTAATCCAGACGGTTTACCTGGTAGAGAAGCGCAACAAGCATTCACTACTGGTGCATTTGCTGAAAGAACTTGATATTGAAAGAACGCTTGTGTTTACAAGAACCAAGCATGGCGCCGACCGCATTGCAAAAGATCTTAAAAAATCGAACATACATGCCGATGCGATCCACGGGAATAAAACCCAGAACGCAAGACAAAGAGCATTGCAGAATTTTAAAATCGGTCGTTTGAAAGTGTTGGTTGCTACCGATATTGCCGCAAGGGGAATTGATGTAGATAACCTCACACACGTGATCAATTTTGATCTTCCCAATGTTCCTGAAACTTATGTACACCGTATCGGTCGTACAGGAAGAGCCGGCACAAGTGGTATCGCTATATCGTTTTGTGATATGGAAGAACTGCCATTTTTAAGGGACATCAATAAACTGACCTCACAGGTCATTCCTGAGAATGAGGCACATCCTTATAAAATGGTCGTTAACCAGCATTCAAGGCCGTCTGGTAACAATCGCCAGCAAGGTTTCAACAGAAACAGGAGCCAAAATTCCAGACCTGCGATCAGGAAAGCAATTGCCAACAGTTAAAGTCTGTCAAACTTTTCTTTGGTCAGCACCCATCGTTTGACGGGTTGTTCAAAGTTGAGTGAACCAGGGATCGTGGTGTATTCTTTTTCCAGCTCAAATCCATATTTTTTAAGTGCATGATTTGGTGCAGGATTCAGGGCGAAAGGTTCGCTGTACAGGTTTAATAATTTCAACCGCTCAAAAAACAGGGGAATGGTTTTCTTTAAAAAGGAGAAACCCATTCCTTTTTTTCTTTTATCAGTATCCCATATATGCAAATGCATATAAGCTGCTTCGCCATAAGCAGTAGGGTTGGTGTTGCAATGACCAACCGGACTGCCTTCATATTCCCAAATGATACAGTAGGATCTTTTTTCATCCAGTGGCAGTTGTAATTGTTGTTCCAGGATCTGCATCAGGTTCTGCCTTGGTGGCAATTTTTCCAGGTCAACACCCATGCCTTGAAGGTGTAAGGGATCTGCATCCAGCCAGTAGGAAACAATAAGCGGAATATCATTTTCATTCATTTCCCTTACAGATAAGAAGTGCTCCATTTTTTTATTGATTGTCAAAATTAAAATAGCAAATCGAAATTTGCTATTTTAAAGAAGTTGGTGGAAGCTAAGATGACAGATCAGTTTTTATCTTGTCAGCGGAACCCCGGAAAATACCTGAAACCAATCCCGAAATCAGATCCCCTGTAATTGGTTTTGAAATCACTATCTGAATCTTTATAGGTTTTCCAGTTATATCCAATCATGGGTGTGATTGCCAGGTTTTTGGCAAAGAAAAAGTTGAATCCCAGGTAGGCATCAAACAAAGTGAGGGTCAATTTATCTTCATAACTGTTGCTGCTCTGTTCCTCTTTGTATTTTTCACCGCCAAAACCACCACCTACCTGTAGAAACATTAAAATTAGTAATAAATTGATCAATTCAAAAATTTACTGACCATCTGCATTTTATTTATAACTAATACAAAGCATAGTGCATTTTAAACAGCCACTGTGCAGCATTTTATTGTTGGCTCTTGAGCATGCATAAGTTCAGACTATCCTGTAATCGGGATATAATGGCATTAGTAGAAAATGATCTCGTCGTTATTTAATTCCCGCTCAAAAATTTTTTTATTTGGAAAATTTGAAATGAGGAGCAGCGCATCAAAAATGGCAAACAATATAAAAATCTTGTGCAAGGAAAAAAGATAAATAAAGCAACAGGTAAAGCCAGAAATCAAAAACCAGAACAGGCGCAAACGGTAGATCTTCTGGTAAGCTTCCGCTTTCTGATCGAAGTTGCTATAGTTGTTTAACCGTTTCATTTTCTTTTTTTGAAAACCTGAATGAACAAAGGCAAGCACGGCAAGAATTGCCATCACGGGCAATGCGATTCTTTTTATAGTAATAAATGAAAAATCAAATGGACTCAGGGTTACAATTAGAAGTGAAATAATAATGGCCGTAGCAAGCGGTATCATGGCCTGGTAAAACAGTTTTCTGTAAGTGCCAAGGTTGATGGAAAGAAAACTGTTTTCCTCTTGAGGTGGTTGGGTATCGGACCAGTTGTGTCCCTTCATGAGGTATAATTGGGTTTTAATGAAAGGCAAAGGTTATTTTAATGCAATCGGTAATGTGTACTGCCTGCTGCCATCTTTTGCACTGGATTCAAAAAGGATCAGCGTAAGGGTCGAATTTTCACGCGCTTTCTTCACATCAATTGAAAATTTAAAATTTCCCCATTCGGGAGCTCCTGCATCCGTCATAACATTTCCCTGTTTCAGTTCATTGTGTCCGTCTTCCACCACCCATCCGAAACTGGCTTCAAAGATCTGTGCTTTTCCCTGTACGGTATATTTTCCATTCCCCGTTTTTTCAACTGTAACTTCTTTAAACCTGGTATTGGAAAAAGTCTGTAATGGTTGCTTTGTTTCTTTTACTTCCTTTGGTTCGGGCTCTTTGGCTACAGTATCCTGAATTTCAGGTGCTATATCCCTGGTACGCTGCTGAACGGTATCTTCTTTCATGATATGGGTCTGCGTGTCATTTTCATTACAGGCGATAAGGCAGAGGGCAAAAAGAATGAATAGGATCTTCATATTTAATGATTGATCAAACAAGTTCGGAAGAAGTTCAAACCTGTGCAAGTTTTAGCTGCTGAACCTTGTAGAATGTCAGACCGGAAACCTGATTTCCATTTTACAGCCTTTTCCTGGTGCCGGCATGGATCATTACCTGGCCTGGCGGAATCGCATCCTTTTTTTAATATCAAGTGAGGGTGCAATCGTTACTAAACCGGGTGTTGTTCATGATCATTAGAAGCATGATTTTTTGGTTTAAGCAAATGAATCTAACTGGATTTTTTTACGGAATTCCAGGAATCCTGGTCCATTTCAAAGCGGATTTCGTTATGATGAAACCCGTTTTCTTTCCAGCCTTTTTTGCAATAAAAAGATGCGGCCCTTGTGCCAGGGTCCGTACTTAACCAGATGGTTTCAGCAGAGTTTGAAAAGTACCAGTCTAACATCAGATCATGTAGGTGCTGGCCAATGCCTTTTCTTTCAAATGCAGGCAGCAGAAACAAAGCCCAAACATTTTTATCTTGCAGACTTACAATAGAAAATCTCACTACCTGTTTATCTATTTCGCAAACCCAGCCTTTTCCCCGGCGAAAAAGGTAAGCTTCATAATCTTCTTTTTTTACCAGGGCGGGGTCGGACAATACATTTTCGGTAACCGAATTGCGAATCAATTGAAGTTGCGGGATGTCTTCCGGAATGGCTTCCCTGAAGTGCATAGCTATATTTTAAGCAAACTAAACCGATTTTCACGTTCAAACAAACGGGTCTGATGAATTTTAAACCTGGTCAAGTAATTCCATATCGATCTTTTTCATACTGAATAAGTTTTTTGCAACTGCCGGTCCTTTTTCAGGATGGGTGATGAGTGCACCTAAATTTTCCGGTATAATTTGCCAGGAGATGCCAAATGCATCTTTAAGCCAGCCACACATACTTTCCTGCCCACCTTCTGATAGTTTATGCCAATAATGATCGATCTCCTGCTGGCTCCTGCATTCAACAACAAAGGAAACGGATTCATTAAAGCCAAAAGGCTGAGGCATTGAACTATCCATTGCCATCATCACAAAACCGTTGATACTGAATTGAGCATGTTTGATGTTTCCGGGAATTTCGTTTTCGCCATTATCATAGTTTAAAATCCCCGTGATGGAAGTATCCGGGAAAATTTCTTTGTAATGTTCCATTGCATTTCCCGCCTTTCCGTTCACTGCACCCGAAAATAAAAGGCAGGGCTTGATGTATTGGCCGACATCTTCCCATTTGCCAAATGCGATCTGCCATGATACACCAAATCGGTCCTGCAGCCAGCCATATTGTTCACTCCATGGATACCTGTCAAGTGGCATCAGAATGTTGCCTGATTCAGAAAGAGCATTCCATAAATGTTCTGTTTCTGCACCAGATTCACAAACTACAAAAAAAGTTACGGAAGAATTTATTGGTTTATTTGTATTGCCGTTCAATAACATAAATTTTTGACCCTTAAGATGAACGGTAATTGCATAAGGTGAGGTGGCCAGGATTTTAGCATCTTTAAAAAGAGCCGTATAAAATGCAGCCGCATCGTGTGCATGATAATTGAACCATATACAGGGATGTATCATCTTACTTTTTTTCTCCACAATTGAACATCCACTGTACACCAAATTTGTCGGTGCAGGAACCAAAATAATCGCCCCAGAACATTTCCTGGAGTTCCTGTGTCACCTTTCCACCTGAAGATAATTTCCCGAATAACTGGTCGGTTTCTTCCCGGGTGTCGGGTTGAAGATTGATGTAATTGTTATTTCCCATCTGTAATTTGAATCCCATAGATTCAGGCGCGTCGGTTCCCATCAGGGAATGCACGCCCAGGATCCTCAATTCCACATGCATCACGAGGTTATTGTCGGCTTCTGCCAGATGGGGTCCGTCGGGAGGCGAAGGAATGTCTCCAAATCGCATGATTCCATTTCCAAAAAAATCACCTCCGAATACGGATCTATAAAAGTTAAAAGCTTCTTCTGTGTTACGCGAAAAATTCAGATAGGTACTTACGCTGGCCATAGTAGTTTGATTTAATGATGACGAGACAAAATTACTTCCTGTCTTCTTAATCCTTCCTGTGTAATTGCGACATTTCAGGAGGATGATTGCGACAAATGATAGGGCAGCTTCATATTAAACCTGTACAATGATCTATAGCTGCTTAGGATGGAATACGCGCAGGTTCAAAAATGGATTCAAGAAATCTTTTTGATTTTTCTGCCTCCAGTTTAAAACCAAACATGCACAGCACATAGCCGAAAATGAATAAACCCCAGGGGATCAGGATCATTTGTTCAAATTCATTTTTCCTGATGGCAATAAACGTCAGGATAACAGCGGAGCCCAGCGCAATGCAGAGCCATACAAATAGAAACACAAGAACAGTATATTCCATTCTCATCCTGATTTTAATTTCAGTACCAGAAAATCCCTGGACCACAGATCCGGAAATAATGGGTTGAAATGAATTGCGGTAATTGATATTGCGCTGGAGGATAAAATTGTTTTGTTCCAGCTTTCCCCGATAAGGTTTATCACTTGCGTTATTTCCCAAATTGCCGGTAAAGTTTTTGGGATCTATATAGTTTGAAATTTTTTCCAGCACATCCTGTTCTCCAAGATTTGTTTTAATACAATAATTTTCGAAAGGAAGCATGCGCATAAGCGATCCAGTTATAACGGTTAGCGTAATGTCATTTTTTTGATTTCTTATATAAAAGAAAGGTGAATGTTAGTTCCGTTTATACAGGGTTTCTGTGGCTTTAGATTCCTGCCCTTCCGGTGTAACATTATAGGCTGTGATGCGGATCTCATTTTCATTCAGTACTTCAATGGTTGTACGCCATCCCCAGTGTTGTTCGGTTTCCGGGGTTACATAAGCATAACTTCCCAGTATGTTCAGGTTGTTATCACCCTTGCTTCCTTCTGAAAACATGAGGGCCGATCCATTGTGAAAAGAATCGATCCAGGCACATTGGTATTTTTCAAGCTCCAGGTGGTAGCCAATGATCGCCATCCCCGTAAGTGGGTTGCCTTTAAAACTGCCATTGTATTCATGCAGGATAAACCGGCCATCCAGTATAGGCTTCATCGTTCCTGAAATGGGAGATTCATCTTCCAGTTGAGCAGGATCAAACCATGTTTTAGTAGTGCCTTTCCATATTCCTTGTAGCCGGCTTAATTCGCTGTGAATGCCACTCGTTCTGGATTCATCGAAATTCTTGCTCATATTATAGTTTTGATAATGGAATGTACTTATTTATTATTTCCAGTATGGAAAAATGTTTGAATATTTTGGCTGCTTATGATTATTTTTTAACCAGGTAATTCAGTAATACCACACCGATGCTGAAGGACCTTGTGTGCTGCAGTTCAAGTTGTAAATACTTTACCATGTTTTGAAAAATTGCCACACCTTTTATAAGCGCGACCGGATCAATCATCAAACTTAATTCATCAATCAGTTCAGCATCTGCACATTGGGTGATAATAGAACCACTGCCAAGTACCGTCATATCAGCTGCTTCACGTGTTTCAAATCCCCTATTGTTTTGATCATGTCCTTAGGTACAAATGTTGTATTGGCCCAGTTGGAATGCGAAAGGGTTGTAGAAAAAACAATTTTTTTTGCCTTTTCCATTCCTCCCTAACTTCCGGTAATGAATCTTTTGCAGCCTTGGTTGGCCAGAAAGATTCCATCATCTGGAATGTTTTTCTCCCATAAAGCAGGATGTTGCTTTGTTGAAGGCTTTGTGCTGAATATTCCGCTGCTTCTTTTCCATGAGTATGCCAGTTGATATCCTCACTGATGGTTTTGTAATATCCATCAATGGAAATAAAATTAAAAACTTTTAAACGGCCCATATTTTTTATGCTAAACTAAATAGCCTGGTTTAGATGGATGGTTGAGTAATCAGACAGAATAAGGGGTAGTTTGCGACAAAAATTTTATTCCTGATTTCATTGGTCTTCAATTCTTTACTTATCTGCCAGTGAAATTTTTATATTTTCTTTAAACCTCCTGTCTATTTATTGTCCACCTGATCAAACCAAAACGGCATGCAAACTAAGTTCAACATATTGTTTGTACTTTCTACGGTAATCATCGTATTTCAATTTTGCTCCAAAAAGGGTACGGTCAGCACACTTACCTATTCTGCAATAAATAATGCATTTGGAGCAAGGATTGATCCATTCAACCTATCTAATTACGCCAATCAGTTTAGGCCCGGGTATATTACAAAAGATAATACGGGATCCAACCCGATTTCAGATAGCAAAGCCACCTTAGGACGGGTGCTTTTCTATGATAAGAATTTAAGCATCGACAATTCTATTTCCTGCGGCAGTTGCCACCGGCAGGAATTTGCATTCAGTGATACAGCAACATCAAGCAGGGGAGTGGATGGAGGAACAACAGGCCGCCATTCTATGCGCTTGATCAACAGCAGGTTTGGTACAGAAACTAAATTCTTTTGGGATGAAAGGGCCGTTTCACTTGAAGCACAGACAACCCAACCTATAAAGGATCATGCGGAAATGGGTTTTAGTGGAGTGAATGAAGACCCAATAAGGAAAAAAAACTTCAAAAACCTGGTTTTTCCTGATAGACGAAAGCTTTTTATACGATCGCAACCTCCATCCGGTTTCAAAGTTCGGGAGCAAACTCAATAAAATCTTCCTTTAGTTTCGCTCCTGTTGCGGTCTTTTCCATTGTAAACCCGAGTTTCAATACAGCATTTGCTTCAGCATTCCTTTTTACCACCAGGGTACCGGGGAGTTCCGTTCCCGATACAGCAACAATCTCATATCCCTGGATCTCCTGTACTTTCCATGTCCCTTCCGGCCCAAGAATGCGGATCGTTATATTGCCCGTGGAATCCAAAGGACCCGCCCGTGCTAAAGGATAACTGAAATCGTAAGGACCCCAGTTCATAGGAATCACCAGTCCCCTTCCTGCAAACCGCCCATTCCCTTTAAACGGGTTTTGAGCGGAAGCAGGTTCTTTAATGGAAGGGTGGATATCTTCAGACAATTCAACAAGCAGATCCTCATCTTCTTCCACATCCACATTCATCATGGAAGTATCGGCTTTAAAAAGGGTGTCAAACTGCTGGAACAGGTTATTAAATTCGGAAAATGCGTCGACGCGGTTGAGATCAAAAACTACCCGGTTGCGGTTAAAACTATTGGCTACCACAATGGCTTTTACCCCGTTTGCATGTCCGGCCCTGCTCTTTCCATAAAAAGACATCCTTAAAGCAGTCCTGTCCTCAAGAAAAAGGTTGTGATGGATCGTACTGGTCCCAATCCCCGAAATATCTATCGCTATTTGATTAAACCGGTATTGGTTGTTACTGATCACCTGGTTTGAAGGAGCAACCACCAGGTTGCCGGTATTGCTTTCAAAGATCCTGTTCTTATTAATTATGGCATCTGTATGGTAACTACGGATACCGGATGAAATATTAAAGGAAAGGTCATTTTCCATGATCAAATTACGGGCTTCCTTTCCTTTGACTTTCCCGGCCGCGTTTCCACCAATAATCATCCCGTTCACCGCATGGGTGATAGAGTTCTTATATATTATATTATATGAAGACAAACCATCCATAACAACAGCAGCGGTGGTGGTAAGTAAAGTATCGGCCACATTGAAATTAAACCGGTTGTATAGGAGCTGGATATGATCTGAGTTTGTCAGCACAACAGCGGCACCTGAATTAAAAGAAAAATCATTGTTGTAAATAATTGCCGATGAACAATTTACAAGGGAAAGCACATTCTCATTGGCACTGGCCCGGCAACCTGCTATTTCGATATTTCTGCATCCGTTGAGCTGTATCGCATGTTCAAGAAGCGAATGAATATTAAAATTTGAAATTGTG
>MWYV01000014.1 GCA_002050435.1 Chitinophagales bacterium 33-2 | reverse complement strand
TGAAGAAATCGGTTATGGTACTTTTGGAATTGATGATGCTTCCAATACAGTGAATCCAAACTGGTCGTTTGCTGTTGAGTTTGACACATGGATGAATGATGGCACTTTAAATGGTGCGAGAAATCTTTTTCATAAACAAATTTTTAAAATGACAAAAAATATTTTCAATCCATCTGTGAAGGAAGGGGCGTATCCATAGGAATATTGATCAAAAGAGGATATCTAAATTTCCAGGGGGTAGATTTGCCAAAAAAATGCCATAAGTTTTCCAAACGCTTTCGCATTAAGAAAACTGAATTAATTTAACAGCATGCCCATCCTACTTAAAATATTGTGCCGTACCATTTTATGTTTATTTCTTTTTTGGGCTATGGATTTAAATGCTCAATCCCCTCATTTGGATTCTACACTTTTGAAGATTTCAAAAGAATATTTACCTGAAAGAGCTTACCTCCATTATGATAAGTCGTCTTACCTTCCGGGCGAAACGATCTGGTATAAAGCCTACATTATGCAAAGCTTGTTTCCGGCACATGGGAGCAAAACCTTTTATATTGACTGGGTCGCAGAAAATGGTGAGCTCCTCGCTCATAATGCCAGCCCTGTTATAGAGGGGCTCAGCAATGGCCAGTTTGAAATTCCTGCAAATTATAAGGGCGAAGTTCTTCATGTAAGGGCTTATACAAAATGGATGTTGAATTTTGATTCAGCATTGGTGTACCAGAAAACCATACAGGTGATTTCTAAAAATCCTCAATTGAAAAAACAGGTGCTGCCTCAGGCAATTCCTCAACTGCAGTTTTTTCCGGAAGGGGGTGAACTGGTTGCAGGTGTATCTAACAGGCTTGCTTTTAAAGCAAATGACCAGTGGGGCAAACCACATAAGATTAAAGGTATATTGATGGAACAGGGTGTGAGCATTGATTCAATCAGAATGCAACATGATGGAATGGGAAGTCTGGTGTTTACTCCAAAACCAGGCGCTGCTTATACGGCAAAATGGAAAGATGAAAAAGGCTCAGAACATACGACTGCTTTACCCTCAATTAATGCTTCAGGAATTGCTTTACAGGTGACTGAGTTCGATAATAAAAAACACATAGCAGTTCATTTTAGTCCCAGGCAGGAAGGCCAGGTAAAAGTAAACATCATCGGCACCATGCAAGGGATCATGATCTTTAAAACTGCCGGCATAGCCGATCCGGGAGGAACTGTGAAGAAAGTGATACCGCTTGACAATGTACCATCAGGCATTATGGTGATTACCGTTTTTGATGAAGCCTGGAATGCGCTGGCGGAGCGGATCAGTTTTGTAAAAAATGATGACCATGCATTTCAAACATCATTGAATGTGGCGCACTGGGGTTTGAATAAAAGAGCCAGGAATGAAATAGAGATCAGCATTCCTGATCATCTTGAAGGTGCCAATCTTTCTATTTCCATTACAGATGTAATGATCGATAAAGACAGTAGTTCTAACATCATCTCTCACCTGTTTTTAAATAGTGAGTTGAAAGGTCATATCCATAATCCTTCTTATTATTTTAAAGACCGTTCGGTTCAAACAGCGCAACACCTCGATCTGGTAATGCTGACCAATGGATGGAGAAGGTTTAAATGGGAAGACATTGCCAAAGGCAGGCTCCCGGTAATGAAATTTGCAAAGGATACAAATTACCTCACACTATCGGGTCAACTGATCGGCGTTCCTAAAAGTCAGCTTACGGGACTGGAAAGCCTTGTACTTTTTGTAAAAGAAAAAGATTCAGGTGCTAAAATGATGGTGCTCCCCATAGACAGGGAAGGAAGATTTAATGATCCCGATGTCATATTTTTTGATACACTGAAAGTGTACTACCAGGTGAAATCAAAATTATTCAGTTCGTCAAGCGCCAGTTTCATGACTGAAAAAATTGCGGCACCTAATTACACTAGTCTTAAAAATGAGTTTGCCAGGTACTACCCTTTTCGCTTTGATACCACTATCGGGTACCACCGAAAATTTGCTGCTGAAGCACTAGCGCTGCAACAAAAATTGAAAGGGAATGTTTTAGAAAATGTTACGGTCACTGCCAAAACAAAACCAACGCTGCAGGTTATGGATGAAAAATATGCTTCGGGCTTGTTCAGCGGCGGAGACAGTTACCAGTTTGACCTTGTAAACGATCCGACGGCCATGGGCCGGCTGGATATTTTCAGTTATCTCACCGGAAGAGTTGCAGGGTTACAAATCAGCAATACTGGTAGTGAAACAAATTTGTCATGGAGAGGATCGCCCCCCACACTTTTTCTTGATGAAAGAATGGCTGATGTAGATCTCATTAGCATGGTTCCTATTGATGATGTGGCCTATATTAAAGTATTTCGTCCGCCATTTATAGGTGCTGCAGGCGGTGGAGCCGGAGGAGCAATTGCCATTTACACCAAAAAGGGAAACGATGTAGTGAACAGAAGCAATAACCGGGGAGGTTTATCCAGCAATACCATTACCGGTTATGCACCTTTAAAAGAATTTTATTCGCCCAACTACAACAACTTTGATAAAAGACATGAATTAAAAGATGTGCGCACTACTCTTTATTGGAATCCTATGCTGGTGGCAAAACCAAATAAACCGTTGAAAATTCAGTTTTTTAATAATGATATTACAACTGCATTCAGGATTGTTATTGAAGGCATGTCCAAAGAAGGTTATTTAACCCACCTGGAAGAAATCATGGAATAAGGTAAAACAAAAAAGGCAATTCCGGCATGCGGAATAACCTTTATGTATTATAGCAAGTTGATTAAATTCCGTCGCCTACGCGGCCTCTTCTGCCTACAATAAGGCTAAGAACGAAAAGTATCAAAAAGATAAAAAACAAAATCTTAGCAATACTTGCTGCTCCCGCGGCAATTCCACCAAAACCAAAGATGGCGGCAATGATTGCTATTACTAAAAAAATGACTGTCCAGCGTAGCATAACTTTAAGTTTTAGATGAATTAATACAGGTATTAATCCATAAAGCATGCCACTACAATTCAATTCCCCAATTTGTTCACCTGAAAATCATTAATTCATTCAGTATCAGCCTTCATCCTGGTAATAAATTTTATAAAACTTCCGGCCGTCTGCTTCCACACCTTTCTCAATCAGATCCGTTCTCCCATGAATATAGATGTGGAAGTTTTTGTCCAGCTTAACAATACCCTTAAAGATCCTGGATTGTTTTTTTACCGCCTCGTTGGAAATTTCAAATCCCGAAGCAATATCATAATCATTTGCATCAGTATAACGTGACCCGTATGCGCGAAATGACCCGATCATTGCCTCATCACCAAAAACTTCATTCTGAAATTCATCGATGTCAAATGCATCCCTTGATTTAAAATAATCCAACGACCGGTTCAGCAGTTCAACCTGCTCTGTTTTAGGAAGGGCTTCAGCATCCAGTTCATTTGTGATAAACTGCCTGGTAAGAGTGAGCAAATGCTGTGTATGGTGGAATTCATTTTGCCTGGGCCTGAGGTTTAAAAACTTTTCCTTCCAGTATTGCGCTTCTTCACCCCTGCTCTGTGCATCAAAGACCAGCACATCAAATCCTGTTTCCTTATTCCGGTTGATCACCAGGCAGCCCTTGTCGATTTTGGTCATTTCCACACCTTCGCGTACCTGTAGCTTTACCTGTTGCTTTTTTTTCTGCACATCAAGGAAAAATCCTTTTGACTCTGATTTAAAAATGCCGATTGCCTGGCACATCCGGTTTTCTACTGGAAGTCCTTCAAAATACACCACGTATAACTCTCCACCTTTTACCCTGGGATGAACAGATGCTTCATAAAGCTGCCTGGCTATGGCATGGGATGATTGTAAAAAACGATCTGCATCATTAAAAACATCCAGGCAGAAAGCATATACCTCATTAAAATGAATGGCTTCGGTATGGTGGAAAGCATAGGTTTCACCGATATTTCTGAACCGGTTCAAAAACCCATCCTCGAGGATCAATTTTTCCTCATCCCCGGGAAAGTATTCTTCTTCTGAAAGGATGACCTGATCCAGGTTATTTTTGCTTCCAACAAAATGAACGATGATCTTCTGAAGATCGGCGGTTTCAATATCCATTGCCACGCTACTTTAAATGCGGCAATTTAAAGTTTTCATTCTGAAGCATTTTAATTTAACTGTGGCGCCACGTATTTCAAACCTATGATGGAGGAGATCAGGGTAAAAAGAAAAAAGAGCCGCCAGAAAGAAGCGGATTCTTTAAAGAAAAAGATACCGATCAGCACCGTTCCAACAGCACCTATACCTGTCCAAACCGCGTAGGCAGTACCCATTGGAAGGAGCTGTGTTGCCCTGTATAAAAGAAACATACTGCAGCCAAGGGAAAAGAAAAAACCAGCCATCCACCAGGCATAAAGGTTGGAACCGGAAGTTTCTTTCGCTTTGGAAAGACAGGTAGTAAATCCTACTTCAAATAATCCTGCAAATATTAATATGATCCAAGCCATAGTGCACTAAAGATGCAAATAATGTTTCAGATCAAAAGGGTAAACCACTTAGCGGATTAATCTTCTGCAGCTTTTGTTTCCTGATCCTCTGCTTCCTGCTCCTGTGTTCCGGAATTGATCCTTCCCTGGCCGGTTTGATCATCTTTCAACAATGGTTCCTTTGGATTGTGTGTATTTACAGATGCAAGTCCGGGTGCAGGGGATTGAATATTGCTTTCTTCGGGTTCAAATTGTCTTTCTTTCATGATTCATTTTTGAATCAGTGTTGTCCGGGGAAAAGTTTTATATCCTTAAATCAGTCGCTGAAATTCAATGTGGGTTTGAAGGATGTTGTGTTTTAAAAACTTGAAGCCCCCTTATTAGGTTTAGAAGGAGATTCAATCACTATCGCTCAATTGATTTTGTTTGATTTTTTAGAATTACCAGAGATTTTCTCTTACAACATTAAGGTGGCTCCCGCGCCTAATTGCTCCTGTTTCTAACTTGAAGAATCATCATACCTAAGATGGAGCAATTCAGCGCATTCCAGACTTTTAAATAACCAGAGCGCAGGGTGTTGAACCTGTCTTATCATACGGAGGGCGCTCTTGCGCAATCATCCTAAGGAAACTTTGTCATACATACTGCTCCGCATTGATTGCGCTTGAATTTTTGCCTGCCCCCGAAGCGAAGCGCAGGGGGGCTCCACCTTTTTTTTCAAGAAAAAAGGTGGAAGAGGCATTTATCATAGCGCTGCTCTCCGGCAAAGAAACTCCATTAGGTTATTGCAATTGCAAAATCTAAGGCCCGGTTTAAGTAATCATCAACAACGCCAGAACCATTGTGCGTTTTATCGAAATCAAATAATTTTCCCCGGACAACAGTGATTTTTAAAATATTCAATGAATAGGTAATATTTTTATTCTATTATAAGCCTTAACCAAAAACATTTATAAAGCCGGGTCATTTTATACAGGAACATGCTTCTTTACTGCTTTGCCTTCTTAGCTTACCCATATTTTTCCTGTTGGTTAGGTTGCTGGCATAAGATCAGATCAACTGTTTTCCTTTCAATCTCAGGTAATCATCTAAAAGAAGAAATAATGGCTGTATAGCCGATGGAACAATGCGAATGGCTTTAAAACCGCCCTCCCTGATATAGTACCATGCTTCGCGATTCCGGATCCTGATAATTTCAGGATCGTTAGTATCGAACACTTCCATTTTCTGCAAAACAAGCTTCTCTTCGTCTTCCGGAAGTCCTTCGATATTTTCTTCTTCTGAAAAGATCATGTGAATTATGTCTTCATCACTCTGCACGCCGGAACCCTGTTTTTCTTCATATACTACACTAACGAAAACATTACCAATCACCACTTCTTCAAATTCATTGACGGGATCCAGTATTTCTTCAGGTGTACTATAACTGATCACACCTGCCTTGCGCGCTTCTTCCATTATATGCGCAAGATTACCTGCATAATGAAATGCCTCCCTTCTCGCTACCAGCAGATCGCTCCCATTGAAAAACTTTTCATTATCCACTCTGCCATCACTGGTCCACATGTGCACTTTATATCCTTTAATTATGTTCACTTTATTTATTTTCTTCGATTAAATGATTGATCAGCATGTATTGTAAAAGAATGATGGTCTTGACATCCCTGATCTGGTTCTTTTTAAGCATTTCTATCGCCTCATCAAAATCCAGTTCAACATTTTTAATCTCCTCACCTTCCTCTTTCAAACCACCGCCCTGAGCCTTTTTATTTCCACTGGAATAAGTACCGGTGAACAGAGAAAGCATCTCGGTTAAAACGCCGGCTGAGCTATAGGCTTCATAGACCTTAACCAAATTTTCAACCTGATAACCGGTTTCTTCGAGTATCTCTCTTTTCATTGTAACAGCCGGTTCCTCAGCTTCTTCAACAATACCTGCGCATACTTCCAAAAGCATGCCTGTTGGATTGCCGTTAAGAAAGGTGGGTAAACGAAATTGTTGAGTTAACAAAACCTTCCTGCTTTCCCTGTCATACAATAAAACAGCTACTGCATTTCCATGATCATAAACTTCCCTTTCCTGGCCGCTGGTTGATCCATTGTAATGTTCAATCTCATAACGGATCTTTTCCAGTTTTGCATGTCCATGTGAAATGGTTTTCCTGCTTTTTATACTGATTTTCTCCATTGTTTCTTCCTATAGGCAAGAAACATGCAAGATTTCACGGTTCTTAAAACAAGCATGAATTATTTTCACATCAAAGCATTCAGGGAATGAAAACAGGAAGCGGAACTGCCCCAAAGAAAGGCAGGAGAATGACAGCTGTATTTTTTATTCTTTCGGGATTGATCGCCGCTACCTGGGCTTCTAGAATTCCGGATATCCAAAAGAAAATGGAGCTTGGAAATGCTGCCTGGGGAACCGTGTTGTTTGTATCTCCTGCAGGGCTTGTATGCGGACTGCTGGTGGCCAGCTGGATGACCGCACACTATGGAATAAAAAAGATCCTGCTGGCCAGTACCATTATTTCTTCCCTTCTTCTGGTATTGGCAGGTTTTAGTAATGAACAGCTGCAGTTGATGATCGTGCTTTTCCTGATGGGCTTTACAAGAACGATCCTGAATATTTCAGCCAATACGCTTTCCATTGAAGTGCAGCAACAATTTGCGAAACCCATCATTTCCACATTTCATGGACTCTGGAGCCTCGCCTGCTTTATTGCTGCCAGCGTGGGAACAGGGATGATCGTATTAAATATTCTTCCACGCTATCATTTCCTGGCCATTGCCTTGGTATGCATAATGGTTAGTCTCCTTTTTTTCCGAAGCGATATAGGTAAACAACAGATCAAAAAAGAACGTAAGCCTTTTTTTGTTAAGCCCGACCGGTACCTGTTCTTTCTCGGCATGATTGCATTTTGCGGAATGATCACCGAGAATGCCATGTTCGACTGGAGTGTAAACTATTTTGAACAGGTGGTACAACCCGAAAAAGGCCTGGTGACCATCGGATATACCTGTTTTATCATTTCCATGACGATCGGCCGTTTAACTGGTGATCGCATGATCAGTATGTTCGGACCGATTAAATTATTAATGGGATGTGGATTGCTGATCAGTACAGGTCTTATTTTATCATCCCTGATACCTCATCTATTCATAGCAGCATTAGGATTTATTATTGTAGGACTGGGCGATTCTGTTATTGTTCCTATTGTATATGCACTGGCTGGAAAAACAAATAAAATGCCTGCGGGTTATGCCATTTCAGCTGTAACCATGATCGGCTATAGCGGGTTTTTGACTGGCCCACTTTTAATTGGTTCCTTATCTGATATTTTAGGAATGCAATGGGCATTTATGTTCATCAGTATTTTTGGATTGATCATTTTCTTCCTCGCACGTAAGGTCAGGGAATTTAAGGAGTTAAATTAACCTGGCAGGATTACATCATTACTGATATTCACTAAAAATTTATAATGATCCTTTGCAATTAACGGCACCGCATGTACATGCCAGTTTTCCATCATGATGGGTAGTACCATAATCACATGTGAGCTCTTCGCCGGGAGCAATATCTTTTAATGCATAAAACTCCACCAGATAATTAATATTGCGCATGAAAGTATTCGGATCACAGGAATGATTGACATAGCGCAAACCTTTTTCATCTGAAGCATCAATAGCCCAGCCATTCCATAATTCCACCACGGCTATACTTTTTGTAACCGCCATTTTCCTGGCTTTAAATTTTGAAATGATCTGTCCCCCGAGTATTCCAATTCTTTTTCTTGCAGGGATATTTTCCTTTGCAAAACTACCTTTGCCATGGATCCTGCTTTTTGCATGGATGATTTTGAAATGCAAGATGCTTTTTATATACATTGAACATTAAAAAATAAAGAAAATGGAAAAAAATATACTCCTGTTATTTTGCTTACTGCTGCAACTCATGCTACCGGCCCAGGATGAAACAGTGAAGAAACTACAGCAGGATGCGGCTGTAAATATAAAAAAGCCGGAAGATACCATACCCTCCAACTGGAAAAAGGGAGGGATCTATAATTTGAATATTGCACAGGGTGCGTTGAATAACTGGGCAGCCGGCGGGGATAATTTTTCATTGGCGGTAAACTCCATCCTGAACATTTTTGGATTTTATACTGAAGGAAAAAACCATTGGGACAATACGGTGGATTTTAATTTCGGCTATATCAATACCAGCAGCCTGGGAGGAAGAAAAAATGACGACAGGCTGGATATCCTTTCCAAATATGGATATGAAGTTTCAGAAAAATGGAATGTTGCCACGCTGGTTAACCTGCGCAGCCAGTTGTTCAGGGGATATAGTTTTAATGACAATGAAAAGGTCCTTACTTCAGCATTTTTATCACCGGGATATATACTTACCAGCCTCGGAATGGATTATCAGCCGACAGAATTTTTTTCCGTATTTATTTCACCCATAACAGCAAGGTGGATCATCGTAAAAGACGACAGTATTTCAGCAAAAGGATTGTATGGGGTTGCTCCGGGGGAACATTCCGCTACAGAGATCGGTGCTTTTGTAACTGCGCAGTTTATGAAAGCATTCAGCCCGGTACTCAGTTATAAATCCAGGCTGGATCTTTTTTCCAATTACAGGCACCGCCCGGAAAAAATTGATGTGTTCATGACCAACATCATTTCTTTAAAACTCATAAAATTCCTTACCCTCAGCTGGAACTTCGATTTGATTTATGATGATGATGTGCGCATATTTGGAAAGAATAATGACCGTCCGGCATTACAGTTAAAATCGTTGACCGGGCTTGGCCTGCAGATCAAATTTTGATTAATTATCCGGAATTTTTTCCAGTTGCCTGAGGTAATCGTACTGAAGGTCTTCATGCATGGTTTCAATGGCTGTTCTGGTTTTTTTCAGTTGCGCAAGAAAAAGTTTGAACATTGCTGGACTTTTCCTGAACGGAATTCCGGATGAATTTAATTCGGAACAAAAATGAATCAGCAGTTCAGCTTCCACCTGTTTTTCAGAAGCATAACGAATCAGTTTATTGGTTTCTCTTAAAATTCTCCTGACTGATTTTTTTGCGAAATATAGGTTGGTGGTATTTACTGCCGCAAAAGAGGATGTGATCTCTTCTTTTGATACCTGGATAAAACTTTCAATGTTTTCTGATTCGAATAATAAATAAGTGAGCAGCTCCTTGTTCTCCTTTTTAAACCGCACCAGGCGTAAGCATAGATCGATCAATTCCGGGGAAGATAAATTTTTTAATGCCCCTTTGATCTCAGAACTGCCAGCTGCCTTCATAGCGCTAAGATAATATCATGGAAGAAGGATTGTTCCTGCAGTAGTATATTAATAAAAAAACTTTGCAGTATTGCTGCAAAGCCCTGTGCAAATAAAAATGATCAGATTTTTTTGGGAATTTTGATTTTTAACCCAGGCTTCACCATATCAGCCGGCTCGTCGAGCCCGGGGTTTGCGGCAAGGATCTCCTCAATAGACAGATCATATTTCCTGGCAATATCCGGCAGGGTATCTTTTTCTTCCACTATATATTCATTAATCACACCCCCTGCAGTGCCTGCAGCCACCTGTTCATTATAAGGTGCTTTATTATTTTCCTCTTGTTGATTTGATTCCTGGTTACGTTCCATAATCGCAATTTACCAAATCTGTAGAAATATTATGCCATTAAATTCCTCTTGCTTTGATTTTCCCATTAGGAATAACTAACTTCTCAAAAATTAATTATGCCTGAAAGTCGTAAACGCCCCGGTCATCACGATTATAAAAAACCGGCAGATATACCCGCAAAACAAAGAGTAAGGGGAAGAATCAGCATGGCCATTTTATTTGGTGTATTTGCATTGCTGATCGCCCTTTTTAATGCACAGGGTTCTTACGTTATCTGGATCGCAGCAGCATGTATAGGAGCGCTCATCGGATATATTATTGGTAAAAACATGGAAAAATCAGCAAGTAAAAAAACCACTTCCTAAATTTTGCTGATGTTGTAAGCGCCCTAATTTTACCTTAATATCACAACATGAGCATTCGCATCTTTATTACCGGGGGTACATTCGATAAAGAATACAATGAACTGACAGGAAAACTGTTTTTTAATGATTCACAACTCCCGGAAATGCTGAAACTGGGGAGGAACCTTGCACCTGTGGAAATCAGAACATTGATGATGGTGGACAGTCTGGAAATGACGGATGCAGACCGTAACCTCATTGCAGACCATTGTGTTAAAAGTCCTGAAGACAAGATCATCATCACGCATGGAACAGATACGATGGCAGAAACAGCCGCTTTATTAAATAAAAAAATCAAAGACAAAACGATTGTGATCACCGGAGCGATGATCCCGTATAAGTTCGGTTCTTCCGATGGATTGTTCAATCTTGGCAGCGCCCTGGCTTTTGTACAAACACTATCCCAGGGAGTGTATATTGCCATGAACGGGCGCTATTTTAATGCGGACAATGTAAGAAAGAACAAACTGACAGGTGTTTTTGAAGAAATCAATTAATATGTATTTATTATTAGCAAATGCATGGACCTGTATAAAAAAAGGCCTCCTGGGAGGCCGTAATTAAGGTTGCCGCTGATCACGCTTCACCCATTCTTCATCTTTTTGTTCATGTGCATTCCCTGCTTTCTGTTCTTCAGATTCATTCATCATATTTGTCATGGGCTGGTTGTGATTGTTGCTGCTCCTTTGTCCATCTTCCGGATCAATAGGTGTGGTATTCTGCGATTGCCCCTCCCTTCTTGGATGATCCTGGTGATTCACCGAAACATCTTTTTTTTCTTCATTCATAATTAAACATTTGTTTTGACTGTACAAATAATGCACCATTAAATTAGTGATGTACGATTTAGAAAGAACCTGGCAATGATCACAATAGAAACTGCGCCGCTGGGTTTTGCCAATGTATTCCCTGATCAACCTGCTTCCATCAGGCGCACTAATTTTTTTCGTAGGCGCCAGCCAGTGTTTTTTCATTACATATTATTTTCCCCTTGTAAGAAAATTAAAAATGTACACCCTGGCCTCCTTTTCAAGTGTTGCAAAACTCAAGCCATTCCAACAAAGATTTTTGGACAATTGTCCGTAAATTGCGGTCAGAATGAATGAAAAGAAAACATCTGTAAAAAAGGGAACCGCAAAGCAACGGAGCACGCAACAAAAGACTGATGCGTTTTCCTATCTTCCCACAGATGCCGCCAAAACCATGGAACTCTTAGGAGGCAGGTCCTCTTTTCCTCCTGGTACTATTGTAAAAGAAGAAAAAGATTTCATTCTTCTGATTAAAAATGGCATCCCAAGGAAAACCCTTGACCTTTTAATGGCAAAAACAGGCTTAAGTGCTGCTGAATTTGCCTCTGTTATGCATACATCCGACAGAACACTGAGACGGTATAAGCCAGGTAAATTATTAAACCCGGAACAATCGGAGCGGGTGATTGAAATTGCCAGGCTATATGCCAGGGGCGCAATTGTTTTTGGAGCTATGGAACTTTTTAAAGAATGGATGGATACCGGTCAGCTGGTGCTGGGAAATCAAAAACCAAAAGTTTTTCTTGATACATCTATGGGTATTGAATTGCTGTTACAGGAACTGGGGAAAATTGAACATGGAATTTTTGCATGAGGGTTTTCAGGATCAGTAAATGCAGCTATATCCAGGATCTTTCAGGAACTGGGGCTGCGCTATTTGGAGGAAGGTGGAACAGCAAAGGGAAATACCTGTTGTACACCTCCGGGGCCGCCTCCCTTGCGCTGCTGGAAACCATTGTTCATTTATCAAAGATTCCTGCCATTGATTTCTGCCTCCTCGAAATTGATATTCCTTCCACCTCTGTTCATGAAATCAATGCAGCTCAACTTCCAGAAAAATGGCAGGTGTATCCATCTCCTGCGGCATTAAAAAAAATGGGTGATGCGTTTATAAAAAAGGAAGAAAAACTTGTGATGAAAGTTCCTTCTGCCATCATTCCCGGAGAATACAACTACCTGCTCAATCCAAATCATACCGGTTTTAAAAAAGTGCAGATCATCGGACATAAAAAGATCTCGTTAGATGCGCGGTTAAAAGCCTAACAGATGTTCCTGACCAGACTGATCACCACACCCCAGCAGGCATAAATCTCCATCAGTTCAATGGGTGCTGTAGCCGTACCTGGTGCCACCAGAAATTTCCGGCCGTTCTCGATCAACAGTTTTCTTACCCGTAAATCTCCTGAAAGATCGGCGATGATGATGCTGCCATGGATTGCTTCTGCATTCCTGTCAACAATAAGCACATCGCCTTTATGCAAACCCGCATCTTTCATGATCTCTGATTCCAGTTGCATGGTGTACAAAGGAATTTCGCTGGTATTTTTTCCGAGTCTCGTTGCCATATTTGCCCTTCCCTCCTGAATTATTTCTTCTACAATTGGCGACATGCTAATTATTTTAGTAAATTTAGGCTAAAATCATTTGCAATATGCTTCCGGCTGCAATTATTCATCCACAGGATAGATTCAACGAATACAAGATCGTGATCGAACCTTCAGAAAAAATTATTTCCATGTTAAACAAAGAGCTTCCGGCAGAATTATTCGGTTTTCGGCAACCCCAACCTGAGATTATGCTGGGCGCATTTTATGCGAAGGAAGGAATGGAACCAACGATTTCAAGATGGATGGAAAGGATCTGCAATTTGCAGGGAGGATTTGAATTAAGGTTGAACAATTTTGGAGGAAAGCCACCTGGAAAAATTTACATCCACGTGCAGGATCCTTTTCCTCTTCGTCAGATAATTAACCAGATGCGTATGATCGATCCGTTTATACAAAGCAGCGGATGTCCTGCATTCTGGTTCAATCCCGCGCCGGCGCTTGAGCTTTTTCAACTTCCTTCCACTGTTTTTTCCTCAGCGCTGGACATCCTGACTGATTTGGACTTTAATGAATCTTTTAAAGCAGGCGTGGCAAAATTGTACAAAAGAAAAGGAGATCGTTTTGATCTCCTTGATTCTTTTATACTGCCGGATAATAAATTGTATTAAGCAATGATTCAGGATTGCCGGTCATGCTTTGTAAACTGTCCTACGGTGGCATGCCTTCCTTCTGCAAGTTCTTCGATCATTTTTTTATTGAACGCTGGAAGATCATCCGGGTTTCTGCTGGTTACAAGTCCATTGTCAACCACCACTTCACTGTCTTCCCACAAAACACCAGCATTTACCAGATCTGTTTTGATGGAAGGATAAGAAGTCATCTGCCTGTTGGAGATCATCTCGGTTTCAATCAAAAACTGGGGAGCGTGACAGATAGCAGCAATAGGTTTTCCCTGCTCAAGAAAATGCCGGGCAAATAATACGCAGGCTTTATTCTGACGCAATTTATCAGGATTCATGACTCCGCCTGGCAGCATCAGCATATCATAATCTTCCGGGTTGGCTTCACTGATATGTTTATCAACAGGAATTTCAATTCCCCAATGATCTTGATCCCAGGCCTTTACCTTATCCTTTTGAGGTGAAATCACATGAACAGTAACACCGGCTTCTTCCAAAGCATTCATCGGGCTGGTCAGTTCTATTTCCTCAAAACCCTGGTCAGTCAGGATCGCTACTTTTTTGCCTTCCACATTCTTTGCCATAAGTTTTTTTTAATTAGTCACAAAAAATGAACCATCAAAAACGCCCGGCTTCCTTTTCTTCTTTACTTTCCCTGCTCAATCAAAAAAATGAAGCACCTGCAACTGTTCACCATAGCCTTTTTATTTCTACTGCTATTCTGCGCATGCAATAAAGGACCTTATGCCAGCACCAATAAAATGTACAAGAAACAGGCAAAGGAACTTGCTGCTGTTTTGCGCAACGCTCCTCTTAAAGATAGTTTTGAAACAGCTCCCTTCGTTGGAACGATCAATTTCAACCTTCGAAAACCAAATTTTGTTATACTTCATCATACGGCACAAAACAGTTGTGAGCAAACCTTAAAAACTTTTACGCTTAGCAGGACCCAGGTGAGCGCACATTATGTGATCTGTAAAGATGGAACGGTGTACCACATGTTGAATGACTACTTAAGAGCCTGGCACGGTGGCATTTCAAGGTGGGGGAACAGTACTGATATCAATTCTAATTCGATAGGAATTGAGATTGACAATAACGGTTTTGACCCTTTTTCAGAAGCACAGCTTGGCAGTTTAATAAACCTTCTCGGTCAGTTGAAAAGGGCTTTCGGGATTCCTTCCGCCAACTTCATCGGCCATGCTGATATCGCACCCACAAGAAAAAACGACCCCAATGTTCATTTCCCATGGAAGCGTTTTGCCGACCAGGGCTATGGACTTTGGTGGAGTGATACCACTAACCTGCAGGTACCACAGGATTTCAATCATTTGCAGGCGCTGAGGATTATTGGCTATGATATAAAAGATTCCGTTGCTGCGATCCGCACATTTAAAAGAAAATATCTACAGGAAGATAAGTCCGGTGATTTAACCGAAGCAGACAGGAAGGTTCTTTTTGCACTTTACAGGAAATATGAATGAAATTGTCACGTAGAATTCCGAAGTGGCATTACGATTGATGCAGATTTTATTAATTGTACCTTACTTCCTCATTTGAAATGAAACTGTATGAAAACTTTTTTACTCTTTTTATATTTCCTGTTTACTGCTCCGCAAGCCTTTTCGCAACAGCCGGTCAATGCGCTGCCCAAAGGAAAATACGAAACAAAAGTTATGGGATCTGCTTGGGAGAAGGGGGATATACTGATCCTGGATGATGGGCATTACAAACTTTCTTCAAACAATGATATCGGCGAATACCGCTTTAGTGAAACTGCGCAAAGAATATTCTTTACTTCTGGTCCTTTAAAAGGCATTTTCGCAAAAACACGGCTGGAAGAAAATGTCGCAGGCATTTTTATTCCTTTAAATGAAAACCAGCAACTGGGCTTTAAACTTGCTCCTGCTGATATTGTCGGCAGGTTAAAAAATTAAAGTTTCCATCAGCTTTTCCTCAGGTGGCAGCTAAATTGCATCTGTTAACAAAAGCAAAGCATGAACCTTAAAAGGATTTTTGGAATTATTCTGACAGTATTGGGAATTGGCGGTCTTATTTATGCGGCCATTCTTTTCATGAACACCAGCGGATCGGACAAACAGATAAAAGCACTTGCTGTATATGGTGTATTAGGCGCCATTTTCTTTTTCACCGGAATCGGGCTGATAAAAAACACCAGGGATGATTCAACCCCTATCTGAGCATTTGCAGTTTTGCTTTACCTTTCCGCCGTGGCCCTTTTGTTATTAATTGATACTGCTGTAACAACCGCATCTGTTTGTCTTGCAAAGGACAATGAAGTGCTCATCGAAGAAAAAAACCCTTCACAAAAAGACCATGCGGCATGGTTACACCCCGCTATTGAAAGGATTTTAAACCATGCGGCGATCAAACCTGAAGCACTCGATGCTGTTGCGATCAGTTCAGGTCCGGGAAGTTATACTGGGTTAAGAGTGGGTATGGCTGCAGCAAAGGGATTATGTTTTGTAACAGGCATCCCTTTGATTATGATCAATACACTGGCCATGATGACCAAAAGTCTGGTGCCTCCTACAAGTGCACTGCTTTGTCCAATGATCGATGCAAGAAGAATGGAAGTTTTTACTGCCTTGTATGACCAGGAAGACATTCAGCACCTTGCCCCAACGAATATGATTTTGGATGAAAACGCATTTAAAGAGCACCTTGAAAAAGGCAAAGTGGTTTTTTTTGGAAATGGAAGTGAAAAATTTAAACAGATCGTTCACCATAAGAATGCTATTTTTTTGGAAGCAGAAGCAACAGCATCTCACATGATCTCAATTGCTTTCGAAAAATTAAAAAAGGTTGATTTTGCTGACCTGGCCTATACAGAACCTTATTATGGTAAGGCTTTCTACTTACCATCTGTTAAACCTCTTATATAAAATCACCAGATTTGCACGATTTTGATTTGCAAAAGCGTTTGATAAGTATATTTTTGCACACTCAACAACGGGAGTATAAATGAATAAAGAAATATTGGAAAATACGGCTACATCTTCGGAACTGAAGATCGACATGTTACAACTGAAGAAAGCAGCGCTTATATTAAGGGCAGTCAATCATAAACTACGGCAGCAGATGCTAAAATTGATTCACCTGAACAATAAAATGACTGTCACTGAGATTTATGTAAAGCTGAGACTGGAACAGTCTGTGGCCTCACAGCATCTTGCCATATTAAGAAAGGCAGGTTTTGTTACCACGGTTCGTGATGGAAAATTTATATTTTATTCAGTGAACTATAAGAGGTTAGACCAGGTACATAGCATCGTTAACGACCTTTTGAAGTAAGCACTTAACTTAACGTTTCATTCCTTTGGCCGCAAAAAACTTATTTTTGCCGCTAAAGGATTTTTTTATGTTCATCCAACAGCTCTACACAGGCTGTCTCAGTGAAGCCGCCTATTTCATAGAAAGTGAAGGTGAAATTGCCATCATTGACCCCCTCAGGGACATCGACACCTACCTTCAAATGGCCGAAGAAAGGAAAGGAAAGATCAAATATATTTTTGAAACACATTTTCATGCTGATTTTGTAAGCGGCCATCTTGACCTTGCACGGGCAACGGGCGCTACCATTATTTATGGTCCGAATACAGAAACAAATTTTGATGTGCATGTGGCCAAAGACGGTGAGCAATTTTCAATTGGACAGCTTAAGATTGAAGTGTTGCATACGCCCGGACATACCCTTGAATCATCCTGCTACCTTTTAAAAGACCCTAACGGAAAAGACCATTGTGTATTTACAGGTGATACGCTATTTGTTGGCGACGTTGGAAGGCCAGATCTTGCTCAGAAAGGTGAAGATCTGACCATGGAAGATCTTGCCGGGATGATGTACAACAGTATTCAGAAAAAGATCATTCCGCTTGCCGATGATGTAATTGTTTATCCCGCTCACGGGCCCGGAAGTGCCTGCGGGAAAAATCTTGGACCCAATACTTCCAGCACTATTGGTGAAGAAAAACGATCAAACTATGCTTTAAAGGCAGGCACCGCAGCAGAATTTATAAATTCTGTTACAGAAGGTCTTAAAGAACCACCGCTGTATTTCCCTATCAATGCCAGGATCAATAAAGAAGGTTATGAAGGGATTGATGCCATTATAGAAAAGGGCATGCAGCCACTTGGCGTTGAAGCCATAAAAAAAGCAAAAGAAAATGATGTGATCCTGCTGGATACAAGGAATGCAACAGAATTTACAAAGGGCTTTGTTCCTGGTTCCATTTTTATTGGTCTGGAAGGCAGGTTTGCAGAGTGGGCAGGAAGCGTTCTTCCTTTTGATAAATCCATAATATTGATCACAGAGCCCGGTAAAGAAAAAGAAACCATTATCCGGCTTGCTCGCGTTGGCTTTAGCAAAGTGGAAGGGTATTTATCCGGTGGTTACACAACCTGGGAGCAATCTGGTGAAGCATCTGATATCATCATCGATATTGAAGCAGATGAAATGGCAATGGATCTTCCTTTTGATGATAACATCATGGTACTGGATGTAAGAAATTCCACAGAATTTGCAAATGGCCATGTAAAAGACGCGTTGAATATTCCACTGAATGATCTTGTGGATCCTTTAAATATGTCAGCCATTGAAGAAGAGCATAATGTTTATGTGCATTGTGCAGGCGGTTACAGGAGTGTTATAGCAGCCTCATTACTAAAAAAGGAAGGCATCCACAACCTGAGAAATATTTTAGGTGGCTGGGGGGAAATTAAAGATCAGGAAAAGATCAAAACAGAAAAAGAGCCTGCTGTTTTAAATTAATTCGAGCCAGCTTCAGCTGGGTGTATGATCTTATATTTTTCATTCCACTCATGCTTCCAGCGCCTGTGGCTCCATAACCACATGTCGGGATGCCGGCGAATGTTTTCTTCGAGACATTGGGCATATCGTGCCGTTAGCACACCTTCATCAAGCAGCGCAGGATTTTGTTCCAGTACTTTTAAATTCAATTCGTAATGCCCTCTGCTTGTTTTTGTACAGAAACTAAAAACCACAGGATGGTTTCCTGCTTTAGCCCCTTTTTCAGGGCCTTTTAAAAAAGCAGTCGGACGGCCAAAAAATTCTACCCAATAAGCATTATCAGGATTTGCAGGAGTCTGATCTGCGATTAAACCCAGTATATAAGTTTCATTGCGATAGGGCAGCATTGCTTTGCGCATCTGGGTCGCCGGCATCAGCACTGTTCCAAATTTTGATCGCATCTTTAACAAAACTCTGTTAACTATTTTATTTTCCAGGGGCATGTACACACCCAGGAAAACCTGCTTTGCATTGATGCTTCCATAAAGATTCTGTAACTCCCAGTTGAAGTTGTGCCCCATATGCACCTGCACTTTTTGCTTTTGTTCAAAATATTCATGAAAAATTGAAATGTCTGCTTTAACATGGCGCATGATAAAGTTTTTTCCCGCACTGAAAAGTTTGACGGTTTCAATAAGCGTGTCTATAAAATTTTTATAGAATTGTTTTGCTATTCGAATTCTTTCTTTCTCTGATTTTTCAGGAAAAGCGCTTTGAAGATTATTCAGAACTACAGATTTCCTGTAACCGATAATATAAAAGACAAGGAAGTAAAAAAAATCTGAAAACAGGTAAAGCACCCTGAGTGGTAACAATGAAAACAGGTATATGATCCCATAAACAAGATGATACATCATGCGAAGATAATGGAGTGATTATAATACAATGTTTTCCACCAGTTCAGATTTGGAAGGATAGTCTGTATTGAAATGCAATCCCCTGCTTTCCTTTCTGAAGGTAGCCCCTTTCACGATCAGGTATCCAACGGTGATCATATTCCTGAGTTCAAGGAGCTGAGGTGAAACTGCGGTAGCCTGGTACAGTTCTTCTGTTTCCTCAAACAAAAGATCGATCCTTTTCGAAGCCCGCTGAAGCCGCACATTATTTCTTACAATACCTACATAATCACTCATCACCTGCTGGAGTTCTTTTAAGCTTTGTGTGATCAGGATCATTTCTTTGGGTTCCGATGTTCCCATGGCATTCCATGCCGGGATGTCAGGAAACGCTTTTGCGCTTTCTATAGATTCAACACTGTCTAAAAAACAGCGGTGCGCAAAAACCATGGCTTCAAGCAAAGAATTACTGGCCAGCCTGTTGGCACCATGCAAACCCGTACTGGCACATTCACCGCATGCATATAAAAACCTGATGGAACTCTTCCCCCATTGATCTGTTTTAATTCCTCCGCAACTGTAATGCGCCGCAGGTGCAACAGGAATCATCTGCTTTTCAACATCAATTCCAATGGATAAACATTTTTCAAAAATGTTAGGGAAATGATCACGGAATTGCTCCATATTCATGTGCGTGCAGTCAAGGTACACATGTTCGGTTCCGGAAATCTTCATTTCATTGTCGATTGCACGGGCAACGATATCGCGTGGTGCAAGGTCTTCCCGCGCATCATATCTTTTCATAAAGGCCTCACCTTTGCTGTTTCTTAAAATGCCGCCATCACCACGCATTGCTTCTGTGATGAGAAATGCCTGTCCTCTTTTTCCTGCTTCATACAAGGCTGTTGGGTGAAACTGGATGAACTCCATGTTCTCTATTCTTCCTTTCGCCCTGTACACCATGGCTACACCATCACCTGTGGCAATAAAAGGATTTGTAGTTGTTCTGTACACCTGACCGTTTCCGCCGGTGGCCAGCAGGGTGACTCGCGAAAGGATCTTTTCAATGGCATTTGTTGCTGCATTCAAAACATAAACCCCATAGCAGGTGATATCCGGTGTGGATTTGGTAACAAGGTAGCCTAGGTGATGCTGGGTGATGATATCAATTACAAAGCAATGTTTGATCATTGCGATATTGGGGGCACGCGTGATCGCATTCAGCAGCGCGGTTTCCATTTCAAGACCGGTGATGTCCTTATGATGAAGGATCCTGAATTCGGAGTGACCACCTTCCCGGCCCAGTTTATATTCTCCTTCCGGATCTTTATCAAATCGCGCACCCCAGTCTATAATTTCCTGGACACGCGCGGGACCTTCTCTAATCACCATCTCTACAATTTCCGGGTCGCACAAACCATCCCCCGATATCAAAGTGTCTTCAATATGTTTTTCAAAGCTGTCTTTTTCAAGATCATTCACCACAGCAATGCCGCCCTGGGCATATTTGGTGTTGGTTTCATCGGCCGCAGCTTTGGTGATGATGGTCACTTGTTTTTCAGGGAACCGCTGTGCTACTTTTAAAGCATAGGTAAGACCTGCAATACCGGAACCAATGACAAGAAAATCTGTCTGCATAATGCAAATTAACTGAGTTGTATTCAATAGCAACCCATAATTAAAAAGCCGGAATGATTCCGGCTCCTTTTATTCTGATTTTAATATTCTATTCTAAATGCCAGTGCATCCGGGTTTTCCAAAAGGTCTGCCATCGTAGAGCGGATGGTTACTGTTTTCTTATCGTCAGAGAGTACCGCTTTTTTACCTTTCAGGTTTTTAATAGGGCGTGGAAAATGAAACACTGTTTTGTAAGTGATGCCTTCCAGCATGCCCTCCATTTCAGGCACATCCTTCACTCCGTTTTCTTTTTTACTTTCAGCCAGCTTTTTTTCATCGATCTTTCTTTCAACCAAACCTTCTGAAAAAGTGATGATGAAATAATCTCCAGCATTGGGCATTCCTGATTCCTTTGCCATCGATGACATTGGATTTTTATCTTTCTTATTAAAAAGACCAACACCATTCCCTTTCTCATTGTAAGCAATGATCCTGTTTACATCATCCAGTGTTTTAAAAGGAAACAACATGCTCATTTTGAACAGCTTTTCTTTTTGATTAATGTTAATGAACATTTCAGCTTCCCTAAACAATCTTTTTTGTTCGGCAGTAAGATCAGTGGCAGTATCTACTGAATGAGCAAGTTTAAAACTACTGTCCACATTCTGCTCACTCATTTTTCTCATTTCCTTGTTGGCGGAAGTATCCATTGCTGCCATCATTTCCATCATTTCCATCATTCCGCTCATATCCATTGAAGATCGATACGTACCTGAACCATCCTGCGCAATGGTAAATTCTTCAAAAGTATCCAGACAACTGGTCAACGTAACTATGATCACAGAAAGTAAAAGCAAGGTCTTTTTCATAAACAGTTTAAATATAAGTGGTAATTAATTTTGTTGGTTCAATCCAGGCTTTGTTTTCTTTTAAGAGATTCACCAATTCTTCAACAGCGATTTCACTGGGAACATTTCTTTTTACAACCTCCTTCCCTTTATACAAAGTGATCTTGCCTGGGCCACTTCCCACATAACCAAAATCTGCATCCGCCATTTCTCCGGGTCCATTTACAATACAGCCCATGATGGCAATCTTCACACCTTTCAGGTGGTTGGTTACGTTACGAATGCGCGCGGTGGTTTCCTGCAAATCAAAAAGCGTTCTTCCACAGGAAGGACAACTGATGTACTCTGTTTTTGAAATTCGGGTACGCGTGGCCTGCAGTATAATGAAAGCGGTGTTATTGATCATTTTTTCAACACTCCCGGCCTGCTGGTAGTTTCTACCGCTGATACTATGAAGTCCTGTTGCCTGTAGTTGATAACTTTCTGCAGACATGCCGAGGTAAATTCCATCACCCCATCCATCCAGCAACAGTGCACCAGTTTCGGTTGCCAAATGAACCAGGTGTTCATCCGGATGCTGCCAGATGCTGTCTGTGATCAAAACAACAGGATTTTCAATTTTTCTTTGCTCAAATTCCATCAACATTCTCCTGACGGCAGGCATGGTGTGTGGATGTAGACTGCTAAGGCAGATCACAACCTTAGGGTCATTTGCCAATTCATCCAGGTAAGTAAAATCATCTACAGTTGTTTCATTGCTGAAACAATCTTTCATCACAAAATTTAAAGTGCTGCTCTTAAACGGTGATCTTACATAGCCACTGTCTTCAAAAATGGGAAAATATTTTTCTTCACCACCAGCAGGCAGTGATTCCTGAATGGTAAGCCAGGTGGCAGGATAAACTATAATTTTTAAAGTTCCAGGAAGTGCAAAATCGAGCACAAGGTTTCCCGTAAAAGCATAATCAGCTGCTGTATCAGTAATATTCCACTTATCGGTTTCCGCGTCATAATCATAACCAATGCAATGCAGATCTTCACGCTGAATGTTGGCCATTTTACTGAGGTCGGCAATTACAACAGGAACCTGGTTGCCGCCAATATTGGAAACAGCAAAAGTTTTTGATCTTTTATATTCAAAAGGATTGTGGCTGTTTTTATCAATTGTTGGTATTACAGCTTTAGCGCCTGTACGACTGCTGATCTGCGCATACCTTTTCACAATGTCGCGACAAACAGGAATTTCAAATTCAGGATCTTCTGTCAGCGAAACTCTTATGGTGTCTCCCAGTCCATCTTCAAGCAAGGTTCCAATGCCAATTGCACTTTTAATTCTTCCATCTTCCCCATCACCTGCTTCTGTAACGCCAAGGTGCAAAGGGTAGGATTCGCTGAATTCATCCATCATTGTTTTTGTGAGCAACCGGTAAGCCTGCACCATCACCTGGGGATTACTGCTTTTCATACTGAGCACGATATTGTGGTAGTTTTCACTGCGCGCGATCCTTAAAAACTCCATCGCGCTTTCCACCATTCCGATTGGTGTATCGCCATAACGGCTCATGATCCTGTCGCTGAGCGAACCATGGTTGGTACCGATACGCATGGCAGTGCCATATTCCCTGCAGATCTTTACAAGCGGCGTAAACCTTTCCCTGATCCTTTCAATTTCTTCAATATAATCAGCATCTGTATACTCAATGAGTTCAAATTTCTTTTTATCGACATAATTTCCTGGATTCACCCTTACCTTCTCCACAATTCTTGCTGCTATTTCCGCTGCATTAGGTGTGAAATGAATGTCAGCAATCAACGGAATAGGATAGCCTCTGCTTTTTAAAGCATTTTTTATTTGCAGCAGGTTTTCTGCTTCTTTTTTAGAAGGAGCTGTAATGCGCACCAATTCGGCACCGGCTTCAACACAACGGATGGTTTGCTCCACAGTCGCATCGGTATCCATGGTATCGGTGGTGGTCATGGTCTGAATCCTTATCGGGTTAAAATTCCCGATCAGCAGGTCGCCCACCTTTACTTCACGTGTAGGTAATCGCTTGTATGAAAAAAGATCAGGGCAGTATGAATACATAATTAAGAAAGGCTTTGAGCCCTCCGCAAAAGTAAATCTTGTGCATCAGGAAAAAGATTTTTAAAGATGAAATGGCAGGTTTTTACCAATCTTTTGACCCGCCACCACCTGTAGGCGTTTTATTCTGTGATCTTTGCCTGATCTGCCTTTCCTTTTGTTGAAGCAATTGCAGTTTCTGATCGGCTTCACTCTGGTCCATGCTGGAATTCTGGCTTTGCGACTGACTTTGGTTTTGCTGTTTCTTTTGTTCTTTTAGCGCTTTCTGGAGATTTTCCCTTGCCTGCTGATCTTCCGGGTTCATCCTTAATGCCTGCTTATATGCTTCAATACTTTCCTCCAGTTTTTTTTGTTTTGTATGGCTTACACCCACATTATAGGAAACCATGGAAAGGATGGAACTGTCCTTTGACATAGAAGTAATCTGTTGAAACATGGCACGCGCCTCATCATATTTTTTCTGTTGGTGGAGCGCACTTGCAAGGTTATACCTGGCTTCAATGCTCGACGGCTCTTCAGCTAATGCCTGCCTGTACTGGTTTTCTGCAAGGTCAAACTGCGCTTGATTATAAAACTGGTTACCATATTTAATAAAACTGTTTACCGACTGCGCCAATACAAGCAGTGCTGATAAAACAAATAATATGAGGAATGCGTACTTCATACTTTACGTTTTTTTCTTTCGGTAATGATCAAGTCAATCAATAGCAGGAGTAACATGGGTAGCGCAAACCAGGTATAGAAAGTTTTATAATTAAAAAGTGAAGTATCGCTTAAAGCTTTTTTTTCAATATCCCTGTATTGGTCCAAAACCTGTTTCACCGCAGATTCAGCACTTGTGAGCGGCAGGTAAATGCCATTTGTTGCAGCAGCGAGTTGTTGAAGAATGGCTTCATTCAGTTTTGAAATCACCACTTGTCCAGACGCGTCGGTTCTTGGCTTCCCGGTTGCCGGATCAATTATGGTAGCGCCTTCCGCAGAACCCAGTCCCAGGGTATTGATCATAATTCCTTTGGCTGCCAGCTCCTGCAGTTTTTCCACTGCCGCTTCATCATGGGTTTCGCCATCACTGATCAAAATGATGGATTTAAACCTTTCGGTTTCTTCTCCAAATGCAATTTCAGCTTTCACCAGAGCGTCTCCAATACTGGTGCCCTGTGCAGCAACTCCCTGTGGACCCGCAGTGGCCACATACATTTTAGCCGCGGAGCGGTCGAAGGTTAGTGGCATTTGCACATAAGCATTCCCTGCAAAAACCACAAGTCCTACCCGGTCATTTGGCACCTGGTCAATCAACCTGGTTATAAAACTTCTGGCTCTTGCCAGCCTGTTTGGAGGAATATCGGTTGCGAGCATCGAATTACTGACATCAAGTGCAATTACAATGTCAATTCCTTTGCGAAAGTCAGCGGAAGATTCATCAGGCTTCCGGGGGTTGGCCAGTGTGATAATGCCTGCTGCAAATGCAGTGAGCACCAAAACAAATTTCAGAACTGATCTTTTAGTAGCGTGGGATGCAATAAGTAGACTGACCAGCCTTTTGTCACCAATTTTCCTGATATTTTTATTTCTCCACGACCGGTAGAGGATATAAAGTAAAACAAGAAAAGGTAAAATGGCCAGCAGGTAAAATGCCTGGGTATATTGAAACTGCCAATTCAAACTTTCTCAATTTAAGCAAAGAATATGCTAGGTTGTTTTATTTCAGGATTTTCAATGACGATCATTTTATTCCCTGCATAAATCCCAGTTCTTTTAAAATTCCCTTAAGAATATTCATCCTTGCCGCCGTCATGTCAAAATCAGGTTGGGCGGATTCCAGGTTCAACACAAAAAAATAAGGATGCCTGTTCTCTTCAATCCAACCTACCATCCACCCGATGTGTTTCTTCTTTGCAGGATCGAAACCCGCCCAACCCGTTTTATAACTGAGTTTATATTCCGGGGTATCTTCAAATAACATCGCTCTTTTAACAAATTCCATATTAATCTTGTGAAAAGGCAGTTGATTAAAATACAATTTTTTTACAAGTCCCAGTTGCTCGTCGGGGGTGATGGTCAAGGAATGATCGAGCCAGAAGCTATCAATTGCTGTGGTAATTTTTTTTGAGCCATAGGCTAATGAATCCAGCCATTGCTGCATGGTATCTTTTCCAATTCTGCGCGCAACTTCCTGGAAGTAGGGAACATTGGAAACCCTGAAAGCCTCGTACATGGTCATGCTTTTATTCCAGGTGGCCTGTGTTCTTTGAATTCCGTCCCATTCTATCATCATGCTGTCGCTCGATATGATACCTGTCTGTAATCCAATCAGTGCATTTACAATTTTAAATGTGGAAGCAGGAAGAAATGCGCTGTCCCTGTAACGGTCAAGATTGTATACGGTGATGTTGCCTGTACTGTTACTCAACATGGCAAAGCAGCCGTTAGCATTGTTTTGTCTGAAAAATTTTTCAAGGTCGTTGTTGATTTCAACGTTGTTGGGTGTACAGGAAGACAGGATCAGGACAAGGAGTACAGTGAGAAAGCGCATGCTTAAAATTTTTGCAAAGGTAATGAGATGCTAAGGGTGAGCGTTTCAATTTCTTTTTTTCAATGTTGCTTTCTGGTAACTTTTTAGTGCAAAACTTTTGACTTCAGGAAGATCAGGTAAATTTCCTCCACTAATGGTCAGGGGTGTGGTATGGAAGGAAATAAATTCAACATGCATCAAATCATTTTCAACCCAGTAATTATTCATGATAAGGGAGGATTGTACGGTAAAAGCACCCGAAAACCGGCTGCCATTCCAGAACTGGTCCAGCAGGATGCATTGTTTTCATCTATTTGCCAATGGCCTTTTTCTTTATCCTTCATTTTTAATGTATAAGTTCGTGCATCCTGTTCTCCATAGAAGATCCGCCAGTGAAACTGACCTGAAGAATCAGTAGGAAGAATAACCATTTTCATTTTTACTTTCTGCTGCTCCGCATCTCCCTGCCGGTTCCAAACGAGTTCACCTTCCCAATACCCAAGGAATTGTCCGGGAAATTCCTTGGCGCCCGCTGAAATATGAAAAATAAAGGCAAACAACAACATGATGATTTTCATGTCCTAAAGGTAAGGCACTGCAGCAGGAGGTGGACAACCTTCAAAAGGCAGGGAATATTTTCCACCTTGGTTGGATTATACGCATAATAGGCTTAATTTAAAGAAGCTCTTTACAACTAAAAACCAGCATATGAAAAGAAATCTACTCCTCATCACCCTCTTTGTGTTCTTCTTTTCCTGTTCTGAGAAATCCGATAAAAAAGCGGATGAACAGGCGCAGGTAAAAAGTGTGAATACTGTTGCTGATCCTAAAAAGCAAAAACTCGAGCGTTTAAGATCCATGGCCGCAATGGATCTGGAAGAATTAAAATCCTTATTGCCTCTGGAAGTGAATGGGATCAAAAGAACCAATTTATCGGTGTCAAGTGCACTTGGTTATGGAATGGCGCATGCCGATTATGAAAATAAAACCAAAACCGACTTCAGGGTTACGCTTTATGATTGTTCGGGCGCAACCGGTGCTGGTCTTTATGAATCCATATTTCTTAACAGGTTGAATCAGCCAAAGAATAATGAAGAGGTTACAGTAAAAACAATTGATTTTAAAGGAGAAAAAGCTATTGAAAAAATGGATGGAAAAACAAAAACACATACCCTTACCTTTCTTACGAATGAAAGAGTGCTGGTTATTGTTTCAGGTCGAAATGTTGATACAGAAGCGATGATGGAAAGTGTTCAAAAACTAAATTTCTGACATGCAAAAAACTCCGCGATTGCGGAGTTTTTTTATTTAATCACACCAAGTTTTTTACCAATACGGGTGAATGCGTCAATGGCCCGGTCCAGGTGCTCCCTATCATGTGCTGCACTTATCTGTACCCGAATCCTTGCCTGTCCTTTTGGAACCACAGGATAGAAAAATCCAATTACATATATTCCTTCAGCCAGCAATGCATCTGCAAATTTTGCAGCCAGAACAGAATCGTATAACATGATTGGAACGATTGGATGTTCTCCGGGTTTTATATCAAAACCTGCCTCTGTCATTTTGCTTCTGAAATGTTTTGTACTGGATTCCAGTTTGTCGCGCAATGCTGTTGATTCACTCAGCAGATCAAGTACCGCGATACTTGCACCGGTTATTGATGGTGCCAATGTATTTGAAAATAAGTAAGGCCTGCTGCGCTGACGCAGGATATCGATGATCTCTTTTCTTCCGCTCGTAAAGCCGCCGGAAGCACCACCAAGAGCTTTCCCCAATGTTCCGGTAATGATATCAATCCTTCCCATCACGTTCCTGAATTCATGCGTACCCCTTCCTGTTTTACCCATGAATCCTGAGGCATGACTTTCATCCACCAGTACAATCGCATCATATTGATCTGCAAGATCACAGATCCTGTCAAGCTTTGCAATAGTACCATCCATACTGAATACGCCATCAGTAACAATAACCCTGCTGCGCAGGTGCATGGACTCCTTCAGCTTTGCTTCCAGGTCTTCCATATTATTATTTTCGTAGCGGTAACGCTGCGCCTTACATAAACGCACACCATCAATGATGGAAGCATGGTTGAGTGCATCTGAAATGATTGCATCCTGTTCATTCCACAAGGGTTCAAAAACGCCGCCGTTTGCATCAAATGCGGCTACATACAATATGGTGTCCTCTGTACCTAAAAAAGCGGCAAGTTTTGATTCCAATTCTTTATGAATATCCTGCGTGCCACAAATAAATCTTACAGAACTCATTCCATAACCATGGGAATCCAGGTATTTGTGAGCAGCTTCCAGTGTTTTTGGATGAGAGGAAAGTCCGAGATAGTTGTTTGCGCAGAAATTCAATACTTTTTTACCGTTCACCGTGATCTCAGCACCCTGAGCAGAACTGATGATTCTTTCCTGTTTATATAAGCCCGCATCTTTTGTTTCCTGGATCTCGTTGCGCAGCCGGTCAATAAATTTATCGTTCATGGAAAAGGTTTAAAACAGCAAATATAGGCAGGGCGTTTTGCTTCCTATCGAAATCATCAGGCTTATGAGATGTAAGTACCATGATTCAATTCTGTATTTTCGCGCCCTTAATTACCATCATGCGCATTGAAGCTTTTAAAACCATCAGACTTGCCCTGCCCATTATTATCGGCGAGCTGGCACAGATGGCGCTTCATATCATTGATTCTGCAATGGTGGGCTCCATTTCCTATAAACATCTTGCGGCCGCAGCTCTTGTTGTGAATGCTATGAATATTCCATTTGTTCTGGGTATTGGCATGACCATCTCCGTTTCACAAATGGTTTCAATGGCACATGGAAGAAGAGATGCACCCGCTGTTTCGCACTACCTGTACAATGGCTTCTGGCTTTGCACCATTACTGCAATAGCCATTGCGGGTGTAATGTTTTTTGCGCAATACCTCCTGCCGTATCTGGGACAGGATGCCGAAGTGGTGCAACTTGCCATTCCATATATGCAACTGATGGCTGCATCCATTGTTCCGATGTTATTGTTCATGACATTAAAACAATTTACCGACGGACTGGAATTTACCAGGACAGCCATGCTGCTATCGCTGCTTTCCATGCCCATCAACATATTTTTGAACTGGGGACTGATCTATGGCAATATGGGTTTGCCCAGAATGGAACTTGCCGGAGCTGGTTGGGCCACTTTGATCACCAGAACCCTGATTTTTATTGCACTGGGTTTTATAGTGATCAAACACAAAACTTTCAAACGGTATATCATCATCAGCCAAAGGCAATGGCATCTCAAAAAGCAGACATGGCAGGAACTTTTAAGGATCGGTATTCCCAGCAGTTTGCAGATCGGTATGGAAGCAGGTGCATTTGCAGTTTCAGGCATAATTATCGGCACCATCAGCGCGGTGGCACAGGCAGCACACCAGATCGCACTGAGCTGTGCGGCATTTACGTTCATGGTTTCGATGGGACTTGCACAGGCAGGATCTATTAGAGTAAGCAATGCTTATGGAAGAAAGAACTGGCAGAAGATCTCGGTAATTGGAAAAAGCACCCTGATCACAGCTTTGATCTATGGAATCATTTGCGCATTATTGTTTGCATTGTTTCGGCATCAGCTTCCGTTGTTCTTTAATAAAGAACCAAGGGTAATTGAACTGGCTGCATTCTTATTGTTGTTTGCAGCTGTTTTCCAGATATCGGACAGTACGCAGGCCATTGGTGCAGGCCTGCTCAGGGGAATAAAAGATGTAAAAATTCCCACCCTGCTTATTGCCATTGCTTACTGGGTGGTGGGACTACCATCCGGATTTGCTTTTGCATTTTATGCAGGCATGGGCGCAGCAGGCATGTGGCTGGGATTTATTTTAGGATTGACCGCGGCATCTGCATTTTTATTGATCCGATTTTTGCGGATCGCGAAAAGCAGGAATGCATAGGCAGATCACTGAGTAGTCGAAGTTTCTTCTTTTGGTGATTTTGAAGCAAGATTGCGGTCTGCGGAAAGATCCTGACTGATATTCAATACAAAACCTTCTTCAAAAACTTCAAATTTGTTGCATAATTTAAAGGACTTCACATCCAGTTCTTTTCCTTTTCTTTCAACGGTGATATAATGAAACATAGGTTTATAATCTTTGGCAAGATCATCAAAACTGCCTGCTGTTTTTAAAGGCTGGTGCAGCCCTCCGCCACCACCGATCACCATAAAATCTTTTCCTTCCATTTTATAATGTTCAAAGCCATGGCAATGACCCGAAAGGAAAAGCCTGCTTTTAGCAGATTGAATAAAAGGCTTTACAAACCTATCCTGTACATCTTTTGAAGCACCTACGATCTTACTGTTGGTGTATGGAGAATGATGGCAACCGGAAATTATAAAAAGAATAGAAGAATCGGCATCCAGTTCGGCTAATGTTTTCTTGTACCAGGCGATCTGCTCATCATCTTCTTTTTTGGATAATTTTCCAAAATTCGAATTCAGCATCACTACTGCAACAGAATCCAGGATCTCTACAAAACCGGTTTTTACATGATTTGGAAATCGCTGCTGAAATTTCCTTTCACCTGTTTTTGCTTTTCCCATTACTTCATGGTTGCCTAAGGCAGCATGTACTGCAATTCCTTCGTCCCTTAATTTTTTTATGTAACCGTCCATGGGTTTCCATTGCCTGTCGCTATAGCCCAGGTTCACCACATCACCGAGAATAAATAGTGCTTCAGGCTTTCTATCAGTAATATCACCAAAGAGTTTTTTTGTTGCGGTACGGTTCCTGTTTGATTTCAGAATGATGGTTTCTATCCACATGGGTGCCTGCGTATCGCTGGTGAAGGCCAAAATTTTCTTTGAGGAACCTTCCGAGTCTTCTTCAGTTTGGGCAGTAACTAAAAAGGATGAAAAACTGAATAAGACAAAGAAGAAGAATTTATACATAAAGTTTACCATTTTAAGAATCTATAAACCAGCTGTAGTTGAAAGCCCAACGACCCATCTGTTGTTTCTGCGGCGTCCATCCATTTTAATTCCGTTCCAAGGTTCAGATCCTTACCAAGAGGATGTAAATAAGAAATTGCAGCCATCCACCCTATGCTCAGCTTATTTGATCTTGATTTTCCTGCGTAATCCATTTTGGTGGTGAGAAAATAAACTCCGGATCCTGCAAAAACCTGGAATCTTTTTGAAACTGCCATTGACCACTCCACCAATAACGGAACCGCATTAACGATAATCCTGCCATCATTTCCTACGGAATCCTTAAATCTGTAGGATAAAAATTGCATTTTACCTGTTTCAACACCAACTCTCACCAGGTGATCGGGTTGCCACATCACCCGAAGCGATGTTAATGAACTCCACTTTGATACCTGTGGGTTTAAATAAGCAGGAACACCCGCAAGCGTTAAATAATAACCAACACCTCCACCCACGTAGGCTACCAGTGCATAGGTACCTCGTTTTTTTTTCTCTGATTGCTGGGCAAATGCAACAAATGACTGCAATGCGAAAAGTAAAATAAAAAAATATTTAAAGTCGCGCATAGTAATAATAAGCTACAATTGACGGTTGGTTAGACAATATGCCGTTAAACTTCCCTTCGTACATAAATTTTCTCACGTTGTTGGCACCATCAACGGTCCATACAAAAGCCCTTCTTCCCTGGGCCTGGATAGCAGCCACCTCATCATTTTGAAGTCCTTTCGTAAACATAGGGGCCCAGATCCGGGCATTTGCTGCCGTAGCTTTTTCAGGCTCAAGTTCTACAAGAGAAGGGATGTTTTGGTAACCTGGCAACTGCAGGAAATTGTTATATACATCTTCATCCGGAATTCCAATCGTGATTTCAAGGGGTTTGCCCATAGCCGCGGCCGCCTGCATAAATTGCTCCTGAAGCGCCCTGACCTTATCCAGGGGACCATCATATTTCACATCAATCCAAACATAGCGCAATGGTGTATTATAGAGGATGGTTTGCAGTCCTTCCTGCAGGGTAGGAATTTTTCCACCTCTTTTCAATTTTATGGTTGCATTCAGTTGCTGATAGGTAAAGTTCTTTATGGGTCCCAGCATACCATTTTTCTGCACCAGCCGCTCATTGAGTGATTCATCGTGATATAATATCGGCACTTCATCCTTAGTCATTCTAACATCTATTTCAACTCCAGTAGCGCCAAGACTGGCCGCGAGTAAAATCATTTCAACCGAATTTTCCGATGCAGGAAGCAGGTCTGCATTTCTGCCGCCACCTCTGTGTGCAATGATTTCGAAAGGCATTGCCTGGTAATGTGGCCGTGCATATGCAAATTCAAGTGGTATGTCCGGTACATTTTCTCCACTTCCATATACACCAGAAATGATCACATCATTGGCTGCAGTATTTGGATTCGAACTGAATAAATGATCGGCACCAGAAGCAGCGGAAATGGTAAGGCGTACACGTCCTGTTTCTGTTCCTGAAAGTTTTCTCCAATAGCCATTGACCAAAATGTAGTCATCATGTTTTTTTGCTTCACAAATAAAATAGGCAATGTCTGTTTCGGAAAAGAAAGAAACATTATAAATAGTGTCATTGCCTTTTTTTGTATAACTCCATTTTAAAACTGCCAAAGGTCCAAACGTTTCGGTTCCTTTAGTAATGGTATATACGCCTTCCATTTTTTTCATCACGCCGTGAGGAAGTATGCCTGCCGGAGCAGCATCAAATAATTCCCATGAGGTATCCGGCACGGGCGCGTCAAAATCTCGTTTGCATGATCCCATCGATATAATCATAATTAATAAAAAATAAATTCTCATAATATAATACCTACAATTAATTGTGGATAAAAAAGATTCCGGTCATAATTGGCAAAAAGAGTCCAGGTCTGCCAGAGAAAATTTGTATAAATGGCCCTGAAACCCAGTGTTATACTTTTGCCTGCAAAAAAGGGTTGCTCAAGAAAAATGGAATAAGCCGACCCGTTAAATAGATCGTATTCCCTTGAGATCCGGGTTTCGTCTGCAAAAGATTTTTTTCCAAATGTCATTAAAGATTCTGCACGCAATGTGAGCAGGATCTCTTTATTGAACTTATATCCAAAACTGATGTTCGGAGAATTCAGCCATCCGGATCCCCTTGTTTTAAAACCCTGCTGGTTAAAAAATCCCATCCAGAAGGCGAGGTCGTTTCCCAAAGCCATGGAAACTTTCTCACCCAATTTTTTTGACCACCTTGGACCAACACTCACCATATTCTGGAAGAACTGGAAATTCAACCTCCCGTCAATGTACCATTCACCGTTGATGTTTTTCAAAACATGAAGATCAGCGGCAGGCACACGAAATCTTACTTCCTCTGTAATTTCATGAATCAACGTTGTGGCAATAAATCCAACGGATACCTCCCAATTCTTAGACAAGGGATGTGGGAAATAAATGCGTTTCTGTTCCAGCCTGTCTTGTTGTGCTCCCGCTGCGACGGAGATAAAACATACTAATAAAAAGATGATCTTCAATACAGTGGACCTGGCGAATGTAAAAGGCGGAAAAAGCATATGTTTTATTCTATTGCAAACCGGTTACCAACTTTAAGCATTTTATACAATTGTCGGACCGCAGTATAAAGAACGACATTC
>MWYV01000012.1 GCA_002050435.1 Chitinophagales bacterium 33-2 | reverse complement strand
TTTTTTCTTGAAAAAAAAGGTGGAGCCCCTCCTGCGCTTCGCTTCGGGGGCAGGCAAAATTCAAGTGCAATCAATGCGTAACAGTCTGTTTTTACCAGATACCTTCGGATGATTGCGCAAGGGAGCGAACCGAAAAATGAAAACAGGTGCAACTTCATGCGATCTGATTGTGCAAGCGTTCTTCGCGCTGTATTGCTCCTCCTTAGGTATAAAGATTTCTTAGGAAAAATCAGGAGCAATAAGGCGCACACAACCACCCAAATGTTATAAGATTAGGCCTGGAATTTCATTTTATGAGGAAACCTGGATCTATTTGACACCAGTACCTGCCTCTTGTTGCCCACAGGTTACGCTGATGAACGCAGAAAACCAATCAGCGAAAATCTGGGTAATCTGCGGAAGGCCTTTTTTGATTTCTGCAGGATGATAACACAAATCTTATCTTAAATACCTCAAAAAAATTAATGTATAAAACAGGCTATTGTTTGGCAACATCTTCTTTTGCCAGTAACTCCCTGATCGATTTCTCCACCCAGTAAACTGTATTCAATGCAAGTCCCGTGGTATGGAAATAAACTTTCCCTTCCTGGTCGATCACAGCATGTGTTGGAAAAGATTTTACAGAGTAGAGTCCCGCAATATAATTTCCAGCAGGGACCAGCGTATAACGAAATGGGTTTGTATTAATGAATTTGTTGATCGCATCCTTGTCATCCAGGGCAATGCCCACAAATAACACTTTTTCATTGTTCCTGAAACTGTCAACCAGTGTATTCAGATCCGGAATTTCCATCCGGCAGGGTTTGCAGTTGATGAACCAGAAATTCAAAACAATGATCTTTCCTTTCGCTTCCGTAAGATCCAGTTTGTTGCCTGCCAGGTCTTCTGATTTAAATAACTGAACTTTTTTTCCATTTTTAAAAAAATTACTGGGCCTGGGCTTTGGCATTTTTTCCAGTCTCACTTTTCTTTCCTCCTCAGAAATGCGGACGAGAAAATAAGCGGTATTTTTTTCTTTTGGATGTTCCGGCTTCAAAATATAATTGCCTTTCATGAACAGCGCCTGCCAAATGTCGAAAGGATATAATTGTCCTGAAGAATCCTTTACCACCATGTTCCGGGGGTCGGTATTTTGAGCGCTGAGATTTGAAAAGACAAAAAGCAAAAAGAACAGGCAGGCAATGCGCATTACTGTAAAATTTGCTTTAAACTAAGAATTCTTCCCAAATAACAGCAATCTTTAGCTGATGAATGCGGGGTTATTAACAGAAAAACGGCCCTGGAATGCCTAAATTTGTAGCCAAGTTTTGCTATATGTCAATACAGAATCCAGAAAAAATTTTCCAGGACAAGGTAGATGCCGAAGTACGCATTGAGCCAAAGGACTGGATGCCTGAAAAATACAGGCAAACCCTGATCCGCCAGATCAGCCAGCACGCGCACAGCGAGATCGTTGGGATGTTACCGGAAGGCAACTGGATTTCCAGGGCGCCTTCGCTGAAACGCAAACAGATTTTGATTGCAAAAGTGCAGGATGAAGCGGGACATGGATTGTACCTCTATTCTGCAGCCGAAACCCTGGGCATTACGCGCGACCAGATGTATGATCAGCTGCATTCAGGAAAAGCAAAATATTCTTCCATTTTTAATTACCCTACACTGAACTGGGCTGATATGGGTACAGTTGGCTGGCTTGTGGACGGAGCCGCCATTATGAACCAGGTTCCATTATGCCGCACCTCGTTTGGACCCTATAGCCGTGCCATGATACGTGTTTGTAAAGAAGAAAGCTTTCACCAGCGCCAGGGTTTTGAAGCCCTGCTTGTGTTGAGCAAGGGAAATCCCGACCAGCGTGCCATGGTGCAGGATGCCATCGATCGATGGTGGTGGCCCAGCCTCATGATGTTTGGTCCGAACGACAGTGAAAGTTTGCACAGTGAACAAAGTATGAAATGGAAGATCAAAAGATTCAGTAATGATGAATTGCGTCAGCGGTTTGTTGATATGGTTGCAGAACAGGTGAAATTACTGGGCATGACGCTTCCTGATCCGGATCTGAAATGGAATGAAGAAAGAAAGCATTATGATTTTGGAACCATCAACTGGGATGAATTCTGGAATGTTGTAAATGGAAATGGTCCCTGCAATAAACAAAGGCTGGATGCAAGAAAAAATGCCTGGGAAGCAGGTGCCTGGGTCAGGGAAGCCGCGCAGGCGCATGCCGACAAACGCATCAACAGGAAACAAAAAGCGGCATAATATAAAAACGAAGCTGAAAAATTAACGCTATGAATTTCTTTCGTAAGATCTATTACGGTGATTATGACGCCATCAAAGGTGGTGCAACTCCTGGAAATGAAGCAGCCAAAACTGTTGCATCCAATAATGAAAGGAATGAACCAGGAACTGCAAAAACGGAATGGCCCTTATGGGAAATTTTTATCCGGAGCAAACAAGGTCTGGACCATAAACATGTTGGAAGCCTGCATGCGGCTGATGCAGGAATGGCTGTTGAAAATGCACGTGATGTATATACAAGGCGACAGGAAGGTGTAAGTATCTGGGTGGTGGAAAGTAAATACATTCATGCTTCCAACCCAGATGAAGCCGAAAGCTTTTATGAACCTGCAAATGATAAGGTGTACAGGCATCCTACTTTTTATGACCTTCCCGATGAAGTAAATCACATGTAGCAATTTTATCCCTATTTCCCGCTTTTCATTTGAAGAATATGCAGAAACATCTTTTTACCTATTTGCTTCACCTTGCCGACAATGCACTTGTGTTGGGACAAAGAAATGCTGAGTGGACAGGACATGGACCTGTACTGGAACAGGATATCGCCATCACCAATATTTCACTTGACCTGATCGGGCAGGCGCGTCATTTTTATCAATATGCAGCAAAAGGTTTTAATCAAATGGCTGCCGAAGAAAAAACAGCTGCGGACCAGTTGTTGCCACGGATATGGAAAAGTTACGGAAGGGAGCTTGAAGAAGATGATCTGGCCATGTTACGTGATGAACACCAATACAGGAATTTGCTAATCACAGAATTGCCAAAAGGTGACTGGGCATTCAGCATATTGAGACAATATTTTTTTTCCGTTTTCCAGTTTTACCAATACGAAGCTTTACAATGCTCCACAGATCCCGACATTGCAGCCATTGCTGAAAAATCGATTAAGGAAACAGCCTATCATGTAAGATGGAGTGCAGAATGGGTGATCCGCCTGGGCGATGGAACCAATGAAAGCCATCAGCGGATCAGGCAGGCGCTTTCAGAATTATGGATGTTTACTGGTGAATTTTTTGAAGCTTCACCATTTGAAACTTCACTGGCATCCACAGGTACAGGCGCCGATCCGGCTGCCATCAAACAAAAATGGATGGATGCCGTTTCAGTTGTTTTCAGTGAGGCTGGACTTGATATTCCTGTAGCACCGGCACTTCAGTCGGGAGGTAAAAAAGGCATCCATACAGAATATATGGGTTACTTGCTGGCGGAAATGCAATTCCTTCAGCGAACCTATCCAAACGCGCAATGGTGATGAATGGGCAGGATCAATATAGGCAGGAGATCCATTCCATGGAAAAGCAAAAGATCATGGAACTGCTTTATGAAGTTAAGGATCCGGAAGTGCCCGTGCTTTCCATTCTTGACCTGGGCATTGTTCGTGAAGTAAAAGTCTATACGGAAGAAGACCAACAAAAAGTGGAGATCAGCATCACACCCACCTATTCCGGTTGTCCTGCAATGGATGTGATATCCATGGACATCAGGTTAAAGCTGATCGAAAAAGGTTACCGGCATGTAGTCATTCGTCAGCAGCTTTCGCCCGCATGGACCACAGACTGGATGACGGAAGAAGGAAAGAACAAATTAAGGTCTTATGGTATTGCCCCACCCAACCCCAAACAGCAATTTTGTATCACGGAAATGTTCCAGGAAGAACTGGTGAATTGTCCGCGCTGTAATTCAACCCATACCAATTTGATCAGCCAGTTTGGCTCCACAGCCTGCAAAGCCATGTACAAGTGCCTCGACTGCACAGAAACCTTTGATTACTTCAAATGTCATTAACCAGCATTTAGCTGCAATTAATAATTGAACGCACTTCGCTAGTTTTACCATAAAAACATGTCCTCCATACTTTTTGAAATAAAGGATTCCATTGGTTTGATCACGCTGAACAGGGCAGAAAAATACAATGCTTTCAACAGGGAAATGGCATTGGAACTCCAGCAAAAACTGCATGAAGCCAGCATAAACACAGACATCAGGTGTATCATGATCACCGGTGCCGGCAAGGCATTCTCTGCTGGGCAGGACCTGGATGAAGTGGTTGCCAAAGATGGTCCTGATATTACATCAATTCTTGAGGAACATTATAATCCAGTCATCCGTCAGATTCGGTCACTGGAAAAACCCGTATTGGCTGTGGTGAATGGAGTAGCTGCCGGTGCAGGCGCCAACATCGCGCTTTGTTGCGACATTGTAATTGCAGCTAGATCCTCCAGTTTCATACAGGCATTTTCTAAAATTGGTTTGATACCCGATAGTGGAGGCACTTATTTTTTGCCCCGGCTTGTAGGCTGGCAAAAAGCTTCAGCCCTTGCGATGCTGGGCGATAAAGTTCCTGCAGACGAAGCAGAAAAAATGGGGATGATCTACAAAGTATTTGATGATGCAGTTTTCATGGAAGAAGCTTATAAATTGGCTGGTGTGCTGGCCGTTATGCCTACAAAAGGATTGGCTTATACAAAACAGGCTTTGAACGCTTCTTTCTGCAATAATTATAATGAGCAATTAATTTTAGAGGAAGAATTGCAGGAAAAAGCCGGGCAAACTGCCGACTATAAAGAAGGTGTCCAGGCTTTTCTTGAAAAACGCAAACCCATATTTAAAGGTGAATAATGGAAACAAATAATAAAGACCTGCACGCGGAACTGGTGGTGAATAAAATGATGGAAAAAGACCTGTTCAGTCAGTGGTTGGGTATCAGAGTGCTGGAAGTGAAAGAAGGATACAGCAGGATTGCAATGGAGATCCGTGCAGAAATGATCAATGGCTTTGGTGTAATCCACGGAGGCGTATGCTTTTCTCTTGCAGACAGTGCTTTTGCATTTGCCTGCAACAACAGGAACAATTTATCAATGGCACTGGATACCAGTATCAACTTTTTAAAACCAACCTATCCGGGTGACATCCTGACTGCCGAAGCAAAAGAATTACATAATGGAAGAACTACAGGACTTTACCTGGTAACCATATTTAATCAGCACCAGCAACAAGTAGCCTTGTTCAAAGGAACCTGTTTCAGAACCGGTAGAAATCTCATCTAATTGAAAGAAGCGATCATTGAGTTGTTCAGGGAGCACCAGCAAATGGCTGTGGTGATCAGTATTTTTATCAGTGTACTGATCGCAGTACTTGGAATCGTTCCAAGTTTTTTTATTACCGCGGCCAACATCCTGTTCTTTGGATTTTGGCAGGGAACGCTGATCTCTTTTATTGGAGAAGCTGTTGGCGCACTTGTCGCCTTTCTTCTTTATAGAAAAGGATTTAAAAAAGCTGCACACAACAAACTCGAAAAATTTCCAAAACTGGTGCAATTGGTAGATGCGCAAGGAAGACCTGCGTTTTTATTGATACTTGCTTTGCGCCTCATCCCTTTTGTTCCTTCAGGGCTGGTAACTTTTGCAGCAGCTATTGGGAAAGTGACCTTAACAGTTTTCCTGATTGCGAGTTCAATTGGAAAAGTACCGGCATTGCTCATCGAAGCTTATTCTGTGTACCAGGTCACTTCCTTTGGCTGGCAGGGGAAACTGATATTGGTACTGGTTGCAGCGGGGCTACTTTTCTTCGTAATCAAAAACCAGAAAAAAAAGGTGTAGCCTTTTACAAACCACCTGAAGATTTTAGAAATTTATAGAACACGTTACATGTACAAGCCGCCATCCACGCAGATCACCTGTCCGGTTACGTAATTGCCAAGATCAGAAGCCAGGAACAGACAAACATTGGCGATGTCCTCTGCAGTACCAAATCTTCCAAGGGGAATGCCTGCCCTGTATTTATCGGCCTGCTCTCCTTCTTTCAAATAAGAAGTCATGTCTGTTTCCACAAAGCCCGGTGCTATGGCATTACAACGAATGTTTCTGCTGCCTAATTCCTTTGCCACAGATTTGGTAAATCCATTGATACCTGCTTTTGACGCGGCATAACTGGCCTGTCCTGCATTTCCCATGAGCCCGATCACGGAACTCATATTAATGATGCTGCCACTTTTTGCTTTCATCATGGGCCTGATCACCTGCTTCGTCATATTAAACACACTTTTCAGGTTGATGTTCATTACATCATCCCACTGGTCAGGTGTCATTCTTAATAATAAATTGTCTTTGGATATGCCAGCATTGTTCACGCAAATATCTACAGCACCAAATTCCTTCACCACTTCATTCACCAGTTGTTCGCACTCAGCAAAATCCCCGGCGTTGCTTCGATATGCATTTGCTTTTACACCTAAACCAACCAGTTTTTCTACGAGCGCATTTGCTTTTTCAGCACTTCCTTCACTTACATAAGTAAATGCGATGGCTGCACCCTGTTCTGCAAATTTGAGTGCAATACCTTCCCCGATTCCTCTTGCAGCACCAGTAATAAGTGCAACTTTATTTTCAAGTAATTTCATGAATGATGTTTGATGCAGCAAAAGTAAAAGAATGTTTGTTATAATTAAACCAGGTGGATGACAATAAAGAACAGCAGGAATTTATACACCATCTCGAGGAAAATGACAAAGATGAAGGAGAATAATAAAGCATAAAAAAGAGCATACCACCAGGTAAAACCGAAAAACCTGCGTCCTGCAAGTGTGAGGTAAACAAAAAACACGCTGAGAATCGTTAGGGCCACCTGGTCTTCACCAGAAAAAGGATTTATACCAACTGCCCTTGTCATCAACAACAAAACAGGGAGCAATAAAAAGCCCCAGAAGATAAATACCGATATGACCTCGGTGCTGAAAATAAAATGATCAAAATAAAAGCGACGTTTTCGAATCGCAAGCAGGTAAGAAAAACATGCCATTACGGGCAGTACAATAAACAACAGGAATTTGGAAGTCTTTTCTCCTTTTGACTGAAAAATATCTGTCAGGTATGCTTCAGTCCAGCCCCTGGATTCCAATAACTGTTCGATTTTTCTTGTAGCATAGCCGCCGTAAGCATTGTGTTTTGCATGGTAGGTAAGCTTCATGTTCAATCCCTCAAATAAAGGGAACAACAGGTAAAGGATCACCAGCATCAAAAAAAACGATATAGGCTTGAAATAACTTTTTCTTTTCCCATTGCAATAATCCCTGGAAAGTTTTCCTGGCCTTGTAATGACCGCCTTAAGTGTATTAAAAAAATTGCCTTCAAAATGGGTAATGAAATGGAAGGCATCACCAATGATAAGACTGATCTTCTTGTCTTTTTCCAGGTGGAGCTTTTCACCGCAATTGTTACAATAATTTCCGGTAAAATTATTGCCGCAGTTCTTGCAGCTTAACCTCATACTCATAATATAAAAGAAGATATTTCATCAATATATTTCCTGTCGTTACTTAGCCTGGGCACTTTATGTTGCCCTCCCAGCTTTCCCTTGCTGCTTAACCAGTTGGAAAATGTATGCTCAGGAACCATTTTAACAACGGGCATTCTTAATGCAATATCCTTATGCCGCTTGGCTTCATAATCGCTGTTGGTTAATTTTAATGCCTGGTCAAGTTCAAACGTAAAAACTTCCAGATCATGTGGTGCTTTATCAAATTCGATCAGCCATTCATGCGCGCCGTTTTCGGCATCTGAAAAATAAATGGGTGCAGCGGTATAGTCCTTTACAATTGCTCCCGTTCTTTCACTTGCAATGGATATGGCCTTGTCTGAATTATCTACGATCAATTCTTCACCAAATGCATTGATATAATGTTTTACTCTTCCTGAAACTTTAATCCTGTGTGGAAACAGGGAAATAAACTGAATGGTATCACCAACCATGTAACGCCATAACCCTCCATTGGTAGAAATAATGAGTGCATAATTCTTCCCTATTTCAACTTCATCAATCTGCAATGTGGTGGCTTCTTCTTTTCCAAGTGATTCAGTCGGTAAAAATTCATAAAATATCCCGTGATCACACATCAGCAGCATGCCTTCTTTTGAAACATCATCCTGCGCTGCAAAAAAACCTTCAGAGGCATTGTACATTTCCAGGTAATTGATAGGCGCGCCGATCAATTTTTCAAAATGTGCTTTATAAGGAACAAAGCTTACGCCGCCATGCATGTACAATTCGAGGCTGGGCCAAACTTCTTTTATGTTTTGCTTACCCGTAATTTCCAGGATCCTTTTTAGCAAAACAATCAGCCAGGTTGGAACACCCGCCATGGAAGTCACATTTTCATGAATGGTGGTTTGCGCCAGTTTTTCGATCTTTTCTTCCCATTCATCCATTAAAATTATAGACATATCCGGCGTACGGATCCACCCCGACCAGAAAGGTGAGTTCTGAACGATCACTGCACTCAGGTCACCATACTGGATCTCTTCATTCAAATGACTGATCTGGTGACTGCCCCCAATTACAAGGCCTTTACCGGTAAGCAGGTCACTATCAGGATGGGAAGCATAGTAAAAGCTGAGCACATCTTTCGATGCCCTGTAATGATTGTCCTTTAAACTTTCTTCACTTATCGGAATGAATTTGCTTTTATCGCTGGTGGTTCCACTGCTTTTTGCAAACCAGGTAACAGGCGTGTTCCAGAGAATATTTTCTTCACCCTTCAACATCCTTTCAATGTATGGCTTGAGCTGGTCATAGTCTCTGATGGGCACTGCTTTCTTAAATTCCTGCAAGGATTGCAAAGAGGAAAAATGATGCTTTCTTCCAAATTCTGTGTACTGGCCTGCAGCAATAAGGTCCTGCCAGACGCTGAACTGGCTGGCAACAGGATCTTCCATCCATTGTTCAATTGACCACAGACGCCAACGGGCAAGCCGGGAAATTGCAGGACTTAAAAGCTTCATCGCAGCCAAAATACGAAGACAATTCCGCAAAATGGCAAATCCATAAACCCATAATTCCAGTTATAAACTATCCGGAAGGGCATTGGGGTTGATCTCCTGAAGGAGATAATCCTTTCTTTTTAGCTCGAAATTTTTTCCCAGGTAGAGGCTTTTCACCTGGTCGTTGGCGGCCAGTTCTTCGGCGGTACCATGCTTAAATATCTTTCCTTCGATCAACAGGTAGGCGCGATCACAAATGGAAAGGGTTTCGGTTACATTATGGTCGGTAATGAGGATACCAATATTTTTAAACTTCAGTTTTGCAACTATCACCTGAATATCTTCCACGGCAATCGGGTCGATACCGGCAAATGGTTCATCAAGCAAAATGAATTTTGGATCTACCGCAAGGGCACGGGCAATTTCTGTTCTCCTTCTCTCTCCCCCACTTAATACGTCGCCGTTGCTTTTTCTTACATGCTGAAGATGAAATTCTTCCAGCAGACTTTCCAGTTTCAGTTTCTGGTCTTTCCTGGAAAGCTTTGTCATTTCAAGCACCGCCCTGATATTATCTTCCACACTCAGCTTCCGGAAAATAGATGGCTCCTGAGGAAGGTATCCAATACCCATTTTCGCTCTTTTGTACATAGCCTGGGGCGTGATATTGGATTCGCTGAGAAAAACCTCGCCTTCATCTGGCTTGATTAGTCCAACAACCATATAAAAAGTAGTGGTTTTTCCAGCTCCGTTCGGTCCCAGCAGCCCTACGATCTCGCCTTGGTTTACTTCAATAGATACCTGGTTCACAACCGTACGGTCGCCATACCGTTTTACAAGGTCTTTTGTATAAATGCTTGTTTTCAAAAACTAAGTTTTGGTAAAAATAGCAGAATCATCTTTTGTCAACCGTTAAACAATGGAAAACAATTCTGCGGTGCATCACCAATTTCGCCTGTTATAGCGGTAAAGCATGGAAGATTTATTAAGTTTGCGCCACTTTATGAAAGTTACAGAGCATATTAAACAGGCAGTGGGCACACCCGTTTCTTTTGAAATTCTTCCTCCTCTTAAAGGAAAAGGCATCAATGCACTTTGGGAACACCTTGATCCATTAATTGAATTTAAACCCGAATTCATTAATGTAACCTACCACAGGAGTGAAAGCATGTTTAAGAAAAAGCCTGATGGAACCTTTGATAAAGTTGAAGTAAGAAAAAGACCAGGAACGGTAGGCATCTGCGCGGCTATTCAGAACCGTTATAAGGTTGATGCTGTGGCGCACCTGATCTGTGGTGGATTCAGCAAACAGGAAACCGAAGACGCATTGATTGACCTTAATTTTCTGGGCATCGATAATGTACTGGTGCTGAGAGGCGATGCACCCAAAAATGAAAGTTATTTTGAACCCGAAGCAGGCGGACATAAATATGCGATCGAATTATTGAACCAGGTAGTCAACATGAACAATGGCATTTACCTGGAAGAAGATTTAAAAAATGCTGTAAAAACAAATTTCTGTATCGGCGTTGCCGGTTACCCGGAAAAACATTTTGAAGCACCGAATATGGCGAATGACCTGCAGTACCTGAAATCAAAAGTGGAAGCAGGTGCTGAATACATCACCACACAGATGTTCTTCGACAATAAAAAATATTTTGATTTTGTAAAAGCATGCAGAGATTCCGGGATTACTGTTCCCATATTGCCTGGATTAAAACCCATCAGTACAAAAAAACAACTGACTGTAATACCGCGCACCTTTCATGTAGATATTCCTGAAGATCTTTCTACCGAAATATTAAAATGCAAAACAGATGCGGATGTTGAAGTGGTGGGAACTGAATGGCTTTTGATGCAGTCAAAAGAACTGAAAGCAGCAGGTGTTCCCGGACTTCATTACTACACCTTGAGCAAACCAAAAATGGTTTGTGATGTGGTGAGAGCTATTTGATCAATTCCAGCTTTTGTTTTTTACCAGCTGTTCCAGTTGCTGCTGGTTGATGATTAAAGGATATTTACTTTTTAATTGCTGCAGCCATGCTTTCTCCGCTTCTTCCTGGTAATCGCTGATCACCTGTCCTTTTGCTTCTGTAAAACTTTTTTGAGAAGGTTGCATATAAAGTTTCATTATGTAGGCAAAACTTACAGTATTGTCTTTTTTATTAAGCACTGGTTCGGTAACCATTCCCTTTTTCAAAGCAGCTCTTTGAGCACCCGGTATCTGGTCCAGTTCAAAACGTGATGAATCGCCAGCGATCTTTTCACTCTGGTCTGTAACCAGTTCGGACCACGCCATTGGATTTTTTTTCAGGTCTGAAATAAATTCTTTCGCGGCGGCAGCATCAGTGGAAAAGAAAATGATGGCATCAGCACTGGGTTTCCACTGGTATTTATTTTTGTGCTTTACATAATAAGCCAGAAGTGCCGCTGTATCGGTTTGTGCAGGTCCCCAGATCTTCTGTTGCATCACTTCAAAGAAAAGATTTCCATCCCTGAATTCATTGAGCTGAAAACGAAAATCTTCATTGAAATGTTCAAGGTGGTCTTCGTAATAATGGCTAACCGTGTACTCCATAAATTCTTTCCATAACTCAGGATAATTTTTGAATCCACTTCCATCCGCTTTAAACCTGTACACCTGAGCATAACCGATCCAGTCGGCGGCAGTGATGGATTTATTTAAAGCATTGTTATGATCTGAAAGTTGAAACAAAACCGACATGCCATTTACTTTCATGGGCGTTTTGGGAGAAACAAAGTTTAAAATACTATCGGTATAGGTGATCACTTCCTGGAAACTGAAGGCAGGTTCCGTTAATTTAATTTTCGTCAATAATTTCTGATACTGTTCATTTTTCATCACCATCATCCTGTCGCTCAATTCCACCTGCTGCAGGAAATGATCCATTACTTCTGCATTATTTATTGTAGCAACTGGAATTTTTTGCGTGCGCTTAATGATGTGGTATCCATGTGGTGTAAGAACAGGTTTACTCACGGCACCATTGGTTGCCAGTGCAAACGCAGCCTGTTCAAAAGCTGGGTCATATTCACCAATTCCAAATTCCGGAATCTGTCCGTTAGATGCAGAGGAAATCACATCATTACTGAATTCTCTTGCCAGTCTTGCAAAATCATCGCCTTTTAAAATTCTTGCATAAATGGAATCTGCTTTTTTCTTCAATGCCAGTTTCATTAATTCGGAAGCATCGGGAGGAAATGCAAGCAGGATCTGGGAAGCTTTCATTCTTCCGGAAGGCTTTCTTTCACCAAGATTTTTTAAAATATGAAAACCAGCTTTTGACTGCACCAGTTCTGAATATTTTCCCGGACTGGTTTTATAAACCAGGTTTTCAATTTCGTAAGGAAGCGAAAACACGGTGATCCACCCAATTTCGCCACCATTGATTTTCGCAGAAGGATCATCAGAATATTTTTTTGCAATGTCTGCAAAAGCCACTGCACCTTTTTGATTCAATTCCCTGATTACAGAATCCGCTTTTTTTGCCGCCTTTTCACTTGTAACGGGCTGTTCTGCACTGATATAAATATGGGCTACACGGATTTCTTTTTGCGCGCGCAGAAATGCTTCGTTTGCCAATCCGTTTAATGCTTCTTTATCCATTAAATAGCCAGGCAATAATTGCTGACGCAAGCTTTGCATATCACCTACCATCTGCGGAAGTGTATCAAGACCCATAGACCTTGCTTCGGCGATCTTTAGCCTGGACGCGATATAAAGGTTAAGGTATTCGCGAAAAGAGGCTTCATTCCTAGGACCCGTATGATTCTTTTTATATGCTTTTAGAAAATTGTTTACAGAAACTGAATCAGTTCCGAAGTGTATTAAGTTTTGAGCCTGCAGGTTAAAAGCAATAACCAATAGCAGGGCAGCCAGCAGTTTTTTCATAGTTCTAGTTCGTTTTTAGCCTGAATTGAAGGATCTCATCTACCTGTTCCGGGGTTACTTTTTTGGCGATGATCCTCTTTTCTTTATCAAGCAGGTACAAAGTAGGAAAACTTTGCACATCATACAACTGTGAGTAACCGGGAATGCCGGCCTTTACGCGTTCAGCATCCGCAGATTTAGAATAATACACATGGTTCCAGTAACCCAGATTTTTCTGGTTGATGAAGTTCAGCCAGTCATTCCTGTTGCCATCAGTTTCTTTGGCAAGGCCATAAAATTTCAATCCGTAAGATTTCCATTTGGACTGGTAAAGGCTGTCAAGTTTTGGCAATACTTCTTTGCAATGGCCGCAGGTTGGATCCCAGATGGCCAACAGCACAAAAGGTGCTTCAACAGAATAGAGGCTGATATTTTTTCCTGAAGTATCAGGTAATTCCACTTCGGAAGCCGGGTTGCCCATGATGTTGGCCATGAGGCTATAAGCACGGTCGGTAATGATCTTTTTTCCTTTTTCTGTTAACCAGGGATAATCTTTCTGGGCCAGGTATTTTTCAAACAAGTGTACAAACACCGCGTCTTCCCACATGTATTTCTGGTTCAGGTAGCGGTTAATGAATTTAAGCAGCATGAACTTCTGCATTTCATCATTCACATTGGCATAACTCATCATCCAGTCAATTTCTTTAATCACAGAATCTGCTGCCGGATATACCAGTTGCTCAAAATATTTGTCAACCCTGTTTTCAAAAAATGGTGTTCTGGTCATACGGTCATCGGTAAATGCCACACCATCCCAGTAATGTTTTTTAAAATATTTATAGGCAAATAGAGAATCGGTTTTTGCTGCAGGATCATTCTGCGGCACTTCCGGTTCTTTCATGGCCAGCAGCAGTGCAGACAACAGGCTGTTGGGCTGATCTGACATGATTTTGTTGCGGTAATTTTTTATGTTGGTGTTGATCTGTTCTATCTGGGCGGTAAGCCTTTCAGCATCTTTTTCTGAAGATTTTCTCAGGTTGTTGAGCGAATCCATGGCTTTTCCATTTACGGTCATGTAAGCCTGGTAGGCTTTGAAGGCAACATTCTCGGGCGCGTTCTGAAATTTAAGGTTGTTTAAATTTTCTGTATCAACAACAACAGAGAAATGCTGGTTCTTGTCAATAAGGATTTCAAAATTCCTGGTTTTGTCCGGGAAGCCTACGAGGTAAATGCCACCGCCCAGCTTTTTATTTCCTTTAAAAATGGCCTCGCCCTGTTCATTCAATTTTGCTGAATCCACAATGGGCAGCTGTTTGCCATAATAGTGTCCCAGGTAAATGAACTGGTTTTTCAATGGTGCCATGCGCACTTTAATTTCGTAACCCTGTTGGGCAAAAGCACCAAAACTTAGAAAGAAAGTAAGGACTAAAGCAGTAATCTTCATAACAAAACTGTATCGTGTAAAACTATTTAAAAAGAGCGCAAAGAAGGTTAAAGAGTTGCAAAGGGTTGCCATTAAAAGGTGCATGATGAAAACTTATACGTTTTCCTCAGTATGGATCATAGGGTGAAGAAACGCGATTGCCCTTGTTAGAAGCTTCCTAAACCATCTTCCGTAAATGACAAACTACCAACTATGACCTATTTTTACGGCGTGAGAAAGAAAAAAAACATCATTCTTGAAGATTTACTGGTTGAAAACTATGCTGCGGAAGGGAAATCGCTTGCACGAAGAGACGGGAAAGTGGTTTTTATTGAAAACGTGGTGCCTGGTGATGTGGTGGATGTAAGACTTTCAAAAAATAAAAAAGACTGGGCTGAAGGTTATCCTGTTGAATTCAGGTCCTATTCTACCGAAAGGGTCACACCATTTTGCCAGCACTTTGGGGTTTGCGGCGGTTGCCAGTGGCAGATGCTTCCTTACCAAAAACAACTTCAATATAAACAACAGCAGGTACTGGATAATTTAACCCGCATTGGCAAGATCGATCTTCCTCAAATGGAGCCGATTGCAGGCGCACCGCAGGACCGCTTTTACAGGAATAAACTGGAATATACTTTCAGCACCAAAGAATATACCGCTGTGGCGCCACCACGGAAAATCAGGACAGAAGAGGGATTGACGATCATGCCTGAAAAACCGCCGCCTGCCAATGTGCTTGGATTTCATGCCCGCGGTTTTTTTGATAAGATCGTAAATATTGAAAAATGCTGGCTTCAGGAAGACCTGACCAACCACCTGAGAAACAGCATCAGGGAATTCGCTTTGGCAAATCATTTCAGCTTTTATGATTTTCGCGAACACAGGGGCATGCTCCGCAACCTGCAGGTGAGATTGTGTACAACAGGCGAAGTAATGGTCAACCTGGTGTTGGGCGAAGACCACGAAAAAAGAAGGAACAGGATCCTGGAATTCATTGACCAGCAATTCCCAGAATTAACCACGCTCCTTTATACCATCAATCTGAAAAAAAACGATTCATTGTTTGACCTGGATCCCATAGTATATAAGGGTAAGGGATTTGTGATCGAACAGCTGGAAGATTTCAGGTTCAAGATCGGTCCCAAATCATTTTTCCAGACCAATACAAAGCAGGCGGAAAAATTGTACAGCATTACAAGGGAATATGCTGAACTGGATGGCAGCCAGGTTGTTTATGATCTGTACTGTGGTACGGGGAGCATTGGAATTTTTTGCAGCAGCAAAGCTAAAAAGATCATTGGAGTTGAATTAATTGAAGCAGCCGTAAAAGATGCTGGTGAAAATGCTTTGCTGAACAACATTCCGCACGCATCTTTTTTTACAGGAGATGTAACCGACGTATGCAACAATGAATTTTTTGCCGCTCACGGCCGTCCGGATGTGATCATAACCGATCCACCCCGAGCAGGGATGCATGAAAAGCTGGTATTAAAGATCCTGGAAATGGAAGCGCCTGTAGTGGTTTATGTAAGTTGCAATCCTGCTACCCAGGCCAGGGACCTTGCCCTGCTGGATGCTAAGTATGAAGTGACCAGGTGCCAGCCAGTGGATATGTTCCCGCATACGCATCACATTGAAAATGTAGTTCAGTTAAAGATTAAAAAGCAGTAAGATGAGTTTCAGATATACCAGGCCGGATTCATTTCCACCAATTGTAAAAAACCTGATCATAATTAACGCACTGGTTTGGATCGCGCAGAAAGCAGTAGTAAACCTGACTTATGGTATTGCCTTATGGCCAATTGGTCATGAAAATTTCAGGCCTTACCAAGTCGCTACCCACATGTTTGCGCATTCACCGGATATGATTTTTCATATTTTATTCAACATGTTTGGTTTATATATGTTTGGGCGCGTGCTGGAAAACGTATGGGGACCAAAAAGATTCCTGTTCTTTTACCTTGCCTGCGGTGTAGGTGCAGCAGTTGTTCACCTGATTGTTCAATATTATATGGGAACTTCCAGTTTTGCAGTGGGCGCCTCAGGGGCGGTGATGGGCATTTTTGCGGCCTTTGCCTTTCTTTTTCCCAATACGGAATTATATATCATGTTTATTCCAATTCCGGTAAAGGCTAAATGGGCTGTTCTTGGCATGGCGGCCTATTCTATTTTTGGAGGCGTGGGCAGTTTCGCAGGTGATAATGTTGCGCATTTTGCACACCTTGGAGGCGCCCTGACGGGGTTTATTTTAGTGCTTATTTGGAATAAAAGTAACCGGAAACGGTTTTATTAGATGGCCGATTAATTGCACTTGATGAAATTACTATGAGATATTATCAGCAACAGAACAAAAACCGCCTGACCATTGGTCAGGATGGGAACGCCCTTACTATGCTCATTGCCATTAATCTCGTGGTGTTTGTTATCCTGGCCTTTATCAAAACAATTTATTATTTCAGCTATGGCAACACCGGCGTCAATGCTTTTAACCAGGATATTTTTTACTGGGTAGCCCTGCCGGCTGATATGGAAAATTTTATTTCAAGACCCTGGACGCTGATCACGCATATGTTTGTTCATGACACATCGAGTGTCTGGCATATCCTGGCAAACATGATTTGGGTTTGGGTTTTTGGTTATATACTCCAGGAACTTGCAGGCAACCGCAGGCTCTTCCCTTTTTTCTTTTATGGCGCTATTGCCGGTGCCCTGTCTTATTTCCTTGCCTATAATTTTATTCCGCCATTACAGGAAAACATTCAGCAGGCTTTTGCTGTGGGCGCCTCCGCAGGTGTTATGGGCATTGCGCTGGGCGCTACCACCCTTGCTCCGGGTTACCGCATTTTTCCAATGTTGAATGGTGGCATTCCCCTCTGGGTCATCACAGTCATATACCTGATCATCGACCTCGCCACCATTCCTTACAGTAATCCGGGCGGACATATTGCGCATCTGGCAGGAGCACTTGCCGGTTTTGTTGTAATGAAAAGATATATGCGCGGCAATGACTGGACCCTGTGGATGAACAATGTTTACGACTGGTGGGTTAATTTGTTTAATCCGGATAAACCAAAAAAGGGCAATGTGGTGAAATCGAAGTTGTTTTATAAAGCAACCGTTCAACCCTTCACAAAAACACCAACGATCACACAACAAAAAGTTGATGAGATCCTGGAAAAAATCCATCAGAAAGGATACAGTTCCCTGAATGAAGATGAAAAGGAAGTTTTAAAAAGAGCCAGCCAGGATGGCATTTAAAACAAAAAGACTTTCCCCTCGTTATAGCTGGTGAAGTCTGCGCTCAACATTAAGCGTTGTATTTCATAAATTGCATGAATGTCCGCAAGCTATAAGCGTATTACAAGAAAATTATTTGTTATTCTGAATATACTGGCGGCAGTGGCCTTCCTGCTTTCCTGTCTGGCACCGCATCTCGACCCAGGCGACTGGTGGTTTATTTCTATCATCGGGCTTGGATTCGCATTTTTATCCATTATTCTTGTGCTTTTTATTTTCTTCTGGCTCGTATTTAAGCCCAAGCTCATTCTGATATCCCTGGTTTCGCTGCTGTTTGGGTGGAAAAGCTTCTCGGTTTTCCTTGGATTCAAATCATCAGAGAAATTTGAATATACCAAAGCTGAAGGCACTCTGAGAGTAGTTACCTGGAATGTAGGCAGGTTTGTTGAATGGAAAAGAAATAACAATAAAGGAAGCCAGACCAGGATGAAGATGATGGATCTTCTCAAAGAACAAAAAGCAGATGTTCTTTGCCTCCAGGAATTTTTTCATTCCAAAGACAGTATTTATTACGACAACCTGGATTTCATAAGGAAAGAACTTGGATTTCCTCATTACTATTATGCATGGGATAACGATGGTTACCTGCAGTGGGTTGGACAGATCATTTTTTCTAAATTCCCGATCATTGACAGTGGGATGATCCGGTATCCAAGGCCTTCCATTCCTGAGTCGCTCATTCATGCCGACATTTTGTTTAATAAAGACACCATTCGGTTTTACACAACCCACCTGCAATCGGTTCGTTTTAAGAAAGAAGATTTTAAAAAAATAGAAAGCATCAAAAAAACTGAGGAAGGGATGGTTGAAAATTCAAAGAACATTTTTGTCAAGTTGAAAAGAGGATTTGTACACCGGGCAGCACAGGCAAGAATTGTAAAAGAAGTGATATCCAACAGTCCGCACCCTTATATCATTACAGGCGATTTCAATGATGTACCCAACTCCTATACTTACTTTACCATTAAAGAAAAAGATCTGAAGGATGCATTCCTGGAATCCAGTTTTGGCATCGGGCGCACCTATTCAGATATTGCACCAACGCTGCGCATAGATTATATTTTAACTACTCCAGATTTTTCGGTAAAACAATTTAACCGGATCATTAAAGAATATTCTGATCACTACCTGCTGGTAGCCGACCTGACCATTAAAAAATAAATCTTCCTTCATTAACAGCTATTGGCAGATTTCCCTGGATGAATTGTAAAAAAACAAACGGAAAAATTTTTATCCGAGCTTGGAAATCATTCTTTTTGACCGGAAAACCGCAAGTTCCCCTTTAATTTATTGATCCTTTACGTTTCTTTGCTGCATGGGCCAGTTAAAAGTTTATAATTCTTATTTCCGCGAAAAACAGGTTTTTGAATCTCTTGTCCCCGGCTATGTGGGTATGTATGTTTGCGGCCCTACAGTAAGTGGTGAAAGTCATTTAGGACATGCACGCCCTTACATAACATTTGATGTTGTATATCGCTACCTGGTGCATCTTGGTTATAAAGTTCGTTATGTAAGAAATATTACGGATGCCGGACATTTTGAGGAAGAAGGAAGAGAAGCAGAAGATAAGATTTCCAAAAAAGCTTTTCTTGAAAAGCTGGAACCGATGGAACTGGTTCAGAAGTACACCAACCTTTTTCACTGGGCTATGGAAAAATTCAATACAATACCTCCCACGATTGAACCTACAGCTACAGGTCACATTGTGGAGCAGATCAACATGATCCAGGACCTGATCAAAAAAGGGTATGCTTATGAAAAAAATGGAAGTGTGTATTTCGATGTAAAAAAATATGCATCAGGTCATGATTATGGAAAGCTGAGTGGAAGGATCGTGGAAGACCTGCTGGAAAACACACGAGAACTTGAAGGCCAGGAAGAAAAAAGAAACCCTGCAGATTTTGCATTATGGAAAGCCGCACCTCCAGAACATATCATGCGCTGGAACAGTCCATGGAGTGAAGGATTTCCAGGCTGGCATATAGAATGCTCCGCAATGGCAACGAAATACCTCGGTGTACAATTTGACATTCACGGAGGTGGAATGGACCTGCTTTTTCCTCACCACGAAAGTGAGATCGCCCAGAGTACCATCTGCAATCATGCAACACCGGTACGTTACTGGATCCATAACAATATGATCACCATCAATGGAAGGAAGATGGGAAAAAGCTATAATAATGTGATCAGGCTCACCGAATTGTTCAGCGGTGATCATCCGATCCTGGTAAAAGCTTATTCCCCAATGACCGTGCGCTTTTTTATTCTGCAAACACATTACCGCAGCACACTTGATTTCAGCAACGAAGCATTGCAGGCTGCAGAAAAAGGTTTGATACTGGATCCATAACAATATGATCACCATCAATGGAAGGAAGATGGGAAAAAGCTATAATAATGTGATCAGGCTCACCGAATTGTTCAGCGGTGATCATCCGATCCTGGTAAAAGCTTATTCCCCAATGACCGTGCGCTTTTTTATTCTGCAAACACATTACCGCAGCACACTTGATTTCAGCAACGAAGCATTGCAGGCTGCAGAAAAAGGTTTGAAACGCCTGATGGAAGCCTATGAATGGCTGAAGCAATTACAGGTGGATCCTTCAGTGCAGGCTACAAAGCCCGTAAATGATGATGCTGCTCCTGATGCTAAAGTGATACAGCTTTTATCACAACTTGAGGAATTTATGAATGATGATTTCGGAACCGCAAGGGTGTTGGCAAATATCTTTGAAATGGTGCCTGTCATCAATTCGCTTAAGGATAAAAACATGCCGATGAACGCGCTTTCAGGAACAACACTTCAAACAATGAAGCAGCAATTACAGCTTTATGTTGAAGATATTCTTGGACTGAAATCTGATGATGCAGGTGATGATAAATTAAAAGAGGTGATGCAGGTGCTCATAGAGATCCGTAAAGATGCAAAAGCAAAAAAAGACTGGCTTACCTCCGACAGGATCAGAAACCAGCTTGAAGCAATCGGTATTGAAATTAAAGATGAAAAAGATGGCGGTATGAGCTGGAGAAAAGTGTAACCGTTTTTCTTTTAATCATGCAGGAATTATAATAGCATGCATTCGATATGAGTTACATTGAACATCTTTCAAAAGATAAAAAACTTGCAAAGATCCTGAAAGGCCAGGCGGTCTTACCATTAAAAAAGCGCAAGAATATTTGCCTGCGCCTTTGTGCTTCCATCATGAGCCAACAGCTATCTACCAAGGTGGCCAAAGTAATTTTCCAGCGTTTTCTTGACCTTTATAATGGTGAAGAACCAACTCCAAAACAAATTGCTGACACTCCATTTGATCAGTTGAGGTCGATTGGGCTAAGTAATGCAAAAACCCAGTATGTTTTAAATGTAGCAGCATTCGCCCTTGCAAATGTGCTTTCCGACAAAAAGATCAGGTCGATGAATAATGAATCAATAATCGAATTGCTTACCCAGATTAAAGGGGTAGGTAAATGGACAGTTGAAATGCTGCTGATGTTTACAATTGGCCGTGAGGATGTTTTCGCCGTGGATGACTACGGTATCCAGGTTGCCATGATAAAAATTTATAAACTGGAAGAATTAGATAAAAAAGCGCTGAAAACAAAAATGCTGCATATTTCTGAAAAATGGGCGCCTTACAGAACCTATGCCTGTTTGCACCTCTGGCAATTTAAAGATGGTGAATAAGAAATTCATTGAGAAAGGGAAATATTTCTTAATTTAAACCAGATTTTTTCCCGTCCCCCTGAATCTATTCAACGAATTTTCAAATCACTTTATATTTTAGCAGCGATGTCAGAATTCAACATTTTGATGAAAATGACCATTGAAAAACGAAAGCAGATTGAAGGGATCATTTGCAATTTTCTGGGACATCCACCTGATGGTAAGGAAAGAAAAAACTTTCGCATGATGCACCAGCTGGAAATGTGCCATGTTTATTACAAAACGCAATTGATTGGAACCGTGATCAACGAAACTGCGGACGAGCCATTTATATAATCACCACCTGTCCCTTATCCAGGTATTGTTCATCGATCACTGCACCAAGTCCGGGAACTTCGGGTACATCAATAATACCATTGGATAAATACTGAATTCCTCCGATCACAGGATCTTCTGTGTACATCAGTGGTGTATCAAAATCGCAATGGATAATATGGTCATTTGAAAGTGCCAGGTGTGCTGCAGCAGTCATGCCCAACCTGGATTCCATAAATCCCCCCACCTGCATGTGTATGCCAGCAGCTGCGCCGATCTTTGCGATCTTCAAGCCTTTATACAGCCCCGAAGATTTACCAAGTTTAATATTGAACATGGTACAGGCTTTCAAAGCAACCAGTCTTTCTGCATCATGCTCATCGCCGAGACTTTCATCTGCCATTATAGGAATGGGAGATGCTGCAGAAAGTTTTGGAAGCTCCATGAAACGATGTCTTAATATAGGTTCCTCGCAATGTTCAATATTAAATTGCGCCAGTGCATTCAGCACTTCCAAGGCATTGTCCGCAGTTTTCCAACCCTGGTTGGCATCGATTCTTAAAGGGATCTCATTGCCAATGCCTTCCCTGATTTGTCTGATTCTTTCCACATCCTTCTCCAGCGATTCACCAAGCTTCACCTTAACCGCAGGATATCCTTCTTCTTTAATATGCATAGCATCTGAACGCATTTTCGACGGATCACCAATGCTTACCGTATAATCTGTTTCGAGTTGCTTATTCTTCGCGCCTCCAAGAAACTGGTAAAGAGGAAGACCTGCGTGCTGCGATGCAATATCATGAAGGGCTATATCAAATGCACTTTTAATGCTGCTGTTACCATAAATCACTTTATCCATTTCCTCCATGCAGCCTGCAATATCCATGGCGCTCTTTCCCTTCAGCACTTTTGCAAAGTATTGCCCTACAATAAAGCAGGTATCGATGCTTTCACCATTGATGGTCATGTAAGGGCTGCATTCTCCATAACCGGCACAACCATCTTCTGTACGAATGATGACCACCACATTCTCAACCTTATGGATGGCGCCAAGTGAAATAATAAATGGCTCCTTTAACGGGATAAAAAGTTTATGAATTTCTACTTTTTGAATAATAGGTCCGGCCTGCATATTCATTTGTTTATCTTAATTGATTACCAGTTGGAAAATAAAAGTCTTACGCCCAGGTGTAACATCAATGGGAATGTTGCATTTTCTTCATTATGAAAAACTGCGGAAGGATAAGATGATGTATTGATCCATGTTCGAAGGTCTGAATAAATAAATATGCTGCCTCCCAGAGGCACTTCACCACCAATGGCAAGATCCAGGTTCAGCCGGTTAAACTTGTTTGATCCAATTAAAGGACGCGGCGCTGGTGCATATAAAACAGTGTCCAGAACTGCATTGTTCTCTGCTTTTGCAAACATCAACCCCAGGCCTGCCTGTCCATAAATATTCAGTCCGGTTTCCGCATCAAATCTTCCAAGGAAAAAATATTTATATCCAACTGAAAATTCTCTTAATGCCCAGCTGGAATTTACACGGTACTGCACCTGTTGGGGATTGGTGGCAGCATCGCGTGCAACGGCAGTAAATTCGTTTGAAAACTTTCCGGGAATAAAATAAGTGAACAAAAGATAACCTGAATGCTTTGGGGCAAAATGCAGGTTTCCCACAAGCGTTTGTCCGAGAGACCAGAACTTTTGTTCTTTTGCAAAATTGCGCAGCAGCCCTATATCCGTTCCAACACTAACTGCATTTTGCGCCATTGAAGTATGACTAAAAAATGCAAGCGCGATTATGGTAATAATTTTTTTCAAACTTTTCTTTGGTAAAGATATAAGTTGCAAATAAAGAGGCGGCCAAAAGACCGCCTCTTCAATAAATATTATTTATTACTTACGCAAAGTAAGTTCGTTGATGATATTTGTTGCTCCGCCTAATTTATCCACGGACCACAATACATAACGGATATCTACACAAATGGTACGATTGAGATCCGGGTCAAAAGTCATTTTGTGGCTTAATGCTTCGTAATTGCCATCAAATGCAAGTCCGATCAATTCACCATTTCCATTGATCACCGGCGAACCTGAATTGCCACCAGTGATATCATTGGTGGTAATAAAACCTACTACCATATCATTGGTTCTTGCATCCTTGTACTGGCCAAAATCCCTGGCTTTAATAAGTTCAACAGCCTTTGCAGGAAGATCAAATTCATAATCACCCGGAACATATTTTTCCAGCATCCCTTTTGCCGTGGTTACATAGTCATAACGAACGGCATCTCTTGGTTTGTATGGAGCTACTTTACCATAACTTACACGCATGGTAAAAGTTGCATCCGGATACATGACCTTGTTTGGATTCATTTCCCTAACACCCTTTAAATACAGCCGGCCCCATTCATTGTTCATTGTATTGAATTGCTGGAACATTGGAAGGTATTTACCCTGGTAATTCCTTAAGATGGTATTGGAAAGATTATAGGCAAGGTCCTGCTGTAAAGTAGCAGCATCAGGATTTCTTACAAATGCATTCCATTTTGTATCATCAAGCAACATGGTATTTGCATGAATGGCTGCTGCATATTTCTGGAAAGTGTTCGCCTTGTCAAGCGCACCATATTCGTTTCTGATGGCAGGAAACAGCGTTTGCGGATGCTGGTCTTTAGGCAACTCATTATAATACATCTGCAATACGGAGCCGATGATATTCAGATCGGATGCTTTATTATAACCTTTCAAAAAATTCTGGCGTGAATTGTTAGCAGCATCCACTGCACGCTTTATGTCAGCAGATGTAGCCCCCTGTCTTGACATGGTATTTTCTACTTGCTGAAGAGAAGCGGCAAATGCAAGCAGCGGTGACCCCATAATTCCTTCGTTCAGGTAAACTCTGTGCATGGCGTAAGGGCGCCATGCGGCATAAGATGCTTCCAGGTCCCTGAAAATGTGTTGATATTCAGGTTTATTTGCCGCCCATTTTATAAAGGCTGCTTCCTGTTTTTTCTTCTGACCATAAACGTCATACTTTATCAACTGTTTTGTTTCGCCATCAAAGAATTTCCAGTAATTGGCGATGCCAGCGTAATCGGAAGCCAGTTGCAATTTCACTGCAGGATCATTCTTCATTTCCTGGAACATGCTTTTCAGTCGTACATCACGCAGTTTTACAAGCGTAGGATTATTAACATCCGTAGACATCTTCACACCAAAAGAAGATTCATACCTGTTGGTTCCCCCGGGATAACCCCAGATCATAGCAAAATCGTTTTCCTTTACTCCTTTTAAAGAAACGGGAAGATGCCATTTTGGTTTAAGAGGTATATTTTCAGTGCTGTACCGGGCGGGTTTTCCGTCTTTGGATGCGTACACACGGAAAATGGCAAAATCACCTGTATGACGTGGCCATTCCCAGTTATCCGTATCACCACCAAACTTACCAATGGATTCTGCAGGCGTTCCTACAAGGCGCACATCGGAATAGCGCTGGTAAACAAAAGCAATGTACTGGTTGCCTTTGAAAAGCGGACTGATCCGGGTTTCTGTACTCGTGGCCGTATCCGACATCTTCCTGTTCATTGTAGCAATGACAGCAGACTGTCGCGTAGCCCTGTCGGCACCTGTTAATCCCTTTAATGAATCCATGATCTGACTGGTCACATCATCAATCCTTACCAGGAACTGAACGGAGAGATTGCCGCCAGGAATTTCCTCACCCATGTTTTTTGCATAAAAACCATCTTTCAGGTAGTTTTTTTCCATGGTACTTGCATTCGCGATGACACCATAACCACAGTGGTGATTGGTAAATAGCAAACCTTTAGCACTCACCATTTCACCTGTACATCCACCACCAAAAATTACAATGGCATCTTTTAATGATGCCTTATTGATACTGTAAAGTTGTTCCCTTGTCAGTTTCAGTCCTTTTTTCACCATATCATTATACACCTGTTGTCCAAGCAACATGGGCAGCCACATACCTTCATCGGCCGCAGCCTTCAGGAATAATCCAAGGGAAAGAATACACCCAAGCAAAAGTTTTTTCATTGTAAAATATTTTTTATGAACCTTATGGTAAAGGCAAACGTACTTAAAAAAGGCACCCTCCCAAAAATAAAATAGAAGGAGCTGATTGATTATAACGGGACCATGAAAAAGGCCTTCAGGTTGTATGAGGAAGGATTTTATTTTTTCTCTTCCTGAATTTCCTCTGGCGTTCCCAGGGCAATGAGGATGGCTACCGCAATGAAGAAAAATATATTAAAAAATATTACTTTAAAATTGAAGGCATCATCTCTCAACGCTCGTTCATAAGACATGGTAAACTGCCAGGCGGTGAAGTAGATTCCCGCGGCAATTACTGCAAAAGCCAATATTCTTACGATTCTGTTCGGCACAGGAATGGTTTTCCTGCCTAGCCAGAAAAATGTAATAAGGCTTACAACAAATGGCAGGGAAAAGATCATGATCCGGTAAACAAATTCCATATTAATTGGCAGTGGTGTTAAGTGTGTTCCAGAGCAGGTCTTTCAAAGGTTGAATGTTATAACCGGTAGCAGATGAAATAAAAATATGAGGAATATTCCCAGGCAATTCTTCACTGATGGCTTTCCGGAGTTCCTCATCCAGCATATCAGATTTGCTGATGGCAATGATAAACTGTTTATGCAATAATTCTGGATTGTATTCTTCCAATTCCTTCAATAATACCCTGAATTCTTCCTGGTGATGCTTACTGTCTGCGGGAATCAGGAACAAAAGGATCGAATTTCTTTCAATATGCCTCAGAAACCTGTGTCCGAGCCCTTTCCCTTCCGCAGCGCCTTCAATGATACCGGGCAGATCGGCAATGCAGAAGCTTTTCTCATCCCTGTATTCCACCATACCCAGTTGCGGAACTATGGTAGTAAAGGCGTAATCAGCAATCTTTGGTCTGGCAGCTGTCATCACAGATAACAAAGTAGATTTTCCGGCATTCGGGAAACCTACCAGTCCCACGTCGGCAAGCACTTTGAGTTCAAGTACTTTCCATCCTTCAATCCCGGGCAATCCTGGCTGGGAATATTCCGGTGCCTGGTTGGTTGAGGTCTTAAAATTTGTATTACCCAGGCCTCCTTTTCCACCGGGGACCCATATCCGCTCCTCACCATCCTTGAGGATCTCCATTTCTGTTTCTCCTGTTTCTTCATCTCTTGCAATGGTACCAAGGGGCACTTCAATAATAATATCCTGGCCGTTTTTACCCGTACGGTTATTATCACTGCCCCTGTCGCCATCTTCCGCAAGTACATTTTTAAAATACCGGAGATGCAGTAAGGTCCACAGGTTGCTGTTCCCCTTTAAAATTATATGACCACCACGACCTCCATCACCGCCATCAGGGCCTCCATAAGCCGTAAGTTTGTCGCGCCGGAAATGTTTGATGCCTGCGCCACCATGACCGCTCCTGCAAAAAATCCTGATCTGGTCTACGAAATTTGTTTTCTCCAAAAGATTATTTTTCTGTTGCTGCAAAGATATTTGCCTCTTTCCATGGTTGATGAAATGATTTTGCCTCTTTCAAAAACAAAAACGCCGGCTTACGGGCCAGCGTTTTCAATCTGAGGGATCAGTTAGGTTATTGAACCAAAACTTTCTGGTTGAACACCGCCTGTAAATCCCTGTCAACAACTCTTAACAAATAGGTGCCTTTAGCATTGCTGCTTTCAAGTCTCAGTGTCTGTGTCTGGTCATCACCCATCACCGTTACTCTTCGCTGCATCACATTACGACCAAGAACATCAGTAAGTTCAATGGTATACTCACCATTCGGAACATTATTAAAGGAGATCACAATATTATTATTGGTAACAGGATTAGGATAAACCGAAATCAGTTTTGCAAATTTATCCTGGGGGAAAACTCTTGATACCTGTACATTCTGCAATTCGGGCCTGACCTGCTGTTTTGGAGTGGCAAGGAAATTACCATTTGCCAGATCAGAACTTCTATACACTTCGGAGTTGCTGGAATAACGTAAAGAACTCCAGTCAGCAGGATTGACAACATAATAGGAATTATCATCAACAGCACTGCTTACCAGCAGGGCACCATCTGCATCTACTACCGCACCATTAATGGTGAAGTTGGCAGGCAAATTTTTCACTGCGCCGAGATGGCTGGCCATTTTTGTTTCCGTATTTACTTTGAATACCTGGTTTCTTGCAGACAGGATGTATAGATTACCCGCATCATCTGCAATCATATCACCTCCAAAAGAAGTGCAGCGGTTGTGAATAGATACGCCATTGTTGGACGGATCATCAACTAGCGATCCAAGCTGCTCTATTTTTAATTTTTTTCCTGTTGTGAACCGGATAAAAGTATTTCCATCATTGCTGATGGCATAACCATTTCCATCAGGCGCGATCACCATTCTTGTGATCACTTTTCCTTCATCATTATGCATATTACCCTGCCCGGAGAACCCTTCGGTGGTTACATAATAAACCTTCATGGTTTTCAGGTCGATATAACGAAGCTGGTCAACAAACATGGGAGTGAAATACAAGCGGTTGTTTTTCTTATCATAGGCTGCGGCAGCAACGCCTGTGCTGAAAGGTGTCTGCAGCAATTGGCCATAACGGGCATCCGGCTGAAAACTCAATTGCTTTTTTGAAGCGGCATCATAAACTGCCAGGGCATTGTCTGTTCCATTGAGCAGCACCTGACTATATTGACCTGTCTGAAGATCCAGTTTCCTGAGTGCATTCCATCCTGAGCCACCTTTATTTATATCAGTTATTGCATAAGCAAAACGATCATTTTGCGCCTGCACACAACTGGAAGAAAAAAATAAAGAAGCAGAAAATATTGCAGCGGGTATATATCTTATCATACACTGGTTGGTTTTACTTGGTTTGAGACATTTAAATTACAAAAATTATTCAAAGAAAATTTATTTGTTTGACCGGATTATTTTCTTTTAAATGGTTTATAATCTACTGTAAATACCGGAACCTGATCCTTAATTTCTTCAAGTGGTATGCAGGCTTTTAGGGTATTGGTGCACTGAGCGGGGAGTTGCTGATAAAGGCGGGTGCCTTCTGATTTCCAAAGGATCATTTCATCACTCACCTGCTTTATAATTTTCGCAGGGTTTCCAGCGATGAGGCTGCGGGCTGGAAAAATTTCACCTTGTTTAATAAAACTAAGCGCACCTACAATGCATTCATCTCCCAGCACCACCTCATCCATGATCACGGCATTCATTCCCACAAGGCAATTCTTACCAATGGTGGCTCCGTGTATAATGGCACCATGACCAATATGTGCATGGGCTTTCAGCAAAACGGTTACTCCAGGAAACATGTGAACCGTGCAATTCTCCTGCACATTGCACCCGTCTTCAATTTCAATTTTTCCCCAGTCACCACGCAGGGCGCAGCCAGGCCCGATGTAAACATCTTTGCCTACCACAACATGCCCCGTAACTGATGCCTGTGGATGAACAAACGCCGATGGGTGAACTACAGGTTTGATTCCATTAAATTCATAAAAAGCCATAAAAGATTTTTTATTAAAGGTTTTCAGGAAATCAGATCATAAAGTTACCGGCATCCTGATGTTCTTCTTTTTTATATAATAATGCCAGAACATCATGGTCGCCATGGAACGATAGGGCCGCCAGTCCTCAGCCCAATTATACATTGCTTCTTTTGTCATCAACTCATCTTCCCTGATCATGCGGATGGCATTTACAAGTGCAAGATCACCTGTTGGAAAAACATCTGTTCTTTTTAAAGCATGTAGCAGGAAGATATCTACTGTCCAGTCGCCAATTCCTTTGATTTTTTTTAACTGGTGGCGCACTTCGGCATCTTCGATTTTTTCCAGCTGGCTGAAATCAATGATTCCGTCTGAAACTGCAATGGCAAGCGCTTTTACATAAGTTGTTTTCTGGCGGCTTAGATAACAGCCCCTTAGCCTCTCATCACTCATCAACAAAATCCCTTCAGCAGTGATGTCAGAAAGTTCTTCTTTCAATTTCCTGTACGCAGCATTGGCCGATGCAAGTGACACCTGTTGTTCCAGTATGGTCAGCACCAGGGTTTCAAAGCAATTCTCCCTCCCCCAGTATGGCGGTAAATTATAGCTGTCGAGGATCAGTTTAAAAACAGGTTCCGTTGTTGCCAGTTGGATACACCGGGAAGAAAGATCCGCTTCATGATAAATGCTGATCATTATGTGCCTTACTAAAGGCTAGGAAATTTGTTTGTTCTTTGATTTGAATTTTTCGATGGCCTGTTTTGTAAACTGACTTAAAACTAGCCTGCCGCTGATCTCTGCGCGATGGCATAAAAGCTCATCCCAGTCTTCTGTTCCCTGCCAGAATATTTTCTTTAATTCTGTCATGGCGTCCGGGCTGCTTTGTGACAATTGATTTGCAAGACGTGCAATGGATTCATCCATGCTTTCTGTATTAGGATGTAGTTCGGCAAATAATCCTTTTCTTCTTGCCCAGTCGCTGTTCCTCCACAAGGTGGCATCAATAGCGAGCTGGGAAAATGCAGACAAACCCATTTTTCTTTGTACTGCAGGTCCAACAACAAATGGACCTATTCCAACTGCCAGCTCACTCAATTTAATATCCGCACCTTCTACCGCAATTGCATAATCAACTGCAGAAGCCAGTCCTACACCACCACCGACACATTTCCCATGAATTCTTCCAATGATCATTTTAGGACATTTACGCATGGCATTGATCACATTGGCAAATCCGCTGAAAAAATTAAATCCTTTTCGCTCGTTTTCAATAGCCGTAAGTTCATCAAAGGAAGCACCTGCACAAAATGCTTTTTCTCCTGCTGAACGCAGTATGATCACTTTTACTTTTGGATCTTCACCCAGTGCATGTATTTCGTTTGCAATTTCTTCCAGTATGCGATGTGGAAGAGAATTGCTTTGAGGATGAAAAAACTCAATCGTTGCTATGTTGTTATGGACCTCCAGGTCAACATATCCATTTATAATATCCTTTGCCATATTAATATTTTATAAAGATACTTCAGGCCATCAAACCCCAGGCCATGGGATCATCGGCTTATTCATTTATACGTTGGTTTTTCTTTTGACCATGGTTAAAATGGTGGCAATGCCTGCATGTTCGCCGGTTTCATCCAACATTTCAACCAGCCATTTTACGATGCCTCTTGGAATGTCATTTTCTTCTTTCAAATCCTGGGGAATTTTCTCCTTACAGGTAAATCTTATTGTAAGTTCAGCGCCCGGATAAACAGGTTTTGTAAAGCGCAGTTCATCAATGCCATAATTGAGCAAAACAGGTCCCAGTTCACTTCCATCAACAAACAAACCTGCGGCTGCACTCAATATGAAATAACCATGTGCCACCTGCTGATCAAACATAGTTCCGGTAAAATCTGTTTCTTTTTTGTGTGCATAAAAATGATCGCCGCTTAATTGTGCAAAAGCATCAATATCGGCTGAAGTAATGATCCTTTTTTCGGTAACGATCTGCTCTCCCACCTGGAGGTCTTCATAGTATTTTCTGAACGGATGTTCTGAAGTCTGAATACTTTTTGCATTTGGCTGATAAGATTGGGTGATGGCCGTTATGGTTGTTGGAGAACCCTGTATGGCCACGCGCTGCATATAATGTTTTACACCACGCACACCGCCCATTTCTTCGCCACCACCTGCTCTGCCCGGACCACCATGTACCAGCATAGGAAGTGGAGATCCATGTCCTGTACTTTCTTTTGCATTCTCGCGGTTCAACACCAGGATTCTGCCATGATGGGTAGCAGCACCCACCACAAATTCTGTAGCAATTTTATCATCTGCTGTTACAATAGAACAACACAGCGAACCTTTCCCTTTTTTAGCCAGCATCACGGCATCGCCGGTTTCTGTATAGGGCATGATGGTGCTCACCGGGCCAAAACATTCAATTTCATGTACTGCTTCTTCTTTAAAAGGATTTTCATTCATCAACAGCAACGGTGATATAAATGCACCCAGTTCCGCATCAGCATCTACTACTTCAATACTGTCCATTGATCCATAAACGATCTGGGATGTTGCCAGGAGTTTTTGTACATTCTGTTTTACTTCCATTCGTTGATCCAGGCTTGCCAGAGATCCCATGCGCACTTTTTCATTCAGAGGATTACCGATCATTGTTTGCACCAGTGATTTTCCAATAGCGGTATAAGCTTCTTCAAGCAAATGTGCAGGAACCAGAATCCTGCGCACGGCCGTACATTTTTGCCCGGCCTTCACTGTCATTTCTTTCCTGATCTCCTTTACGAAAAGATCCCATTCCGGTGATCCAGGATGTACATCTTTTCCCAGTACCAGTGCGTTCAGCGAATCGGCTTCCATATTAAAGGGCACGCTTTCTTCCAGAATCACTTTTTGTGATTTCAACATTAACCCGGTTGTTTTTGAACCGGTAAAGGTGACAACATCCTGTGAGGTTACGTGCTCCAGCAGATCACCTGCGCTTCCGCAGATCAGTTGCAAAGCCCCTTCGGGAAGTATACCGGAAGCAATGATTTCTTTCACTACCACTTCGGCCAGGTAAGAGGTGATGGACGCGGGTTTTACAACCGCAGGAATACCAGCTAACCAGTTGACCGCGCATTTTTCCAGCATGCCCCACACAGGAAAATTATAGGCATTGATATGCACTGCAACACCTTCTTTAGGAACGAGTAGGTGGTGCGCCATAAAACTTCCGCCCTTACTCAACCCAATTGGATCTCCATCGGTACAATAAGGGAGATCCGGAAACTTTCTTCTCAATGAAGCATTGGCAAATAAATTTCCAAAACCCCCTTCAATATCGATCCAGCTATCGGCCCTGGTGGCGCCTGTGAGATAACTTACCTGGTAAAATTTTTCCTTCATCGACATCAGGTGCATAGCAAGCGCCTTCAGCATTCTACCCCTTTCATGAAAGGTCAGTTTGCGCAAAGCAGGATTGCCCACTTCCCTTCCATATTTCAACATGTTGGCAAAATCAAGTCCTTTTGTTGTAGCCCTTGCCACCACTTCACCCGTAACCGCGTTAAATAATTTACTCCCTTCTCCATCGCCTTTTACCCAACGGCCACGGATATAATTTTCCAGCTGATAATTTCCTTTCTGCTCCAGTAATGAATTCATTTATCTAGATATTTATTTTTTTGAAACCAATTGCGGATCAGTTCAGATAGAGAACTGTATTCCATCCTCATTAAATGCAAATTAACCTGCATCGATCAATTTTATTCACATCACCCACTTTTCTAAGGGATCAGGCAGTGGTTGAAGACGTTCCGGTTCAGATGAAAATGCTGAACTCAGAAGTAGCTGACGCACCTAACTTATGGTTTTACTTCGGGCACCGCACCAAATTGTTTCAGATGGTGCCGGGCATGCTTGTGAAGTAGATGAACATTCTGTTCAAAATTGAGGTCGCCGAAAATGGGATTCCTTGTTGTGGCGTTCTGATGATCTTTAAAATATTGGAAGAAGAAAATGAATTCTTTATCCAATTCATCGAGCGCAATATTTAATGAAGGATTTTTTACAGGAGCAGGTAAATCGGGCAGCAAAGGATTTGGAGTATTTTCCCTAAAGGGTTGATCACTTAACATGAATTCCCTGAATTTTGAAAGGCTGTTCTCAGGGGTAAGAACTTCTTTAAACAACAGTTTTCCTGAAGCAACCCGCACGCTGTAAGAAAAATGTTCGATCATCTGGTGAAGTGTCATCCTGCCCCACAGGGGCTGACGGTCATAAGGTATGAGACGAAGCAAAGGCAGCAATTCTGACCTTAGAAAATTGATTTTTCCTGAAACCATACCACAAGTTTACAAACTGCAGCAGAAAACCAGTTATAATAATTAAGAATTAGCCTGCGGTTACCCGGGAAGCCATTTCTGCTTCTATTGAATTGCTGAGCTTTTGGAAAATCTCTTCAACGCTTCCCTCGCCTGGAACCTTATCCAGCTTTTGTTGTGCATTGTAGTATGCTGCCACCGGCTGGGTTTCATTTTTATACACGCTGAACCGTTTCCGGATCACAGCTTCATCTGTATCATCGCTTCTCCCCGAAGTTTCACCTCTTTTCACCAGCCTTTTTACCAGTTCATCTTCTGAAACATCCAGTGCCAGTACTTTTGAAATGGCCGTTTTTTTAAGCGAAAGGAGTTTATCAAGTGCTTCTGACTGGGCAATGGTTCTTGGAAAGCCATCAAACAGGAAGCCTTTGGCATCCGGGTGCTTTTCCAGACAGGAGTCAATCATGCCGATCACAACCTCATCGGGGACCAGCTGGCCTTTATCCATAAAATTTTTGGCCTCGAGACCTAACGGCGTTTTTTCCACGATTTCCTGGCGTAACAGGTTTCCGGTTGATAAATGAATCAACCCAAACTTTTCAACTATTTTTTCAGATTGTGTTCCCTTTCCACTCCCTGGAGGGCCAAACAGGATCAAATTGAACATAGGCAC
>MWYV01000019.1 GCA_002050435.1 Chitinophagales bacterium 33-2 | reverse complement strand
ATGGCATCAATGATACCTGGTGGGTAACCAACCCCAATTGCTTAAGAGAAGCAAGGGTACAGATCTTCAACCGTTATGGCGCCAAAGTATTTGAATCGAATAATTACCAGAACAACTGGAATGGTACCTACAAAGGAAAACCTGTTCCGGATGGTACTTATTACTTCGTAGTTCAATACAGACTGGTGAATGGAGTTTTAATTAATAAAAAAGGAAACATAAGTATTCTTAGATAACCAACTCAACTTTTGCTATGAAACGCATACAAATCTTCGCGCTCTTATTCCTGGCCGTACTTACTGCAGATGCACAGCAAATCACTGCATCCAGCTTTTTTGATATGTATGGTGTGCTGCATAATCCTGCTACTGCGGGCAGTAAAAAACATGCCTCAATTGGTGGTACATTCAGACAGCAATGGGACGGGATTCCCGGTGGCCCACGCACGGGTGTGATCTTCGGAAATACCTTGCTGAGTAAAGCCAGGCTGGGTATTGGCGGTTACCTGTACAACGACAGAGCCGGTGACCTTACTTATACTGGACTTCAGGCAGCGATTGCCTACCATATTCCAATGAGTGATAACAGGGCCAGTCTGAGTTTTGGTTTGGAAGGCCGTTTCCAGCAGTTTGGTTATGATAAAACAAAGCTGATGCAGCTGTACCCGAATGATCCTGTTTTCATGGGTAATGAAAACCGAATGAAGGGTGATGCTGGTTTTGGAGTGGCTTTTACCACTGCTAAATTCCAGGCGGGTGCTTCGGTAAGTCAGCTAATTCAGTCAAAACTGGCCTTATACGAAGGACAGGGAAATCCAACTGAAGAAGCAAAATTATACCGTCACTATTATTTTCATAGCCATTACAACTGGGACATTGATGAATCCACACGCATCATTCCGAATTTACTGGCGATCTATCTGCCCAATGCTCCTACTGAGATCCAGGGTGGTGCAAGAGTGGAACACAATAATACTTTCTGGTACGGATTAACCTATCGCGCTCGCCAGGCCTGGATGATCAATGCTGGTCTGCGTATTAAAAACAGATTCAACATCGGTTATTCTTTTGATATCTATACTACGCCTTTAAGCATTTATGACAAAGGTTCCAACGGGCATGAGATTATGCTGAGGTATGATTTTATCAAATAAATTCGTTACATAATTATAGAAAGACCGTTCTGGATGGACGGTCTTTTTTTTATGCGCAATGCCTGCTATGGGAATGTCGCTGCTACGCAGCCAGGGAATTGTCGTAATCAGGGGAATACCCCTAACCCCCCCAACTACCAAACCTCCCCCAAATGCACCATTTCTACTGGTAATGAATTAAATTCGTCCTAGTCATATGGAAACCGTAGCGCAGATACCGAAGTACAACTTAAATGAAGAGCAGGAAAAAAAGCTGATCCTCCGTGAATACCGGGCCCTCCTCAGGTCTTTAAAGTCCAGGTTAAAGCCGGGCGACCGGAAAATGATGCGCAACGCTTTTGAAATGGCTGCCGAAGCGCATAAAACCATGCGCCGGAAAAGCGGGGAGCCTTATATTCTTCATCCACTTGCTGTGGCCAGGATTTGTGTAGAAGAGATCGGGCTTGGCTTCAGGTCAACCATCTGCTCCCTTCTCCACGATACGGTAGAGGACACTGATATTTCTCCGGAAGACATACAAAGGGAATTTGGCCCCGAGATCGCAAAGATCGTTGACGGTCTTACCAAAATTTCCAATGTTATTGATGTAAATGCCTCACAGCAGGCAGAGAATTTCCGCAAGATCCTTTTAACCCTTACCGACGATCCGCGGGTGATCCTGATCAAGCTCGCCGACCGCCTGCACAACATGCGCACCATGGACAGCATGAAGCAGGAAAAGCAGCTCAAAATCTCTTCTGAAACAGTGTATGTATATGCGCCGCTGGCGCACCGCATGGGGCTCTATAACATCAAAACGGAAATGGAAGATCTCGCCATGAAATACCTGGAAGCAGGTACTTATAAAGAGATCGCGAAAAAGCTTGCCGAAACCCGCAGAGAACGTACCCGCTATATCAATGAGTTCATCAAACCTTTAAAGGATAAACTGGAAAGGGCTGACCTGGAATTTGAAATTCATGGCCGTCCGAAATCCATTCATTCCATCTGGAATAAGATGAAAAAAAAGGCGGTGACCTTTGAAGAGGTTTATGACCTTTTCGCCATCAGGATCATCGTAAATTCTCCGGCTGAAAGAGAAAAAGAAGATTGCTGGAAGATCTATTCCATGATCACCGATGAATATTCACCTTCACCGGAGCGCCTGCGCGATTGGCTGAGTAATCCAAAAAGCAACGGCTATGAAGCGCTGCATACAACCGTGATGGGTCCGCAGGGTAAATGGGTGGAAGTGCAGATCCGTACAAAAAGAATGAACGAGATCGCAGAAAAAGGCCTGGCTGCGCACTGGAAATATAAAGAAGGTACCAATGATGAAAGCCGTTTCGACCAGTGGTTCAGTCAGATAAGAGAAGTGATCACCAACCAGGACGTGGATTCGGTGGATTTTCTGCAGGATTTTAAAAGAAGTTTTTTGGCCGAAGAGATTTATATCTATACGCCAAAAGGTGATGTGAAAATGTTACCTGTAAGTGCCACCGCCCTTGATTTTGCTTTTGCCGTGCACACCGAAGTAGGTGTCAAATGTATTGGAGCCAAAGTCAACCATAAACTGGTTCCTATAAGTCATAAACTAAGGAGCGGCGACCAGGTCGAAATCATCACATCCAACAAACAAAAACCTTCTGAAGACTGGCTTAATTTCATTGTCACTGCCAAGGCGAGAACCAAGATCAAAGATTCACTGAAAGATGCCAAACGAGCCGTGGCGGATGAAGGGAAATATACCGTTCAGCGTAAACTGGAAGGCATGGGTGTTGCCATGAACCACCATAACATCGATGAACTGGTGAATTTTTATAAACTGGCTTCACCACTTGAGTTTTTTTACGCGGTGGCTGTGAAGAATATCGATCTGAAAGAGCTGAAGGAATTTAAAGTGGTTGGCGATAAACTGGAGAATGCCCGTCCGGCAAAACCCATTGAGCCAAAACCGGAATACCATCCCGCCATCACCAAAAAAGATACGGAACTGATCATCTTTGGTGAAAGCAGCGACAGGATCATGTATACCCTGGCCAATTGCTGTAAACCCATCCCGGGGGATGATGTATTTGGATTTGTGACTACGGGTAAAGGACTGACCATTCACCGCACCACCTGTCCCAATTCTGCAAAACTGATGGCAAATTACGGGCACAGGATCGTCAAGACCAAGTGGGCGAAAAATAAAGAGATCTCTTTCCTAACGGGTCTGCGGATCATTGGAATGGATGATGTGGGAGTGGTAAACAAGATCACTACCATTATCAGCGGTGATTTGCGCATCAATATTTCTGCTATCACCATTGAATCCAAGGAAGGATTGTTTGAAGGTACTATCAAGTTATTCGTTCACGATAAAGAAGAGCTGGATGAACTGGTAAGGAAGCTGCATACGCTTGATGGTATTCATTCTGTGGAAAGATTTGAAACTGAGGTTTCTTAAAGGGAAATTGGCAGGAACTACCGATTTCTTAAGGCTTTCTCTAAGAAATAGGTTAATTTGAAACCCTCAAATAACTGCTATTCGTTCTTATGATGAAGTTCTATTCAGCTATCTTTTTCATGTGCTTTATTTTTTCCGGGCTGGTAAATGCCCAGACCTGTTTTACTACTGGCGTTAATGGTACCACCATCAATATTCCCTGCAGCGAAACCTGTACGCCCATCAATTTAAAGGTGCGGGATCTGAAATCTTCATCAGAATATAATATCGAATCCATTCCTTACGCTCCCTTTCCTTTTACTGCAGTTACGGAAGCCTCTGAACTTTATATTGATGACCGGTTCAGCCAGGCCTTCTCCAATTCATTTGCCTTTTGTTTTTATGACTCGCTTTTTTCCCAGTTTGTTTTAGGTTCCAATGGTGTGATGACTTTTGATTTAGCCCAGGCAAATTGCAGTAATGCATGGAAACTCGAAAATGGAAGTCCCGTTCCTCTTCCCTTCCTTGGGGCACAGGTATGTGGTAATTCTACAGGACCCAAGTATTCACCATATTCTATATTCTCTCCTTATCATGATATCAACCCGAATGTAACCAGCACCTCACCCAACAGACGTGTTTCATTTCGTATTTATGGATTTGCTCCCTGCAGGGTACAGGTAGTAAGCTTTTTTGAGATCCCGTTATTTGGCCATACTTCGCAGTTAAATACATCACAGATCGTTATTTATGAAAATACGGGTGTGGTAGAAATATTTATCAGGGAAAAACGTCTCGACACTGATGGTTCAGTATGGAATCAGAACCTGGCCATCCTGGGTATTCAGAAAGACGCCACCAAAGCACACCCTGTGCCAGGAAAAAATGCTACAGTCTGGGAAGAATATAATACAGGATACCGTTTTGTACCTGCTGGTCCGGCCACCAGGTTTATTAAAAGTGAGCTGCTCAGCATGAGCGGCGCATTGTTACAAACAACCACGCAGTCTGCTCCGTCCGCAACGCCAGGATTAAGGGATGTAAACTTTTCAAATACGGTTTGCCCCACTTCTACAGTTCAATACCAGGTCAAAACGTATTATTCGCTTTGTTCCCCAACATCCATACCCATGATATATACGGATACCATTACCGTTAATGGCAATCCACCACTTACCGGCAATGCTGCAACTACAAATCCTTCCTGTCAGGGAGCCAGTAATGGAACGGCCACCATCACGCCAGCATCAGCAGCCGGTGCGCCATTTGAGTATTCAAAGGATGGTGTTACCTGGCAAACATCCGCCACATTCAACAATCTTGCGGCAGGTAACTATAGTTTTTCGTATAGAACAAATGCTGGTTGTGTATCACTTCCTATAACCGCAACCATTCAACCTGGCATACCGTTAACTTCAACAATTGCAGTTACCAATGCCTTGTGTAATGGAGATGCCAGCGGTACAGCCACTATAACGGTTTCGAACAGTGGTAATTTTGAATATTCACTTGATAACCTGAGTTTTCAATCTTCCAATATTTTTTCAAATCTTCTGGCTGGAAGTTATACTGCCTATTTCAAAGAACCTTCTGGATGCAGTGGATCAAAGACCTTTACGATTACAGAGCCAACTGCGCTTTCATCCAGTATGAACACCACACCCGTAACCTGTAATGGCCAGAGCAACGGCCAGATTTCCGTGTCGGCAACTGGTGGAACAGCTCCATACACTTATGCTATTAATGGAGGCAGTTACCAGTCTTCCGGAATTTTTAATGTAAGTGCGGGCAGTTATAATATTTCCATAAAAGATAATAATGGTTGTATTGTAACAGATGTAGCTGAGATACAGGAGCCATCCGCGTTGACTGCATCAGCAGCGGTTACAAATGCAAGTTGTGAAGGCGGGGCTGATGGTACCATTTCGGTTACTGCTTCGGGCGGTACAGGTAATTACCAGTATTCCATTAATGGCGCCTACCAGTCATCCAATGTTTTTTATGTTACCTCGGGCACTTATACGGTTACCGTCAAGGATGCAAATAATTGTACGGTGAATGTTTCCAATGTTTCTGTTGGCATGAATAACAACTTGGTTGTGACACCAACACCCGATCCGGCTGCCATTTGCGAAAGTTTATCCGTGGTGTTGCAACCCCAAACCAATGCAACCCAATTTAGCTGGACGCCCGCCCCAGGTTTAAATTCAACCACAATAAAAAATCCTGTTGCTTCGCCTTCAATCACCACTGCCTATTACTTAACTGCAACACTCGGACTTTGTACAGCATTCGATACGATCGTGGTAACTGTATTGCCGGCACCTGTTCCGGATGCGGGACCCGACGGGAACATTTGCTATGGACAGAGCCATACATTACAGGGAAGCGGAGGAATTGGCTATCAGTGGGGCCCATCAACTGCTTTTAATTCAAATTCAACTTCACCTTCACCGGTGGTTACTCCGGTTACCACTTCCACTTACCAACTGCATGTTGTGGATGCAAATGGTTGCAATTCCCTGCAGCCTGATATTGTTACCGTGCAGGTAACACCGCCGATTGTAATTGTTGCCACAAAAGATACCATTGTAGCTATGGGTGATACTTTCCAGTTGTTTGCCAATTCCGCAGCAACTGATTATGTATGGTCTCCGCCTACGGGTTTAAGCGATCCAAATATTTCGAATCCTGTGGTTACGGTTACGGGTGATATGGTGTACCAGTTAACTGCTACCACCAGCGCCGGTTGCAGGGGAGAAGCAACGGTGCGCCTAACTGTTTTCAACGGACCGGAAATTTATGTCCCCAATGCATTTTCGCCTAACCGCGATGGAAAGAACGATATTTTCAGGCCTTTCCCTGTAGGAATAAAAAAGCTAAACTTTTTCAGGGTATTTAACCGTTGGGGACAATTGGTTTATGCAACTACGAACCTGAACCAGGGCTGGGATGGTTCCATTAATGGTAAAATACAAACTACTGGTACGTATGTTTGGATGGTAGAAGGTGTGACCAAGGAAGACAAAATTATACGTAAAAAAGGAACAGTAGTTTTAATAAAATAAGCTGATCACCACATTTTATAACTACAAATACTTTTATGAGGAAGTACTTTTTTTTGTTTTGCTTTCTACCTTATTTTTATGGCTATTCCCAGGATTATGCAGCTAGCAAGTATAGCGGTTCCAGTTCAAACAGAGCTTCAACTGACAGTTTGGTTCTGGCAATAGATTCAGGTGAAGGATTACGCGTACAAAGAGACTCCATATTAAAACTTGATCCAACAGATCCATATAAACTAATTGGAGTACTCTATTATTTGTTTTTAACGGATGCAGATAACCAGTTAAAGAAATCTGTGGAAAATGAAGGTGGGAACTATTTTAATTCCTATTATTTCAACGAAAACGACCTGGTATTTGTGCATACACAAGATTTAAAAAATGGTAAATCGTACCGGTATTACTATTCACCATTTGAAAATAAAATGTCCAAATCCGAAGTTGAAAAGGCGCTGGTTAAAAATCCTGCATTAAAAGATTATTTTAAACAATTAAAAGAAGGCATATCAGCTTCCACGTCTTTTTCAGAATATTTCATTCACAGGCGTAAATAAATTTTCCCTGGTTAAAGTATTCAATTGGCGGTTTATAAAATCCGCAATCATCAAAAATAGATATCAGGCCACTTATATAAGGTTTGTACATTTGCTTCCGATAATATAAAATTATGGTTGATGTAATTCTGGGTTTACAATGGGGCGATGAAGGCAAGGGAAAGATCGTGGATTATTTTGCTAAAGACTACGACCTGATCGCCCGTTTCCAGGGTGGTCCCAATGCCGGACATACACTTTATGTTGGTGATGACAATAAAAAAGTGGTACTGCACCAGATCCCTTCCGGTGTATTTCACCAGGGAACGGTCAACCTCATTGGTAATGGTGTTGTACTGGATCCTGTTACACTTAAAAGAGAATACGACACGGTAGAAAGCTTTGGTGTTGACCTGAAAAAAAACCTCTTTATTTCTGAGCGCGCCCATTTAATTCTGCCCACCCACAGGGCACTTGACAAGGCGGCGGAACTTTCAAAAGGCAATGATAAAATAGGCTCTACTTTAAAGGGTATCGGTCCGGCCTATATGGATAAAACAGGCAGAAACGGTATCAGGGTAGGCGACCTGCTGCACAAAAGTTTTACAACTTCCTATATCAAACTGCGCTTAAAACACCAGCGTTTACTTGATAACTTCAATTTTGATGAAGATATTTCTGTTTGGGAAGAAGAATTTTTCGAAGCCATTGAGTTTCTTAAAACACTCAACATTGTTAATGGCGAGTATTTTATTAATGATCACATGGACAAAGGCAAAAAAGTTTTGGCCGAAGGGGCACAGGGAAGTATGCTCGATATTGATTTCGGCACTTTTCCTTTTGTAACTTCTTCCAATACCATTTCCTCCGGGGTGTGCAATGGCCTTGGTGTGGCACCTCAGAAAATCCGCGAAGTGATTGGCGTCAGTAAAGCCTATTGTACAAGAGTGGGCGGCGGACCCTTTCCCACGGAACTGGAAGACGAAACAGGAGAGTTGCTGAGAAAAACGGGAAGTGAGTTTGGTGCAACTACCGGAAGGCCGCGCAGGTGTGGCTGGATGGACCTTGTTGCGCTGGAATATGCCTGCATGCTGAATGGCGTTACCCAGATCGTTATGACCAAGGCAGATGTACTGGATGCATTTGAGGAATTAAAGATCTGTACAGAATACGAGATCAATGGGAGGCAAATGAAACAGGTGCCTTTCCAGATGAATCACTCTAAAATAAAACCAATTTACAGAGACTTCCGGGGATGGAACACGCAAACCTCATCTTACCGCGACCCATCAGCTCTTCCGCAGGAAATGAAAACCTATATCGATTTTATCAATAATAGTCTTCGGTCGCAGGTGCATTATATTTCCAATGGACCAAACCGGGATCAGATCATTAAGCTGGGGTTAAGTTAAGTGTGAATGGTCAATATTTCACCATTGACCATTCACCATTCACAAATCGATCCGTCATTTTATACTTAACATAGCCCTGGGGTAAAAAAATTATTTTTTCAAAATTTGGTCATGTAAAATCTAAACTTAAATTTTACATAGATAATCCAATTAATATGGCAGTAATTACAGCAGAAGCATCAAATCCGGAAATTTTAACCGGAAATATAGTAGCCCAGGCAAAAGGTCGTAAAAAAAGCGAAGACGATGAGGACGATGATCCGTCTGAAGAAAAACCTTCGAAGAAAAAAGGCGGCGATGATGATGAGGACGATGATGGTGACATAGAAGCGGAGGAAGGTGATGATGACTGGGATCCGGATTTTGAAGAATTTGATCTGCCCAAATCAAGAAAAGGAAAAGCCGATAAAGAGGAAGAAGAGGAAGATTTTAAGGTGGATGCCGAAGAAGACTTTAGCGACATGGATCTTTTCAACGAAACTGCGGTTGATGACGATGATGAAGATTTTTAGTCTTGCAAAATAGTAAACCGTTCACCAGCATATACAACATCCCGGATGTGGATGTATTCAAAGGCAAAATGTTGGACTGGGTAAGCCAGTTCAACATTTTTCTTTTCCTGGATAACCAGGAATACCAGAACGATCGTTATCATGGGTATGAATGTTTGCTCGCAGTTGGAAATCATTCCACCGCGCTGCACTCGATTGAAGAAGTGAAGGACATTCTTGAAAAAAAGAAATGGTATTTCGGTCATCTTGCCTATGAATTAAAAAATCACCTGCATGGTCCTGGCATTTTAAAAGAAAATAAAACAGGCTTCCCCGACCTCTTTTTTTTTGAACCATACATCATCATTGGAATAAATGGCAACCAGCTTTTTATTGAAGCAGCTGCCCCTGGAGAAACACTTGAAGCCATTCATAATTTTCAATATGATAGCTGCATATTTGAAAAGGTTGATATCCAGGCTTCACTTACCAAAGAAGAATATATTGAGAAGATCAAAGATCTTCAGCAGCATATTCAACGAGGCGATTGCTATGAGATCAATTTCTGCCAGGAGTTTTTTTCCAATGATGCGCGCATTGTACCGGACCAGGTTTTCAGGGCGCTTACAAGGATTTCACCCAATCCTTTTTCTGCTTTTTACCGGGTGGATGATCAATACCTGATGTGCGCAAGCCCCGAAAGATTTCTTTGCAAAAAAGGCGCACAGATGATCTCCCAACCCATCAAAGGCACCATGGAAAGGGATACTGAAAATTCAGTTAATGATGAAGCATTAAAGAAGCGGTTAAGGAACAGTCAGAAGGAACAATCAGAAAATGTAATGATTGTGGACCTGGTGCGGAATGATCTGTCGAGGATATGTACACCTGCATCGGTAAAAGTGGAGGAGTTATTTGGTATCTATTCCTTTCCCCAGGTGCACCAGATGATCTCAACCATTTCGGGTACACTGGAAGCATCTAAAAATTTTAAAGATATTCTTCAGGCCTGTTTTCCTATGGGTTCCATGACTGGCGCACCCAAAACAAAAGTGATGGAACTGATCGATACGTTCGAGCCGCAGCAAAGAGGCATATTCTCAGGTTCGGTAGGGTATATGGATCCTGAAGGAAATTTTGATCTGAATGTGGTGATCCGGAGTATCATGTACAATGCAGCTACAGGTTATCTTTCTTACCAGGTAGGTTCCGGCATTACCATTTTAAGCAATCCGGAAAGTGAGTGGGAGGAATGTCTGCTCAAGGCAGCAGCCATAAAAAAAGTGCTGGCCAATGAAGACCAGCACTTTTAAGCAGCGTTATTAGTTACCGCGATCGGACAGCAGTCAGCATTTGCTGAACAGACTGTTGAAGGATCGCAGGTTTATTTTGGTGGAACAGTTCCAGCTTTTCATTAGGTATACGCAGATCGTAATTGCCTTTTGAAGAAAGCGTTTTTTCGAAGTTTGGATTTAAGGAATTGAAATCAGTAATGCTAAGTCCCAGGTTGGAAGCAACCACGTTGGCTGCATATTTCCCCGTCACATTGATCACCGTTACCAGTGAATCAGCAACAGGAGCAATTGAAATGCCGAGGAGATTATCCGTTTCTTTTTTGGTTAAAGTGGTCATGCCTCCACCGCCTTCCATTATATAATGGGTAGCGATAAATTTCTTAACATGCTTCCTGGTTTCTGCCGGCAGAAATTGCTGCATGTCCCAGAAGTTACGGCTGCCGCTTTTATGGATGGCTTTGTTTACGTTACCGGGTCCGCAATTATAGGCAGCGATCACCAGCAACCAGTCTCCATAAATACTGTACAACTGTGTAAGGTATTTGGCAGCAGCATTGGTGCTTTTGGTGAAATCCTTACGGTCATCTCTGGATTTTGTAACGGTAAGCCCCAGCAGTTTTGCAGTTGCCGGCATGAACTGCCATGGACCAACGGCCCCGGCCCATGATACGGCGCTTGTTTTAAGATCTGATTCAATTACCGACAGGTATTTCATTTCAACGGGAAGTCCGTGTTTGGTTAGCACAGAATTCATCATGTCGAAATAAGGTTTGCCCCAGGTTTTCATTTGGGTCAGCCTGTTGGTGTTGTCAGAAATATAGTCTTCTACAAAGTTGATGGCTTTGGGATGAAGACGATGGGTGTTGATCCCTGCAATTTCTTCAGATTCAAAAAGGTTTTTAAAACCAAGTTTGGGATCGTTTGTTTTTGTTTTGGTTGAATCGTTAAAGTAACTCTCTTTAACGATATCCTTTGAAGGATGTGTTGCACCACTACTTTGAAGTGTCAGACAGATCAGGCTGGTGGCTAACAATAAAAGTTTGTTCATCACAAATTTTTAAAAGATTACATCTAAATCACACGGGAACTCTTACTCTCTCTTATTGTTGCATCAGTTGATGCGAAAAGCGTAGCAAAGATACCTCATTCTGTTCACCGGCAGCTAATTGAAATCCTAAACTAAGGTTAGCATTGTGTTGAAGAAGTGGTAAACTGATGGCTGGAATGCCGGCAAGATTTGCAAAAACCGTAAAAATATCTCCCATATACATGGCTAAAGGATCGGCAGCGGCGGCTCCGAGTTTGGGGGCCACTGCGGGCGCATTGGGTGCAATTATAAAATCTAAATCGTTGAAAATCAGTGTAATATTTACTTTTAGGAGCCGCCTAATCTTTTGTGCTTTAGTAAAGTAGGCATCAAAATAGCCCGAGCTCAACACAAAACTTCCTGTCATGATCCTCCTTTTTACTTCCTTACCAAACCCGGCAGATCGTGAGGTAGAATAAAAATCGGCAAGGTCTTGGTCTGGCACGGCTTTGCTTTTTCCAAACCTGATTCCATCATAACGGGAAAGATTGGAAGAAGCTTCCGCAGTTGTAAGAATATAATAAGCGGGAATGATAAGATCTGTATAGGGAAAATGCACCGGAGACACCTGGTGCCCCTGGTTTTTTAATTCTTCAATATACAATTCCAACGCTCTGCGAATGCCTGGATCAATTGATGGATGGTGGATCCACTCAGGAAAATACCCGATCCGGTATTTTTTTTCTTCATTGTCAATTTTCAAACTGAATTTTTCCTGGAGTGCAGTACTGTCAAAATCATCAGGACCAGCAATGACTTCCAGTATTTGTGCTGCATCTTTTACATTTTTGGAAAGTATGCCGATCTGGTCGAAAGACGAAGCATACGCAATCAGTCCATACCGGGAAACGCGTCCATAAGTTGGTTTTAATCCAACCACACCACAGTAATTGGCTGGAAGACGCACAGAGCCACCTGTATCGCTTCCTAGAGCAGCCATGCAAAGTCCGGCAGCTACTGAAGCGGCACTGCCACCTGAAGAACCTCCGGCCACCCTGGTGGGATCTGCGGGATGTAAGACAGGTCCGTAAGCTGAATTTTCATTGGTTGAGCCCATTCCGAATTCATCACAGTTCTGTCTTCCTATTATTATAGCGCCTTGTTCCAGCAGGCGTTCTACTGCAGTGGCGGAAAACAAGGAGGTAAAATCTTTAAGGATTTCAGAGCCGGCCGTCACCTGGTGATCCTTGTAACAGATGTTATCTTTTATTCCGATCACTACGCCATGTAAAGATCCACGCTGTTTTTGCTGGTCGAGTTGGCGGGCTCTGTTGCGGGCTTCCTCTGCGAAGACTTCTATAAAAGCATTGAGCCTGCTGGATTCAATGGCCTTGAGGTAATGGTCCACAGCTGCAACGCAGGAAGTTTTCTCCTGTTCAAGATCAAGATGGAATTCTTCGATGGAAGAAAAGCGGAACAAGGAATGGTTTATGGTTGGGAAGGTTGGGAGGTCTGCGTAGTTGTAGAAGCAGCAGGACTTTCCTTTTCATTGATGCCTTCTTCAATTTCTGAACGCACTTTGCTTTTAGCATCGTTAAATTCCCTGATCCCACGGCCAAGGCCACGCATCAGCTCAGGAATCTTCCTTCCACCAAACAAAAGCAATACAATCAGGAGTATGATCAGAATTTCATTAAAGCCTAGAGGACCCATAAATATGGATTTAAATGATTAGACAGCAAAGGTATTGGAAAACCTGATGGTTTAGGGGCTTTTGGTGGGGATTTTAAATAAAAACGTCCCGCAAGCGGGACGCATCAATATGTTGTTGAAAGGATTATGCAGTTTCCACAGCTCTTTTCTTTTCCTGGATCCTTGCGCTTTTACCGCTACGACCACGTTGGTAGAAAAGTTTCGCCCTGCGCACACGGCCTACTTTGTTAACGACAATAGAATCGATATTGGGAGAAAGAAAAGGGAAAAGCCTTTCTACACCAATGCTGTCAGAGATTTTCCGAACAGTAAAAGTAGCAGTGGCACCAGTGCCCTGCTTTTTGATCACATCTCCACGAAAAGACTGGATCCTTTCCTTGCTACCTTCAATAATTTTATAATTGACAGTAATATTATCACCGGCTTTAAACTTAGGAAATTCCTTTTTGCCTGTAAGTTGTTCGTGTACAAAGGCAATTGCAGCGTTCATAACTCAAAATTTAGGGAGTGCAAAGGTAGGGGGATGAGAGGGAATAAACAAAAAAAAGGTATAAGATGACAAGGGTCAAGGAGCAAGTTAGATCAAAGCTGCTACCTTCCAATATAGCTGAAGGAAGTAGCAGAACGAGTCAAAAGGATCATTGCAGGTTTATCGAAATAGCCCTGGGATCTTTATTTGAACTGGAAACTCAGGTTTTGATTGCCAAAGGAGCTGGAATTGGTGATGGTGCCTTCATCCTAAAAGTCTTAAATAGCATTATTGAAGAACAAAAAATGATGGTGAGTTTTTTAAAAAACATATCGAAAAGATAAATGGCTTGCTCGAACCTAATCCCTAAAATCTTTGCTCCTTCCTTACCTGGCAACATTCACTGCCCTCTTCTCCCTGATCACAGTGACTTTGATCTGTCCTGGATAGGTCATTTCTGTCTGGATCTTTTGGGCGATCTCGAAAGAAAGTCTTTCGCTGGCCTGGTCGGTAACTTTATCTGCTTCCACGATCACCCTCAATTCGCGGCCGGCCTGGATGGCATAGGCTTTTTCAACACCTGTATAAGCCTGGGCAAGATTTTCAAGTTCCTTAATGCGCTGCAGGTATTGTTGCATGATCTCACGGCGTGCGCCCGGACGTGCTCCACTGATGGAATCACAGGCCTGAACAATAGGAGAGATCACAAACTGCATTTCCATTTCATCGTGGTGGGCGCCGATGGCATTCACAATGGCCGGATTTTCACCATATTTCTCCGCCAGCTTGGCTCCAAGCAGGGCGTGGCTCAATTCTGTTTCTTCGTCAGGCACTTTACCAATATCATGCAGCAGCCCGGCCCTTTTAGCCAGTTTCGGATTCAGTCCCAATTCAGCTGCCATCACACCGCAAAGGTTGGCCACTTCACGACTGTGCATCAGCAGGTTTTGTCCATACGAAGACCTGAACCTCATTTTACCAACCAATCGTACAAGTTCTTTATGTAATCCATGGATACCCAGTTCAATCACCGTTCTTTCACCAATTTCCATGATCTGCTCTTCCAGCTGGCGCTTGGTTTTTTCAACTACTTCCTCGATCCTGGCGGGGTGGATCCTGCCATCAGACACCAGGCGTTGTAAACTTAAACGGGCGATCTCCCTTCTCAACGGATCAAAACAGGAAAGAATGATGGCTTCAGGAGTATCGTCAACAATCAGGTCAACACCGGTAGCCGCTTCAATGGCCCTGATATTTCTTCCTTCTCGACCAATGATCTGACCTTTTATCTCGTCTGTTTCCAGGTTAAAAACGGTAATGGCGTTTTCAATGGCCTGTTCAGAGGCTGTACGCTGGATGGTTTGAATGATGATCTTCCGCGCTTCCTTATTTGCTTTTTGTTTGGCTTCGTCAATAATTTCCTGCTGAATACCAATTGCTCTTGACTGTGCTTCCTGCTTGAGTCCCTCAACCAGTTGGTTCTTTGCTTCTTCAGCCGTAAGGCCGGAGATCTTTTCAAGCCTGCGCATGTGCTCTTCCTGGTGCTTTTCCAGGTCTGCCTGTTTCTGGTTCACAACTTCAATCTGCTTGTTCAGGTTTAGCTTGATGGCATCATTTTCTTTGATCTGGCGATCCAGCTGTTCATTTTTTTGATTCACAGCCTGTTCTTTCTGGCGCAGCCTGTTTTCACTTTCACCGATCTTGCGGTTTCTTTCCAGCACCTCCCTTTCATGATCTGATTTTAGCTGAACAAATTTTTCCTTGACTTCAAGTTCTTTTTCCTTTTTGAACGTTTCTGCTCTAAACTGAGCTTCTTTAAGGATGGATTGAGATTGTCCTTCAGCTTCTTCAACTTTTTTACGCGTGTCTTTTGCAAAAATGAGTTTGCCCAGGATAATGCCCAGGATTAGCGCAACTACAGCAACAATTATTGTAATTATATTGAAATCCATTTCTTTTTTGTTTTAGTGATCAGGGATTGATCTGATATGATACTGCTTTAAAAGCAGGAGGCGAAGATACAAAACGGAAGGTGATTTTTAGAGGAAGAAGCGAATTGGTGGATGGCTGATGGTTAACATTTTATTCAATGCCGCCATCAATCATCTTTTCAAGGGTCTGTAATCTCGAACTTACATGATCCAGGTTTACCAGGTTAGAGATGGCTGCATTTTGTTCGGTGGCGAACCAAACCAGTACCATGGCAATATAGTCCTGCATATCCTTGCCAGCAAAATGCGTTTTGAATTCCACGATCTTTTCATTGATGGTCTTCACTGTTTTTCGAACAACTTCTTCATCGGAAGGATTAATGCGCACCCGGTAGGTACGGTCACCAATTACCAGGTTCAGGGGAATCATTTCTTCACTCATTCGTAAAATTTATTCACTTAAAAATGTAATGCATTGATCAATTTCTTTTATGTACTGGCTGATCCTTTTATCAAATTCTTTCCTGTCTTTTTCGCTGAAGTTACCCTGGGAAACTTTTAATATGCTGATCTGCTGTTGCAATAATTCCACCTGTTCAAGGGATGATGCCGTTTTGGATTGTGATTCCTGCAATTCATTTCTGAGGCGTTCATTCTCTTTTTGAACACGGTTGTACTGTTTCAGCAATTGCTGAAGCTTTTCGTAAACTATATTGAATTGCTGGTCAACAGACATTATTTCCGTATTTCAGCCTGAAGTTCTTTTTCAAGCGTGGTCATGATCTTTTTCATCCAGGTATCAATCTCTTTATCGGTCAGTGTTTTTTCTTCGTCCATGAAGGTAAGATTGATTGCCATAGATTTTTTATCTGCACCGAGTTTTTCACTTTCAAAAACATCAAACAATTTTACTTCTCTCAATTTATGAAGTTGAAGCTTATGAAGCTGTTCCCGGATCTGTATATATTTTGTAGATTTCGAAACAGCAATGGCAAGGTCTCTTTCCACCCTTGGATACTTACCGATCTCTTTGTATTGAACCCTTTCTCCTGTTAGCGGAAGGATGGCATCCCAATAAAGGTCAAGGAAATAAACATTTTGCCTGATATCGAATTTTTGCAGCAACGCCGGATCAACAGATCCAAGTTCCATGACAGGTTGTTTGCCTGATGATGCCACCAGGCCTTCATGAAAAATATTATGCTCCGCGTTTTCAAAAACCACATTTTTAATTCCAGTATTTTCCAGAAGGGCGGATCCAATTCCTTTTACATAATAAAGGTCCGCAGTTTTGGCAGGCTGGTTCCACTGTACATCATTGAGATTTCCGGTAATATAAAGACATAGGTGATTGGATTCTGTATAGACGCCTGGTCCTGAGGTCTGGTAAGTTTTTCCAAATTCAAAAAACTTCAGCCTGTTGTTTTTGCGGTTCAGATTAAAGGCCAACACTTCAAGTGCGGTATGTAACATAGATGGCCGCAGCACATCCAGCTCACTGCTTAAATTATTTAAAAGTTTAACGGAAGTTGCCAGTGTTTCTTCTGTGTAATAAGCAGAATTGGTTATTGAGTTGGTAAGCATTTCAGTAAAACCCAAACCTGTAAGCATTTGAGAAAGCTTTTCCTTCATCAATGCTTCTTTTTGATTTGCTTCAACAGATGGAGCAATGGAAATGGTAGCAGGAATGGGAATATTATCCAGTCCGTCGATCCTTAATATTTCTTCTGCAATATCTGCAGGTATGGAAACGTCGGGTTTATGAAAAGGCACTGCAAGTGTGAGTCCTCCTGCATCTTCATTTACGATTTCAAATCCAAGACCTGATAAAATTCTTTTAACTACTTCAGGACTGTAATTTTTTCCGCTGATATTTTCCAGGTAATCATATTGCACCTGCACTTGTTTTTTTGGCGCAGGCGCAGGATAAACATCAACAATATCTGAAGCAATTTTGCCACCTGCGATCTCTTTTATTAACAGCGCTGCGCGTTTCAGTACATCCACCGTTTTTGAAATATCGGTACCTTTTTCAAACCTGGTGGCGGCGTCGGTACGCAGCCCATGCCTGAATGAAGTTTTTCTAATGAATACAGGATCAAACCATGCACTTTCAAGAAAAATATTTTTTGTTGATGATGTAACGCCACTGTGCAATCCTCCGAAAACACCTGCAATACAAAGTGGGGCATTTGCATCGCAGATCATAAGGTCTTCATTGTGTAATTTTCTTTCTGTTTTATCAAGCGTGGTAAAAAAAACAGCATGTTCATCAGCTGTTTTTACAATGATCTTATGTTCCTTTACCTGGTCCAGATCAAAAGCATGTAATGGTTGACCCGTTTCATGCTGAATAAAATTGGTGATGTCAACGATATTATTGATCGGCCTTAATCCAATTGCTTTTAATTGCTGTTGCAACCAGGCAGGAGCTGCTTTTACTTCAACACCAGACATTGAAATACCAGAATACCTTTTGCAGGCTGCAGTGTTTTCTATCTGCACATCCACCGGCATACGCTGATCATCAATCACAAAATCAACAGAAGGATAAACCGGTTGAATATTTTTCTCTTCATGGTGTGAAAGGTAAGCGCAAACATCACGGGCAACACCCCAGTGACTCATTGCATCCATCCGGTTCGGTGTTAATCCTATATGGTACACGATATCGCTGTAAGGTTTAAAATAATCTGCAGCTTTTGTACCTGCAGTAAGCGCTGCTGGTAAGATCATAATTCCATCATGGCTTTCGCCCATGCCTATTTCATCTTCGGCGCAGATCATACCCTGGCTTTCCACACCACGGATCTTTGCAATTTTCATAGTCAACGGTTCTCCAAACGCAGGATAGATGGTAGTGCCCACAGGAGCTACAATCACTTTCTGCCCGGCAGCAACATTTGGTGCGCCACAAACGATGTGAAGCGGTTCACCATTTCCTATATTGACTTTAGTAAGTTTTAATTTGTCTGCATTTGGGTGCTGTTCCGTTTCCAGAACCTCACCTATGAGCAAACCCTGCAGGCTTCCTTTTACTTCCTCAAAAACTTCCATTTTTTCTACTTCCAGTCCAACTGATGTAAGGATTTCTGAAAGCTTTTCTGGTTCCAGTTCAACAGGTAGGTATTGCTTCAGCCATTTATATGAGATCGTCATTGGTAAAATTCTAAGGCTGCAAAGATAGAGGTGCAATGGTAACTGCAATTCATAAGGGCATGTTTAAGTAAATCGACTGATTTTCTGTTCATGATTCAACACTGTTTTTTGTTGTTTTTACAGATTTTATCAGGTCAACATCCCTATCAGGCCTGGGTTTGAAGCCAGGTACAGCATCCTAAATTCGTAAAAACCCCATTCTGTAGTCAGCACCAAACTACCAAAAAAAAAGAGGGATATTTTTGATCACAACGGCTGTGGAAAAGTAGGATAATCTTGCGCGGAAATTTCCTAAATTGTGGAAAGCACCTTATAAACTGTGCATAAGCTGGGGTTTTGTGTTACCGCAGCTGTGAATTGATGTTAATTAAAATATTCGTCGAAATAATGATTTTCTAACTTTCACTACCCGTTATATTCGCCGCCTGACTTACCGGACTGACAAGGACCATCGTAAAACCACCTGTTTTTGCAGACCGCAGTCATGATCGAAAAATAGTGCTATCATTTTTTTCAATTGATGTATGGATCTAACTAATCTCAACCGGGATAAAAAGAACAGAAGAAAAGCGCCTCTGGACCTGAGTACGATGATATATGGCAAAGTTCCTCCGCAGGCAAGGGAACTGGAAGAAGCCGTTTTAGGGGCGGTTATGTTGGAAAAAGCTGCCTTTGACCTGGTAATTGAAATATTAAAACCTGAATGTTTTTATGTTGATGCTCACCAGCGCATCTTCAGAGCAATGCAGAGCCTGGCACAAAAAAGCCAGCCGATTGACATTTTAACCGTAGTGGAAGAATTGCGCCTGCGCGAAGAACTTGAAATGGTGGGTGGCCCTTACTATGTTACCAAACTTACCAATGCAGTTGTTTCTTCGGCCAATATTGAAGCCCACGCAAGGATCGTTTTACAAAAATTCATCCAGCGGGAACTGATCCGCATCAGCGGCGAGATCATTTCAGATGCTTATGAAGAAAGTACAGATGTATTTGATTTGCTTGACATGGCAGAAAGCAAGATATATGAAGTCACCTCTACTCACCTTAGAAATAATTATGAGAGCATAGATTCGGTATTGGTAAAAACCATACGGAGAATTGAAGACCTGCGTCATAAAAATGAAGATATTACAGGGGTGCCCAGTGGTTTTCCATCGCTTGACCGGGTTACTTATGGATGGCAGCCTACCGATCTTATTATTCTTGCTGCACGTCCTGCTGTGGGAAAAACAGCTTTTGCACTGAATCTTGCCCGGAATGCAGCCTTGCATCCTACCAAGCCAACAGCGGTCGCATTGTTCTCCCTTGAGATGGCTGCGCCCCAGCTCGTTCAGCGTATTTTATCGGCTGAAAGTGAGATCTGGCTGGAGAAAATTTCACGGGGTAAGCTGGAAGAACATGAAATGAAACAATTGTATGCACGGGGTATTCAAAGACTTTCGCAGGCCCCGATTTATATTGATGATACACCGGCCCTGAACATTTTTGAATTAAGAGCCAAATGCCGCAGGCTGAAAAATTCCAACAATATTGGATTGATCATTATCGATTACCTGCAATTAATGAGTGGTACCGGTGAGAACAGGAATTCGAACAGGGAGCAGGAGATCTCCAATATCTCCAGGAGTTTAAAAGGTCTTGCTAAAGAACTGCAGGTGCCTATCATTGCGCTTTCGCAGTTAAGTCGTGAAGTTGAAAAACGTAAGGACGGCAACAAGATGCCACAGCTTAGTGACCTTCGTGAATCAGGAGCGATTGAACAGGATGCAGATATGGTTTGTTTCCTTTACCGCCCCGAGTACTATGACCTTAACCAGGATGAAATGGGCGAAAGCAATAAAGGCGAAACGCACGTAAGGATTGCGAAACACAGGAATGGATCTTTGGAAACCATTAAACTGAGGGCACTGCTGCACATTCAGAAATTTATTGAAGATGGTGGTGGAAGCAGTGAATTCGGCCAGACCATTCCTTCCAATTTTAAACCGGTTTCCGGTTTTGAAGGTGGGGGAGCCAGAATGTTCATACAAACTGGAAGTAAGATGAATGATCTTCCCGATGAAGAAAATCCCTTCTGATAAAATATCGGCGCCAGGAGCAAATTGACGTGCTCCTGGCTATTTTTGTTTCATGTCGGTTCCATTTATATACTTCCCCTTCCCGCTGGAAAAAACAGTAACGCTTGATGAAGATGCTTCGCGCCATCTCGTCCAGGTTTTACGCATGCAAAAAGATGCAGCGGTATTACTTACAGATGGAAAAGGAACAAAGGCACATGGTTTCATTAAAGATGATCACAGGAAAAAAACCGTTCTGGAAATAGTGCAGGTTGAGAAGGTTGTACCGCGCATTAAACAAATTTCCATTGCTATTTCACTGGTAAAGAACACGGCGCGTTTTGAATGGTTTCTTGAAAAAGCCACTGAGCTGGGTGTCAGTTCCATCATTCCACTTTTGTGCGAACGAACAGAAAAAGAAAAATTTCGTTTCGACAGGTTAAAAGGCATCATTGTAAGTGCCATGTTACAATCGCAACAGGTATGGTTACCTGAATTAATTGCACCCGTCGATTTTAAATCATTCATTAATTCTTCACAACAATATCAAAGAAAATATATCGCGCATTGTTTACTGGGTGATAAAAAAGAAATAAACACGCGCCAGGGCATTGTACCTGCTTCCCTAATGCTGATTGGTCCTGAAGGAGATTTTAGTCCTGCAGAAATTTCACTTGCCATTGAAAATGGATTTGATGCGGTTAGCCTTGGCAACACCAGGCTCAGAACAGAAACTGCAGGAATGGTGGCTGCTGTTCTTCTTGTCAATTAATTTTTAAATGGGTTAATCCTTAAATTAATTTTCTTTCAATATTTTTTTTACAATGGAAGGTCCTTCATAAATAAAGCCTGTCCACACTTCAATCAAATTTGCACCTGATGCAAATTTTTCGGCTGCATCTTTTTTATTAAATATGCCACCGCTTCCTATAATTGGAATGGTACCGCCTGAATGCTGATGGAGGTATTGCAAAACGGAAGTAGCTCTTTTTTTTACAGGTGATCCGCTCAATCCACCCGCACCAATTGATGCAACTTTTTCTGGTTCAGTTTTGAGATCAGAACGGTCTATGGTTGTATTGGTGGCTACCAGTCCCTCAAGTTGAATTTCCCTTGCCAGTTCTATCACATCATCAAGTTGGGCAGGTTCAAGATCCGGTGCGATCTTTAAAAAAATAGGGCGTTGAACATTTAATTGCCTGTTCAGTTCCTGCAGGTGAGAAAGAATTTTCTGCAGCGCAGGTTTTTCCTGCAAAGCTCTTAGACCGGGTGTATTGGGTGAACTCACATTCACCACAAAAAAATCAACATAAGGATGCAGGGCATTAAAGCAGATCTCGTAATCTTTCCAGGCCGCTTCATTTATTGTGTTTTTGTTCTTTCCAATATTTCCACCCACCAGCAACCTGTGTTTCCCTGGCAATTTTTTTTGTTGATCGCTCCATTTTTTTAATCTTTCCCTGATGATCTCAACGCCATCATTATTAAAACCCATGCGGTTGATCAGGGCCTTATCTTTTGGAAGCCGAAATAACCTGGGTTGATCATTTCCTTTCTGGGCAAGTGGCGTCACAGTTCCAATTTCTACAAAACCAAAACCCAGCGTTTCCAGTTCACGTAAATACTTTGCGTTTTTATCAAACCCAGCACCCAGTCCAACTGGATTTTTAAATTCAAGTCCCACCAGCTTTGTGGTCTGGTGTGGCGCTGCATAATTTTTCTGAAGCATTTTTCTGAGCAACCTTATTGAACATGCTGCCTTCAGAAGGTTCATGGAAAGGTAATGGGCTGTTTCGGCCGGAAATAAAAACAAAAGAGATCTAACGATGCTGTACATGTTGCGCGAAGATAGCAGCATCCTTTTTTTTTCCCCGTTTTGGTTTTTTAGGAATCTATTTATTTATCTTGTTGCATGAAAAAATTATGCTGGATCTTCTTAACTGTTTTTGCCTTCACCGGTCTCTCAGCCCAAACTTCAGGAGATAAAGAACTTGATGCAAGGGTGGCAAAATACATGCAGCTCACCCTGGATGTTAATTACAAAGATCTTGTTGAATATGTACACCCTTCACTATTCAAGATTGTGCCTAAGGCAGATTTCATAGAGGTCTTTCAAAAAGCTTTTGAAAGCGAGGAGATGAGTATTGGTTTTGATAGCATGGCCGTCATCAGTTACAGTCCTTCTTTTTTAAATAATGGATCTGATTATAAAGAGATCAAATACCGGATGCGGATGTATATGATCTTTAAGGACAGTTCCGTTGAGCGTGATTCCGATTTTCATGATCTTTTCATTCTAAGTTTAAAAGGTGGTTTTGACGATGCCGATATCAGTTACAATGAAAAAAGGAAAAGCTATATGGTGCTCACCCAGGGTGTGATGATTGCCATTAAAGACAAGGACGCACCATGGATGTTCCTTGGAATAGAAAAATCAAATCCGGTGCTGATGAATGCACTGTTCCCTGAAGCGGTGATCAAACATTTCAAATTATTGTGATTTAGTTGTTGATGCAACTAATTAGGAATTCAGTATTTTTATACAAACATAAAACATGCAGGAAGCATACATCGTAGCAGGATTCAGAACCGCTGTTGCCAAAGCCAAAAGAGGCGGGTTCAGGTTTACCAGGCCTGATGATCTTGCGATCGAACTGATACAGGGTTTAATGGCTTCAGTTCCCCAGCTGGATAAATCAAGGGTAGATGATGTGATCGTGGGAAATGCGGTGCCAGAGGCAGAGCAGGGGCTCCAGGTGGGCCGGATCATTGCCGCACGCGCTTTAGGCTATGATACCCCCGGCATGACCGTGAATCGCTATTGTGCATCCGGACTGGAAACCATAGCCATTGCCACTGCCAAGATCCGGATGGGAATGGCAGATTGTATCATTGCAGGCGGAGTGGAAAGTATGAGCCTGGTGCCTACAGCTGGATGGAAAACCGTACCGGCTTATTCCATTGCCAAAGATGATCCCGATTATTATTTAAGTATGGGCCTTACCGCAGAAGCTGTGGCCAAAGAATATAAGGTTTCAAGAGAAGACCAGGATGAATTTTCATTTCATTCGCACCGGAAGGCAATTGCAGCCATACAAAATGGTAATTTAAAAGAAGGTGTGCTTCCAATAAAAGTGGAAGAGATTTACCTTGATGAAAAAGGAAAAAGAGCCCAGCGTGATTTTGTGGTGGATACAGATGAAGGCCCGCGTGCAGATACATCAATTGAAGTGCTGGCCAAGCTGAAACCTGCATTTGCCGCAGGTGGTATGGTTACCGCAGGCAACTCTTCACAAACCAGCGATGGAGCTGCATTTGTGATTGTAATGAGCGAAAGAATGGTAAATGAACTGGGACTAAAACCGATAGGCAGGTTGGTAGCCTGTGCATCGGCAGGTGTTGATCCGAGGATCATGGGCATAGGACCTGTAGCAGCTATTCCAAAAGTGTTGAAGCAGGTGAATATGAACCTGGGTGACATTGCATCCATCGAATTGAATGAAGCCTTTGCATCGCAATCCATTGCTGTGATCAGGGAAGCTGGTCTTGATCCTGCACTTGTCAATCCCAACGGTGGCGCGATAGCGCTTGGACATCCTTTAGGTTGTACCGGCGCAAAACTGACCATCCAGGTATTAAATGATCTGAAAAGATCCGGCAAAAAATATGGAATGGTTACGGCTTGTGTTGGCGGGGGGCAGGGCATTGCAGGAATTATCGAACGGATGTAAGGTAGAAGCCTTTTCGCTTTTAGCCGCGAAGTCTCGAAGGCTCAAAGAAATCATATAGCCCTTTACATTTGAATCACAGAGATTCTGCATAAGTAGTTATCTCCAAACTTACTTTTACACATATTCCTGTTCCAATTTTTAGTTGGGCAATATTTACAAATAAATAATTTGATAAATAGTATCGTTTGGTCGAATTCAGATAGGTCAGAAGAAAATCGGAGCAATCATTAAAAAGAAACTAACCCTTTTTTGAAAGCGCAAAGTCACAGAAAGGACCAGTGTTACGCAATTCACCACAACATTCAACAAAAGTTCCTCTACTTTTCCACCACCGTTCAACCATCTTCAACAATCTTCAACCACCATTCAACCACTATTCAACCACTGTTGAACTCCTACACTCCCAACTCCCTACTTATAATGCGGCATATGCTTGTCCATAAAAACTTTTTCTGCTTTTTCCCATTGTTGAATGGCCGTATTCCTGCTGTTGTTTAGATGTTTTCGGGAGCTTCCTTTTTAATTAATTTCTTTCTAAAGAGGTGGCCCTTTTATCTTTGGCCATGATCCAACACCAATCCTTCCGCGTAGGCAATGCCGTACTCCTGAAGATTCATACCAGGATCGTGATGGTGAAGCTGGAAGCTGACCATTTCAATTGGCCTGCAGACAAGCTGAAAGAACTGTTTCCCGTGGTGCTTAACCCTGATATTTTTATAAAAGCCGGTTTCGTGGAAAACAAAAAATATCCACTTTATCCCGATGCAAGGGAGTTTAAGTTGGTGCTGCCGGTGCAAACAGAAAATCTGACTGAAATTTATGGATATATCAAAAACAATAAAGAAGCTTTTGCAAGAGCATCTGTAAATGCCTTCATTACCAGCAATCCTGTTTACCATCTGCACCAGGTACAAAACCTTTATTATGCGCTAACAGGAGCGGAGCTGGAGATCAAACCATAAGGCGAAATCTGTCAGGCCGGTTGGACAGCAGGAGCGGTATTTTTTCTTTCACCGATCTGCTGGCGCCACATCGCATAGTACAAACCTTTTTCTTCCAAAAGATTTTCATGGGTTCCGGTTTCGATCACAACACCTTTTTCCAGCACATAGATCCTGTCCGCATGCATGATAGTTGAAAGCCTGTGTGCGATCAGTATGGTGATCTGGTCGTTGAAAGAAGAAACGTTGCGGATGGTTTTATTGATCTCTTCTTCTGTTAATGAATCAAGAGCAGATGTGGCTTCATCGAAGATCAATAACCTGGGCTTACGCAACAGCGCGCGTGCAATGCTGAGTCTTTGTTTTTCACCTCCAGATAATTTTAATCCACCTTCACCGATCATCGTGTCGATGCCTTTTTCAGCTCTGCTCAAAAGATTTAAACAGGAAGCTTTTTTAAGTGCTTCGAGCAGGTCGTCTTCAGTTGCACCAGGATTTACAAAAATTAAATTCTCTTTGATGGTTCCACTGAATAACTGTGTATCCTGCGTAACAAAACCGATCTGGTTTCTAAGGTCATCAAACAATATGTTGTTTTCGTCAATCCCATTATAATAAATATTGCCTTCCTGGGGACGGTACAAACCTACCAGCAATTTCATGAGCGTGGATTTTCCTGCGCCCGATGGGCCTACAAATGCAATGGTTTCGCCCCTGCTGGTTTTAAAGCTGATGCCATCAATTGCCTTATGCATGGCAGTATGGTGTTTGAAACTTACGTGGCGGAATTCAAGATCGTTGATGGGTCCGAGGTGTTTTGGTTGTTCCGGAATCGCTTCTGGTGTTTTCTGCATCAGGTTCTGGAAATTATTCAGGGAGGCCTCCGCTTCACGATAGCTCAAAATAATATTTCCGATCTCCTGTAATGGTCCAAATACAAAAAATGAAAAGATCTGCATGGTGGCCAGTTCCCCGGGCGTTAACCTTCCCTGGAACACTACCCACATCAGCATGAAGAGGATCACCTGTCGCAATGTATTCACGAATGTACCCTGCACAAAGCTGATACTTCTGATCCTTTTTACTTTGGTCAATTCAAGCCCAAGGATCTTGTATGTGTTTTTATTCAGTCTGTCCACTTCCTGGCCGGTGAGACCCAGGCTTTTTACCAGCTCAATATTCCGTAGTGATTCTGTGGTGGTTCCTGCAAGGGAGGTTGTTTGCGCAACAATTACTTTTTGAATGGTTTTTACTTTTTTACTCAGGAGGTTGGAGATCACCATCAGCAAAGCGATTCCGCTGAAATAGATGATGGGTAAAGACCAGTGGATCCTTGCGGCAAAAACAGCCACAAAAACAATCCCGATCAAAACAGTAAACAGGATATTGACAAAGTTGTTGATAAATCTTTCGGTATCTGTGCGCACTTTGGTAAGAATGCTCAGGGTTTCACCACTTCTTTGATCTTCAAATTCCTGGTAAGGCAATTTCATGGCTTTCTGCAAACCATCAGTAAAAACTTTTGCTCCAAATTTTTGTACTACTACATTCAGGAAATAATCCTGGAAGTTTTTTGCGATCCGGCTGATCATAGCAACAAGGATTGACCAGCCAAGAAGCGTAAACACAGGGCCTGCAAAGCTCCAGAAAAATGGCTGGTAAGCATCTGGTGAACTGTTGTAACGCGTGGCAAAATCAATGATCTTTCCAAAGATGATCGGATCTACCAGTGAGAAGCCGATATTCATTGCAGCCAGCAGCAAGATCAGGAATACCATCCCCTTATGTGGTTTAAGGTATTGTAGTAATATTTTCATGATGAAATTTCAGATAAGAATGATAATGGCAGCCAGCGCTGCCGTTAAATAAAGTTAATCAGATCAGTCATTAATATAAGTCCCCGTTTTTTTTACATTTCCCTGCGACAGCTGGTTAATCAGTTTTGGTTTGAAAACATAGGCTTTCAGGATTTCGTTGGAAGCGGCATGTGCAAGAAGATTATCGGCAATGAACGTAATGGGTTCCTGTAATGCGCGCAGTTTTTGAGCACCGGAAAGGGTAATGCCATAGGCATGGGTCTGATCATGGTAGCCGGCTTTGTACACATGTTCAGCGATTTTTTTTGGGTAAAGATTGCGGATCGTTTTGTGTGAAAACTTCATATTTCCCAACAGCCGCTGAAAATGGTAAACCGATTTTTTTAAAACATTGATGGGTGAAGTAGCTTCATTTCTCGCATATCCGAGGTAAACAAGCTCCCAGTCTTCCGGAAGTTCTTTCAGCATCCGGGGCAATACTGCGCCGGCTTTTTCCTCTACCAGTATATCATCTTCCAGGATCAGGGCCGTCCGGTAATTGTTTTTAATGATATCATCATAAATATTGCGGTGACTCCAGGAGCAACCGATCATACCGGGAAGCAAGGACTTTGTAAATCGATGATGTTGAATGGCAAGCGGTTCATTATAAATCCCCTGTTTTTTTAACGCCTCTATATCCAGGTCCTGCTTGTCAACTCCGAAAAATAATTCATAACTCAGTCCCTCAAGTTCCTGCGCTATATGTGCATGTCTTTCCTTTGCCCTGGGAAGGGAAATAACATAGGCTGCATCAAAAAAGGCATTGATAAGGGAAAAGAATTCTTTGTTCTTGCTGCTGGTCATAAACCGGCAAAGTTAGGGTACTGCAGGAGAATGGCGGGCTTTCAGGAAAAGCACTAAACTTTAGGGGTCTTGTTTTTTGTTTTGCTTTTAAGGTGAAGAATGATCTTGATCTTAGTTCCATTCCCCGGGGTTGACTTAATATCTATAATTCCATCATAATAAGCCACCCTGTGATAGATATTTTTTAAGCCAAGTCCGCTTTTCTTTTTTGAAACTTCAAATCCTAAACCATCATCTTCAAACTTCAGTGCTACTGAATGCTCACTCAGTAAAATCTGAATGCAGGCTTTTCTGGCCTGGGCATGCTTAAGGATATTATTTACCTGTTCCTGGATGATCCTGAAGATCGCGATCTTATCTTCTTTTTTCAGTTGTTTTTTTATACCAAAGTCCTTGTAAATAAAATCAAAATGGGTTTTGGAAACCATATTTATTTTCTCAAGCATTTGTTCGATGGCGTCTGTGAGGCCGATGTCTTCAACAGCCGAAGGACTCAGGTCATGACTGATCCTCCTGATCTCATCTATTACCAGTTGAAGACTCTGGGAAGACTTTTCAGTCATCATGGCGGAAGAATGTTGATTCGAAGCTGCATATTCAAGCATGAGTTTACATGAAGCCAGCATCTGGTTAACATTATCATGAAGTTCAACAGAAAGCTGTCTCCTTTCTTTTTCCTGGGTTTCAATAATGGATTTTACCAGTTTCCTTTTAGAATTTTTTTCCTGGTCAAGCAGTTTGCGCTGAAGGAGTTTTTGCTTTGTAATATCCTGTATGGCACCAATGACACGAACTACTTTATTATTGCTGCGGATGATGAATGCCTTGTCAATCACAGAATGATATTTTCCTTCCGCATCTCTGATCCTATATTCAAGGTTCCATTTATTTTCTTTACTTCTAAGGGTTTTGAAAATGATGTTCTTAATTTTTTCCACTTCAGACACATGAATATGCTGAAGCCTGAACTTGATGGATACTTCCTGTTCTTTATATCCAAAAATATTCTGAAACCCTTCACCATGAAAGATCTTTGCTGAAGCAAAATCCCAGTCGTAAATCGCATCTGATGTTGCTTTATTCACAAAAGAATAGCGTTCCAGATTTTCCGATAATTCCTGTTGGAGCAACATCTGCCCCGTAACGTCTATAGCCCATCCACCAACCATTTTTTTACCAAAGGTTAAAATGGGAAACTTGTAGATTTTCAATATCTGCACATCCCCATCAGCCGAATAAGCCTGTTCGATAGTTTCAATTGTTTTGTCTTCTTCAATTACTCTTTTATTGTTACTGAAATAATTATCCGCGAGCTCTTTAGAAAAAATTTCATAAATGTTCTTACCAATGTTTTCTATCCCTATACCAAAATTCTTTTGGTAAACAGGATTCATATACTGCATATTACCTTCTTCATCAGTGATCCAACCCGGCAAAGGTGTGTTTTCCATGAATTGCTCGAATTTTATCCGGTGTCGATAAAGTTCGTGTTCAACAAGGTTTCTTTCTTGTTCGGTTTTTTCTAATCTTTTTCTCTGTGTAACATCTTTGATAATTACACACACACCTAGTGTTCGGGATCCTTCATCTTTTATAATTGAATATCGGCAATAAAGCCATTTAGGATTCATTTCATTTGCAACTTCCACTTCATATTCAATTATTTTACCTTCAATTATGGAAGGCATTTTCGAATTGATATAGTCTCTTCTGTCACCTGGAAGTTTATCAACGAGCCTGTCTCCGATTTCAGGAATAAATCCATAAGCTGCGGAAATAATATGCTTACCGGCCTCATTTATGAAAATCAGTTTTCCTTCAAGGTCACTTACCAGGTAGCCATCTTCAGAAGAGGAAAGCAGGTAGCGAAGGGTAAATAGAATTTCACCTGATTTTGCAGTTTCGCTGATATCCCGGTTTACTGCAACATAACCAATGATGGCACCGAGATCATTTATGATGCATGAAACACTGGCTTCCAGTTTTTTTTCGCCACCATCCCTGCATTTTAGAATCAGATTTCCTTTCCACCTGTTGTGTACTCTTAATTCTTCTAAAGCTGCTTGCTTTGTAGCGTCGATATAAATATAGGAGGATACTTCTTCCATCGTTTTGCCAATTGCCTCTTCCCCGGTGTATCCGTATATCTGTGTGGCAGCATTATTCCAAGTGATTATTTTGAAATTTTTATCAGTTGAAATGATGGCATCGTTAATATTTGCAAACAGGGCTGCCTTGTAAAGCAATTCTTTTTCCAGCGCTTTTTCTATTGAAATATCCTTGCCAACCAGGTGAATATTTTTTATTTTACTGTGCTCTGTTTCTGCAGTTACAGACCACCTGAATACTTTTTCATGCGCTATGCCTGTTCCATTGAACTCGATATCAAAAACCGATGAAGGATGTGCAATGCTTTTCTGAATATTTTTCAAAATAATGGGATGTTCAGTTTTGTCAAGGACTTCTGATAGATGCTTTCCTATCGGGTCTCCTGATCCGTACAAATCACAGGTATTACGGAAAAGGTTATTGCAGGCGGTAACTTTTCCGTTGATATCAACAGTGTAATATAATAGCAGTTGGTCCATGCTTGGAACTGAAATCGATTTAGTGGAATGTGTTGGAAATGATTAATAAAATATTGACGGTGTTTCTCATTAAATGGTCTAAGCCACAAGTTCAATATTGCTGTTATTAATAAAGTTCACCAGCGCTGCAGAATTTTTTAAATTCAGTTTGCGCAGGATGTTGTAGCGGTGCGCTTCAACCGTATTCACAGAAATATAAAGTGCCGCCGCTATATCTTTTGAAGAGTTGCCTGCTTTTATCAGTGCGATCACTTCCAGTTCACGCTGCGACAGGGAATTGATTCCTGTAGGATTGTTATCTCCAAACATCATTTGGTCTGAAATGATCTTTTTCATTTCCACGCAGATGTACTTGTTGCCTTTATAAACTTCCTTGATTGCTTCAAACATTTCTTCTCTCGAAGAATTTTTGGTGATGTAACCCGAAGCGCCCTTCTGGATCATTTTTTTTGCGTAAGTGGGTTGTGTATGAAGGGAAACACCAAGCACTTTTGTTTCCGGTGAATTCTTTACAATTTCGTGGGTGGCATCAATCCCGTTCATGTTGGGGAGATTGATGTCCATGATCACTACGTCGGGTTTCAGCAGTTTAATTTGATCGATGGCTTCTTCAGCGCTTCCGGCTTCACCAATAACCGAAAAAGAAGGATTGTTGTTTAAGATGAAACTCCAGGTTTCACGAACGAGCATGTGGTCGTCGGCAATGAATAATGTAATTTTTTTCACAGGGGTTAATTTTGGATTTTTAAATTTGTTGTACTCCCGGAAATCGATCCATAAAAGATCAGTGCAGGCTGTTGCACAGGCTGCTCATGATATAATAATAGAATGGTTTAAGGGGAGTACCTGATAAATATAGTGCAGGAAATTTTAAAATACATAAAGATAATTATCATAATAGGTAATAACACTTAACTGCATCATCCCGCCCAGCCTTCCCTGTCAAGGCTCCTGTATTGGATGGCTTCAGCCAGGTGTTCAGTTTTTATTTCTTCAGTTGAAGACAGGTCGGCAATGGTGCGTGCAACTTTTAATATCCTGTCATAAGCACGTGCAGAAAGATTTAATTTCTGCATGGCAATTTTTAAAAGGTTTTGTCCTGCGGTGTTGATCTGGCAGATTTGTTTCAGCATTTTGCTGCTCATCTGCGCATTGCAGTACGTGCCCTCAATTTCTTTATAGCGTACATCCTGTATCTGCCTTGCCCGCATAACTCTTTCCCTTATTGCAGTGGAATGTTCCTGTTCCTTTACAGATGAAAGTTCGCTAAATGCAACAGGCGTCACTTCAACATGCAGGTCGATCCTATCGAGGAGTGGACCGGAAACTTTGTTCAGATATTTTTGCACAGCCCCTGGAGGACAGGTGCATTCTCTTTCCGGGTGGTTGTAAAATCCACAAGGGCATGGATTCATTGATGCGATCAGCATAAAACTTGCAGGAAAATCTACGGCTACTCTTGCCCGTGAGATCGTTACTCTTCTTTCCTCCATGGGTTGCCGCATCACCTCAAGTACGGTTCTTTTAAATTCAGGCAGTTCATCAAGGAACAATACACCGTTATGTGCAAGGGATATTTCGCCGGGTTGTGGCATGCCTCCCCCGCCTACCAGGGCAACATCTGAAATCGTGTGGTGCGGACTTCTGAATGGTCTTTTAGATACCAGCGTGGCATTTTCCGGAAGTTTGCCTGCAACAGAATGGATCTTTGTGGTTTCTAAAGCTTCCTGCAAACTCAACGGAGGTAAAATGGTTGGCAACCTTTTGGCCAGCATGGTTTTGCCGGCTCCGGGCGGACCAATCAGAATTGCATTATGTCCACCTGCCGCGGCAATTTCCAAAGCACGTTTTATATTTTCCTGTCCTTTTACTTCAGCAAAATCGATGTCGAAATCTGATTGGGCATTAAAAAATTCATCCCTTGTATTGATCACCAGCGGTTGCATGCTGGTGCCACCTGATTCAAAAAAATCGATCACCTCTTTGATATGGTCCACGCCATACACGTCCAGGTTGTTGACCATAGCTGCTTCTCTTGCATTTGATCTTGGAACAATCAAACCTTTGAATGTCTCCTTCCTTGCCTGGATCGCTATGGGAAGTGCGCCTTTGATCGGTCTGATTTCACCATCCAGACTTAATTCTCCCATGATCACATATTGTTCCACCAGTTCATGATTCTTTAATTGTTCAGAAGCAGCCAGGATGCCAATGGCAAGAGTGAGGTCAAATGCAGTCCCGCTTTTTTTTATATCTGCCGGTGCCAGGTTCACAACGATGCGTGTTCTGGGTATTGATCTTCCTATTGATTTTATGGTGCTTTCCACCCGCTGAAAACTTTCCTTAACAGCATTATCCGGTAATCCAACCAGCATAAAACCCAAATTGGTTTCCATCCAGTTTACTTCAACGGTTATTGAAACTGCTTCCACACCATACACCGCACTTCCATAAGTTTTTACCAGCATGATGCCATGAAAAAAGGAAATTTATAGGGTAATGTGTGAAGAAAAACTTCATGATAAGGCGGGAATAATAACTGTACAAAATGGTCTTTTTCTCTTATTAGTTTGAAAAAGCATTTGGGTATTCCATCAAGCAATTGAAATATAAATGGGACAAGAAACAGTTCATTCCGGAAACTACTTTATTTAATTTATAGGGGTTTTCAGAATATGAAAATTCCGTATTACTACAGTTGTTTATCCCCAACCTTATCTTTGATTCTGAACATGTTCAAGTAAAACTATTTTATCATTTTTAAAAATCAGAATTTTTAAATTTTCTGGGGTGACCCATGTTATGAAAAATAAAATTTTGTATTCTTTGCTAATCATTTTTGGGGCTATATCTACATACTTTATTTATTTGGTTATCGATAGTCAAAGAAATATAGATAAGTATTTCACCAACTATATCCGTTCACAAGAAGTAAGTGTTTCATTAAAAAAGTCCAACTGGATGCTAACCAATGCTCAAACTGGACTTGAAGAGAATATTGAATTAAAAGGAAGAAAAGCTATTGTTGCTTTCGCCACCTGGTGTAAACCATGTCTGGAAAAAATGATTCAATATGGGGACTCTGTGAAACCATCTGATAATGTGTTTTTTGTTTCTGATGAACGTTTGGAGTTAATTCAGGAATTTCAGAAAAAACATAATATCAAAATGCCTTTGTATAAAGACACTTCTGATTTTTCTGAAAGATTTGTATTAGTGCTGCCATCGCTTTTTATTATGAAGGATGATTCATTGATGTACAAAGTGGAAGGGCCGCTTTCCTACGAAGGGATTTTGGACAGGATAAATCGGGATTATAGATAACATTGTAAACCCAAAGACAAAGACTCCAAATAGACTGAACCCAAGAGTTTAGACAATTTAATAAATTAGTTTTCTAAGGAATGAGCTCGATATTGTTTCAGGCTCATTCCTTTTAAATCCATTCCCTGTTTTTTTTGTGTTTTATTGCGATGGAGAAAGCTTTCTATAAGCATGGTTTTCCTGCGCTTGGTGAACCTATAAAAATGGCATTGTTTACTCCGGCAAGCAGGTAATTTTAAGCTTATCAGTCCTTGTACTCAGGAATCATTTTATCTCTTTCCCTGTTGCCTATCCTGATGAGTTTTTATCCTGCTGACAACGATAACAGTAAACCATTAATAATCAACCTTCTACAAATCTTTCTTTTCATTTTTGCCTATTGATGAGCACCCGGCAAAGCTTTTGCATAATAGGAAGAAAAGGTGAGCTATGAAACAGTTTAATTCAATCTGGGTTTTTGCACTGGCATTAATGGTTACATTAAGTTCATGTGAAGTAATTGGCGGTATTTTTAAAGCAGGTTTTTGGACAGCCATCATCCTGGTGGTAATTGTAGTTGTACTGATCCTCTGGCTGGTAAACCGAAGCAGGAAATAACGGTACTTAAAAAAATTTATATTGGCGGTCAATGCCTGTTTTAGTAATTTCTACAAAAGAATGCTATGCGTACACATGCCATCAACTGGTTTGAGATCCCTGTTGCTGATTTTGATCGTGCTAAAAAATTTTACGAGAAAATATTCGATTATATAATGCCTGAGTCTGTAATGGGTGAAGCCCGCATGGGTTTTTTCATTTATGATTTTCAAAACCAGGGTCGCGGTGGGGCCATAGTGCACCAGCCGGGTTTTCATGATCCATCATTAACCGGTTCTTTAATTTACCTCAATTGCGAACCTGATCTGCAGGCA
>MWYV01000065.1 GCA_002050435.1 Chitinophagales bacterium 33-2 | reverse complement strand
GGCATATACCACGTAAAGGATCTGGAAAGGCTTAAGCAGGTAGCGCATAGTTAGGGACAATCGCAGGAAAATTCTTTTTCTAAATTATAACAGGTAACCACCCTGGTTTCCCTGTTGCATTGGGCAAATATAACGCGTAAACTGGCGCCTTTGGATGTGCGTCGCTGGAGGGCAAATGTTGGACAGGGTTTATCGTTTCGATTACTACGATTAAATAAGATCATGCCTTTTTCAAGGACTTCCCTGATCTCTTCTTCGGTGATCTCGCGGCATTCCATTCTGCATTTTGCATGCTTAGTATAGGCAAGTTGTTCTGGTGTTCTGTCAAAAGCCTCCTTACGCTTTGGTTCATTCCTCCAGACATTGATGGCCAGCGCCAGCATGGCAATGACGGCAAGAAGACTATATATAACGTTGCGGGGTTTCATAGAAGAACATATTAAGGACAATCGTAAGCTTTATCCTGGTTGCTGTTGCGTAGCGCAGTTCATCCCACCCACATTCCGGTTAAGTGCCATTGGATGAATTTAAATAATTTCCCGCTCAGGAAAAATTCGCTGCACTATCTGTCTTGCAAGTCTCTCAAAGCTCCAAAGAATATTTACTGAAAATAGTGGTGCTTACATTATCTAACAATTTAAAAATCTGTTTATTTTGATAAACTTAATTAAACAACGCGATTAATTTACCGCATATTGGTTTTTGGCAGCATCACCTTGTCTGGATAATGCTTAATTCTTCCATGAGGTTTATAAAGATTCTGTTTTTTAACCGGCCTGGTGCTTTTGGTTCCACAAGGTAACGCACCATTACTTCTACCCATGTATATCTTATCCCGTTATCCGTTAGATCATTCTTTCATATTGATGGCTTTGGATTGCATAAAATAAAGAAGAAGGAAGATTTCGGATCAGACCATTTTCCTATGTTTGTCCAACTTAAATACAATTCAGGAAACTTTGGAGCACGGAATATAGATAAACCTGTTATTTGATTCTCTTCACATCACAGTGTTACTTTAGATGTTAGGAGATTCTTTAACCGAAAAATATGGATGTAATGGAAACCAATAAAAATATGAACATCAGCTTTCAAAAAAAGGTATGGATTGTAGCAGCAATTGTTAGCTTATTTATAGTAGTACTGTGGATTCTGAAAGCGATATTCAGTGTTTTGCTGTTGGTATTAGCGGGTATTCTTATCGCGCTTTACTTTCATGGACTTAGCAGCCTTTTGAACAGAAAGTTAGGGATCCCTAATAAAGTGAGCCTGGTTATCGCTACAGTGGGCTCAATCCTTCTGCTCATTTTGTTTTTATGGTTTACTGGTGATCGTATCCAGCAACAGGTGCAGCAACTAAGCGATTCTTTACCCTCAGCAGTTGATGATCTTAAACAAAAGGTGAATGCGCATCCAATTGGACAAAAGATTATGAATAGGGTATCCTCAGGTGATGGCTTTAGTAAATCTTCTGCTGTTTTACAGTCGTTTTTTAGAACAACTTTTGGTGTGCTTGGAGATATTTATGTGGTGCTTTTCCTGGGACTTTTTTTTACAGCATCACCAAAGATCTATAAAAAAGGCTTCATAAAGTTAATACCGAAAAATAGCCAGGCAAAAGGAGAAGAAGTGATAGATAAAATCGGAAGCACATTAACAAAATGGCTAAAAGGAATGATATTTTCCATGCTGGTGGTTTTTGCTCTTACAGCTATTGGTTTGGCCATTCTTGGGGTACCCATGTGGCTTGTTCTTGCGCTCATTGCCGGGCTTTTAAGCTTTGTGCCGAATTTCGGTCCCTTATTAGCGCTGATTCCAGCAGTATTGATCGGTTTTATGGAAGGACCGACTATGGCATTATTGATTTTAGGTTTGTACATGCTGATTCAGCTACTGGAAAGTAATCTGATCATGCCACAGATACAAAAAAAGCTGATCCACATCCCACCAGCGCTGATGATTATTGCGCAATTGGTTATGGGTGTTTTAATAGGTGGATGGGGCCTTGTGCTGGCAACAGCACTGACAGCTATCGTGATGGTGGTACTTCAGGAAGTTTATATTAAAAAACAGGAGGTGCAAACTTCATCTGAAAAAAGCCAGTAAAATGCTGCGATAGGCTTTCCAAAATTTTGAGCAGTTATAAATAGAGTTAGAAAAAATATACAACTAGTGCTCCGCTCTTATAGAACAAGTTTCATCATTTATTTATTGATGTGTTGGTTTAATTTTGATTTCTATAATCCCTTTAAATCTTTAAAAAATAAAAATGGTTTTACCAAACCATTTACTTGTTTTTGTAGTTGTTGGGTTTGTTCCAACTAACCTTTGCCGTAGTCGAATCGTGTCGAAAGAGACTGAATTCTTCCTACGAAAATACAGCTCATACTGCCCAGCTGTATAAAAAAATACCTTCAGTTTCCTAAACTATTTTTGGTCTAATTTATTGGATAATTATCTCTGAGTGAGGTACGTGGATACCTTTTTCCCCAATTAATACCTCACTTGTTCAATGAATTAGGAATAAAAATCCTTTATAATCCAACACGCCTATTGGTATATAATTTTAACAATAAAAATCACTTCCATTCCTTTCATTTTTTGAAAAGCCTGCATTAATAAATCTGCTTCAAACAGTATTTACGTATGTAAAAATCATAAACCCCTTTAGAGTGCATATTCTAATGGAAAATTTGTAAAATGACGAAGAACATCATAATTACTATCATCACTGCAAGCATTTGCTTTTTTATGTCCTGTAAAAAAGAGGATGTTGAAATTATTAAGCCCGAGCCTCCCCAATTGCCTCCAGTAACGATGAAGTTAAAACCTGTTAGTTTTCCCATAAATAATGTTGTAGGGGGTTATTATGTTGGATTGCCATCTGATTATGATAGCAACACAAAACGGCATCCCCTATTGGTATTTATTCCAGGTGCAGGCCAGTTTGGTAATGGAACTAATGACCTTCACCTACTATTAAAGGATGGTCCTGCGCAATTGATTGATGAAGGTATATTTCCCACAAATCTTAAAATCAACGGCGAGGTCTTCAATTTTATTGTTTTTACTCCCCAGCTTCGGTATTGGCCTAATACCTCCAGCATTAAAGAAAGCATTGATTATGCAAAAAACAAATACAGAATCGATTCCACCAGGATCTACATTTCTGGGTTAAGCATAGGTGGCACCCTTTCCTGTGACCTTGGTGCTGACTATACTTCTTCTATAGCTGCCATTGTGCCTATGGCCGGGGTTTCCCTTGATTTTGAAATCAACAACAAGTGTAACCTGATAGCAGGTTCAAACTTACCTGTCTGGGCATTCCACTCAAATGATGATGTGGTATTTAGTATAGCCGCTGCCAAAAATTTTGTCTCAAAAATTAATTCATATAACCCTTTAAAAAAATCAAAAATTACTATTTGGCCCAGTGGCGGCCATGATGCCTGGACCAGGGCTTTAGAACCCGGTTTTAGAGAAAACGGAATGAACATCTATGAATGGATGTTGCAGCATAAGCGTTGATTAAAAATTACAATTGCCCTTGTAACATTAATGCCTTAAGCTTTTTCATGAATAGATTTCTATGAAAATGATAATCCTCCCCCCTTGTAAAATAATGAAGTGATAAGCGTTAATCCGCCCGAAATGGAGAAACAAATTAAAATTTAAACAATGAAAAAAAAATTTACAATTACGAATGTACTGGGATATTTAGTGCTTCCGTTTAGTGGTTTGGCGCTTGCGGTAGCATTAATTTCTTCCAGTCACAGGGAGGCACCGTTGATTGCGGATATGCCTACTTCTGATAATACAGATTTGTATGCTTTCAGAAGTCCCGACAAACCAGACAAGATCACCATTATTGCGAATTACATTCCTTTTGAATTGCCGCAGGGTGGTCCAAATTATTACAATTTTGAACCGAATACGAGGTATGAGATTCATATTGATAATAATATCAACACAACCGGGGATGATATAATTTATCGCTTCACCTTCCAACAGGTGAATGAAGATCCCACAACATTTTTTAACATCCGCCTGGGCAAACAAAACCTCAAAACAACCTACAAGTTGGAAAGAAGTATTAATGGAGGCGCAAGTTTTCAAATGGTCATTGCAAATGGCATAGTTCCTCCCAATAATATTGGACCAAGAAGTATTGAATTACCTGTTGGGTTAAATGCCCCGAGTTACAATAGTTTAATGCAAAATGCCATCACAACAGCAAGCTCAGGCGAAACTGTTTTTTGTGGTCCAGTTGATGATCCATTTTTTGTAGACCTTGGTGGAGCTTTTGACCTTGCAGATCTGCCTCGTCAGAACAGTGCTTCCCGCGATGGATTGGCACGTTACAATGTGCATACAATTGCATTGCAAATTGACATCTCTACGCTTCAAAAAGCCGGCAAACCAGTTAGCCAGGCAGTTAATATCCTTGATCCTGATTATGTAATTGGTGTATGGGCTTCTGCAAGTCGCCAGAAAACCAAAACATTAAATAGCGCAAATGGAGGGTCTCCGTTTGACCCAACAGGTGGTGGTACATTTTCTCAAAGTGGAGAGTGGGTTCAGATTTCCCGTATTGGTATGCCTTTAACCAATGAAGTAATTACTCCTATTGGAATGAAAGATCAATGGAATTTTCTGACACCTTACCAGGATCTTGCTAACATTGGAACTTTTGGAAATAATTTTTATAATCCTGAGTTGGCATTGTACATGGATGAAACCCAGTTTGCTTCAGCTGTTCCCGCGTTTAATGCGCTAAGAGTTCAAAGTAATTCTTTAGGAATGTTTGACTTTAGAAATGGCAAAATGGGATTGTTTGGTTTAAAAGGAACACCTGCTGTTGCCGGTACTGCTCTTGACGATGCATTATTTGGAAATTTACTATTACCTGGGCCGGGCAAACCGCGCTCGGTTGATTTGTATCCACTTTTTAATACCGGAGTTCCCAATCTCAGACCATACCAATTAGCTGTAGGTAAGAATAATAATCCTTTGGCTCCAGGTAAACCATTTGTCAACAATTTTCTTCCAAATGGTGGTGATATGCTGCGCCTTAATATGGCAGTGCCTCCTACACAACGTAATGATCCAAAGTTCAGTTCACTTGGACTGGTTCAAGCTGTTGTTCTTGGACTTACTGACCCAATGTACAATACAAACATGAACCTTCAATTCATTCCAAATATGGATGGCTTCCCGAATGGAAGAAGACTTGAAGATGATGTAACACGTATTGAATTACAGGCCGTCGGGGGAATCGTTCTTTTTGCACTCGGATTATTTTACGATGATTATAATCCAAACACCTCACCTACCCCTATTACCAACAGGCTTATTAACACGTTGCAATACTCTACTGGTGTGGAAAAAAACGATACGACTTTCAAGGCAGTATTTCCTTATGAACAAACGCCATGGAGAGGCACTATTGTTAAAAATCAATAATTAACCTCAGAAATTACAATCATGAAAAGAAAAATATATGCACTAATACTAATGGGTGTAATGTTGCTACAAACAATCCCCATTCAAGTATTTGCTTCCAGTCATCGCGAGGCGCCATTGTTACTTGCGGATCCAACAGCTGATAACACAGACCTGTATGCATTCCGTAACCCTGACGATCCTAACAAGATCACTATTATTGCCAATTATATCCCCTTCCAGTTACCTCAGGGAGGCCCTAACTATTATCATTTCAATGAAAATGTCAGGTATGAGATCCATATTGATAATAATGTTGCCAATAATACCTATGCTTCAGGAGACGATATCGTTTACCGTTTTACCTTTAAAAGAGTAAACGAAGACCCGACAACTTTCTTCCTTATCAGGCTGGGTAAAGAAAATTTGAAAACCACTTATACGCTTGAAAGAAGTATGGATGGTGGTATCAACTTTCAAACAATTATCTCTAATGGAAAAGTGCCACCTCCAAATGTTGGTCCACGCTCCATCAGTAGTCCTGTTGGATTAAATGCTCCGAATTATAATACCTTGATGCAAAACGCAATTACAAATGCGTCTTCAGGTGAAAAGGTTTTTTGTGGCCCTGTGGATGATCCCTTCTTTGTAGACCTTGGAGGTATTTTTGACCTTGGCGATGCACCCGCAACTACATCTGGTGTGCCTGCTGATGGATTAAAATGCAAAAATGTATCTACGATTGCGTTGCAGATTGATATTTCCACTTTACAAAAACAGGGAAAACCAGTTAGCCAGGCAACAAGCATTCTTGATCCTGAGTATGTTATCGGCGTATGGGCATCTGCAAGTCGGAGAAAAATAACTACTTTCAATACTAATGGAACAGAAACTGCTACTGGTGCCTGGGTTCAGGTATCAAGGTTAGGAATGCCATTAACAAATGAGGTAGTTAATCCTATAGGTGAAAAGGATTTATGGAATTCACTTACACCATATCAGGAAGCTGCTTTGAATGATGGAATCTTTAGCTTTAACCAAATCCTGGATGATAATTTATACAATCCTGAACTTGCATTGTATATGGATGATAGCCAATTTGGGCCAGCTATTCCAGCATTTGCACCACTAAGAATTCAAACCAATTCATTAGGAACTTATGATTTTAGAAATACTAAGAATGGTTTATTTCCTCTAAAAGGTACACCAGCTGTTGCAGGTACGGCACTTGACGATGCCATTTTTGGCAAAGTGTTATTGCCTGGTCCTGCGAAACCTCGATCTGTTGATCTTTATCCGATCTTCAGAACAGGTGTGCCTAACCTAAGGCCTTATCAGTTAGCTACAGGCAAGAATGGTAATCCTTTAGCAGCAGGTAAACCTTTCGTCAACAACTTCCTTCCAAATGGTGGTGATATGCTTCGCCTGAATATGGCAGTGCCCCCAACACCCCGTACAGATCCGAAGTTCAGTTCTCTTGGATTGATTCAGGCTGCAGTACTGGGACTTACTGACCCGATGTTCAATACAAACACGAACCTTCAATTCATTCCAAATATGGATGGCTTTCCGAATGGAAGAAGACTTGAAGATGATGTAACACGTATTGAATTGCAGACTGTGAGCGGCGTAATATTAGCGGCAATTGGATTTCCATATGAAAATCCTGCTAGGCTCAATTTGGTTTTAGGGTATACAACTTTGGTTGAAAAAAATGATACAACATTTAAAACTTCATTTCCTTTTGTCCAAACGCCATGGTCAGGTACCTGCAAATGCGCCGGATTGGCAACAGGATATATGCAACCTAATTTGCTGGCACCAAGCCAAATGGCAATTAGTACACCTGAAGTATTTATGATGTCTGCGCCTAATCCATTTGAAAACAATACAACTATTCGTTACAGATTAGCTGAAAGAAGCCAGGTTAACATTGAAGTCTATAACGCTTCAGGTAATCGTGTTTCCGTATTAGTAAATGGTACGCAGGACCAGGGAATACACAGTGTTATTTTCAATTCTACTTCTTTAGCAAAAGGTGTATATTTTGTAAAAGCTGTTAGTAATGGTGAAGTGAAGCAATCAATACGTATTGTGAAGCAATAACTATAATTATAATGATGGACCTGGCTTTGGCCGGTCCATCATTTTTTAAATATTTTATATGAAAAGAAAATTTACTCCTCTTATTTTAATCCTGATATTTTGCGGTTTCACTGCTTTTGTTATATTGAAATACAATAAAGAAATTAAAGGCGATGTAGTGGCCTTTTACCCGTTGAAGGATAGGGAGGGACCTTCCGCCTTACTTCCCGAATGGGCAACTATAAAAGAGAATGGCAATAAAATGATCAGGGTCATCAGGGATAAACCGGACGATGCAAAAACTGCCCTTTCTTTAGCTTCATTATACGTGCAGGAGGCCAGAATTACCGGTAATTATGAATATTATAATGCTGCAGCATTGCATTATGTTGAAAAAGTAATCGTTAATAACCCAAAGGATTTTAATGCGCTTCTTTTAAAAGCCTTAATACAACTTTCACAACATCATTTCCAGGAAGCTTTGGAAACCGCAGATATTGCTGTTAAAATCAATCCTTATAGTGCATTTATTTACGGAATACTCATAGATGGAAACGTGGAAATGGGAAATTATGAAAAAGCAGTAGAATATTCAGATAAAATGATTTCGATCCGACCTGATATTCGTTCTTATTCCCGCGTTGCTTATTTAAGAGAAATTCATGGTGACATGGATGGTGCCATTGAAGCAATGAAAATGGCAGTTGGTGCCGGAGCTTATGGCGAAGAAAGTACGGAGTGGTGTCGGATTCAGCTCGGACAACTTTATGAAAATACCAATCAAATGAAGCATGCCGAAATGCATTATACAATTGCATTAACTGAAAGACCTGGATATGCATATGCTTTAGCAGGTTTGAGCCGGATAGCCATGTCTCAAAAAAATTATGAAAAAGCAACAGCCTTATGCCTCCAGGCTATTGAAGCTGGTAATGATTTTGGATTTAAAGAACAATTGGCTAAGATTTACATCCAAACCGGAAAAAATACCCAGGCTGAAAAATTACTTGAATCTATAGTTGTTGAACTGACAAAAGAAGATGAAACAGAAACCGGGAACAATCACCATGCTGGAATTGATTTGGCAAATGTTTACCTGTTACAAAGCAAACCATCCAAAGCATTGGAATCTGCAAGGAAAGAATATGGCATCAGGCCCGATAATATTGATGTAAATCATACCCTGGGATGGATTTATTTTAAAACCGGGGATCATAAAAATGCATTAAAACATATCCAGATGGCGATGCGTACGAATTATAAACATCCTGAATTTTTACACCGTGCAGGAATTATCCATGCAAATGCCGGAGCTGTAGATATTGCAAAAAAGCTCATGCAGGATATCCGTCAGCCTGACTTCTATTTTTATCCGGAGTTAAAAGATGAAGTGAGTATTGCCATGAATGGTTTTTAGTTCAGTGCTATGCTACCTATTCAACTGATTGTCCGTTATCTGATAGAAACGGGTTAATACAATTTTTTCAGGTGATCAGGTAATTAAATGAGCATATCTGTTGTTCGATAACAACTTCTTATGAATTGTACAGGATTTATTAATTATCCTGATCCCCTTTTATTGGTTACCTACTCCCTTTTTTAAAAGAAATAATTATTTCTCTTAAAAAAGGTCACCTTCTAAGGTGAATTATTCATTTAGTAATTATACAGAGAAAAGCCGTTTGATGAATGAACCCGGACCGGTTCAGGAAATCCATTTACTCCTGGCACTTCTTTTCTTAAAACTTGCTTTTAATTATTTAATATAAATTGCTCTCTCAAAGAAACTTTACAATTATGAAGTTAGGGGCAATTGTAATTCTGCTGGCTCTCTCTATTCCTGCCTGGGGCCATAATCCAAATGTCATCATGGAAAGAGAAACGGCTGGAAATGTAATTTGGTATTATTTGGTTTTGGGAATAGAGCACATAATACCCTTAGGACTGGATCATATACTTTTCATAATCGCTCTTAGTTTATTAAATTCAGATGTTAAAAAGATCATTCTGCAGGCAACTGCCTTCACGGTAGCCCATTCAATTACGCTTGCTTTGAGTATGAAGGACATAATTATACTTCCTTCAGAAATTATAGAACCCATTATTGCTTTTTCAATTTTTTTACTGGCGCTTGAAAATATTTTTTTTAATAAGGTAAAAGTCTGGCGGCTATTGATCATCTTTTTATTTGGGTTAATCCACGGACTTGGTTTTGCTGCTGCGCTAAATGAAATCGGCTTACCAAGAAATCGCTTTTTCACTTCAATCGTTTCGTTCAATCTGGGGGTGGAAATTGGACAATTTGTCATTATACTGATGGTTTACTTTTTACTGATTCGTCCTTTCGGTAAGAAAAAGGAATATAGGAAATGGGTTATATATCCTATTTCAATTTTAATTGCAATGGTGGCTTTGTATTGGACCATAGAGCGTGTGGTGGGTTAATTAATTTAATGAGTGAAGTTGGAATAAGTCCTATGCTTTTTCATTTTCCAGCTGCAAAGGAAGTTGGTGATCAGTTTAGTACCTACCCGCTTTCATAAAAATTCATTAATAAATGGGGCAGTCGATAATTCAACTGCCCCAATATCATTATGGACGTTCCTTTTTAAAAAAACACTGTAAAACTTACTCTGGCAAAAAATGGTGTTCCGGGTGTAAAGTGAATTTCAGAAACCGGAGCAGGTTCGTTCTGCAATTTGCTCTCTGTTTCAAATTGTGTTTCTTTCCATTTTACATCAAACAAGTTCTGAATAGCGATTCCTGCTTCCCACCTTTTCTTTGTATAGTTGATTGATGCATCCGTTACAAAGTATCCATTTGCTATAGTGCTGTTGTCTTCATTGGCTGGTCTGTCATCCATAAAACGGTAACGCAAGCTGCCATTCAAACCGTATTGTTTTCTATAGGTTAAGCCGCCAACACTTGAAAAGCGTGGGGATAATGGTAAAAAGCTTTCCGATTTCGGTACATCTAATGCTCTTGGATTTGCAAAACTTACATCAACATCAGCAAACAGGTTATTTATAACTTCATACCTCGCTGAAAGATCAAAGCCATATCTTTTTGTTTGACCTCCAGGTTCTACAATGCCTTCATCGCCAACATAAATAAATTCCTGGTCAAGCCACAAATACCACAAGGCTGATTGTAACACTAAATTTTTGCCTATTTTAAAAACACCTCCAAAATCTGTTCCATAAGCCGGTGGTAAAACCTTTCTTCCCTCCTGTTGCACTGCTACTCTTGTATCGTTGCTATGAAATCCTCTTCCATTATAGAAGTACAATTGCACCTTATCATTTACCCTATAATTAAAATTTAATTTAGGGCTTACGATTGTTGAGTAGGATTGTAGTTGCTCTGCGGCTAATTGATCATTGTATTTATTAGTAAAATAATCTACTCTTAATGCCCCGGTAATATCCAATTTTTTAGAAACAGAAAACCGTTGCGCCCAATAAGCACCAGCATTGAATTCATTCACATCGCCGAGCATGATGCTGTTGATATTGAAAGTTCTGCTTTTTGTTCGGGTTAGTTCAATGTCATTCACATCATCATATCTTAACTGAACGCCGGCTTTAGTCTCTGTCTTGATGTTACCTAACAAAAACTCTTTTTTATAAGAGCCATTATATCCAATTATATTCCTGTCTTCCCTTTGCCTTATCTGGTCGCCGTTTATTGGATCTTCTTTAAAAAAGGTAAAATTTGAGTACAGTTCAAACTTATACTTACTATAAAAAAATTGATTACGAACTGCACCGCCACTATTAAGGTTGCTCAATAATTCTATGCTAGCATTATATCTTGATGTTTTACCGCCTTCCGTATCATCAATAGCTCCATAAAAACCAACCATTCCACTTTCAACGGCTCTGTCCGGTATTTGACCCGATGCATTCCACTGGCTTGTAAAACCTGTTAAGGTTGTCGTTAAAGTACTGTTGTTGCTGATACTGCCGTGGTACTTTAATGTACCATTAAAGCGGCTAAAATCCTGCGGACTCTCAAAAAATCCTTTAGTAAAAGAACCTTCACCTGCAAAGTATAAACTTTGGTTTCTCCTGTCTCCTTGTGGTTTTAAAAGATTTATCCCTACAATTGTACGATAAGTATTAAACTGTCCACCTTCAACTTTTAAAAAGTTATTTTCCAAATAGTCTTTCGTTTTAAACTCAACAAAACCTGCGGTGGTAAAATTACCCTTATTTGCAAAGTATGGACCCTTATTAAAGTTTACTTTGTCTATCAATTCAGGAATTAGCCAATGCAAGTCAGCATAGCCCTGGCCATGAGCATGGCTTACCATATTAACTGGCATTCCATCTACAGTCAGGTTAATATCAGTGCCGTGGTCAATATCAAAACCTCTTATAAATATTTGTTCTGCTTTACCGCCTCCGGCATGTTGGCCAATAAACAACCCGGGAACCATTCTTAAAATCTCTTGCGAATTATTGATAGGTCGAAGGTGAATATCAAGGTCGCTGATGGTTTTAAAAACACCATTATTCGCTGTTGCCAAAACCTTTACTTCATCGAGGCTGGAAACTTTGTTATCAAAATAAACGATAGCTGAATTACCTGAAATGATTAGTGTGCTCAGGTCAATTCTTTTTGGCTCAAACCCTATCCGGGTAATATTTAATTTATTTATTGAAGACGGCAAATTTTTAAAACTGATAAAGCCATTTTCATCGGCTGAAGCATTGAAGGTTAAATCTTCGCTTTGTGCAAAGGCGTCGGGTACAGGAATTTTTGATACTGTATTTACAACATAAATTCCTTTGAGTGTATTTTGGGTATATGCCAAATTACCAGCCAGCAGGAAGCACAAGACCAAAAAATATTTGATCTTATTCATATAATGAAACATAAGTAAAATAAGTTTTATTGATACAAAAAGCAGATAGCAGTAATAGTTGTGCCGGGCGCAACATTAGCTAAATGAATTATCAAGGAAAATAATCTGCTATATACTTGCAAAAAGCAACAAATAAAGTTTTTTTTGGTTCCAGGAAACCTTGCTGCTATCAGGCAGGCGCTATGCCTGCATGGAGATAGCAAAAGTCGCAATCCTGTACCTTTTTAACGCTCTTGCGTAAAAAACAATTCATTTGTCCTTAACTGAAGTATTAAGACGTTTTGGGCGGGGGGTAGTACTTGTCTAAAGTCAGTGAAGACGCGCTACAGATTCTTGTACAAAATTTTTGTTTGTCTACCAACAATTGAGGGATCGAATAAAAACCAGGAATAATTATATGGAGAGAAACGGGTTCAGAAGTTTTTGATGTTGCGGGAACTTTATTGCTTTCTTCCTCCTGTGTGGCTATAGCAATCGCTTCTTCGGCATGATAGTGACCGTGGTGGTGGTGAATTGTAGCCAGGTGCTGCGCTTTCCAGAATAAGTGAGCAACCTCATCCTGTATTAATGGCAATACAGGCTTGCACATAGCAACCATGTAAAGTATAATAAGTAAGAATGAGGGTGTAGTTTTCAATTCAAAAAAATAAATTTTTTCATGTCATTGAGACGCTTACACAATTTACGTAAAAGTTATGAAGAGCGATCTGTGAATCTATTGGAAAAATGAAAAAATATTCGTCATGCAGCTCTGCAATTTCATTCTGCTCATCAGTAATCATTTTCTTTAGCCATATTTTTCATCAACATGATCACCGTTAGAAAAGTTCTCTCTTCTGACAATTTTACTACATGCTGATAATGTGCAGGCAAATGTGTTACTGTTGTTTTGAAATTAAGTTCTTAAACCAAAAATCAGGTGATAAAAAAAGCGCATCAGTTTATGAAACGCTACCCGATTGTTGTAGGAGAGGATTCCACATAACTTCGGGAAACCGCCGACCATCCCGGCTATAAGTCGGGATGCAATGAACCATTGAGCTTTTCAAAATTTTAATAAAAAAACGCCTCAGTTTCCTGAGACGCTAACAGATTGCCGTGGGAGTTGACGGGTTCGAACCGCCGACCCTCTGCTTGTAAGGCAGATGCTCTGAACCAGCTGAGCTAAACTCCCTTTTTGGGATTGCAAATATAAGGGTTGAGGAAAATAAAAAAAATAAATTTCACCCGACCCCTTTGAATTTCTGTCTAGTTTTATTTTCTTTACGTCAAATAATTAAATTTAATATGAAAAAAATCCTTGTCCTGTCCCTGCTTTCAGTAGCATTGTTCACCTCCTGTAAAAAAGATAAAGACCCTACCATTAAAGGGCTCTGGAATATTGAGAGCGTTTCCTGGAAATATTACGTGAATAACGCCCTTGATGACAGTGATACTGAAGTGCTTACTAATGCAACGATCAATTTTAAGGATGATGGCTCGGCAATCATTGTCGTTTACGGCTCCACCGAAACGCACACTTACACTGTAAGCGGGAATACAGTGAGCTTTGACGGAGAAACATATACCATGCAGGGACTTTCTGAAAACAGTGTAGTGCTCTATGTGAAAGAAACCTACGCTCCGGGAGAATACGAAGAATCATTCATTCAACTGAAGCGCTAAAAGAAAAACCTGTTTCAGCAGGTTTTTTTTATTACATTTTCCAATCAACCACCGCGTTCGCCCATTCAGTCCTGAAAGGCGTAGTGATCCTGATGTAATTATCCGTATACCCTTCCATCATACCATTCTTCTCATGGCCTTCAAATAAAACTTTTCTTGTTGACCCTTCATGCTGCGCCGTAAAATACTGGAGCTTTTTATAACTCAGGTTTCGTAACAACTTCGTCCGCTCCTGCCGTGTGCGTATAGGCACTACCGGTGTAAGGTCAAGCGCCCTGGTTCCATCGCGTTCCGAATAGGTAAATACATGCAGGTAGGAAACATCCATGTTATGAAGGAAATGAAATGTTTCTTCAAAATGCGTTTGGCTTTCAGAAGGAAAACCCGTGATCACATCCACGCCAATGGAACAATGGGGCATCAGTGATTTTATTATTTGGACGCGCTCCGCATATAGCTCTCTCCTGTACCTGCGGCGCATCAGTCCCAATATTTCATTGCTACCACTCTGAAGGGGTATATGAAAATGAGGCATGAATTTTTTACTGCGTGCAACAAATTGAATGATGTCTTCAGAAAGAAGATTGGGTTCAATAGAGGAAATCCGGTACCGTTCAATTCCTTCCACCTGCTCAAGCGCCTGAACCAGATCAAAAAAGTTTTCCTCATTTTTCTTTAAACCATCCGCACCTTTTCCAAAATCTCCGAGGTTCACTCCGGTTAATACAATTTCCTTTACCCCACCAGCTCCAAGCTTTTCCGCATTTGCCACTACATTTTCGATACGATCACTCCTGCTCTTCCCTCTTGCCATTGGTATGGTGCAAAATGAGCAGGTGTAATCACATCCATCCTGGACTTTTAAAAATGTTCTGGTTCGATCATTTAAGGAATACGAACTATTAAAACCGGAAACATCTTCTATATCGCAGGAACTGATCCTGGCAGAGTCGCCTTTCGTAAGGTCTTTCAGGTGTTTAATCAGGTTAAATTTTTCGGCAGCGCCCAGTACCAGGTCCACGCCGGGAATCTCAGCGATCTCACGGGGCTTCAACTGGGCATAACAACCAGTGATCACCACCAGGCTGGAGGGCGACCTTCTCTGTATCCTGCGAACCAACTGCCTGCATTCCTTGTCGGCATTATCCGTGACAGAACAGGTGTTGATCACGTACACGTCGGCAATGTCGTCAAACGGTTTTTTTAAAAAACCTTCCAATTCCATGTTTCTGGAGATCGTGGAGGTTTCTGAAAAATTTAGTTTACAACCCAATGTATGAAAGGCAACTGTACGTGGACTTTGCATGACCTGCAAAGGTATTTGATATTTCGCCAATCAGATGAACCCATTTGTCATGAAAAATCCAATCTTTGATTTGGATTCAGGTTTAAACATGCTGAAATAAAACGAAATCACAGGTCAACTTTAGAAAAGAAGCCGCTCCCGAAAAGCACAACTTTCTTAAATTTATTTATAAGTCTGATTTTATATACTCAGCATAAATTAAATAAACTTGATGCAGGATGAACCCGCACCATCTAATCATAAAAAATGAAAAATAAAAAAGAGCTGTCTGCAAAACAAGCAGAAGCATTGCTGCAAACTTTACAGGCGCGTTTCGAAAATAATAGAAACCGCCACAAGGGGATTGAATGGGAACGGATTCAGAAAAAGCTGGAAGCCTGTATTTCAGGATCGCCGGGTGAAAAAGAAAAGCTATGGTCATTGAATGAAATGGAAATTACCGGAGGAGAACCTGATGTGGTTGGGTATGATAAAAAATCTGGTACAATTCTATTTTATGATTACGCTGTGGAAAGTCCTAAAGCCCGCAGGAGCCTTTGTTATGACCGCGAAGGCCTGGAATCAAGAAAAGAACATAAACCATCCAACAGCGCTATGGAAATGGCTGCTGGTATGGGAATAGAATTGTTAACCGAAGAACAATACCATGAGCTGCAGCAATTCGAAAATTTTGATACGAAAACTTCAAGCTGGTTAAACACACCAGATGCGGTTAGAAAACTTGGTGGTGCCATTTTTGGGGATTACCGGTATGGGCGGGTTTTCATTTATCACAATGGTGCACAATCTTATTATGGTTCAAGAGGCTTTCGCGGTGCTTTAAAAATTTGATGATTATTATTGTATCTGTCTTTTAAACAATGGGAATCATCAAAAAATAGGAACAGAACGATAACAGATGATGATAGAAAGCAATTATTCTAAATGAATGCCTGAATAGATGTAAATTTTTACTGTAAACAATTCGATACATTTTTATGGGAAAATTAGTAGAAATCAAAACCAAACCAACTGCTTCAAGCGTAACAGAATATATTGACAGTATTGCTGATGAGCAGAAGCGTAAAGACAGTCACCTTATTCTAAAGATGATGGAAAAAGCCACAAAAGAAAAACCCAAAATGTGGGGCAGCTCACTCATTGGTTTTGGAGAAATGAGGTATAAAAGTCCAGCTACCGGAAGAGAAGTGGATTGGTTTAAAATTGGTTTTGCACCACGCAAAGCTAATTTATCATTGCACCTCACTATAGATATACAGCAACATGCTGAAGCTTTAAAAAACCTGGGAAAACATAAGACCGGGGCCGGTTGCCTCTACATTAATAAACTCGGGGATGTTGACATAAAAGTGCTGGAAAAAATGATCGGTGCAGCCGCGAAATAACATCTACTAACTGACAGAAAATAAATTATAAAAACCATTTTCAAAATAAAAAGAGACCGTCCTTTTGAGACGGCCTCGTTCAATAATGGGTGTTTTTCATAAGCCTTACGGCCGGACCAAAACGGGGTATCCAAATGAAAATATTTATTGAACATTTTGCTTTTAGCAAATGCAATGCCTGATTGTTTTCAGAAATATATTTTGGATAAAAAATAAAAAAAAACCCTGCTCATGCAGGGCTTTTTTTATAATATAAGAGGAATTACCTATTACGCATTTACTTTTCCTTTGCTTTTTGCAATTACTTCTTCAGCAATATTTGTTGGTGCCGGAGCATAATGCGAAAATTCCATGGTGGAAGACGCACGACCTGAAGACAGTGAGCGAAGCTGGGTTACATAACCAAACATTTCACTCAACGGAACTTTGGCTTTGATCACCTGAACACCTGCACGGGTATCCATGCCTTCCAACATTCCACGGCGACGGTTAAGGTCACCCGTAACGTCTCCCATATACTGGTCTGGTGTCAATACTTCAACTCTCATGATCGGCTCAAGTAAAACCGGTTTGGCTTTTCTTGCAGCTTCCCTGAAACCTTGTTTGGCACAAAGCTCAAAAGACATGGCATCAGAATCCACCGCGTGGAAAGATCCGTCATATACACGCACTTTCAGATTGTCAACCGGGTAGGAAGCCAACACACCGGTACCCATTGAACTTTCAAAACCCTTCGAAATGGCAGGAACAAATTCACGGGGAATGGATCCGCCAAACAGGTCGTTTTGAAACTGGAATTTCTTATCAGGATTTGCTTCTTTCCATTCCGCATCTATCGGGCCAAGCGCAAACATGATATCAGCAAATTTACCACGACCACCAGACTGCTTTTTCAAAACTTCCCTGTGTTCAATAGTTGTATTAAATGCCTCTTTATAAGCTACCTGGGGTGCACCCTGGTTTACTTCAACTTTAAATTCACGACGCATACGGTCAACAATGATCTCAAGGTGCAACTCTCCCATTCCTGAAAGAATCGTCTGACCTGAATCTTCGTCTGTTTTTACACGCAGTGTCGGATCCTCTTCTACGAGTTTAGAGATCGCCATTCCCATTTTATCTACATCAGCCTGGGTTTTTGGTTCAACCGCTACAGAAATTACCGGTTCCGGAATGAACATATTTTCCAGTGTGATGGGATGGTCTTCATGACATAAAGTATCTCCGGTTTTGATTTCTTTAAATCCAACCGCAGCACCAATATCACCCGCTTCAATAAAATCGATCGGGTTTTGTTTGTTGGCAAACATTTTCATAATACGGGAGATCCTTTCTTTTTTGCCGCTTCTAACATTCAATACATAAGAACCTGCATCAAGGTGCCCCGAATACACCCTGAAGAATGCAAGACGACCTACGAAAGGATCGGTCATGATCTTAAAGGCAAGAGCGGCAAATGGTTCTTTTGCATCCGGCTTACGCACCACTTCTTCACCTGTATCAGGATTGATGCCTTTAACGGCTTCAATATCCATCGGAGAAGGCAGGTAACGGCATACTGCATCAAGGGCAGTTTGTACGCCTTTATTTTTAAATGAAGACCCGCACATCATCGGAACGATACTCAGATCGATCGTTGCTTTACGGATGGCTTCGTGCAATTCATCTTCGGTGATGGAATTCGGATCATCAAAGAATTTTTCCATCAGTTTGTCATCATATTCGGCAATTGCTTCAACAAGACTTGCTCTCCATTCATTCGCTTCTTCAAGCAGGTCGGCAGGAACTTCAATTTCATCAAAGGTCATTCCTTCTGTTTCCATGTGCCAAATGATCCCTTTCATTTTAATCAGATCCACAACACCACGAAAATCATCTTCCGCACCAATTGGCAGCTGCAACGGAACTGCTTTTGATCCAAGCATTTCTCTTACCTGCTTTACTACGTTGAGGAAGTCGGCTCCTGAACGATCCATTTTGTTAACAAAACCGATCCTGGGAACATTGTACCTGTTGGCCTGGCGCCAAACGGTTTCAGACTGAGGCTCTACACCATCAACAGCAGAAAACAAAGCGATCAATCCATCAAGCACTCTCATGGAACGCTCCACTTCTACAGTGAAGTCAACGTGACCAGGTGTGTCAATAATGTTGAAAGCATATTTTTTTGTATCAGCGTTCTCCTTACCTAAAACAGTAGGAAAATTCCACTGGCAGCTAACCGCTGCTGAAGTAATGGTAATTCCTCTTTCTTTTTCCTGTTCCATCCAGTCAGTAGTGGCGGCTCCATCGTGTACTTCACCAATTTTATGGATCATACCCGTGTAGCGCAAAATACGCTCGGTGGTAGTCGTTTTTCCCGCATCAATGTGTGCGGCAATACCAAAGTTGCGTTGAAATCTCAAGTCTGCCATGATAATTAAAATTGAATATTGTTGGTTGTTTCCCTTTTAAAAGCTGTTATTCTATCAATTCAGAAAAGTAACTGTGTACACAATTCACCAAACTGAAAATTGAGGGTGCAAAGGTAATGAAATAGCCCGCATTTTTTGCATGCATGAGAAACTTGTTTGTTAAACATAAATTGAAAAGTGTATAAGAACTGTATTAAGAACAAGTGCATAATTTTTGCAATTCATTTAACTATTGTAATTTTCAACAGATTATTAACCCAATTAAACCCATTAACATGGCAAAATCATCAAGGAAAACAGCCTCCAAAACAGCAGGTAAACGTGCTGGTGGAAGGTCTACCTCCAAGTCTGCTTCTAAATCAGGACGCAGTGGTGCCGCTTCCAAAAGCCGGTCATCAGCCGGACGCGGAGGTTCTAAAGCTTCATCAAAATCATCTCGTGGATCTTCTTCCAGAACTGCTTCAAAAGCAGGTTCTAAATCCACATCCAGGAAAACAGCAGCAAAAAAAGCAGCCCCTAAAAAAGCAGCCCCTAAAAAATCTGCCTCCAAAAGATCTGCTGCTTCCAAAGGATCCGCATCAAAATCTTCTGCTAAAAGAGGGTTGGCATCTGCAAGCAAAACAACCCGTACAAGGGTAGCTAAAAAAGGTGGTGCCTCTTCTTCAGGAAGTAGCAAACGCAGTACTTCAGGTCGTGGCACTGCTGCTAAGAAAAGTGCATCAAGAGGCGGAGCTTCTTCAAAGAGCACATCTACTAAAAGAGCTGCTTCCCGTAGTACATCTACAGGCCGAAGTGCAGCAAAATCTTCTTCAAAAGCTGGAAAAACGGCTTCTAAAGGAAGGTCTTCGAGGGGCGGCGCAACCAAATCGTCTTCAAGAGGCGGCGCAACGAAATCCTCAAGAGGTGGTGCTTCAACTAAACGCAGTTCCTCATCTTCCAAAGGTCGCCCTGCTTCCAAAAGCAGTTCCTCTTCATTAAGGGGCGGTTCTTCTTCCTCAAGGAGTGCCAGCAAATCAGGACGTGGTGCTTCTTCAGGATCAACAGCAGGAAGGAAAAGCTCCGGAGCGTCTTCTTCAAAGGGATCATCAGGTCGCGGAATGGCTTCTGCAAGTAAATCCACAAGAAGCAGCGCAGCGAGTAAAGGTAGTGCAGCATCCTCTGGCGGTGCACGCACGGGCAGCCGGAGCACTTCCAGGAACAGTAACAGTGGTCGGGGTGGCAGCAGGCGCTCCACTGGCAGCAATAGTTCCTCTGGCGGATCAGGAATGAGCGCAGGTAATCAATATGAAGGAACTGATCTGAGTACAGGTTCACAAACTCCTGAAGGTGTAACCTCACCTATGGTGGAGGCAGGTGATAATGGCTCAGGAACAGGATCTCAAAACGATAACGGATAAAAACAAAAAAAACCATCAGAAATCTGATGGTTTTTTTTACTATTTTATTACCGGTTACACTTTAAAGTGGGCAAAAGCTTTGTTGGCTTCGGCCATACGGTGTGTATCTTCTTTCTTTTTAAATGCAGCGCCTTCACCTTTAGCAGCAGCAACGATTTCATTGGCAAGCTTATCTGCCATGCTACGGCCATTTCTTTCGCGGCTAAAACGGATCAGCCATTTTATGCTCAAAGAGATCTTCCTGTCGGCACGCACTTCCGCAGGTATCTGAAAGGTAGCACCACCAATACGACGGCTGCGTACTTCAACAGCTGGTGTAACATTGGAAAGGGCTTTTTTCCAGATCTCATATCCGTCTTCACCTGTTTGCTTTGCAACTCTTTCAAGCGCATTATAGAAAATATCAAAAGCAACGCTTTTTTTACCCTGCCACATGATGTTGTTTACAAAACGGGTTACCAGCGTATCATTATAACGCGGATCTGGAGCTAATGGAAGTTTTTTGGCTTGTGACTTACGCATCGTATCACTATTTTTCGATCTTTTTACGGATCTGTTTTATGAATCTTAAAGATTTACTTTTAAGTAATTAATTATTTCTTGGCTGCAGGCGCTTTTCCGCCTTTATCCTTTTTGGTACCGTATTTTGAACGGCTTTGTTTACGGTCTTTTACACCTGCAGTATCAAGTGAACCGCGTACAATATGATAACGTACTCCTGGAAGATCTTTTACACGACCTCCGCGGATCAACACAATTGAGTGTTCCTGCAGGTTATGTCCCTCACCCGGAATGTAGGCGATTACCTCAATTTTATTGGTCAAACGAACCTTAGCTACTTTACGAAGCGCGGAATTCGGTTTCTTCGGAGTTGTAGTATACACACGTGTACAAACTCCACGGCGCTGAGGACAGCTATCCAGTGCTCTGGATTTGCTCTTGGCGCGAATAATCTCTCTTCCTTTACGAACTAATTGCTGAATTGTAGGCATTACGAACCTTTAATTTTTGGACGGCAAAGGTAGGGGAAAGATTTGAATTTCAAGATGGACGGCCTGAGAAATTTTTAGGTTTTTAAACTAAAATTGGCAAAGGCCACCTTAAACCAGGTAAATCAGATAAAAAAAATCCCACCACATGGCAGGACTGTTCCAACTAATGAACTTTCACCATCCATCCGTATTTATCAGGAATCCTGCCCTCTCTGATCCCATTCAGCGTTTTCTTAACATTCGGGGCTGCTTTCCAGCTGTCGCAATCGAAATTCATGGTAAAATCTTTATAGCGCAGTTCCTTTATGTAAGAAATGGTGGCTGCTGTACCTGTTCCAAATACTTCTTTCAATTCACCATTTTTATATGCTTCCATCAATTCATCAATATGAACGCGGCGCTCTTCCACCTTATACCCCATATCGGCCAAAATAGTTAATGCACTGTTCCGGGTCACCCCGTCAAGGATGGTACCCAGTTCTAGTCCCGGTGTAACGGCCTTATCGCCTATAATGAAAAACACGTTCATGGTTCCGATCTCCTGCACATATTTATGTTCAAATGCATCTGTCCACAAAACCTGGTCGTAACCTTTTTTCTTTGCCAGTGCGGTAGCATACATTGAAGAACCGTAATTTCCAGCAGCTTTCGCATAACCTATACCACCCGGAACGGCACGCACATATTGTTCCTCAACATAGATCCGCATCGGAGCATTATAGTAAGGACCTGTTGGACTTAACAGGATCAGGAATTTGTATTTTTCTGAAGGACGTACACCAATCAGCTCATCAGAAGAAAACATAAAAGGCCTGATGTAAAGTGAATGATCCGCTTTTTCCGGAATCCATTTATGATCAAGTGCCACCAGTTGCTTCATTCCTTCCATAAAAATTTCTTCAGGAACATGGGGCATCTGCATCCTGTCGGCGGAAACATTGAATCTTCTGAAATTATCCTGGGGCCTGAAAATAAAGGCTTCACCGTTTACATCCCTGTAAGCCTTGACTCCCTCAAAGATGGCCTGCCCATAATGCAATGCTGCTATGGAAGGACTTAGTAATAAAGGCTGATAAGGTTTGATCTCCACGCTTTTCCATTCCCCGTTTTCATAATCCGCCTCCAGCATATGATCGCTGAAGTATTTTCCAAAGGGAATATCCTGGAAATTAAGGTCCTGCAGTTTACTGCGCTCGACCAAAGTTGTAGCAATATCCATAGTAGCAAGCATAATAGATTAATTTAGCCGAGCAAAGAAACAAAAAAAAGCCCAACCGGCACCATCCCTGGCATGAGTTTAAACAATCTTAACCTGACAAATTACCAGTTATCTTCTTTTTACGGGAAAGTACTGGTTGAAGAAGATGCAGCAAAGGCTGAACCAGATTTACCCAGGAAAAACATACAAGCTTCAACACCCAGGTATCTTGGTAAAAATGAACGCCAAATACTGATCCTTGTAAATGAAAATCAACATCCTTTTTTGGGTGATGAAGAACTGAATTTTCTCACCAACATTCTTACAGCCTGTAAATTAAGTCTTGCAGATGTCGCGATCCTGAACATGCATCAACTTTCGCCAACTGAAGTAAAAGCCACTTTCAGTGAATTAAAATCCAAAAAGGTGATCGCTTTTGGTATTGAACCTAACGCGCTCGGCCTCCCTTTTCATTTTCCTGAATTCCAGGTGCAGCCATTTGATCAGACCAGCTTTCTTCATGCACCTGTTTTGAAAATCCTCGAAGCAGACAAAGAATTGAAATCAAAATTCTGGAACAGTCTAAAAATCATGTTTGATTTATAATGAAACTGATTATTGCATCCAACAACCAACATAAAGTTGAAGAAATAAGATCGGTATTACCTGCAACATTAAAGTTGCTTTCATTAAAGGAAGCAGGAATTGAAATAGAAATTCCGGAACCTTATGATACCCTTCAGGAAAACGCTGCAGAAAAAGCCAGAACCATTTATGCACTTACGGGGGAAAATTGTTTTGGTGAAGATACCGGCCTCGAAATCTATGCTTTACAAAATGAGCCCGGAGTAAAGTCTGCGAGATATGCGCAGAATGAACCAGAATTCAGAAATAATATTGAAAAGCTTTTATTTAAATTAAAGGATGAAACCAATAGGAGTGGCAGGTTCAGAACAGTCATTTGTTTGATTGTTGAGGGAAAAGAACATTTCTTTGAAGGAATTTGTGAAGGAATGATCCTTTATCAGCCAAAAGGGGAAAAAGGTTTTGGCTATGATCCCATTTTTCAACCAGATGGGGCATCCATTTGTTTTGCTGAAATGGATATGGAGGAAAAGAACCTTTATAGCCATAGAGCCAGGGCAATGGGTGCACTGGTAACATTTTTGAAACAGAACATATAAATAGAAATTAATCCTGGCAAGCAACCTTATATATAATGATTCCGACTTAATCGAGGGATGCATCCTTGGTGACCGGAGAATGCAGAAAGAACTCTACCAGCAGTTTGCACCTAAAATGTATGGAGTTTGCCTGCGTTATGCAGGTAACGTGGAAGAAGCAGAAGATATTCTACAGGAAGGATTTATTAAAGTATTTAATAAAGTAGGTAGTTTCAGAAGGGAAGGTTCTTTCGAAGGTTGGATCAGAAGGATCTTTGTAAATACAGCGATTGAACATTACAGGAAGAAGATCTACCTGCAGCCAATTACTGATTATGAAGAAAATACAATGGAAGGGAAATATCTTTCGGTGCTTGACAGTCTTGCCGAGAAAGATATTATTGAACTTGTTCAGCAATTATCACCAGGTTATCGTACGGTTTTCAATATGTATGTAGTGGAAGGATACACCCACCGGCAGATCGGCGAGGAATTAGGAATCAGCGAAGGAACCAGCAAATCGCAGCTATCAAGAGCAAAACAGATTTTACAGGAACTTGTAAAAAAACACATCGATCAGCAAAGAAATACTAAGTCAAAATGAATTCAGCACTTCAGAAAAAATTATTGCAATATGCTCCAGAGCCGCCGGCAGCCGCATGGGAAGCAATCAGCAATCAACTGGATGAAGGATTGAATGGAATGCTCTTAAATAAATTTGCTGATTACGAAGCCACTCCGCCCACTGGACTTTGGAATAAAATTGAAGAAAACCTCGCCACCGTTCCCAAACAACAAAAAACCACCCGGATCTTCTCATTGTCTAAATATGCCGCTGCAGCTGCCATTCTGGTGTTGGCGCTTACTACCTATTTTTTACTGGCTGATAACCAACCTGCAGATTCCGGAAATATAATAACAGCGCTGCCCCCATCAAAAACAACCACTGAGCCTTCACAACCCGTAAATGATGCTCCTGGAACAATTGAAGATGGAGCTGCAGATTATAACAGCATTGAAGTGGTAACTGCTGTAAATGCAGGAAATGATCCTATTCAAACTGCAAATTATTATTACAATCCCCGGGATAAAAGGAAAAGAACCTCAATGATCAACAACCTGGAAATGGAGGACATCAGCTTTGCAAACGCCTTCGTTCCTTCGGAGGCAAAAGAAAAAGCCACTGTCATTACTTCCATTCCTGTTGATAAATATATGGTGTACAGCGATGGTGATGGCCAGGCCATGAGAATGTCAAAAAAACTATTTGAGTTTTTTAATTGCGTTAAAGAAGAACTGATCTGCCAGCAGGAAAAAAAACAGTTACAGCAAAAGATCGCGGCTTATGCTACTACAAATGATTTTACCGGAGTCGTTGAACTCCTCCGCAACCTAAAAGAAAATCAGTAATCTTGTAGATGCCCAGGATCAAACTGCAAATGCCAGCGGAATTTAATTTTCATACAACAATTCCTGTTCGCATTACAGACATCAATTACGGTGGTCATGCGGGAAATGATTCCATTCTTTCCATCATCCATGAAGCGCGTATGCAATTTTTAACCAGCATGGGCTTTACAGAAATGGATGTGTCAGGCGTATCACTGATCATGGGTGATGTGGTCATTGAATTTAAAAATGAACTGTTTTATGGTGATGTTATATCAGCTTCCGTAAAAGCGGTGGATTTTACCAGGGCAGGATTTGATATTTATTACCGGTTGATGAACAAGGAAAATAAAATGATCGTGCTTGCAAAAACAGGAATGATCTGTTTCGATTATAACAAAAGAAAAGTGGTGGCCCTTCCGGAAGCAGCAATAATGCTGTTTGAAAAGAATTAGTGTGTCCAGATCTTCCAGCTTTCTTCCGCCTGGTTGATCAGCATGCTGAATCCGTTTTCAATTTTTGCACCCCGCTCCGCTCCTTTCTTTAAAAATTCCGTTTCCCGTGGATTGTAAATAAGATCAAAAAGCAGGTGATTTTTTGAAATCAAATGATAGGGAATTTCAGGAAACGCATCAACTAAAGGAAACATGCCCAGTGGAGTTGTGTTAATGATCAAATTGTGTTGATTTAAAATAGTTTCATCCAGGCTTTGGTAATTTATTACACCTTCTCGCTCCTTTCTTGATACCACCAGGTAATCCATTCCAATTGATTCCAGCACAAACCTAACCGCCATGGACGCGCCACCTGAGCCTAATATCAATGATTTTGTATGTTGTGGTTCAAGTAAAGGTAAAAGCGCATTACGAAAACCCGGAATGTCTGTATTGAAACCGGTTAACGTTTGATCAGCGATCTTAATGCAATTACACGCTCCTGACCTGGAAACTAGTTCGTCCTGTTGATCAAGAAAAGGAAGGACCTCCTTTTTAAATGGAATGGTTACATTCAGTCCCTTTAACTCCGGATGCTGTTTTAAAAATCCGGGCAGCGCATCAATCGCATTCAGTTCAAACGCCTGGTAGGAATGATCAACCAGGCCGAGCTTTCTGAATTTTTCATTAAAATAGCCGGGGGAAAAGCTATGCTTTAAACTTTTTCCTATCAGCCCAAATGCGCTCATCCTGCATTTTCCTTGTTCAGGTAAAGATGAAATGTATCCCCACGCAGCCCGATACGCATGGTTTCAAGTGGAATGACTTCTGTAGGCGCGATATTTCCAAGATTGACATTGCAACCAATCAGTTCAATAAAATAGAGTTGTTGTGCTTTCTGGGGTGCTTCCCAAATAATTTTTTCAGCAGGTATCTGCGTAAGGATCTCCTGTACCAGCCCTTCCCTAACTTCACCACTACCCCGGTAAATACCAACATTACCGGCTTCGCGTGCTTCTGCAATTACATAGGTGGAACCAGCACTTAATTCCGCACGCATCAATTCAATCCATTTATAAGGAGGTATGATGTGAGCGGCATCCTTACTTCCCACTTCGCTCAACACAATACCATGCTGCGTAAGTTTTTCAATATAGCCACACTTTTCTGCATGTGGAATTTCAATGGAACCATCACTCACTTCCATATAGCTGATGCCATATTGCTTACACACAGAAATATAATCATCAAACTGGTTCCTGATCAGGAAGGCTTCAAAAAGGGTACCTCCAAAGTAAATTGGAATTTCAAAGGAGCGGTAAACTTCCAGCTTTTCCTCAAGGTTGGGTGTAACAAAAGAAGTTCCGAATCCCAGCTTTATAATATCTACGTGCGGATGGCAAACACTAAGAAAATTTTTCGCTTCATTCACACTAAGCCCTTTATCCATGACCATGGTAATTCCGGAAGTTCTTGACTTTAACAACCGGTCCGGAATCTGCGAAAGATTAAAATTCATAAGATGGCGTTTGTAATTTGGCCGCAAAAATAAGAAAGTAAAAAGTCATCCATCCAGAATTATCCTTTGCGGTTTCTTTTGTACTGCGCAATGAGATCCACAACCTGAGAGTTCCGGAGAATGGATGGATTCAGGTCTACAAATTTTTTGAGGTGCCTGGTAGTTGAGGATAATCCTTTTTCGAGGTACAATAAGGCTTCTTTGGATTTATTCATCGAAAAAAGAATGGCACTGAGGTAAAAAAGAAAAACCGGTTTGCCGTTGGAATGACTTAAAGCTGCCAGTGCCTGCTGCCGGGCCTCTGACAAAAAACCTGCATTATACAAACACCTGATCAGCGCCTCCCAGCCAGCGATATTCTTAGGCCTCACCCTTACCGCGGTCGACAGGTATTGAACTGCCTCCTTGATTTCATTCAACTGCATTTTACATTCACCCATGAGCAGGTTGTATTCTGGCTGCATCCTCTGGATCTTCAGTGCGGACTCTAATTGTTTTATCGCACTACCGTATTGCTTTTCGTTATAATAGGTACAAGCGATCTTATAAAACAGTTTGCTGTCTTCCGGATTCAGGTGACTGGCTTTACGGTAATGAAATCTTGCCTGCGCATAATTCTTCAGATGATCGTAACAATGACCTATGGCTTCATAGATCACCTCTTCCGGCTTTGACAATTCCAGCACCTTTTCCAGGGCCTCTATCGCTTCCCTGTATTTTCTCACCCTGATGTAGGCATCCCCCAGGTTCCGGTAAGCATAGTCAAACTTTTCATCAATTGCCAAAGCGTACTGGTAGGCATCAATGGCTTTTTCGTACAATTTTAAACCCTGGTAAGCCGCTGCGAGGTTGAACCAGGCAAGTTCACTGAAAGGATAGTCATCGATAATCCGTTTATGAATTTTAATGCTTTCTTCGTTCCTGCCGGTAAAATCCGTCCAGAAACAGATCTTATAGAGCGCTTCTTCATTCGTTGGCTCTTCTTTCAATATAACGGATAAACAATCAAAAACCTTATCAAATTCTTCATAATCATCATATACATCTGCCAGTTCAAAAAGTAGTTCTACCTTTTCTTCTCCTTCAAATGAACTGACCGCTTTTTCCAGTAATTCAACTGCTCTTTCCTGCATATCCATAGCTAGAAAAGCATCTGTTTTCAGGATGTAAAGGTTGATATCACTCGCATCGAATAATTCTGCTTTGTCCAGCAAATCCAGCGCATCAAGGTATTTACGGGAAGCAAGCAAAATATCTGCTTTTTTGATCATCAATGGAGCAGAAAAAGGAAAATATTCAAGTGAGGTATCAGCAGCCTCAAGCGCTTTGCTCAATTCCTCCTGCTCATCATAATATTCTATGATTTTTTCAAATGCATCTTCTTCCAGGAAAATGCCCGCATGACCATTCTTAAGGTTATTATATAACTTCAAAAGCTCATCTATACTTTCTTTATCCTGGTAGGGGTCACTTGTCATTTATTTAGTCAAATTAATTCTTTCAGTTAAATATTACCAAGTTTAAACAACAATTATTCCTCACACTCGTTAATAAATAACTAAAAGAAAAGGATGAATGGTAGAAATTATGTTAATATTTAAAACTATCTTTGTGCCAGCATGAAGCTCAATTCAACCATATTCAGGTGTATAATAAAAAGAAAAATAGCTACGGTTATTTGCGTTTCATTGTCATTTGCGGCTTTTGCAACACTTGGTGATGGTAGCTATAATAAAACCACCACACCTACTCCGTCTAAAACTTCTGCTCTTTCCTCTAAAACTTTTTCCCTGAGAACTGGTTATAATTACAGAAGCAATCATATTTTAAATATTGCTCCAGAGAAGAAGTTTATCATGATCAATGCGGTAACTACCTTTCAGAAAGGAAATGCTACCTATGTACTGCCTTTGAAAAAGAGGGTTTTACTTGATAAGATCAAATTCAACCCTTCCCGTTAGTCTGTTTTCCTGCTTTGCTCGTAATTCATGATCCTGTACCCTGATTTGGGGATATCAAACTTTGCTGCAGGTACCGGGCTGAAACTGATCCTGGAAACAGTATAAGTAACTTTTAAATTTTCCATGGTAGTTTCATATTCCAGCGCAACCCCGGGAAGATTCCTTGTAGCATACTGAAAGTCTTTATTATCTGTTGTCAGGTCTGTAGTATACCAGACGGTAAAACTGCTGCCATCTTCGAGGATCCCCACTGCTTTCGCGCATTTATATCCAAGTATGGTTTTGGTGGCAGAAGGATCAGTAGTAAATTTTATATTCTCAAATTTCTTATTCGCGTCTTTCCAGTTTTCAGGAGTCAGGTTGATCATAAATTTCTGCTCTCCATATTCTTTTAAGATCACGATCTGGTTTTTTGTACCATCAACAATTGTAGACTGGGTTCCTAAAGGGCTCACCATTTCCGTACGGCTCCTCGCCCCTTTGATGTAAACGGCACTTGTTGCACCATCCAGGAAATCAGCATTCTGGGTTTTGTCTGTCCCTGTGTTGATCACGATATCGTAATACAACGTTCCTTCAGAAAATTTCTTCTGGGCAGTTGCTGACATTTGCACCGTAAATATTAAAACCAATAGGTAAACTAGCTTTTTCATAATGTTGATTAACGTTCCTTAGACGAGTCAAATATCACTATTAGTTGTCTAACTAAAAATCCCGCCTGAAATAAGCGGGATCAAATGTTAATTATTTTCTTTTTTGACTGCTCTGCATGTTCTTTTGTTGTTCCTGCATTTGTTCGATTTTTTCCTGCCATTTAGATTTTGTCTTCGGTTTTTTCCGGTTCGACTCAATGTTGGCAAGGATCTTATCGTGGTTAATGATATAATTCTGAATGATGAACTGAAGGATCAGTGTGATGATATTTGAAACCGTATAATACCAGGTAAGTCCGGCAGGCAAACTGTTAAAAACAAATAATAAAATGATCGGGAAGAAATAAGGCATGTATTTCAGCACCGGGTTGCTCTGGTCTGGTGTGAGACTCATACTATAAATCGAAATCAGAAAACTGGTAAATACGGCCAGCAAGGTAAATAAACTCAGGTGATCGCCAAACAATGGGATGTTGAAACTAAAGTCCAAAATGGAATCGTATTGTGAAAGGTCATCTGCCCAAAGAAAATTTTCTCCTCTTAAGGCAACATTGGCATTGAAGAAACTATAAAGAGCAAAAAAGATCGGGATTTGCAGTAAACCCGGGATGCATCCACCCAAAGGATTTACGCCTGCTTCCCTGAATAAACGCATTTGCTCCATGCTGATCTGCTGCTGGTCGGTACCATACTTCATCTTCAATTGTTCGATCTCGGGGCGTAAAGCTTTCATCTTCGCCCCACTCAGGTAACTTTTATAGGTGAGTGGAGAAATCAATAAACGAATAAATAGTGTGAGCAATAAGATCACGATACCATAATTGGAGGTCAGTGTTCTTAAAAAATCGAAAACAGGAAGGATGATGAGCCGGTTGATATATTTTACAAAAGCAAAAACACCGCTGCCCAGGTTCACCATATTCTCCATATCATTCCCATACTGCTTCAAGGTCTTATAATCAGTAGGCCCGTAATACAGCGCTAAAGGAATCGAAGCTTCACTAGTGGCAGGCAATGCATATTTCAAATGTGCGGTTGCCTGTACAATTGTATTCTGGTCGTTTTCAGGTGGAGCGGTCCATTCCACCATTCCGGAAGAAAACTTGTTTTTAGCAATGATGGTGGAATTAAAGAACTGTTGCTTTACACCTACCCAGCTTACCTGTTTGGTAAATTCTTCGCGGTCTGAACTCATGGAAGAAGTGAAATCATAGTCGTCATCTACCATATAACTCACCTGCGACTGCTGTTTTTCATAAGAAAGATCTTTTTGCAAACGAACGGCCTTATTCTGCCATACAAGATTCATGGTGTTATTCGTAAACAGCTGACTGACTCCATTGATCAGAATATTAAAATCGATCATGTAGTTTTCAGGCCTTACAATAAACTGGTGAACGATTGACTTGCCTTCAGCAGGCAATGAGTAGGAAATGGTAGTGGAACCATCTGCATTTTTGACGGGTGCTCCACCCTGGAAATATAAACTGCTTACCTGTGCTGTAGTATTGGGAGCAGGAACAATGGTATAATTTACCTGGTCAAAATCACTGGAAGCCAGTTTAACATTCGAGCTGTCTGGCGCTTTAAAGTTTTTTAATTCAACAGATTTTGGCTGGCCACCACGGTTGGAAAAAACAATTTTCATCAGATTGTTTTCAACCGTGGTAAGTTGTTCGGTTCCGCGGCCAAATTGCTGAAATTCTCCTCCCGGTAAAAGTTGCGAAACAGTATCCTGGTTCAGACTATCCTGACTTGGTGAAATATGAACCGGTGGCTGACTGGCCTGTGCAATTGAGTCCTGGCGTAATTTGTCTTTCAGGTGGGCCTGCTGTTGCTGGCTGTTGAAGTAAAAATAGCCCATGAATAACACGGCAAGAAAAAGAAAACCAATAACAGTATTGCGGTCAAAATTCATCTGATGGGGTTTTTTTGCCAATAAACCTCTGCTTACCGGGCTTTTAAAGGCCGCAAAGATAGGCAGAAGCTACAAGATTCATGAAGGAAACTGAAGCCCGATCAGGTCATTTCACTTTGCAACAAAGGATTGGGCGTTGCCTGTTTTTTTTCATTATGGGCCTTTGCTGCAGCTACAAAATGTATAAATAAAGGATGAGGGTTTTCAACAGAACTTTTTAATTCAGGGTGAAACTGGCAACCAACAAAAAACGGGTGTGCTTCAATTTCCATGATCTCCACGAGCCCTGTTTCCGGGTTTAGCCCGCTGGCGGTCATGCCACCGGATTCAAATTGTTGCAGGTACCTGTTATTGAATTCATAGCGGTGCCTGTGTCTTTCGTTGATCACCGGGCTTCCATAAATTTTAAAAGCAACTGTCCCGGGTTTGATATTGCAAGGGTATGATCCCAGGCGCATGGTACCCCCTTTTGCCGTGATCTTTTTTTGTTCTTCCATCATGTCGATAACGGGTTCGGAAGTTTCAGGATCGGTTTCTGTTGACTGGGCATTTGTTATACCCAGCACATTACGGCCATATTCGATCACCGCCATTTGCATTCCAAGGCATATTCCAAAGAAAGGCAATCCAGATTCGCGTGCAAATTTTACAGCCGTGATCTTTCCTTCAATACCACGGTAGCCGAATCCCGGGGCAACCAATAAGCCGTCCAGGTTTTTCAGTTTATCAGAAACATTTTCAGGTGTAATAAATTCAGAGTGAATGGGGATTACCTGCACTTTGCATTCATTCACTGCACCCGCATGAACAAAAGATTCGAGGATGGATTTGTAAGCATCCTGCAGTTCAACATATTTTCCAATCAGCCCGATGTTGATCCTGGCTTTAGGATATTTCAGTTTATCAAGAAATTCTTTCCAGCGTGAAAGATCAGGCTCGCTGAATTCAGTAATGTTCAATTTTTTCAATACGATGAGATCAAGCTTTTCATTCATCATCAGTAAAGGCACTTCATATATGGTACTTGCATCGGGTGCTTCAATTACTGCTTCAGCTTTTACGTTACAAAAAAGGGCAATCTTCCTTTTGATTTCCTGATTGAGTGGCTCTTCTGTTCTGCAAACAATTACGTCGGGAAACACTCCGCTTTCACTCAGCATTTTTACGGAGTGCTGCGTTGGTTTTGTTTTCAATTCCCTGGCGGCTTTTAAATAAGGTATCAAAGTAAGGTGAACCACCAGCAGGTCTTCATCAGGCAATTCCCATTGTAGCTGGCGGATGGCTTCTATGTAAGGCAAAGATTCAATATCACCAACCGTTCCCCCGATCTCAGAAATAATGATGTCAAATTCATTTTGCTGGCCAAGCAACAACATCCTTCTTTTAATTTCATCGGTGATATGAGGGATCACCTGAACGGTTTTACCAAGATAAGCGCCTTCTCTTTCTTTGTTGATTACGGTCTGGTAGATCTTACCAGTAGTCACATTATTTGCCTGGGAAGTAAAGATGTTGAGAAATCTTTCGTAATGACCAAGATCCAGATCGGTTTCCGCACCATCTTCTGTTACAAAACATTCGCCGTGTTCGTAAGGGTTTAAAGTTCCCGGATCCACATTGATATATGGATCGAGTTTTTGAATGGTCACACGCAAACCTCTTGCCTGTAACAGTTTTGCTAATGAAGCGGCAATAATGCCTTTTCCTAATGAAGAAGTTACACCACCGGTAACAAAAATATACTTGGCCATAAATTCAATTGTTCTTGTTTATTGCTGAATGAACCTGGAGATGGGCATTGGCCGGATCTTTAGTTCGGGTCACGATCAACGGCTACCGTATCACGTATGACCAGCGGAATGGTCAAAAACTTCCGGGAGGTCATGCAAACCTAAGTAAAATTTGGGGTGGTTATAAAGGTTTTAACAAGGTTGTGGAAAAAGCCTGAACATCATTACTAACCAGTTCGATTTTGCTATCCAGCAAGGGATGCTGATTGGATAGCCTTTGTAAATACGAGAGGATGGGTTTGGAGGTTTGGTAGGGTAATATGAAAGTTTATTTACTAAAAGCAACCTATGCAACCATATGCCCGCCAAGCATAATTTCCAATGCAGTATTATATGCAATCTTCCAATCAACTATCGGTCCCCAGTTGGCTCCGTCAATGGTGATGCTGTCTTTTTGTACCTTCCCTATTTCATAAAAAGGAAGCTCTTTTACCGTGTTTTTAAAGTCTTCCGCATTTGAAGGAGCAACTGTAACCAATATCCGGCTTTGTCCCTCGCCAAATAAAAAAGCATCTTTTCGTATGCCCGGAATGGAGTGCACAGCAAAACCCAGATCATTATAAAATCCACTTTCGCAGAGGGCAACAAAAAGTCCGCCTTCGCTGATATCATGTGCAGCATTTACCAGTCCTTTTCGAATTAATTCAGACAATTTCTGCTGTATCGTCCATTCTTCCTCCAAATTAAAATAGGGTGCCGGGGAATATGCAACACCCATTAATTTGTTTAGATATTCAGAGCAATGGATGTCATCGTTCACTGGTCCAAGAATAAATAAAAGATCGCCTTCATTTTTAAAACTCATCGTCATGCTGCGTGAAGGATCATTGATCAATCCTACCATTCCAATCGTTGGTGTTGGAAAAACAGGGCCATCAGGATTCTGGTTATAAAAGCTCACATTTCCACCCGTTACAGGCGTATTGAATTTTAAACAGGCTTCGCCCATCCCTTTTATCGCATGCACAAACTGGTAATATACTTCAGGGTCAAACGGATTTCCAAAATTTAAACAATTGGTTACACCCAAAGGAATACCACCTGTACAAACTATATTTCTTGCAGCTTCGGCAACGGCGATCATTGCGCCTTTATAGGGATCTGCATGTACATACCTGCTGTTAACATCAACCGTAATCGCCAGTGCCTTTCCGGTTTCATGCACCAAAACAACGGCAGCATCAGCAGGCGCGTTTGTAGATGCGTTTACAGTGCCTACCATACTGTCGTACTGATTATATATCCATCTTTTTGAAGCTATCGTTGGAAGTTGTACCAGGTTTTTAGCCAAACCCTTCAGATCCTCTGGTACCGGAACATCAACTGCATTGAATTTTTCTATCTCATCGAAATAAGCAGGTCTTTTGTATTCCCTGTCGTATTGCGGTGCACCACCACCCAAAACCAGTTCATCGGCGGGCAACTGGGCCTCCAGTGTACCATGAATGTAAAAACTCAGTAATTTATCTGACGTTACTTCGCCAA
>MWYV01000005.1 GCA_002050435.1 Chitinophagales bacterium 33-2 | reverse complement strand
GAACCCGATCATGGAAGCAATCCCGCAGGGATGCTCACAAATATTAAAGATGCGGGTGATCATGTGATATTGAATGGAAGTAAAATGTGGATATCCAACGCACCTTTTTCACAGGTGGCTGTTGTCTGGGCCCGTGATGAAAAAGGCGATATCCGCGGGCTTGTGGTAGAAAGAGGAATGGAAGGATTTTCCACGCCTGTAACACATGGCAAATGGAGCCTCCGTGCCAGCTCCACCGGAGAACTGGTTTTTGATAATGTAAAAGTTCCTAAAGAAAATATTTTCCCCGAAATCAAAGGATTAAAAGGTCCGCTGGGCTGTTTAACCAAAGCACGTTATGGTATTGCCTGGGGTGCACTGGGTGCCGCAATGGATTGTTATGATACTGCGCTTAGGTATAGCAAGGAAAGAGTGCAGTTCGACAGGCCGATCGGTGGATTTCAGCTACAGCAAAAAAAGCTGGCTGAAATGATCACTGAAATTACAAAAGGCCAGTTGCTGGTCTGGCGTTTAGGTGTGCTGATGAATGAAGGAAGGGCGACGGCGCAACAGGTTTCGATGGCGAAAAGAAACTCCTGTGAAATTGCCACCAACATTGCACGTGATGCCAGGCAAATGCTTGGAGGAATGGGCATTACTGGTGAATACAGCATCATGCGGCACATGATGAACCTGGAAAGTGTGATCACCTATGAAGGCACCCATGATATTCACCTGTTGATTACGGGCATGGATGTTACCGGATACAATGCTTTTAAATAAGTTTAATCAGTTTGCGCATGAAAATCTTCCTCATCGGTTTTATGGGTTGTGGTAAAACACACTGGGGAAGAGCGCTGAGTCAAAAGCTGTCCTTTCCATTTTTTGACCTTGATGAAAAGATCGTGGAAAAGGAAGAGAAATCAATAGCTGAAATTTTTGACGAACAGGGCGAAGAATATTTTCGATTGCTTGAAAAAGAAGTTCTGTACATGTTGACTGAAAGTCACGAGATCTTCGTGATGGCCACCGGAGGGGGAACACCCTGCTTTTATAACAACATAGATTATCTTAAATCTAAAGGAACGGTTGTCTGGATCAATTGCTCGGTTGACTGTTTATTCAGCAGGCTGTCGAGAGAAAAGGATCAAAGACCACTGATCACGTCCATCCCAGACGACCAATTGAAATCCTACATTGTAAAAAAATTTTCTAACCGTAAGATATTTTACCAGCAGGCGCATATCATTTTAAATGAAGATGATATTAAAATGGACCAACTGGTAGAAAGGGTCTTTCATTCCTGAGCAGATATGTATAAAATATTTTTGGTAATAGGAACGGTGCTTGGAGGATTAGGGGTGGCATTGGGTGCCTTTGGCGCACACGGACTTAAAAAGATCGTTTCAGCACAAACAGTTGCCACTTACCAGACAGGTGTTCAGTACCAGATGTACCATGTTTTTGCACTCCTGATGATCGGATTTTTTGCAGAACGTTATTTTAGTAGCCTGGTGCATTATGCAGGTGTTTTCTTCATTGCAGGAATCGTACTTTTCTCAGGATCACTTTACCTGGCGGTTTCACTGGAAGCGATGAATAAACAGGTACCTACGCTGGTAAGATTGATTACACCCGTTGGAGGCATGTTCTTTATCATCGGCTGGATACTGCTTCTCCTCGGAATTATCAGGAAATAATGTTTACTTTGAGTCAAACTGGCCGCTGGCCTGAATTTCAAAGATCATAATCCTATTTTTGTTTCATGGCTAACAAGCTGAAAAAATCCAATGTGCAAAAACCTGCAGCTGAAAAACCTGAAAAGGAAACTACAGCTCCAAAGGTTACCGGTTCTTTTAAGAAGGATAAGGAGGAGAAGGTCGACCTTCAGAAGCTGGCTTCCGACGAACGCACATGGAAGATCATTGGAACCATTTCCCTGCTCATTTCTGTTTTTCTTTTTATTGCTTTTGTTTCTTATTTCTTTACCTGGAAAGAAGACCAGGATAAAGTGCTGCACAATGATGCCGGGTTTCTTGTAGAAAATGAATTGAAGGTTTCTAATCTCCTTGGCAGGCTGGGTGCTTACATTTCTCATTTTTTTATTTTCCGTGGGTTTGGTGTAGCATCAATGTTATTCTGCACCTTCTTTTTTGTTGTAGGGATCAACCTCCTGGTGAACAGAAAAGTTTTTTCAATATGGAGAAATTTGAAATATGTAACCATTGGTTTGCTGATCGTTTCTGTAACCTTTGGATTTATCTTTTCAAATTCAGGATTTCCATTTGGAGGCAGGGTAGGTGATATGATCAGCAACTGGCTCACTGATTTCATTGGTGTAATTGGTACCACAGCACTGCTACTCGTTGTAGGTATTTCCTACCTCATCTGGCAATTCAATCCTTCGTTTAATTTTTCTCCTGCTGCATCTGCCAGCGAAGATGTCAATAAAGAAATTCCTGAAGAAGATGAAATTGATACTTCGGTTTCCGGCCCATCTGTTAATGATTTGTATACAGGAAAAACAAATGAAGGGAAAGGCAATCTTTTAAATGGTGATGGCCGATTGATCATCAATCCCACCGGAGGACTGGAAGATGCCACACCTTTTGAGATCAATGAAAGAGTTGATACAGATGAAGCGGATGATGCACTTACTATTAATGAACCTGTAATAGAAAAGGAAATCGTTGATGATCTGCTTCACCGTAATGCAGTGCCGCATCCGGCTGAAGAAACTGCTGCTACACCAACTACGGATACTGAAGATAATTTTGAACTTGAAATAAAAACCCCTGCAGAAAAAGCCGAAGAGGAAGGTGGTGATCATAAAGATTACAGCAACCTTCCCCCTTACGAACCCACGCTCGACCTGCGGAATTATAAATACCCGAAAGTTGATCTGCTTGAGGCTCATGGCAGTGAAAAAATTGTGCAGGATCCTGCCGAACTCGAAGCAAACAAAAACCAGATCATCAATACGCTGAAGAACTATGATATTCATATTCAAAAGATCAGCGCCACAGTGGGGCCAACTGTAACCTTGTATGAAATTGTTCCTGCGGCTGGCGTGCGCATTTCGAGGATCAAAAACCTTGAGGATGATATCGCACTTAGCCTTGCTGCTTTAGGTATCAGGATCATTGCGCCCATTCCGGGTAAGGGTACCATTGGTATAGAAGTTCCAAACCATAAAAAGACCGTTGTAAGCATGAAAACCCTGCTTGCTTCGGAAAAATTTGTGCATAATAATTTCAGTCTGCCTATTGCGATCGGTAAAAAGATCGATAACGAGAATTTCATCGTTGACCTGGCATCCATGCCCCACCTGCTGATGGCAGGCGCTACTGGACAGGGAAAATCTGTTGGACTGAATGCCATTCTTGTTTCCCTGCTGTATAAGAAACATCCATCACAGTTGAAGTTTGTACTTATTGATCCGAAGAAGGTGGAACTAAGTGTGTACAGGCATATCGAAAAGCATTTTCTTGCCAAGCTTCCCGGAGAAGAAGATGCCATCATCACTGATACAAAAAAAGTGATACACACCCTCAATGCGCTTTGTATTGAAATGGATAACCGTTACGACCTGTTGAAGGAAGCCGGTGCAAGAAATATAAAAGAGTACAACGACAAATTTACCAGTCGCCGCCTAAACCCGCAAAAGGGACACCAATATCTACCCTTTATTGTGCTGGTTGTGGATGAATTTGCGGACCTGATCATGACTGCAGGTAAAGAAGTGGAAATGCCCATTGCCAGGCTGGCGCAGCTGGCACGTGCCGTAGGCATACACCTCATTATTGCTACACAAAGACCTTCGGTAAATATTATTACCGGAACCATTAAGGCCAACTTCCCTGCCCGCATCGCCTTTAAAGTATCCTCCAAAATTGATTCGAGGACCATTTTAGATGCTGGTGGAGCAGAGCAGCTAATTGGTAAAGGGGATATGCTCATTTCTTATAATGGAGAGATCACCAGGCTCCAGTGCGCTTTTGTAGATACGCCTGAAGTTGAAAAAATTGTTGATTTTATTTCTGATCAGCGCGGTTACCCTCAGGCTTTTATGCTACCCGAATATGTAGATGAAAAAGAACTGGAGGGAAGGGATTTTGATTCGGCAGACCGTGATCCTTTGTTTGAGGATGCCGCCAAACTCATTGTTGCCAACCAGATGGGCTCCACTTCGCTCATTCAAAGAAGAATGAAACTTGGTTATAACCGTGCAGGAAGGTTAATGGATCAGCTTGAGGCTGCGGGTGTTGTAGGCCCCAATTTAGGGTCCAAAGCAAGGGAGGTGATGATCAAGACCGATGCAGATTTGCTGGAGTATCTGCAAACACTAAGCTAGTGTTAAGAAGCATTTTATTAAGAATATGCGGTATGTCTATTGCAAAATAGCGACTGGAGGGGCTAATTTTACCCCGGATTTAATTAAAATCATTAAGAATGAAAACATTATTTACTCTGATCGGCTTTTTTACTTTAATGACTTCTGTTCAGGCACAAGGCGCCAACCCTACCAAAAATGATCCTGCGGCCAAAAAAGTGCTCGATGCAGTAAGTGCCAAATTCAAAACCTTTAAAGTGCCCCAGGCCAGTTTCACCTATACTGTGGAAAATGCACAGGGTAAGGCATTGTCTACTAAAAAAGGCATGGTGACCATGAAAGGTAATAAGTACAAAGTTTCTTTGGATGGACTTGAAATTTTTTCTGATGGAAGGTCTACGTGGAATTTTGATAAATCTTCTAATGAAGTGACCATTGATAATGTGAATACTTCATCATCTGCCATGACCCCACAGAAGATGTTTACCAATTTTTATGATAAGGATTTTTATTATAAAATGAATGGTGAGAAAAAAATAGGAACCAAAACCATTCAGGAAATAGAATTAACTCCCATCGACAAGAATCGTCCCTATCATAAAGTTTACATCCAGGTAGATAAAGCCACCAAAACATTATACAGTGCAAAATTTCTTGAGAAAACAGGTGGACGTTACAGTTATACTGTCAATTCTCTAAAGCAGAATGTTACGGTGAGTGATGCTTTCTTTTCATTTGATAAAGCAAAATTTCCAGGTGTAGAAGTGGTAGATCTGCGATAAAATCTTAGAAAATAAAAATTTTTGACATCTCCCTGTGAACCGGGGAGATTTTTTTGTGGCAGAAACTGATTAAAAATGGCATGGTTTCAGTTTTGTTAGAACAAAGCATGTGTTATGAAGCGTATGAAACTGTGGATGGGCTTTAGCCTGGTGATCCTTTTAAGTTGTTCAAAATCAAAAGATATTGTTGAAGCCGGTCATTCAAGGGCCAGTCAACAACAGCAGGCAAAATCAGGTGTGGGAGATACTGGTTGGGAATCCATTTCCGGTTGGACTACCATTGACAGTAATGAGTACAAGGTTTCCTTTTTTCATAAATCATTTCCAATCATCAGCAATGAGGTAATAGCCCAGGGCGCCATTATTGTTTTTGCAAAGCATATTCCGCTGGAAGACGAACGCATGCTGGACAAACCGACTAAGCTTCCTTACGCTGTTTATCCTCAGCCCGGCAAGCCTGCCTTTCACCAGTACTGGTATTTTACAGTGCAAGAAGGAGCATTGCGTTATCAATACAGGACAAACAAACACCAATATGTACCTGGTGCTTCAATTGCACCACCGGCAACCGTTCAATTTCGTTCGGTTATTATTTCGGCTGATTACCTGCAACGCATGGGTCATACAAAAAATTCCATTGTTGGATTAACCTATGAGCAACTCGTGTCGCTTGCAGCCTTAACGCCCTGAGCATATATTTGCTGATGCAAAAAATTCTGGTGACCGGTGCCAACGGCTTCATTGGATCTTATCTTATACATCATTTGCACCGCCTTGGTTTTCACGTTATTGCTTCAGGAAGAGGAATCACCTCACATACAGGAGGAGCGATAATTTATGAGGTCCTTGATTTTACAAAAGAGGAGCAGGTGAAATCCGTTTTTAAACAACATGAACCTGCCATCGTTATTCATGCTGGCGCCATGTCAAAACCGGATGATTGTCATCTCAACAAATCACAAGCTTATTTGATAAATGTTGAAGGAACAAAGTTGTTATTGAAATATGCTGTTCTTTACAATAGCAAATTCATTTTTCTTTCTACCGATTTTGTATTTGACGGAAGAAGTGGAAATTATAAAGAGGACGATGAAAGGGCAGCTGTGAATTATTACGGCGAAACAAAAATTATCAGTGAAGACCTGGTAATGAATTATGAAGGTCCATGGTCGATAGTCAGGACAGTACTGGTATATGGCATTCCAATACTTGCCAGGCAAAATTTATTGACAATGGTTGCTGATCATTTATTACAGGGGAAATCATTAAAGATATTTGGAGATCAGGTGCGAACGCCCACTTTTGTAGAAGACCTGGTGGCTGCTATTATCGAGATCATTAAAAAAAATAAACAAGGCATTTTTCATGTTTCAGGAAAAGATGTGCGCACACCCTATCAAATGGCTATGGAAACAGCCGCATTCCTTGAACTTGACCAAAGCCTGATAACAGAAGTGGAGGAATCTGATTTTGACCAGCCTGCAAGAAGACCACTTAAAACAGGTTTTGATATTTCAAAAGCTATTCGTGAACTCGATTATGAGCCCACCAGTTTTGATGAAGGTTTGAAAAAAACTTTAGAAAAATATAAAAAGTAAAATGAGCGGATGGATATTATGCTCATTATTCCTTTACGTAATTCCTTTCTCCAGCGGTGATGGCAACAGGCAGATGATTTTCTTTGGGAGGAATGGGACAATTGTACACGCCATCCACATAGGCACAATAAGGATTATAGGATCTATTAAAATCAAGCTTCACGGTTCCGTTTTGAATCGCGTCCATTTTAAGATCTATATAGCGCCCGGATATATACGAACCGTTGCCATTGGTAGCATCGGTAAAAGGTAAAAACAAATAAGATGCATAACTCGTATTCAACAGGTCCTGTGACTGGTAAATATTCAGGGAAAGTTGCTGCCCATTCAGATTAAATTTTGCAACTCCATAAACCCTGTACATTTTTTGTAATGTTCCGGAAGTCTTCATCTGGAACCATGGGCTGTTTTCTATTTTCTCAAAATTTGCAACGACGCTATATGAAGGATTGATCTCGTAGAATTGTAAATTGGCTGCGTCGGCACCTTTTACTACTTCATGTGTTGTAACATAATTATGCCTGAACATTCTTAAAGAATCGGAATAACCCTGGGCAGCAGCAATAAAAGATGCGGCCAGCATAAAAGATAAAAAAGCTGTTTTCATGTTCTAAATTTAACTCATCATCAGCACATTTACGCTGCGCTGTAAAATATTAAAGGCAATTTCTGCCATCAGGTTTTCCTTATCCAGCGTGGGATTAACTTCGGTGATCTCAAAACAACAGACTTTCCTATTCTGCATAAATTTGCTGATCAGATCTTCTGCCTCTCTTTCCCTGAGCCCATTATTTACCGGTGTGCCGGTGCCTTTGCTTATCGATGAATCCAGGCTGTCTACATCAAAGGATATATAAATATCCGTGCAGTCACTCAGGTATCTCAATACAGATCTAACGATGTTTTCGGGCCCTTTACTTCTGACTTCCTTGGTGGAGATCACCTTCATTCCATATTTATCGATCAGAAATTTTTCTTCTTTTTCAAAATCCCTCAGCGAAATAAATACCACGTCCTCGGGCAGTACTTTAGGAGCGATCTTACCAAGGTTTTTCAGGTAGTTCCATTGTTTCACTGTTTCGGAGTCGAGTTCATGCACGGCACTTTCAATATTGTCTTCATTAATGGCAGCGGCCAGTGGCATCCCATGCATATTACCTGAAGGTGTGGTATAAGGTGTATGCATATCGGCATGGGCATCTATCCAGATCACTCCCAGTTTGCCTTTAGGTTTTGCCATTTTGATACCTGCGATCGTGGCTGCTGCAATGGAATGATCACCACTGATCACTACAGGAAAAAAATTTGATTTTAACGAATCGGAAACTGCTTTGCTCACCCGCTCATTCATCGATACAATTCCCTTGATCCGTTTCGCATAGGGCGATTCAATGGGCTCGTAAAGTATTTTATTTTCTACCGGAACTTTTTCAGAAGGAAAATGGATAAAGAAATTACTCATAAAATCCAATGCCGCGATCTTAATAGCTTCAATTCCAAGGCTGGCGCCTCTTGTGCCGGCACCGATCTCAGAGGCAACTTCTATCAGTTTGATATTCTTCATATAGCAGGTCTTTAACCTAAGGGCTCCCGAAAATAGGTCATGAAGGGTGGAAGTCAAAATCACCGCTGTTAATTTGAAGGTGATCCCCTTTAAATGAAAAAACCTTTACATGTGTAAAGGCTTTTGCTTGTATTGACCATTGACTATTGACCATTCCCCATTCACTATTCATGAGCTGCAAGAACAGGCACCAAACTTTCCATAACCAGCTTTTTGGTATTATTTCCTTTAATAAGATTATTAATAAATGAATGGGACCTCGGGAAGGTCAGTACCAGGTCTATGTTTTTATCATCAATGAACTGCCTTAAAGTCTGGTGAAAATCGTAGGTAGTGATGAAATAAAATTCCGGGTTAAATTCAGCAAACATTTCCTGCATCAGTCTTCTTTGCTCAAGATATTCTTCGTTCAGCGAAACATAGATCTCGCTGTTGATGTTCACGATGTGCAGGCTGGGCTTGAAAAGCGACAACACTCTTTTTACCGGCACGATCGGAATGGCGTTTCTCACATCCTTAAAATCAGATGCAAGCGCAACGTTTTTAATTTCTGTGTATTTTGCTTCCGAAGGAATTACCAGCACCGGGCAAAGATTTTTTTCAATCATCCTAAGCGAATTGCTGCTGGAGATGACCTGTTCAAACTTGTTTTTTTCATTAATGGCCATGACCAGCAATTCAGCATCCATGTGCCTGATTTTTCTTTCAAGACATTCAATAAAATCGTCATTTTCTTCCAGTATGGTTTCGGTCTTCACCATGCTGCCTTCTTTTAGTTTATCCCTGAACTCGTCCATCGACTCCCTTGCTTTTTGCGCATCTTTCGACTTTTCATAAGTATGAAAAAGGTAAAGAGTGGCTCCATAATGGCCAGCAATCATCTTTGCGGCAAATTGCGCAGCATTCAGAGAAATCTGAGAAAAATCTACGGGAACAATAATATTCATAATAAAGCTTGTTTGAATTGAGCTGCAAAAATGAGTAAAAAACTTTGAGTTGACTCATTTCACCTGCAAATAGATAGGGATCGACACTCCCTGCTGTGAGAAAAATGGGTATAAGAACCACCGTTCACCAGCTATGATTTAAAGTAAATCCTTGCCATTCAATTATATTTGCCGCTACTAAAACCGTGAGCGCGTGCGACTAAAATCTTTGGAAATCAAGGGTTTCAAAAGTTTTGCTGACAAAACCCTTGTCAGCTTTGATGAGAATATTACCGGAATTGTTGGTCCCAATGGTTGCGGTAAAAGCAATATTGTTGACAGTATACGCTGGGTGATCGGTGAACAAAAAATTAGCCACCTGAGGTCTGAAAACCTTGAAAGCCTTGTTTTTAACGGGTCAAAAACCAGGAGTGCCTCCGGATTGGCCGAGGTAAGTCTGACTTTTGAGAACACCAAGAATCTGCTGCCCACCGAATTCAATACCATCACCATTACCCGCAAATTTTATAAAAATGGTGAAAGCGAATACAGACTGAATGATGTTCAGTGCAGACTAAAAGATATTCAGAACCTGTTTCTTGATACCGGCGTTTCCACCGACAGCTACGCTATTATTGAACTGGGTATGGTGGATGACCTGATTAAAGACAAAGAAAATAGCCGCCGCCGGATGCTGGAACAGGCAGCAGGGATCAGCATTTATAAAACAAGAAAAAAAGAGGCAAAACTAAAACTGGATGCTACTGAGCAGGACCTGGCCCGTATAGAAGATTTGCTTTTCGAGATCAATAACCAGTTAAAAACTTTAGAGAACCAGGCAAAAAAAGCGCAGAAATATTTTGAGATCAAAAAAGACTACCGCGAAGTTTCCATAGAACTTGCCAAAGCTGCACTTGAAGGATTCAATATTACCTACAAAACGCTCAACGAACAACAGGAATCACAAACTGATAAGAAGATCGCCCTTGAAGCCGAAATTGGAACTGAGGAAGCAGTGCTTGAACAAGAGCGAGTAGCCTTTATTGAAAAGGAAAAGCAACTGCACGATCTCCAGCAGGGGTTTAATGAACTGGTTCAAACTGTTCGTACCAGGGAAAACGAGAAAAACCTGGCATCACAAAGACTGGAGTATTTAAGGGAAAGAGAAACCAATCTCTCCCAATTCCTCGGAAAAGCAGAAGGCCAGATCAAAGGAATTGAAGAAAGTATTCATTTTACGGAGCAACAGATACAGGAGGAAGACCAGACCTTGCACGGGCTTTCAGGACAACTGGAAGAACTGCGGTCGCAGGTTGATAAAAGAAGAAATGTGCTGGATGAAAACAGAACGCAGGTAAATCAGTTGCGGAATGCTTTTCAACTGGTGCAGCGCAGCCAGTTCGATGCAGAAAAAAAAGTGGCCGTAGCGGATACTTCTATACAGAATATTCAGCGTACCATTTTTCAGATGGAAGAAGAGAAGGCAACAAGGCAGGAACAGGTACATCAACTGGAAAAAGAAAAAGAGGAAAAGCAGCATTTGCTTGAACAAAAACAGACGGACCTTGAACAGTTACAGCAACATCATAATAAAACCAAAGAACAGATCTTTCAAACGCAATCTGTACTGGAAGGGTTAAGGAGCAATCTTGCCAATGAAAATCGCAAACTGGATTCTAAACGCAACGAGCACGACCTGCTGAAAAGCCTGGTGGATTCAATGGAAGGTTATCCGGAAAGCATCAAGTTCCTGCACAATAACAAAGGCTGGAACCATAAGGCACCGATTTTGTCCGACATCATTTACGTTAAGGAAGAATTTCGTGCTGCAGTGGAAAATGTGCTGGAACCTTATCTGAATTATTATGTTGTAAATAATCTTGCAGAAGGATTGCAGGCCGTTCACCTGCTGGATAATAATAAAAAAGGTAAGGCCAATTTCTTTTTACTTGATAAAGTAAGTGATGCAGTTGTTCATAACCCTGATCACAGGCCTGCAAATACAACACCGGCACTTGATGTGATCGAGGTGGATGAACAGTACAGCAAACTTGCAGAGCAATTGTTAGGCAATGTATTTATTGCGGATGATGAATCGGTGCTTGAAAACAGCAATGGTTTTGTAATCCTTGAAAAGCATGGTAAGTATGTGAAAGGAAATTTCACCCTCACCGGCGGAAGTGTAGGATTGTTTGAAGGGAAAAAAATCGGTCGTGCCAAGAACCTTGAAAAACTGAATGAACAGATCCTGGAACAGAAATCAATTGTTGATGAACTTACAGCCCAGATCCAGTCAAGGCATAATGAAGTAATTGCTTACAATGCAGACCTGAAAGAAAGTATAATCAGGCAATCGGAGCAGGAAATTCAGCAACTGAACAACCAGTTATATGGTTTACAGAATAAGCTTGAAAATCTTACTCATGCGCAATCCAGCGCACAGAACAGGATCGAAGACCTTCAGGAACAGCTTGACCAGACACATGCTGCTGTTGATAATGTGCGTAAGGAACTGGAAGAACTGAATGTGAATCTGGCCGACAATTCAAGCCAGGTGCAACAGGCAGAGGAAGCATTCCGGAATATAGAAGTTGAATACAACGAGATCAATACCCAGTACAATAACCTGAACCTGCAGGTAACAAGAGAACAAAGCAAGATCAACGCGTTGAAGCAGGAACTTCAGTTCAAGACCAACCAATTGAATGATCTGAAACAGCAGGTAGAAACTAATACCATACAACTTAAGGAAACCACAGATAATATTGAAGGTTCTGAAGCAGGACTGAAATCGGTCGAAGGTGGTTTGTTTGAGCTGATGAAACGAAAAGATGAAGAGGAAAAAATACTGAACGAGGCAGACCAGACTTATTACAATATCCGCAGTAAATTAAGTGCTAAAGAAAGTGAACTGCGTCATAAAGTTAAAGGCAAGGAGCAGGTAGAACATTTGCTTTCTGAGATTAAGGACAAACTTTCCGATGTTAAACTGCAGCTTGCAGGAATGAAGGAAAGACTGAATGTTGAATTCAGGATTCAGCTTGAAGATGTGCTGGATGAACCCAGGAATTCTGAAACACCTGTAGAGGAACTCCAGGAAAAGGCAGACAGGATGAAAAAGCGCCTTGAAAATTTGGGTGAGGTCAATCCAACTGCCATTGAAGCTTTTGAAGAAATGAGAAAGCGCTATGAATTTATTGTTGAACAAAAAGATGACCTGGTTAACGCCAAACAAAGTTTGCTGCAAACAATTGCTGAAGTTGAAACAACGGCCAACCAGAAATTCCTCGATACTTTCAACCAGGTAAGAGAAAATTTCCGCAAAGTTTTTAAAACTCTGTTTACTGAAGATGACCAATGCGACCTGATTCTGGAAAACCCGGATAATCTTGCCGAAACAAGTATTGATATTATGGCCAAGCCAAAAGGCAAACGTCCGACCAGCATCAGCCAGCTGAGTGGTGGAGAACGCACCTTAACGGCAACCGCACTTTTATTTGCCATTTACCTGATCAAGCCTGCACCTTTCTGTATTCTCGATGAAGTAGATGCGCCGCTTGATGATGCCAATGTTGGAAAGTTTACCAATATGATCAGGGAATTTTCAAATAATTCCCAGTTTATTATTGTTACGCATAACAAAACAACTATGAGTGCTGTGGATGTGATTTATGGTGTTACCATGCAGGAACCAGGAGTGAGTAAGCTGGTACCTGTAGATTTCCGCAGTTTAAATTAATGAGCAATTTGAATGTGATTCGAGACCTCTCAGGAGGTCTTTTTTTTAAAAATTTGATTTTAACAATTTTCTTGTTTAAAACGATCAGGTTCTTAACGCATCCAATATTTTTATGACTTTCGCCTTGGGTATCACCTTAAACACACTGGCTGGCCATTGTGGAAGGCCAGTGCGCTCATTCATCCAGGATACCTGCCAGGATTTGATTTGTTGCTGGCTGCGGTTATGTGATGATCAAAAAATAAGGGCCATTCACCAATTAAAAGTTAATAGCACCTGTTTAGGGTGTTATCAATTGAATTGAACCTAATTTTAAGGCTCAATTTTAATTATGAAGAAGATCCTGTTTCTTTTGGCTGCATTCATCACCTTTTCGGTAACTAGTGCCCAGGATAAACCCGAAGGTTTATTTATAAATTCCAAAGCAGCTGATTTTAAAGCAAAAGATCAATCAGGTAATGAGATCAGCTTAAAAGACCTGCGCAGGAAAGGGCCGGTTGTTTTGATGTTTTACCGTGGTAGCTGGTGTCCATTTTGCAACAGGGAATTAAGCAGGTTCCAGGATTCTCTTGATTATATACTTGGTAAAGGGGCAACGCTGATAGCGATCACTCCTGAAAATAAAACCGGCATTGATTCTACGGTTGGTAAAACTGGTGCTTCCTTCAGCATTATCAGCGACGAAGGAATGAAGATCGCTACTCAGTATGGGGTATCGTTTAAGGTGGATGACAGAACGGTGGCGCGTTATAAAAATGCGGGTATTGATCTGGTAAAACAAAACAGCCAGAAGGAAGCGGCATTACCTGTTCCTGCGGTGTATATTATTAATAAAGACGGAACAGTGAGTTACCGTTTTTTTGAAGCCGATTATAAAAAACGGCCCTGGGTAAAAGATATTCTTGAAGCGTTAAATAAAGTGCTGTAAAGACCTGAATACCTGGCATCTTATCCCAAATTTTTCCTCATCTCTTTCTTTTTATTATCGAGGTAACGGTCGAAAAGCATGAGGCCTAAAAGCACATTTGCCATCATAAATGCATTGACAAAAGTGTTATTAAAAATACCTGAATAATCTACGCTTGTAAAATCAATTCCCAGCACTGAATCATTTTGGTTCGCTGCATTCCATTTGATCTGGGAAATGGCGTAAACAAGGAAAGAAAGAATAATTGTAATAAAAAACCCTGCAATACCGTAAATAATCCTGCTGTTAATATAGTTTTTTGCCGCCGGTGCGATCTGGAGTTTGGCTATTTCTTCCATTACATTCCTGGTAAAGCGCAACGAAGGTTGTTCCAGTTCAACCAGGTTCAGAGATTGGTGTACTGCAAGTAACGCTTCATATTTTAATTTCCATTCCTGGTTACTGCTCAACAAATCCTCAATGAGTTTCCTTTGTTCGCCTGCTGCAATTCCATCAATATAATCCCACAACCTCATTTCCATTTCATCCTGCTCAAACCGGAAGTTTTCCGCCTCTTTCATAACAATAGGTTTATTTAATTCTAAATGTCTCTTATTTCATGTGCAAAATGCTTTTGCATTTTTTCTTTAAGCCTGGCTCTTGCCCTGTGCAATTGCACTTTTACTGTATTCGTTTCTTTACCTAAAATGGCAGCTATTTCATCGAGTGTTTGTTCCCCCTTGTAAAACAGTGTAATCACCTGGGCATCATCCGGATTCAGCATGCGTATAGATTCGTTTACCATTTGCACTCTGTTTTTTTGTTCTACCTGGTTTGCACTCATTCCGCCATCTTGCTGGGCTGCCACTTCAAATACTTTTTCATTATCAAGAGAGTGTATATCCAGTTTCTTCTTCCTTAAAAATGTGATGCATGTTGTAGTTGTTACCGTATATAACCAGGTGCTGAATTTGGAAGCGCCTTTAAAATTGGCCAGGGAACGGTAAGCTTTAACAAATACATCCTGCGCTACTTCTTCCGCATCTTCTCTTGACTTTATATATCTTGACACAATGGTAAATACAAAATTCTGGTAACGGTTTACCAGTATTGCATAGGCGTTATGATCGCCCTGCAAAACCTGGCTGATTACATCAATATCAGCAGTTTCGGTGTGCATTATAAAGCATTAGACCCATTATTGTTTTGGTAGGTTACATGCGAAGTTATAATAAGATATAGGAGATTGAGATTTTTGGATAAAGGGAAGTTGTTTAGGCGTTTAGTTGTTTAGGACAGGCTTTCCTCTAAAAGCTAACAACTTATTTTTCCCCTTCTCCTGTAACCTGCCCGAAACAGGCCTCGTCAGATATGCTGAATCCCACGGGAAGAAAATAAAAACTAAATTTATAACTGCCTGCAAGTCGGGCAATAAAACAAAAACTATGTCACCTTTTTTAATTCCGATCATGATCTCTCTTGGCGCCTTTGCTATGATCTTCGGTATCAGCTATCTCAAAGCAAAAGAGAACCTGGCCATGATCGAAAAAAACATGAACCCCAGAGAACATGCGAACCGTCCGGCCCCTTACCGCAGTTTAAAAACTGGATTGTTATTCCTGGGCGCTGGCTTAGGTCTTCTGATCGCCTACATCATTGACCACAGTATTTCCCGCAGGCATGACAGTGAACCCATTTATTTTGCACTAATTGCTATTGGCGGCGGCATAGGGCTGATCGCTTCATACGCGGTGGAAAAAAAGGAATGGCTAAACCAGAAAAATATAGATGTATAATACAAGGTCTTCGGGCCTTTTATTTTGAAAGCACCTCTCTGGCTTTTATAACAACAGGGTCGTACTGATTATACACTTCATAATAACCCTGCATACGCCACTTAAGCCTTGCCATATAGGCCTTCATTCTTTCCTGGATGCTTTTTTTATCACTTTCGGGGATCCGGTTCAGGTAAATGCTGTCCTTTAAGGCATAAACCACCAACTGGTTCCAGGATTCCGACATATCCTGGTATTTTCCGGCGAGTTCGGAAGGAGATCTGAACTGGTTGAACTTTTCGGGATGGTTGATATAATACTTGTAAATGAAATTGTTGAACCGCCCATCGAGGTATAATCGGGTAACACTTTTAGTAAATAAACTGGTGTCTATGGGAACAAAAAGATCAGGCATAATGCCACCGCCACCATAAACAGTCCTGCCACCACTGGTTTTAAACGATTGATCATTCTTGAAATGAATGGAATCTGCGGTCAGCAATTCTCCATGTTCATACCTGTTGTTCAGATCCTCCATATAGATCTTTTTTCCCTGGTCATAAGGCCGCTGGATGCTTCTGTTGGAAGGGGTAAAATAACGTGCTACAGTAAGTCTTACTGCCGATCCGTCGCTCAGCTGGTATTGTTCCTGCACAAGGCCTTTACCAAAAGAACGCCGCCCCACAATGGTTCCACGGTCCCAGTCCTGGATGGCACCTGCCACGATCTCACTGGCGCTAGCTGTTAATTCATCCACAAGGATCACCAGTTTGCCTTTTTCAAAAATACCCTCTTTCTGTGCTTTATAATCCTGTCGTTTAATATTGGTTCCCTGGGTATATACGATCAGTTTTTCACCGTCTAAAAATTCATCCGCAATATTCACTGCCTGGGTAATGAAACCGCCTCCGTTGCCACGAAGGTCCAGAATCAGCCTGTTCATGCCTTTTGCAAGAAGTTCCTCCATGGCACGCATAAATTCAGCATACGTTGTTTCAGAAAACTTATTGAGTTTGATAAAACCCATACCCGGTTCAATCATATAGGATGCATCCAGGGAGGGCAATGGTATTCTGCCACGTGCTATGTTGTAAACAATTACCTCATTTCCTCTTGCCACACTTAAGGAAACCTTTGTGCCGCCTTTTCCGCGGATCATTCTCCTGATCTCAGCGCTGGGCAGTATTTTACTTACAATTGAAGTGGTATCTACCTTAATGATGCGATCCCCGATCTTTAAACCTGCCTTATCGCCCGGCCCATTAGGAACTACATAGATCACATGCACTGTATCTTCAAAAATGTTGAACTCTACACCAATGCCTTCAAAGTTCCCGGCAAGATCTTCATTCATTTCATCAAGGTTGGAAGCCGGGATAAATACCGAGTGCGGATCTAAATGGCTCATCACATCATTCATTGCATCGTTTTGCAAAGAATCCATTTTTACAACATCTACATAGCGGTCGCGGATCAGGTCAAGCGCCTCCTGTAGGGCCGACTTACGATTCTGTTTAAAAAAACCATCCCTGCTGCCTGTTTGCTGGTGCAGCTTGAAACCAAAGAACATCCCCGCGACCATAACGACAGACAGGATCAACGGAAGCCATACCTGTAATTTTTTATTCCTCATCGTATCCTTTACTTTGTAAATTGTTGCAAAATAGCAGTTTTGACAGAATGATGCCGAATCAAAAAAGATTTCAACAATACTTTATATCATGGCAGTAAGATTAATAGCGGACAGCGGGGCAACAAAAGCAGAATGGTGTCTATTGAATAATGGCAGGAAAAAGACAATTTTTACTCAGGGGATCAGCCCTTATTTTCTAAGTACGGCACAAATAACAGCACTGTTGGAAAAAGAACTGGTAAAGAAATTAAAGGTTCCAGTTGATGAAATTCATTATTACGGTACGGGCTGTGCCAATCCGGACAATGCCAGAATAGTGAAGCTTGCTTTGAAGAAAGTTTTTCCGGAGGCAAAGACCCAGGTGAACACAGACCTGATGGCAGCAGCAAGAGCAGTATGTGGACATGAAAAAGGAATTGCCTGCATACTTGGAACAGGTTCCAACAGCTGTTACTATAATGGAAAGACCATTGTAAAAAACAGTCCGGGAATTGGTTATGTACTGGGAGATGAAGGCAGTGGGGCCTACCTTGGTAAAAAGGTGATCCAGTATTTTATGTATGACACTTTTGATGAAGATCTGAGGGCGCGGTTCCTCGCGAAATTTGCGGTAACCCCAGCGGAAATACTGGACCAGGTGTACAAAAAGCCATTGCCTAACCGTTACCTGGCCTCATACGCCATGTTCCTCGCTGAGAACCGGGGCCATTTCATGATAGAAAATATTATTGAAGACGGGCTGAATGATTTTTTCTTCCAGCATCTTTGCAAATACAGTGAAGTGTGGAAATACCCTGTAAGTTTTGTGGGCAGTGTGTCAGCTGGATTTAAGGATGTGATCCTTGGGTTATGCGATTCATACGAATTTGAGCCAGGGGTGATCTTAAAAAATCCTATGCAGGGATTGGTGCATTTCCATGGTACGTAAAATGACTCAATATTTTTGATTATCAGAACATCAATCCATCAAATAAATTCCACATTAAATCAACGAGGTGAATAAATTCGAGAAAATAACGGAGCAGCCCAGCAAATACAGGCATTTGGAAAAAATGACGATCAGTGAGATTCTTTCAAATATCAACAAAGAAGATAAAACGGTTCCTGATGCAGTGGAGCGGGCCAACCCACAGATCAAAAGACTGATCGTGGCTGTTGCAGACAAAATGCTGGCAGGTGGCCGCATTTTTTATATTGGCGCTGGTACTTCCGGCCGGCTGGCAGTTGTGGATGCAAGTGAATGTCCTCCCACTTTTGGTGTTCCTTATGGACTCGTCATTGCTGTTATAGCAGGTGGTGATGATGCCATTACAAAGGCCATTGAAAACGCTGAGGATGATCCCGCCCAGGGATGGAACGACCTGAAAAATTTTGATGTGACCACGAAAGACGTGGTGGTAGGCATCGCAGCAAGTGGAACAACTCCCTATGTGATCGGTGCCTTAAAGGAATGCCAGAAACGCGGCATCACAACCGGTTGTATAACAAATAACCCGGGATCGCCTTTGACTGATGTAGCCGACTTTCCAATTGAAGTGGAAGTGGGCCCCGAATTTGTTACCGGCAGCACCCGCATGAAAAGCGGCACTTCCCAAAAACTCATCCTCAATATGATCTCGACTACAGTGATGATTCTATTAGGAAGGGTGGAAGACAATAAAATGGTGAACATGCAGCTCACCAATGAAAAGCTGATCGACCGTGGCACGAAAATGATAATGGATAAACTGGATCTGGCCGATTATGAAGCTGCCAAAGAAATGCTCATGCAACATGGCAGTGTGAAAAAGGCTGTCAATAATTTTAAACTCAGGGAATAAGTGCACGATATAGAACCTTTTTATAACTGGAGACATATTTATGTCAGTGAGGAAGATGAACGTTCTCCGTTTTACCAGCGGGAATACTCGGAGTTTGAATTCACCCAGACTGTTTACAATTATTACATCCATCCGCAGTGGGATGAATTTGGCAGCCGCACGCTCTATTTAAAAGTTTTGCAGGCCGATTACGACGAACGGTATGCAGTGATCGAATTAATTGGTGAATGGAATGACGCCATAGAAGATGACATCATGACCCTAAAACGGGATGTGATTGATAAACTTGAATTTGAAGGCATCAATAAATTTATCCTGATCGCAGAAAATGTACTGAACTTCCATAGCGGCGACAGGGATTATTACGAGGAATGGTATGAAGAAGTATCTGATGATAATGGCTGGGTGGTTTGCATCAACATGCCGGAACCTACCCAGTATGATTTTAAAAAAGCCCGGTTGAATTATTATGTTGAACTGATGGAGCTCTCCAACTGGCGAACCTATAAGCCCTTCCATTTGTTCAAAAAAATAGATGAAGAACTCAATCGACGGTTGCCCCTGTAAGCGAAGCTAAAATATTGTATGAATATTGCTATCGGGGCTTACCTTTGCGCTAAATTTTTCAACCCCTTTCTGATTGATTATGAAATGGTCACAATTCTTTACATCCGCTGTTGGTAGGAAAATAGTGATGGCGCTGACGGGTTTATTTCTGATCTCTTTCCTGACCGTTCACGTTAGTTTAAACGCTACCATATTTTATGATCTTTCGATATTTGACCCTGCTGATAATGGTTCCATGTTTAACAGGGCTGCCCACTTCATGGGTGCATCGCTGGTGATCCGGATCATGGAGATCGGACTTTTTGCCGGAATCATTCTGCATATTATCCAGGGTTATATGGTAGAACTGCAGAACAGAAAACGCAGAGGAAGCGATTATGCAAAATCTCTTGGGAACAGGGGCAGCAAGTGGTACAGCAGGAGCATGGCCTTACTGGGCACACTGATCCTTTTATTCCTCATCATGCACGTTGCCCATTTCTGGGTGCCATCAAGGATCACCCACGACCTGGAGCCGGCTACTTATGGTTTTACCGAAACACACAATCTTTTTTTAAGAATGTATGATGTGTTCCAGGAACCCCTGATCGTTATTCTTTACCTGGCAGGTGTGATCTCACTGGCCTTTCATTTATTTCATGGCTTTCACAGTGCATTCAGAACGATGGGTGTTCACAATAAAAAATATTTATCCATGCTGCAAAGCATGGGTTATAGTTTTACCATCCTGATTTGCCTGTTGTTTGCATTGATGCCCGTGAGCATGTATTTTAACTGGGTAACGCCTTATTGATCTTTGACCAAAAATTCCTGCGGAGGCTGACTTAAAAAGCGTTGGCCGAAGCGCTAAGATGATAACAAATATTACTGGTGCCGACATGCATTATTTGCAGATCAGCATCAGCAATACCTAAATCAGAAATTTGTTTTATGCTTGATGCAAAAATTCCCCCCGGGTCCCTTGAAAAAAAATGGACAGATTATAAAGGGCATGTAAAACTGGTGAATCCGGCAAACAAAAGAAAACTGGAGATCATTGTGGTGGGTACGGGCCTGGCCGGCGCATCCGCCGCCGCCACACTTGGTGAACTGGGTTATAAAGTAAAAGCATTTTGCTTCCAGGATTCGCCCCGCCGTGCGCATTCCATCGCAGCCCAGGGTGGCATCAACGCAGCAAAGAATTATCAAAACGACGGTGATTCTGTTTACCGTTTATTTTACGATACCATTAAAGGCGGCGACTACCGCTCCCGCGAAGCAAATGTGCACAGGCTTGCAGAAGTGAGCACCAACATCATTGACCAGTGCGTGGCACAGGGCGTTCCTTTTGCACGGGAGTACGGTGGTTTGCTCAGTAACCGTTCCTTTGGAGGAACCCAGGTGCAAAGAACATTTTATGCAGCCGGACAAACAGGGCAACAATTACTGATCGGTGCTTACCAGTCGCAGGAAAGGCAGATCGCACTGGGAACCGTAAAACAATATTCCAGACATGAAATGCTGGAGATCGTAATGGTCGATGGCAAGGCCCGCGGGATCATTGCACGTAACCTGGTAACCGGAGAACTGGAAAGACATTTTGCTCATGCTGTACTTTTATGCAGCGGTGGTTATGGTAATGTGTTTTACCTGAGCACAAATGCAATGGGAAGCAATACAACTGCTATCTGGAAAGCCCACCGTAAAGGTGCCTTATTTGGCAATCCATGTTTTACACAAATTCATCCAACCTGTATTCCTGTTTCAGGCGATCATCAGTCCAAACTAACATTGATGTCTGAATCCTTGCGCAATGACGGAAGGATCTGGGTGCCCAAAGCTAAAAGCGATAACAGGAAACCATCTGAGATCCCCGAAGAAGAAAGAGATTATTACCTGGAACGCAGGTATCCTGCATTTGGAAACCTCGTGCCCCGTGATGTAGCATCAAGAGCAGCAAAAGAAAGATGCGATGCAGGTTATGGTGTCGGCACATCAAAGCAGGCCGTTTACCTGGATTACACTGCCGCGATACACCGCTATGGATTGATCGAAGCAAGTAAAAGAAGTATACCCGATGCGGATACAGAAAAAATAACTGCGTTGGGAAGAGAAGTAGTAAAAGAAAAATACGGTAATCTTTTCGACATGTATGAAAAGATCACCGGTGAAAATCCATACGAGATCCCGATGCGCATTTACCCTGCCGTGCATTATACCATGGGAGGGTTGTGGGTGGATTATGAATTGATGACCTCCATTCCTGGTTTGTATGCACTTGGTGAATGTAATTTTTCTGATCATGGTGCTAACAGGCTGGGTGCTTCTGCATTAATGCAGGGACTTGCTGATGGTTATTTTGTGATCCCCTACACCATTGGAAATTACCTGTCTGATGAAATTAGTGTGAAGCCCATTTCAACAGATCATCCTGCATTTGTTGAAGCTGAAAAAGAAGTGAGCGACAGGATCAATAAATTAATGAGCATCCAGGGTTCGCAAACCGTGGAAAGTTTGCACAAACGCCTGGGTAAAATCATGTGGGACAAATGTGGTATGGAGCGCAATGCCCAGGGTCTCAGGGAAGCGATCCAGGAAATCAGGGAATTAAGAGCAATTTTCTGGAGTGATATCCGCGTACCCGGAAAGATTAATGAATTCAACCCCGAACTGGATAAAGCCAACCGCGTTGCAGATTTCATGGAACTGGGCGAGTTGATGTGCATCGATGCTTTACAAAGAGAAGAAAGTTGCGGTGGTCATTTCCGCGAGGAACACCAAACTGAGGAAGGAGAAGCGCTGCGTCATGATGAAGATTTCATGTATGTATCCAACTGGGCGTTCAAGCCTGGTGTAAATTGGGAGTTGGAGAAAGAAGTGCTGGAGTATGATGTTGTAAAACCAAGTCAACGGGTGTATAAGTAAACATTTCGTTTGATGGTTTTGCTAAACCATACTATGAATGATTTCAACATGAATTGGAAAAATCCGCTGGATGGAATTGAAAAAAATTTTGCGGGTGCTTCCGGATGATAAATTGAACTATGGAACATTATAATATGAATCTGACGCTGAAAGTATGGCGCCAGTCAAATCAGAACACTGAAGGAAGGTTTGAAACCTTTGAGGTAAAAGAGATCTCCTCAGAGATGTCGTTCCTTGAAATGTTCGATGTTTTAAATGAAAGACTGATTGGAGAAGGCATTGATCCGATCGCATTTGACCATGATTGCCGTGAAGGTATTTGTGGAATGTGTTCGATGCATATTAATGGCCGTCCGCATGGTCCATGGCATGCAACCACAACCTGCCAGTTGCACATGCGTGCATTTAAAGATGGGGATACCATCGTTGTTGAACCCTGGAGAGCGAAAGGTTTCCCGGTGATCAAGGATCTTGTTACAGATCGTACTGCTTTCGACCGCATCATCCAGGCAGGTGGGTTTATATCGATCAACACAGGGAATGCTGTTGATGGTAATACACTTCCTGTAGAAAAGGATAAAGCGGATGCTTCATTTGCTGCTGCGGCCTGCATTTCCTGTGGCGCCTGTGTGGCAGCGTGTAAAAACGCTTCTGCTTCTTTATATGTTTCAGCCAAAATAGCCCATCTTGCCCTTTTACCCCAGGGCCAGCCTGAAAGAAAGAACCGCGTTTTAAGTATGGTGGCACAAATGGACAAGGAACAATTCGGGAGTTGCACATTTACCGGTGCGTGCGAGGCTGTTTGTCCAAAAGAGATCTCCATCACCAATATTTCACGAATGCATAAAGACTACCTGACCGCTGGTTTGTCTGCTGATAAATAATTTTTAATGGGTTACTGATAATCTCACATAGGTTAATTAAAAAGCCGGATACGAATTGTTCCGGCTTTTCCTTTAAAAAAGGCATTGAAAAGAAGTTTTTATTGTGTTTTGATGATAGAAGCCCTCATTTTACAATTATTCCTCCTTTTACACGTTAAAAATTGGCAATTTTACCATGCCTGAAAAACCTATTGTTTGAAGCTGCTGCGCCTTATACTGCTCATGGGATCGCTGTTTGTTTTTTCTTTTGCCGGAAGAACCCAGGAACCCGTGCAGGAGCATCCCGCGTCAAACCTCAGGATCAAAACAATCAGTTCTTTACCGGACAGCCTTTTCCTTGATTCCCTAAGCATCATACCTGGAACATTCAGAATAGAGGGCGTGGACAGCAGCCGGTATATTCTTGATCCAATCAATGCAATACTCATTTGGATTGTCAAACCTCCTGTTGAAATGGTTACGCTTTCGTACCGGGTATTTCCTTTCCGGTTCAATGCAGTAGCACGAAGAATCAATTACGACAGTGTCATGAACAATTTTTATGCGGCACCCTTTGTATTCAATACAAATGAAGATGCAGGCAGCAAGGGCTTGTTTGACTTTGGCAATATTCAATCAAACGGAAGTTTCGGAAGGTCGTTGTCGTTTGGAAACAACCAGGATGCAGTGGTCAATTCATCCGTGCAGTTGCAGTTGAATGGAATGTTAAAAGACAGCATTGAAATTGCAGTGGCATTAACGGATAACAATCTTCCCATACAGCCGGATGGTACAACACAGCAATTGAATGAATTTGACCAGATCTTTCTTCAGTTCAAAAAAAAGAACTGGCAATTGAATCTTGGTGATATCGACATTCGTCAGAACAATCTTTATTTTTTAAATTTTTATAAAAGGCTGCAGGGAATTTCTTTTCAGACCACTACAGCGCTTTCGTCTTCGGTGCAATCGACCACACTGGTCAGCGGATCAATAGCAAAAGGAAAATTCACCAGGAATGTATTTATGGGACTGGAAGGCAACCAGGGGCCATACAGGCTTACAGGTGCCAATAATGAATTCTTTTTTATAGTGCTCGCCAATACAGAAAGAGTGTTTATAGATGGTGAACTGCTGCAACGCGGCGAAGACCAGGATTACATTATTAATTACAATACGGCGGAAGTAAGTTTTATGCCGCGCAGGATGATCACCAAAGATTCACGCATCCAAATCGAATTTGAATATGCAGAAAGAAATTTCCTTAATGCCAACCTTTATCTCTACCAGGAACTATCAGTGAACAATAACCTCAAATTAAAATTTGGCGCATTCAATAACAGTGATGCAAAAAATTCGCAGATCAACCAGACGCTGGATGCAGGCCAGAAACAATTTCTTTTCAACCTGGGTGACAGTATTTCAAAAGCTTTTTATCCCACAGCATTCGAAGACAGTTTTTCTTCCAACAAAATTCTTTATGAAAAATTGTACACGTCAGGGCCTTTGGTAGATTCATTTTACAGGTATTCAGTTGATCCCGCAGCGGCGCGCTTTGCGCTTTCCTTTTCAGATGTCGGACCAGGAAGGGGTAACTATATTCCTGATTTTAATGGCGCCAATGGAAGGGTTTTTAAATACGTGGAACCGGTGAATGGAATTCCCCAAGGTCAGTATGAACCCGTAATGATCCTGGTTACTCCCAAAAAGCAACAGTTACTTACCCTGGGATCCGAATACCAGGTAAATAAAAACAATCTTGTAAAAGCTGAAGTGGCCCTGAGTAATTATGATGTCAATACATTTTCTTCAAAAGATGGTGGTGATGACAGGGGAATGGCGACCCGGATTCAATACCTGAATACAATACCGGTGAACAGCAGTAAAAAACTGGAACTGATATCCAATGTGGATTATGAATATGTGCAGAAAAAATACAGGCCACTGGAAAGGCTTCGGTATGTAGAATTCAGTAGGGAATGGGGGCTGCCAATTTTGCTCAACCAGGCTACAGAAAATATACTCCGGCTGTCAACACAGTTAAAAGACAAAAACAACCATTCTTTGTCCTACCAGTTCATGACCTACCAGCGGTCTGATAATTATGCAGGTTATCAGAACCTGGTGCAGCATAAGGGAAATCTTTCTGGCTGGAATTTTAATAACCAGTTTCTTGCAACCAAATTCAATAATCGTTTGGACAAAGGTTTATACCTGAGGCCTGTTGTTGATATCAACAAGCAATTAAAAACAATGGCGATGATGCGTATCGGTTTCAGGTATGCACTGGAGCGCAATGAGATCAGGGATCATAAAAATGATTCACTCAATTTTCAAAGCTTTTCTTTCGACACTTATTCAGCTTATGTAAAAACTGATGAAACTAAAAAGAACCGGTTCGGATTTACCTTTTTTACAAGAGCAGATCAATATCCAACAAAACAGGAGTTGAAAAAAGGCGACAGAAGTTATAATTATAATTTCCAGGCTGAAATATTAAAAAGTGAAAAACACCAGTTTTTATTCAATGGTACTTATCGTATTTTAAAAGTGATCGAACCACAACTTTCAAAGCAAAGCAATGACAATACCATACTAGGCAGGGCTGAATACCTGGTGAATGAATGGAAAGGATTGCTGGGCGGAAATGTTTTGTATGAACTAGGAACAGGGCAGGAGCAGCGCAGGGATTTTGCTTACCTGGAAGTGCCTGCGGGACAGGGTGAGTTTACCTGGAACGATTACAATGGTGATGGCATTCAGCAATTGAATGAATTTGAGATCGCCCTCTTCCAGGACCAGGCAAAATTCATCAGGATCTTTATTCCTACCAACCAGTTCACCAAAGCCAATTATATCACACTCAATTACAGCTTTACTTTAAACCCCCGCGCGGTATTGAAGGGAAGTGGCCTGGGCAAATTTCAGGATCTTCTATCAAGATTCACATTCCAAACCTCCATGCAACGCAACAGGAAATCTATTTCAAAAGGTGATTTTGAATTTGATCCTTTCAGGCTGGCTATTACCGATACTGCTTTGCTCACCATGAATACTTCTTTCCTTAACACCATTTCATTTAACCGCTTTTCAAATAAGTGGGGCATTGATTTCAGTAACCTGCAGAACTCAGGAAAAGCTTTATTGACCTATGGATATGAGAGTCGTAAGTTAACCGACTGGATCACGCGGCTGCGGTATAACATCAGCAGTTCCCTCACCTTCGACCTGAATGCAAAAAAAGGTCTTAATGGTTTGTATACACCTGGCTTTGACAACCGTAATTACGAACTGGATATTTATAGTGCGGAACCAAAAATAAGTTTCGTTCGCGGTACCGTTTTCAGGTTACAAACCAGTTATAAAATCGAAACAAAGAATAATGATGCAAAATACGGGGGCGAAACTTCTGTTTCCAATTCCGTTAATGTAGAATCAAAATACAATGTGCTGCAAAACAGTTCCATTGTAACCAGATTTACGTATAATAATATCCGTTATGATCATCCTGCAAACACCACGGTAAGTTATATTATGCTGAATGGTCTATTGCCTGGAAAAAATTTCTTATGGTCTGTAGATCTTACAAAGCGTCTGATGAATAACCTCGAGCTCAATCTGCAGTATGAAGGCCGCAAGCCGGGTGATACCAGAACCATACATGTAGGAAGGGCTGCGATCAGGGCTTTATTTTAACATGTTCCCTGCCCATTGATCCTGGTTAATAGCTGCAAGGTTCAAGGTACGCGACCTCATCACACATTGAACCTAAAATGCATCACATCCCCATCCTTTACCATGTATTCTTTTCCTTCAATGCGCAATCGTCCTGCATCTCTTGCGGCGGCTTCAGATTTATAGTTTACAAAATCATTATAGCTGATCACTTCCGCCTTTATAAAACCTTTTTCAAAATCAGTATGAATTACGCTGGCGGCCTGCGGGGCTTTCCATCCCTGTCCGATGGTCCATGCTCTTACTTCCTGAACGCCTGCTGTAAAATAAGTCTGGAGGTTCAGCAATTCATAAGCCGACTGGATCAGCCGGTTTAGCGCTGGTTCTTTCATTCCATATTCCTCCATGAACATTTGCTGGTCTTCGGCATGATCCATCTCAGAGATTTGCGCCTCAATATTGTTGTTCATCACGATCACCTTTGCTGCTTCAGCCTTAACCGCTTCGATCAATGCATTGGAAAATTTATTTCCTGTGTGCATGGAGGGTTCATCTACATTGGCTACATAAAGAACAGGTTTTGAAGTAAGCAGGAAAAGATCTGCAATGGCCTGGGCTTCTTCTTTCGAAAGGTCAAGCGTCCGGATATTTTTTCCCTGTTCCAGGTGCTGCAAACAACGTTTTAATATTTCAACTTCGGCTTTGGCTTTGGGATCTGTCTTGGCCATTTTTTCCGAGCGTGAGAATTTCTTCTCTACACTTTCCAGGTCTTTCAGCTGAAGTTCTGTTTCAATAATCTCTTTATCACTTACCGGGTTGATGGCGCCTTCTTCACGCAATATGTTTTCATCTTCAAAACAGCGGATTACATGAATGATGGCATCCACTTCGCGGATGTTACCCAGGAATTTATTACCCAGTCCTTCGCCCTTGCTTGCACCGCGCACCAGGCCCGCAATATCAACGATCTCGATCTGTGTAGGAACAATGCGGTTTGGCTGAACCAGTTCCGCAAGTTTATTTAATCTTTCATCCGGCACATCCACCAGTCCGACATTGGGGTCGATGGTACAAAAGCGGTAGTTGCTTGCCTGTGCTTTTGCATTATTGCTGACAGCATTAAATAAAGTTGATTTTCCAACATTGGGTAATCCCACGATTCCTGCTTGCAATGCCATATGATTGTTTTAACTGAATGAATGTTTTTGGAGGGTTTAGGTGTTTAGGTGTTTAGTCGTTTAGGTGTTTAGGTGTTTAGGTGTTTAGGTGTTTAGGTGTTTAGGTGTTTAGGTGTTGAGCGGAAAACCATTGTGCATATTCTAAACAACTAAACCTTCTAAACAACTAAACCTTCTAAACAACTAAACCTTCTAAACAACTAAACCTTCTCTAAACAACTAAACCTTCTCAACAACTAAACCCTCTCTCTATCCCTAAAAGCCGGCAAAGATAAGCCCCACTCCTGATTCTGAAATGAATCTATTAACTTCAAACTCTAATCACTCTCTATGGCATTAAATTATGTATGGGTCTCATTTTTCCTTCTCGCATTTGTTGCAGCGCTCGTCAGGCTGATTGGGTATAACGATGTAGACATTTTTTATAATATTACCACTGCTATTTTCGACATGTCAAAAACGGCGGTTGAAATTTCGCTTGGACTGATCGGGATCATGGCCTTTTGGCTGGGCATTATGAAAATAGGAGAAAGGGGAGGGATGATCGGTATATTTTCAAGAGCGGTTCGCCCATTTTTCAGCAAAATTTTTCCTGATGTTCCCAAAGACCACCCCGCATTTGGCTCCATGCTCATGAATTTTTCAGCCAATATGCTTGGACTGGATAATGCAGCTACGCCAATGGGATTAAAGGCCATGAAAGAGTTGCAGGAAGTGAATCCCGATAAGGAAACTGCCTCCAACCCCCAGATCATGTTTCTGGTATTGAATGCTTCCAGTCTGACCCTGCTTCCGATCAGTATCATGGCTTACAGAAAAGAAGCAGGTGCGGCCGATCCTTCCGATATTTTCATTCCTATTCTGTTGGCAACTTTCTTTTCCACACTAACCGGTTTGATCGTAACTGCGCTTTACCAGCGCATTAATTTATTACAGAAAACCATCATTATGTATTTAGGTACGGTGGGGCTGGTAATCTTTGGATTGCTTTTTTACTTTTCACAATTGCCGCCCGACCAGGTGGCTGTCATTACCAGGATCATGAGTAATGTGATCTTATTCGGACTGGTGGTAGCATTCATTACCCTGGCATTGATCCGTAAAATCAATGTATTTGAAGCGTTTATTGACGGGGCAAAAGAAGGATTTGAAGTTGCTGTAAAAATCATTCCTTACCTCGTGGCCATACTTGTGGCTATTGCAGTTTTCCGGGCTTCTGGATTATTTGACATGGTGCTGGGAGGTGTGGCTTCTTTTTTTGGAATGCTGGGAATGAATACAGATTTTGTTCCTGCGCTGCCGGTTGCATTAATGAAACCATTGAGCGGAAGCGGTGCGCGTGGTTTATTGATCGATATCATGAATACTACTGGCGCTGATAGTTTTCCATCAAGGGTGGCCAGTGTAATCCAGGGATCAACAGAAACCACTTTTTATGTACTGGCCGTTTATTTTGGAAGCGTAGCCATTAAAAGAACCAGGCATGCTTTACCTGCGGCTTTGCTGGCCGAGCTGGCCGGTGTGATCGCGGCTATTGTAATAGCCTATATTTTCTTTCATTAAGAAGCGCTAAAGAATAAAAAAAGGCTGTGCATTTGCACAGCCTTTATAATTTATAAAACAACCGATTACCTGTTGAGCAGAAAGGAAATATAAGGTTTGCGCTGTACAGTAGTTTGTCCTTTATAACCTACTGCAAAAGCAGTATACACCCTACCTCTTAAATTAGTGTTACCACTTGCATAAGTAGCAAGAGCAGTACTGGTTGGAGCTGCACCGGCCTCTCTTATTGCCCATGCAGGCTGAGGGTTCGTCAGTGGAAGATCAAACGTATTGCTTGCACCAAGATAAGGGATGTTTGCAGCTACCAGCTGTGTTCCAAAATAAAGATCAATAAACGGAACATTGGGCATCAGGTTCACAAACTTATACCTTGACATGGTATCATGATTGGTAAGGTTATCTTCTAACAAAACCACTTTTGTATTGGCACCTGTATCCGTGATATGCGCCGTATAGGTTTTATTGGCTTCCAGTGTTAAGTTGGTTGAATAAAGCACCACAGAATCAACTGTGGTATTGAATTTTGGAATTGATACCAACATAGAAGTCAATCCAGGTCTAACTGCCAGGTAATCGCCACCACTTCCGCCACCTGTGTTAAAGCCACCCCCGGGAAAAGGAGTGCGGCTGGTAATTAAATTACTCACCCTGTTGTTATTCAGTTTTAACTGAACAGGATTGCTAACAGTATATGCTGAATTGTAATTGATCTTCAGCTTTGCCTGGTCGGAGCTAACTGTTGTTGTCGGAGCAAGCAGTTGTAACTCTTTTTTGCAGCCTGCAAAAAGCAGGACTGAAAAGCAGATTAAAGAAATTCTTGTTATAATATTCATCATCATATTTTTTTATGGTAAAGCAAACCAGATCTTTTCCACTGAATTGGCATGGTAGTTCAAGGCAGTGGCTCCAATCCTTTGTAATTCTTTAATGTTCCAGACATATTCAGAATTGAATCTTGGATAATAGCGGTAGATCAATTCACCATTATTATCCTGGAACAAGTCAGAACCGGTAGGAGGCATAAAGTCGGCATATACCTGTCCTGTACCTGAAGGATCCGCGTCTATATAATGGTAGCGGCGCATATCCACCCAGGTTTCAAGTGCTCCATAAACAAATAAGGAAATATATTTCTGAAGCATGATCATGGAAAGTTTGAGGTTATTTGCGGAAGCAGGAACCACATCCGGATCAGTAAGAAACGCATCCCTGATGGCAGGGGTAATTTCCATACCTGCAGGAATATTGACATTCCATTCAGGGCTCATCAGCATATTGAAATTCTGCCTGATGCCTTCCCTGTATGCAGTGAGGGCAGTTCCTTTATCATTTTTCTTAAATGCGGCTTCTGCTTTTAAAAAATGCATTTCAGCTGCAGTCATAATAGGGAAGGGTGCATTATTTCTGAATACATACCTTGGGTTGATTCCTACGCCTCCACCTGTAAGATTAGAAGCTGAAGGATTCTGGGAAACCCCATGAAAATTTTCAGGGCGGTCAGCAACCGGTAGTACAGCCTGTCCCCGAACTGGAGGAACACCAACGAAAGTTCCATTGGTATTTAATCGCAACATATAGGCTGCTCTTGGGTCCTGCACATCAAAGAATGCAGAGTTGGAACCTTTCAGCAGGTTTACGATGTACTCCCCCTGCCTGACAGCGGTAGGGCTGGTAACACCGGTCGCATTCAGGTTATTCCTCAGCGGACCAAAGAAATTATTGGTGGCACTTAGGTTGGTCGCTTCAAATTTCACCATGGCGTTATCAGCATTGTCCATAATTGCCAGGTTTGCAAAATGAATGACTGAATCAGCATTATACGTTGATTTGTTTGAATAGCGATTGTGTACACGGGCCAATATTCCGTTGGTAAACTTTTTCCATTTGTTAATGTCGCCATTTAAGAAATAAGCATCTCCCTGTGCAAGTGAAGCAGAAGTGCCCCCGGAAACTTTATTAAAATTATCCAGTGCTTCGCGGCAAAGTTTCTTTACATGCTCATATACTTCCGGCTGCTTGTCGTAGCTAAAAGTGATCTTGCTTGTATTGAAAGCTTCTTTAAGAATTACATTATCATAATAATCTGTAAGTATCAGCCAACTCCATGCTTCAATGGCTTTGCCTGCGCCAACATACTCCCATTTTTCGTCTTCTGCCGCCCACTGCATCATGCGCTGGTTATTCTGACCGATATCAAAATAGTGCATTCTCCATGTTGATTGGGCCACATCCGCAACATTGTTGGTATAGCCCATCCTGTCGAAGTTGGAGTTGGTCAGGTAAAAAGAAAAATTCTGAATATAAGCACCTACATACCTGGTGTCCCAGGAAGTACCATGGCCGGCATAATTTCCAGCCATTGCTGAAATGATCTGCGGCAACAATTTTTCTGGTTCCACCCTTACATCCGCATTTGGATTCAGGTAGGCATCATCAATTTTCTTTGAGCAGGAACTTCCGGTAAAACAAACCAGGAAAACTATTCCAGCTTTAATTAATATTTTTTTCATTGAAACTTCTTTAAAAAATTAAAAATTAGCTCTGATACCGATGTTCACACTAACAGGTGTTCCCACATTTCCAAAATCAAATCCAAATGCACCCACGCCACGGCTGCCAGCACCCACGCCACTCACTGCAGGATCAGCGCCGCTATAATTCGTAATCAGAACCAGGTCATTGATTGTTACAAAAGCACCAAGGGTTCTGATGAAGTTGATACTTCTCAGTTTTCCAAAATTATAACTCATAGTAAGGTCACGCAATCTGAACCAGTTCACATCTTTCTGGATATATTCCTCTTCAGGCATGGTTGTGTAATAGTTCTGGTTGTAATACGGAGTAATGCTGATATTGTTTACTGTTGGATTTGCCGTATTCTGTAAACCATCCTGTAAAACACCCTGGATCACGCGTGGTGTTAACCTGTCTTCTGTAAACAAACTTCTTCCTCTTGCCGCCAGGTACATTTCGGTACCATTAAAAATATCACCACCAACTTTCAGATCCCACAACATGGAAATCCTTAAGTTTTTGTAGCTCAGGTTATTTAGCCATCCAAGGGTGAAATCTGGATTTCTGTCACCCCTGATTTTAAATCTCTGGTCAATGATCGGCAAACCCGTTGTAGGACTGATCAGAATTGAACCCGCATCGTTCCGCGCATAACCATATGCAGTAATGCTGGTAGTTGATCCTCCTACTACAAGGCCGCCCCTTGCATTACCAAACAACCAGGTATCTGAAATATAAAATTCAGGAACGTTTGCCGGTAGGGAAGTTACCTCGTTTCTCATCCTGTTGAAGTTCAGCCTGGTGGTCCAGGTGAAATTGGATGATCTGATTGGCGTAGCATCTACTGCAATTTCAATTCCTTTATTCTCGTTGGAACCCACATTCAGTGTATTCAACACGAACCCTGTACCATAGCTGGTTCTGAACAGTTCAACGATCAGGTTTTTGTTTTTTGTATGATAATAAGTGGCATCAATATTTAACCTGTTGCCAAAGAATCTTAATTCCGTTCCAAATTCATAGGTGCTTTGCTGCTCAGGCGTCAGTAGTGGATTGGCATTGGTAAAACCATAGCGCCATCCGCCTCCGCTACCTATGTTTTGTTCAAAGATCGACTGGTTGTTATAAGGAGCGCCGGAACGTGCCGTGCTGGCCACAGAACCACGCAGTTTGAAGTAATTAAACACATCGCTGTTTTTAATTGCAGGTACCAGGTCAGAAACCATGATACTCAAACTTCCGGCTGGATAATTATAATTTCTTGAAACCTTAGGGAAAATGGAAGATTCCTCAAAACGGTGGGAATAAGTCAGGAAGATTGCATTTCTCCAGCCAATGGTTGCTTCACCAAAATAGGCTGCCTGGCGGCTGATGCTGTAGTTGGGCAATCCGTTTCTGAACATATTCAGGTTCCTGAACCTGGTAGTAGGATTTGAAGCGGTTGAATCTTTTGAGTCAAACGTTGTCAGATTGGTTCCATAAACCGTGGTCATCCTTGTTTCGTAATCCTGCCACATATTACCCACAAGCAAACGCCCGCTGAAATCACCAAGGTTGTGTTTTGCTGTGGCTGTAATGGTATGGTTGTAACCATAATACCTGCGGTAATAATTGGTTTGTGCTCCTTTTAATGTTGCATTGATCATATTGGAACTGGAATCATACCTTGTAAAACCATCCTGCTGATAGGTATCATATCCAAATCGGCCGTTTAATGAAAGCCAGCTGAATGGAGTCACATTTACACCCAGTGTTCCAAGGATACGGTCTGTCCAGTCCTGGCTTCTGTTCCTGTTCACATTATAAGTAGGATTATCAATTTCAGTAGCCGGGTTAGCAGCATAAATAGGCAATTTATTACCTGATGCATCCTGCCATTCGGTGATGTCGTTATCTGCTGGCCACAACAGGTAATTCAATAAATAACCACCAAGGCCTCTTAAAGGCTTGTCGTTAGTAGTTCTTATATAAGATAAGCTTGGAGCAATATCAATAAATTTATTGATCTTAAGTGTATTGGCAATCCTTAGATTGTACCTTTTATAATTATTGTTTGGAATAGGTGATTCCTGTAAGAAGGCAGAACCGGAAAATCTTAAAGTATAATTTTTACCACCATAGTCGGCAGCAATATTATGTGTTTGCGCAAATCCTGTTCTGAAGAAATCCCTGATATCATTAGGGAAGATCTCTGTTGTATCTTTGTATTCCGGCCCAAAATAACTGAAAATTGCCTGTGGCACACCATTGGTACCACCACTGAACCTTCTCTGGATCTCAGGGAATCTTGTAAGTTTCTGAAAACGGAATGCATTATCATAATTTACATTCACCCTGCCTGTACTTGCTGATTTTTTGGTGGTGATGACAATAGCCCCCGAACTTGCCTGGCTACCATAAAGGGCAGTAGCTTCCGGACCTTTCAGAATCGTAATAGTTTCGATATCATTTGGATTGATATCGGCCACCCTGTTGGTATAGTCGTTCCCCCGGTTTTCAACACCCGGAGCTGTATTGGGCCTTGCACCAAAACCGGTATTCGGATCATTTTCGCTGATGGAAGAATTGTCAACAATAATTCCATCAATAATAAAGAGCGGAGAATTTGAAAGCGCCATGGAGTTAAATCCTCTCAGAACGATCTGTGAAGAGGCACCTGCCAACCCGCTGGTAGGGGTGATGGTCAAACCAGCAACGCGGCCCTGAAGCGCATTTACAAAATTTTCCCTTTGAGATTCCTGTACTTCGGCACCGCTCACTTTCTGAACAGAATAACCCAGTTC
>MWYV01000025.1 GCA_002050435.1 Chitinophagales bacterium 33-2 | reverse complement strand
ACGTATTGCTGAACAGCAAACGGGCCCTGGGTAGAAAGGATATCCTGCGGAGATGTTTGGCCGTCAGAGAGCGGGGAACCTGCTTTTACAAAGTCTCCATCCTGGGCCAGAATCTGGCGTGTAAGTGGAACAAGGTATTTTTTGGTAACACCAAAGCGTCGCTGGGTGTACAAAGCTGGATCTCTGCGGCCTCATTCCAGGAAACCACCAAAGTATTGTCTTCTGCAGCCATCCAGGGTAAAACAGATGATATGCTTGGGTTGAAGGAGAATGTGATCACAGGTCACCTGATCCCTGCGGGTACTGGTTTGCGTGAGTTTGAGAATATTATTGTGGGAAGCAAGGAGGAATATGAACTGTTGCAGACTGCCAAGGAAGCAATGGCCTTCGACGAAGAAGAATAAAAATAAATCAATAATAAGATCCCGCTTCGGCGGGATTTTTTTTTCCACTTACCTTCATGGAAATCAATCCCTTTATCTAAAATCACGCGAAATAAATGGGTTGGAATGTGGTCCTGTGATTCCCAGCAGGCTGAAGGCGGCTATTTTACGTTAACTGTTTCACAATTTGAAAAGCAAATTCCTGTTTTGCATCGGTTCAAACCTTATTTTGCAAAAAAAATTCCCGGATGAAAAATGCTTCACTCATTTTTAATATTGTTCTACTTGCACTTGTAGGTGTTCTTTTCTACCTGCATTTTTCTTCTGGAAAGAAGGTGGCTTCATCCACAGAAAAAAAATCACAGGTGACAGCCAGTGCAGAGGAAAATGGTGAATTCAAAATTGCTTATTTCGAACTGGATTCAATTACCAATTCCTTTTCAATGGTTAAAGATGTAAAGTCTGAACTGAATAAAGAAGAAGAGAAAATGAGCAGCGAAATGGCCGGATGGCAAAAGCGCTATAACGATAAGATCACAAGGTACCAGAACCAGGCCCAGACGCAGCCAATGAGCCAGGTAGAATCAGAAAAGGCCAATACGGATCTTTTGCAGATGCAGGAAACCATCAGGAATAAAAAACAGGAACTGGATCAGCGTTTTCAGAATATGTACATGCAGAAGATGAAGGAAGTGACCACTAAGATTGAAGCCTTCTTACAGGATTATAACCAGGATAAAAGGTATTCTTACATTCTTGCTTACGAACCCGGATTCATTTACTATCGTGATACGATGTACAATATTACAAAGGACCTGATCAAAGGTTTGAACGATCAGTACACAACGAAAAAGAAATAAAAAAAGATCCTGCAATAGCAGGATTTTTTTTTGAACAGAATATTTGGTTTTATTTCGTTGTTTTGAAACATCAACCATTGCAGCTTCATGGAAAATTTTCAGCAATTGTTCAATGATATTGCCTCTCTTAAAGTAGGTGTGCTTGGCGATGTAATGCTGGATACTTATATCTGGGGAGAAGTGGACAGGATCTCGCCGGAAGCCCCCGTTCCTATCGTTGCTTTAAAGAAAAAAGATTACAGGGTGGGTGGAGCGGCTAATGTGGCACTGAATGTTCAGTCGCTGGGTGCAACCGCTTTTATTATATCTGTGATCGGCCATGATGTGGAAGCAAGAAAATTACAGGAGCTCTGTGCCGAACAGCAGGTAAGTACTGCCTATGTTTCTGAAAGCCGGGAAAGGATCACTACCACCAAAACAAGAGTGATCAGCCGTAACCAGCACATGCTGCGACTGGATGCGGAAGTAATCAATGACCTTGCCCAGGAAGACCAGGAACAGCTGCTTAAAAATTTTGAATCTTTTCTGGTTAACCAGCAACCGGATATTGTTATCCTCCAGGACTATAATAAAGGGGTATTATCACCTGATGTTATTGATAAAGCCCTTGCTCTTTGCAGGGAACACCAGGTGATCACCACTGTAGATCCTAAAAGAAAGAACTTCTTTTCCTATAAAGAGGTTGATGTATTTAAACCAAATCTCAAGGAAGTAAAAGAAGCCCTCAATCTTTTATTTAATGAACCTGATCTTAACCTTTTACAGGATATGCATGCACAGCTTTCCCAGGTGCTTCAAAATAAAATCTCATTCATTACTTTATCGGAAAAGGGCGTGTTTTACCAGCAGCAAGACCAGTCTGCCATTATTCCATCACACCTGAGGAAAATTGCTGATGTTTCGGGTGCAGGTGATACGGTAATTGCTGTTGCATCATTGGTATATGCAGCAACGCGTAATCCATTTGTAATGGCAGAAATAGCCAATATTGCAGGAGGGCTTGTATGCGAAGAAGTAGGAACGGTAGCAATAAACAGGGCTAAATTAATTCACGAATGTGAGCTCTTGCTATCCTGAGTAACAGGGTCTGCAAATTTGGCCTTTCTCATCACAGCTTCATAGTCAATAAAAATAGTGAACCATGTTTTTACTGCTGCAAATACAAGTATAAAGACTTTGCCTGCGCCAAACATTAAAAAGAAAGCGCCAAAAATAACCGTGAACTGCTGAATAAAGATTCTCGGATAAGGTTCGAACATCACCCTCATCATTGGTTTTGTCTGGTATTCATTCTTCATAATAAAACCCGTCATGTTTTCATAGCCATAACCAAAAATAAATGCGGATAGCATGAGTATGCCATTGGCACCGAGGTAAAGTCCGGGATTCAGAATGAGGTCAAGGAGGGTGGTGTCTTTTGATACGGGCGATAATTTTAAGAACATGGTTGTCTGAATGGCTACAAACATCCCGTAATGCAAAAGGAAAAAAAACATAAAGAATACACCGCTTACATATTTGGTAGCTCCCTGGTTTTCCCAGAGGTCCGTTCTTTTAGCCAGGGTTTGAATAAAGAGCTTTAAAAGTGTAAATGCACCAATGATCACCGTTTCCATGCAATAAACCAGGAAAACCTGGTTGGGATCCCATTGCTGGAACCATACACCATATACGGGTAGAATGTTTGCAATCAGAAGAAAAAGATCACCATTGGAAAGCTTTCGTTTAATCATCGGTAAATTGATGCAAATTTGTTCTCTCAAGATATAAAATATTTCCTCTTTATAAAACACTTTACGATGTCTGTATTTACCATAGCCATACATGGCGGAGCCGGAACCATTTTAAAAAAGGATATGAGCGCGGAACGGGAGCAGGAATATCTTGAAAGCATGGGCGACGCCCTCGATGCAGGTTATGCCGTACTGGAAAAAGGTGGAACCGCCACCAATGCAGTGAAGGCAGCATGTATTGTACTGGAGGACAATATCCTTTTCAATGCAGGCAGGGGATCCGTTTTTTCCAAATCCGGGGAACATGAAATGGATGCCGCCATAATGGATGGGGGATTAATGAATGCAGGATCGGTTGCAGGCGTGCGCAACGTGAGAAATCCAATTGCACTTGCAACAGAAGTGATGTTGAACAGTAACCATGTTTTTCTAAGCGGCAAAGGTGCTACGGATTTTGCTTTGATGCAGGGAATCAAACTTGAACCAGATGAATATTTTTTCTCACAGTTCCGGTACGACCAATGGAAAGAGATCCGGGATTCTGATATTTATGCACTGGAGCAGACCGACCCGCATATGGAAAACCTGATAAAGGATAAAAAATTCGGAACCGTAGGCGCTGTTGCCTGCGATGAGAACGGCAACGTCGCTGCGGCCACAAGCACGGGGGGGATGACGAACAAAAAGTATGGCCGTATCGGGGACAGCCCTATCATTGGTGCCGGCAACTATGCCAATAACAAAACCTGCGCGGTATCCTGTACCGGTCACGGTGAGCTCTTTATGCTGGCGGTGGCAGCTTATGATGTAAGTTGTTTAATGGAATATAAAGGCTACAGTATTCAGCAGGCAATAGATCATGTTGTAAACGAAAAGCTGGTACAAATGAAAGGGCAGGGCGGAATGATCGGAGTGGACGCCATGGGGAATCCTGCAATGGTATTCAACACACCTGGCATGTACAGAGGGTATAAGACCAGTGAGGGAAGGAATGAAATTTCCATTTACCAATAAATTACAATGCTGGTTGTTTCAGCAGGGAATATATTTGTTTGCAGTCAATTTGAACCTTCATGAACGTTATGCATAAATATGCTATAATAGTGGCTGGTGGAACCGGTACCAGGATGGCGAGTATTATTCCAAAGCAATTTTTATTGCTGGATGATAAGCCGGTACTTTTTCATACCATCAAAGCATTTCTTGATGCATTCGACGACCTGGAGATTATCCTTGTATTGCCGGAAGAATATTTTGACATGGGTAAAGAGATCCTGGATGCTTATTTTAATTACGACAGGATCAGGGTTACAGCCGGAGGGGAAACCAGGTTTCATTCCGTGCAGAACGGTTTAAAACTGGTTGAAAAAGAATCAATCGTTTTTGTTCATGATGCAGTAAGATGTCTTGTTACAAAAGAACTTATACACCGGTGTTATCATCACACCATGCAAATGGGCAGCGCGGTTCCGGTGGTTTTAGCAAAAGATTCTGTCCGCATTCTGAATGAAGAAAAAAATGATAATGAAGTATTAGACCGCAACCGCGTGGTGCTTGTTCAAACCCCACAAACCTTTCACAGTAAAATTCTTTTACCCGCATTTGAAATAGATCATAAGGAAAGATTTACAGATGAAGCAACTGTAGTGGAAGCTTTTGGTCTTAAAATTTCCCTGGTCGAAGGCGAAGAAGATAATATCAAGATCACACGTCCTGTTGATCTGAAAATTGCAGCTGGTATACTGGCTTCGGCAGTAGCCGGCGAACAATAATCATCACCCCCACAATATTTGGATTTAGTTAAGGTGCTTATTCAGTATGCCCCTCTATCTTTGCCGCAATGAATACGTTTGATAAAATCGCTGAAGCCAGCAAATTTCTGAACACTTTTAATATTCACCGGTCTAAAGTTGCAGTTGTGCTGGGCAGTGGACTCGGAAATTTTGTTCAGGAACTGGTTGTTGAGAAAGAAATTCCTTATGAAAACATTCCGCATTTCCCGGTTTCAACTGTTAAGGGCCATTCAGGCAAACTGATTTTTGGATCTATCGCAGGGAAACACATCATAGCAATGGCCGGCAGATTTCATTTCTATGAAGGTTATACAGCGGAAGATGTTGTGTTTCCGATCAGGGTAATGAAATTTTTAGGAGTTGAAACCGTTCTTATATCCAATGCTGCAGGTGGAGTGGATCCTTCTTTTAAAGTAGGAGATCTCATGATCATCCGGGATCATATCAGCATGGCAACAATAAATCCATTGCTGGGTAAAAATGATGACCGGATCGGCCCCAGGTTTCCGGATATGAGTGAGCCCTATAAAAAGGAGTTGATTCATAAAGCAAAGGAAATAGGCGCGGCAATGGGGGTTGAATTGAAAGAAGGTATCTATTATGGGGTCACCGGGCCTACTTTTGAAACCCATGCAGAATACCGGATGATATATTTACTTGGCGCACATGCAGTAGGTATGAGTACCGTGCAGGAAGTGATTGCAGCGGTTCATATAGGTTTGCATGTCTTTGCCATGAGTGTGATCACAGATATCGGGATCAGGGAAGAAGATAATGTAATCACGCATGATGAAGTTTTACAGGCTGCAAAAGAGGCTGAGCCTAAATTTTCCGGGATCTTTAAAGAGCTGATCGCTTCTTTATATTGATGTGATAAAAAAAATTTTCTATACAGTTTTATGCAGTTGCTTATGCATATTGCTTAGCCATCGGCTCCATGCCCAGCGTCCAACAGTATTACAGGGCGTTGGCGACAGGATTCCAAGAATGGGAAGCGGTAGCGGTAGCGGGCAAAGCACGGGTGGCGACAGTTTGCGTAGCAGGAGCCTTTCGGAAGACAGCATCAGTCTTTCTTTTTATTATATTGATTCATCGCGTGCCTTCAAGTTGGATTCTTCCATTCTTGATTATACCACGCGCTTCCCGATTCCCGCAACCCATATCTATCTGGGAAATAACGGCGCCCCTACCAGGTCCATACTATTTGCTCCCTTACTCAAAACTGGGTTTGATCCGGGTTTTCATGCTTTTGATGTTTACAAATGGCAAATGGAAAATGTCAGGTTCTTTACCACCACCAGACCCTATACCGAACTGTCTTATTCTATTGCCAGCAGGGCAGAGCAGATCATTGAAGTGATGCATACCCAGAACCTTAAACCGCACTGGAATGCCAGTTTTCAATACAGGCTCATAAATGGACCTGGGGTATTCCGTAATCAAAAGTCCAATCATAATAATTATTTGCTTTCTTCGTGGTATCAGTCGCCCAATAAGCGGTATAACAACTATTTTGTCATTCTTGCCAATAGCCTCCAGGCAGAGCAAAGTGGCGGCATCAGGTCTGATAAAAATTATCTTTCTGATCCCAATTATGCGCAGGACAGGTTTACGGTTCCTTCCGAGATCGGCGGCGATCCTGTCTTCAGAACAAACTTCTTCAGTTCCGTAATTTATACTGGCGTTCGGAATACAGAAACCAATTTTTTGCTGCGTCAACAGTATGATTTTGGACGAAAGGATTCACTTGTTTCTGATTCCACCGTCATCCCGCTGTTTTATCCCAAATTAAGGTTTGAACATAATTTCAAATTTGGCAGGTACAGTTACCTGTTTCGTGATTTTACTGTGCAGGACCCGGGCCAGCGGAACAACATCCCTGATTCTGCTTATTATAAAAACCGGTATGATATTACCATCAACCCCGGTGATTCCATTTTGTTCAACGACCAGTGGAGAGAACTCACCAATGATTTTTCTGTTTACCAGTTTCCCGATTCACGTAACCTGCAGCAGTTTATTAAATTGGGGGTGGAAGTGCAGTTTCTGAAAGGGGAAGTAAAAACTACGCGTTCCCTGTACAATTTTATGGCGCACGGTGCTTACCGCAACCGCACAAAAAACCAGAAATGGGATATCAATGCCTCTGGCAGATTGTTTCTGAATGGATACAACGCGGGTGATTATCATGGATACATTCATTTAATAAGACTGATTAATCCAAGAATCGGCAGTTTGCAGGCAGGCTTTGAAAATATCAGCAGGTCACCATCATTTATTTACAATACTTCCAGCCAATTTTACCTTGATGCGGCGAAAACTTTTAATAAAGAAAATACCACGCATTTATTTGCATCTATTCAACAACCCCGGTTGCAACTGCAATTGACAGCAGATTATTTTTTGATCAGTAATTATCTTTATGTAACGGATTATTACAAGCTTCAACAGGAATCGGATCTTTTTAATGTTTTCAGGATCAGCGCTTTAAAAACTTTCAAATTTGGCAGGTTCTGGAGGTGGCACGCAGAACTTTATTTCCAGCAAAAAACAGGTGAAGCACAGGTCAACTTGCCAACGTTGTTTACGAGGAACAGGTTTGGTTATGAAGGGAAACTGGGGTTCCGGAATCTTGATCTTGCAGTTGGAGTGGAAGTAAGGGCACACACACCCTACAGGGCCGATAATTTTTCTCCCGTGCTGCAGCAATTTTTTTATCAGAACACCACCACCATTGCAAATCTTCCAAGGATGGATGCTTACCTGAATTTCCGTATCAGGAGTTTTCGCGCTTATCTCAGGTTTGAGAACCTGAATACCATTAGCGTCGACAATGGATTTAATTTTAACAATCACAATTTTGCAGCGCCCGGTTACCCAACACCCGGCATGGTAACCCGTTTCGGGATCAACTGGAGCTTTGTTAACTGAACTTTTGAATAAAATTGACTTTTCTCAGGTTTGATTTGGATTTTACCTTGTTATCTTTGCTGTTCATGAAAAAAGCCCTTGCACTGATATTGCTGCTGATGTACTTCGTTGTAAGTACGGGCTTTGTTGTGAGTTTCCATTATTGCATGGATAAATTAGATTCGGTTCAGATTGGTGCAGGCAATGATGAGGAATGCGGAAAGTGCGGCATGCATACGGGCAAAAATGCATGTTGTTTTGATGATGTTAAGATGGTAAAGCTGGATGCTACACACACAGCAACTGCAGCATTGATAGCTTCTTTTTCCCTGCCTGAAGCAGTAGCATTTACATCAGAATACCTTCTGGCTCCTTTCTATAATTTGGTTGAAGAGGATTTTGTGATTGTCCATTCTCCCCCTTTAATAAAAGAACGAACCTATCTCTATAATTGCGTTTTCAGGATTTAAACTATGGTTCTTTCACAAGGAATCAATCTTATTAAATCATTTCAATAATTTATAATGAAAACGTTTAAAGTTTATTTATTCAGCCTTTTATTAGTTAGTTTTTCTTTCGCCGGATTTGCTCAGGATCAATCAGAGACAATTAAAGTATCCGGAGAATGCGGTATGTGTCAGAAAAAAATTGAATCTGCAGCAAAGAGCGCAGGTGCAACCTTTGCCTCATGGGATGCAGATACTAAAGAGCTTCTTGTAAAATACAATGCAAAGAAAACCGACAAAGCAAAAATTCAAAAGGCAGTTGCCACAGTTGGATACGATACACAGGATGTAAAGGCAACCGACGAAGCGTATGAAAAACTTCATGGCTGTTGCAAATATGAAAGAGCTTCTGCAAACGAAGCCACTGCCCACAGCTGCTGCGGCGATCAGAAATGTGCAAAGGAAAACTGCCACAAAGATGGCAAATGCACAAAAGACATGACCTGCTGCAAAGAAAGCGGTTGCGAGAAAAAAGACTGCTGCAAAAAATCCTGATCATTAAAATCCATAGACATGAAAACAATTTTGTTTGCATGGCTGGTGATTTTGGCATTACCAGTTAATGCGCAGGTAACGAAAGTTTCGTTACAGGCAAGTGGTTTAACCTGTTCCATGTGTTCAAAGGCAGTTAAGATTGCACTTGATGAAGTGGCATTTGTTGAAAAAGTAATGGTTGATATTAAGAATCAGCAATACAACATCAGCTTTAAAGAAAATGCTGCCATCGACCTGGATGCTTTAGGAAAAGCTGTTGAAGATGCAGGTTTTTCTGTTGCCGGATTATCAGTTACGGCTATCGTAGATCAGCAGAAGCTGAATAAAGATGAACATATTAAAATAAGCGAACAGTATTTTCATTTTTTAAATGCAGCCGGAATGGAAATAGGTGATACCGTTCGTTTCAAAGTAGTGGACAAAAAATTTGTTTCTGCTAAGGAATTTAAGAAGTATAGCGGGTTAACTAAAATGAGCTGTGTTCAAACCGGTAAGACATCATCCTGTTGTACTTCGGAAGCAGTTCCTGCAGAAGCCAGAATTTTTCACGCCATCTTATAAATCAGCCTCCCGCAAGGGAGGCTTTGTTTTATGAAAAATATCTTTATTTTTTTCCTGATCTTGCTTTCCATGGTGGTTCAGGGCCAGGAATTGTATGTATTCTCCGAGCCCGCTTCCAACATGCCTGCCCATACCCTCAGTCCCAAATTTAAAATGGTTGGAGCAGGCCGTCAGGGTCAGCCGCATTTTCTGCGTTACACGCCTGAATTGATGTTTGGGTTCAGTAAAGAATTTATGCTCCACGCAGCAACCACTTTTTCCAATATGCATACGCAAAGTATCAATTGGGAAAGTGCATACATCTATGGAAAATACAGGTTCCTTTCCAGGGATGACGTACACCGCCATTTCCGCATGGCAGCTTTTGCAGAGGCAGGATATTCAAGGAATCCGCTTTATTTTGATGAGATCTCGGTGAGAGGCGATAACAGTGGTTTTGACCTTGGCGTTATTGCAACCCAGCTGGTAAATAAAACGGCTGTTTCTGCTTCTTTAAGTTACCTCAGCGTATATGGTGATGAAACCGAAAACCTGCACCATACCCTGGCCAGAAGCGCTTTGAATTATTCTTTATCCGCGGGTTACCTGGTATTGCCCAGGGTCTATGAAAATTTTGACCAGCTTAATTTTAATATCTATACTGAAATACTTGCCCAGCAGGTATTGAATAAGAATGCTTATTTCATTGATATGGCCCCTGCCATTCAATTTATATTTAACAGCAACTCTAAATTGAACATTGGCTATCGCTTCCAGTTAAATGGAAATGCCCTTCGTGCGGTTGAACGATCCTACCTTGTTTCTTTTGAACATACTTTTTTTAATGCGCTGAAAAAAAGGAAGTGATTACAATGGTTGTATAAATATGTTTAAAGCCACTTTCTGACTTAGCTGAAATTGTTTTTTCCCGGATAAGATCTCAAGGGATTGATCAAATTCATGTAGCTGCACAATTTTGATCTTTAAGCCAGGTTTGATCTCTTGCTGCGATAGGTAATCCAGGAATACATCACTGGTATCTGCAAAGCTTTTAACGATATAGTGTTTGCCTTTTATGGCAGATGACAGCGCAATAGTTTCATGCGCTTTGATCTTTCCATTTTTATCAGGTATGGGATCTCCATGGGGATCGTAAACAGGATGTCCCAAAAATGTTTCCAGCCTGTCGGTAAGGTCCTTCGCTTCGATATGCTCAAGCTGTTCAGCAAGGTCGTGCACTTCATTCCATTTATATTGTAATTTATTTACCAGGAAAACCTCCCAAAGCCTGTGCCGGCGGATGGTGAGCAGCGCTTTCTTTTTTCCTTTTTCTGTAAGTTGGATCGATTTGTCTTCTTTTAATTCCAGCAGGTTTTTCTTCACCAGTTTACGGACCATTTCCAGAACAGTTGCGGGATTCAGATCCAGTGCATTAGCAATGGCAATATTGTTCAGTTTGCGCAGTTTCTTTTGTTGCAGCTTAAAAATGACCTTAAGGTAATTTTCTTCTGAATGGTTGGGAAAGTGGGACATCCTTAAAATTAATGAAGATTATCAATTGTCTAAATATTTGGCATACCAAATAAAAAAGGTTTGGATTGACAGTTTATTATTTAAATTTGTAAATATGAAGCATAAGCTCGTCTTATTTTTGTTATTAACTTCTTTGCAGGCATTGGCGCAGGAATTTACAGTGGAGGCCGTAGTGAAGTCAGATAACAATCCTGTGAAAGAGGCGCAGGTTTTCTTTGGAAACAAAGCTGCCCACCATGAGGAAGGGGGAAGATATAAAGGAATATTTCCTCAGGGAAAACACAGCGTGACCATTGTTGCTGAGGGTTATGAAACTTTAAAGGTTTTTGTTCAGCTGGCATCGGACACGTTGTTTTATTTTGATCTTGTCAGTAATGCTGAATCGCTTGGAGAAATTGTGATTACGGGAACTTCAAGACCTGTACAAAGACTTGAAAGCCCTGTGGCAGTAGAAGTTTATTCACCACAGTTTTTCAAAAAAAATCCTTCTCCCAGCATATTTGAATCCCTTCAACAAATTAATGGTGTTCGTCCACAGATCAATTGCAGTGTATGCAATACGGGGGATATTCATATCAATGGCCTGGAGGGTCCTTATACCATGGTAACCATTGACGGAATGCCTGTAGTGAGTAGTCTCGCCTCTGTTTATGGATTGTTTGGTATTCCATCCCAGTTGATTGAAAGGGTGGAGATACTGAAAGGTCCTGCTTCTGGTTTGTATGGTTCTGAAGCCATTGGTGGACTCATCAATATTATTACCAAATCGCCGGAGAAGGCCCCGCTGTTGTCTGTGAATACATTGTCTACGAACTGGAATGAACATAGCCTCGACCTTGGATTAAAATGGAAGGCTGGTGCTTCTGTTCAGTCGCTGCTCGGAATACATTACTTCAACTTTAATCATGTAGTAGATAAAAATAAGGATGGGTTTACTGATGTTCCATTACAGAACAGGATATCGGTCTTCAACAAATGGTCTTTCAAAAGAAAGTCCGGAGCAGCAGCGTCTTTTGCTGCAAGATTTTTTAATGAAGATCGCTGGGGCGGAGAAACAGGATGGAAAAAAATACATAGGGGGGGTGATGCCTTTTATGGCGAAAGCATTTATACGAATCGCTGGGAATTTATCGGCGTTTACCAGTTGCCCGTTAAAGAAAGGATCCTGTTTAACGGATCAACCACTTTTCATAACCAGGACGCTTATTACGGGGAGGTGTACTTTAAAGGCAAACAGGATGTGGCATTTGGCCAGTTCCTGTGGGAAAAAAATCTCGGGGCCAGGCATTCGTTGCTTACCGGACTTGTTGGCCGTTATAATTATTATGATGATAATTCCACTGCCACGATGGATACACTTCATTCAGTTAACAGGCCGGAAAAATATTTTATTCCCGGTCTTTTTTTACAGGAAGAGTGGTCGGTGAATTCAAAACAAAAAATACTGGCAGGTATTCGTTTGGATCATCACCCTGTGCATAAACTGATCTTCACCCCAAGGCTTGCCTATAAATTAAGTATTTCCAAGCACCAGGTGATCAGGTTAAACGCAGGAACAGGATTCAGGGTAGTGAATTTATTTACTGAAGAACATGCAGCGCTTACCGGTGCAAGAGCTGTTGAAATTACCACTGCCTTAAAACCTGAAAAAAGTTATAATGTCAATTTAAATTATAACCTGCAACATACAGGTCGTTCACTGTCTTGGTCGATGGATGCTTCTGTATGGCATACCCGTTTTACCAACCAGATCATCCCGGATTATGAAACACATCCAAACAAGATCATTTATGATAATCTTGATGGTTTTTCTATTTCCCGCGGATTTTCACTGAATACGGAATGGAATTATTTGTACCGTCTTAAAGCCATGTTGGGCATAACACTGCAGGATGTATTCAGAAAAGAAAGAAATACGGATGGAAAGATGATCGCGCACAAACCGATGTTTACTGAATCATGGAGTGGAACCTGGCTGATAAGTTATACGATTCCTTTGGCAGGATGGAGTTTTGATTATACCGGAAATATCTACGGACCCATGCAGTTGCCGTTGTTGTCTGCGCTTGATCCACGAAAGGCTGTTTCGCCTGTATGGAGTATCCAAAACCTTCAGGTAACCAAAGGGCTTGGAAATAAACTGGAACTATTTACAGGAATAAAAAATGTACTGGACTGGACGCCAGCTAAAGGTCAACCTTTTTTAATCGCACGGGCGCACGATCCATTTAATAAAAACGTGCAGTTCGATGCAGGTGGAAAACCAATGGCTACTCAAGAAAATCCTTATGCTTTAAGTTTTGATCCTACCTATATATATGCACCAAACCAGGGCAGGCGGTTTTTTGTTGGTTTGAGGTGGGTGGTTAGGAAAGGGGATAGGGGTTAGGGGTTTGGTGGAGAACGTCTTGTAGCTTTTCCTAAAACTTTCCTGATTGTTCAAACAAACAAAAACTTCCTCCAACCCAGTCTTTATCCATATTATACCTGACCCCCACCATTTTTCCTTTGCTTAACCTGCAAAGATTGTTGGCTGCAACAGGTCTTTCTTTCCCGGGTTCCCAGAAGTAAAAGAGCCTGATCTCTGCCTTTGCCATTTCTCCCGGGGTTTCTATGGCTGCTGCGTATTGAACTTTTTTTTGAATGATCCAGTTTTCTTTATCTTTTATTGCCTGCACTTCTTTTTCTGTAACATCAATGATGACTCCCTGGCCTGCAAAAGAAAATAATGGCTTTACTACATAGTTTTCCAGGTCGTTTGGAAGCGAGGTAAGAGAAGAAAGGAATTTGGTTTCAGGAACGTATGCATGGCGTATAAATGGCAGTGTGTATTTACTCAGTCTGAAAAACCAGTTTGGATGAGGAATCCATTCTACTTCAAGTTCCTGCTGGAAGATCTTTCCTTTTTCCCTGATGGCTTCTGATTGCTGGGAAAGATCATCGAAGATCACCCTGTTGTAAATTTTTTTGATCTGTTGCCTTTTTCCGTTACGTGTGTAATACAGCTGTCTGTTTTCTGTTTCCAGCTCACTGATACATACCGTTTCAATACCCAGCAATTGTTGCGTTGCATAAAAATCAACTCTTGTTTTCTGTTCACGAGGCAGAATCTCCAGCAGCACAACTGCCTGCGGTGGTGTATCGCCGATAATGATATTTTTTAATAGTTGTATATAGCTTTCCCTGTTGTATCCATTGAGGTAAGGGCTGAAACCTTCCGGCCATTCAAAATGCTGCGCATGGGTGTCGGGTAAGAAAACCTGCCAGCAAAACAGCGAAGGAAAACCCTGCATTTCGATGAGTTGAGGTTCCAGCTCATTTTTTTCATTGCTGCAAATTCCAAAATCAAATGCAATGCAGTGTGGAAATTCATTCTCTCCGGGCACATTCAGTCCGGGAGGAATGGCTGCATCAGCATCTTTTTTATACTGCGGCGTTTTGATTACATCAATGATCGATTCACACGCATCCAACATTTTTTTTTCAAAATCTTTTGAAATGAAAAGTGGTGTTTCCGCTACCCTGAAATCCAGTTGTCCTGGAAAAATATGCTGCAGATCGCTCATATAATGCGCATATTTCTCTTTGGTGAATGCATTATTATATTTTTTCCGCTGCGAAACAATCATTGTAAATTTTTGTTTTAAGATAAGCAAACTAATTATACAGTAGGCTGAGGATGAAATAAAGCATTTGCATGAGGCAATGCATCTCTAAAGGCACTATTATTGCAGAAACGGAGCAAAAGAGAAATTGGATAGTTATCTTCTGGTAATGGCTATAATTGGGTTTGCGGCACTTTGCATGGCATGGATGCCCTCCATTTCAAAGGTTACCAAAATCTCTTATTCAATAGCTTATGTCCTCTTTGGTATAGTGCTGTATCTGCTGTTTGGTTCCATGCTTCCCCTGCCTAATCCTATTTCTGAAAATCAATTTACTGTACGCCTTACAGAGCTTGTAGTGATCATTTCCCTAATGGGTACGGGATTAAAGATTGACCAGCCATTTTCGTTAAAGTACTGGAAAGTTCCATTTCGCCTTGTAAGTATTACAATGGTCCTCTCGATCATTATGGTAACATGTATTGCACATTATTTCCTTGGCTTTGATCTTCCTTCATCTATTCTTCTTGGCGCTGTGCTGGCGCCAACCGATCCCGTGCTTGCTTCTGATGTACAGGTTGGGCCACCGCTTGAAAAAATGCACAATAATGTAAGGTTTTCACTTACCGCAGAAGCAGGTATGAATGACGGAACAGCTTTTCCTTTTACCTGGCTGGCCATTGCGCTAATGATCAACGGAACCGACGCATCCATCCTTACACAGTGGGTATGGTACGACCTTATTTACAGGATCATTGCGGGTGTGGCTGCCGGTTTTTTATTTGGACGTGGGCTCGCCTATCTCATCTTTCGGTTACCTGAGAAAATCAAGGGCATTCGAACACGTGATGGACTTGTTGCCATTTCTACAACTTTACTGGTGTATAGCATAACTGAATGGATTCATGGATATGGTTTTATTGCTGTTTTTGTAACGGCAATCACTATACGAAACTATGAGCTCAACAGCCGTTACCATACCAGGATGCACGACTTTACCGACCAGGTGGAAAGAATTCTTGTAGCCATTGTTCTCATTCTTTTTGGTGGTAGCCTGGTTTCCGGAATTCTGTCTCACCTTGACTGGCTGATGGCTTTGTTTGGGTTGATATTTGTGCTTGTGATCAGGCCTCTAACCAGTATCATAACCATGCTGCGCAGCAAAATGCATTTAAAAGAAAAAATGGCGATCAGTTTTTTTGGAATAAGGGGTATGGGTTCTTTCTTTTATTTATCATTCGCGCTGCACCAGGCCTTTTTTCCTTTCCATGCTGAATTATGGTCTATTGTTTCTTTTATTGTTCTTATTTCCATTGTCATTCATGGACTCACAGCAACATCCGTAATGCAGGAAATTGAATTTGAATTCAGTCAAGAGTTAGGGGCAGAAGCATCAGAAATAAAAGAAGATGGATCAGGCAACCAATAGCTGCTTCATTTTTTTACCTGCAAGGCTCAGGAAATTTGGCAGGATATGTTCATAAGTGTACATGATCTTATCAGGATCATTTAATTGTTGGATCATACTTTCCCATTTATCTTCCCCATGTGTATCAATTACAATTTTCTTTTTCTCTTCTGTCTGCAGGTACATACTCATACCAATGGCATCGGCCTCAGGATGAAATTGTGTTCCTAACATGTAGGGATCGAAACGCAAACCCATGATGGCCTGAACATAGGGAATATGTGGACGGTATTTTTCAATACAAAGAATGTGTTTGCCTGATTTATGCAATTCATCTACATCAGGATGAATCACCTGCCAGTCGCGGCTGTCCACTACAAAGAACGGGTCATGAAGTCCTTTAAAAACGGGATCGGCTTGTCCGAACGGTAATACATGCACAGGAAAAACACCAAAAGCAGTAGACTTCCTTTTCGCAACTTCTCCGATTTTATAATACCTGCAGGCAAGCTGAAAGGAATGACAGATGAAGAACACATATTTTTTATGTGTATTTTCCGGATTATGGTTCCATTCTTCCACAGCCCTAATCCATTCAAAATATTTCTTTTCCCATTCAGCATCCTTACTGTCTAATGGGCTCCCGGGTCCGCCGCTGGATATGTAAACATCATAGGAGAGGTCAGGCACTTCATTTTTTACACGTACATCAAATTCGTCACATATAACAGTGTTTGCTCCCTTTTCGCTCCAGGATTTAATGATCTGGCGAATACACCGCATACCCTGGTTGGCCTGTCCTTCATATAGATCTAAAATCGCTATTTTCATTTTATGGATATACTTTCTCCTGCATTTTATCAAACAAGGTGCCAGTCGCTTTTTGCCCGGACATAAAGGTAAAAAAATGCGTTAAAGACGAGGCCGTTAATTTCCAAAAACTTTTTCTCCTGCTAAAAAAGTAGCCATCACTTTAGTATTTAATACTTCTGAAGCAGAAATGGTCATGATATCTTTTTCAAGAATAATAAAATCAGCCCATTTTCCTTTTTCAATCGAGCCTTTTTCCTTTTCTTCAAAATTGGATCTTGCGGCCCAGATGGTCATTCCTTTTAAAGTTTCGCGACGCGTAAGCGCATTTGCAGGCTGGTATCCGCCGGCAGGCCATTTGTTTTCATCTATCCTGAAAACCGCCGCGTAAAAAGTTTTGAAAGGAGAAATGTCTTCAACAGGAAAATCCGTTCCCAGAGGCATCCATTGATTTTGCTTCAACAATTGTTTAAAAGCATAAGCACCTTTTTCTCTTTCCTTTCCCAGTCTTTCACCAGCCCAGTACATATCCGAAGTTGCATGCGTAGGCTGAACAGAAGGGATAATATTGTATTTCCCAAACAGGTGGAAATCATTTTTATTGACTACCTGGGCATGTTCGATCCTCCATCGTTTATCATTTTTGCCCTTAAGGTATTTTGCATAAATTTTCAGTATCACCCTGTTGCCTGAATCTCCAATGGCATGTGTGCACATCTGAAAATCTTTCTGCTTTAATACTGCTGCAACTGAATCAAAATGAGAAGGGCTGCTTAATAAAAAACCTTTCCAGCCCGGTTTGTCTGAGTAGGGTTCCAGTAAACGCGCACCCCTTGATCCTAGTGCACCATCTGCATAAACTTTAAAGGAGCGGACATTTAAATGCGGGGTTTTGATTCTCCCTCTTTTAAATATATAATCATAGTTGGCGGGTGCATCGCTCAACATCGCATACACACGCATTTTGAGTTCACCGGTTTTATGCATACTGTCTATAAACTGCACCTCATGAAAATCTAGTCCGCAATCATCAACCGTGGTGAGGCCTTGTTCAAAACAATTCCGCTGCGCATCCAGCAATGCTTCCTTTTTTTGAACATCTGATGGCGGCGGAATTCTGGAAGCCACAAGATCAATGGCATTGTCAATTAAAATTCCAGTGAGTTGCCCGTTTTTAACTTCTATCTGCCCACCTGTGATGTTCATTCCAGGTAATACGCTGCCAAGGTCAAGCGCGGTTTGATTTACGATGGCCGCATGACCATCTACCCTGGTCAGTAATACGGGCCTGTCGGGAAATGCTTCATCCAGTAAGGCTTTATCGGGAAACTCTTTTACCTGCCAGTCATTCTGATCCCAGCCACGGCCAATGATCCAGTTGCCGGGTTGTTCTGGAGCAAATTTTTTCAGGATATCCAGAATTTCATTCCAGCTTTTGGTACCATTCAGGTTCGCTGTTTGTAATCCAAGTCCGTAACGGTAAAAATGTGCATGTGCATCAATAAAGCCAGGATAAACAGGCTTCCCTTTTGCATCGATTTTTTTGTCAGCCTGAAACTGTTTTAACAGCGTTGCTGTAGTTCCAACGGCTTCTATTTTTCCATTTAAAACAGCGAGTGCGGATGCCATTGAAAATTTAGCATCTACAGTATAGATCTTTGCATTATATACAATCAGGTCCACTTTTTTTTTCTGTGCATATACTGCAACCGTGCTAAATAAAAGGAGGAGTATAAAAAAGCGTTTCAGGTTTTTCATGTAAAGGTTTGATCAATTTAAAAATATCGAAGGTCTTTTCTTGTGATGATCGGTTTTCTGCTGGTAGAGGGTTGCTGCCTCAAGAATGGAAGCTTCATCATATAAATTTCCGAGGAGGGTGATGCTGAGCGGTTGCCCGCTGCTGTTGAAACCTATGGGCATGCAAAGCGCAGGATTGCCTGTTAAATTCGTTATCGCCAGCTGGCTTCCTCCATAGGTCGGAACGATCACCACATCAAAATTTTTCATTACTTCCTGTACTTTCTCTGATAGCGTGTAACGGTGCCTGTTCGCATTGATGTATTCTACTGCGGGAATCATCCTGGCCGAGCGCCAGGAGTTGGGCCAGAACCCTTTGTCCTGTCTTTCTATGAGGTCATCACGATCGGTCCTGGTAAGTTCGTCGAATGCAGCAGCCGATTCAGAAAGTAATACGATGCTTATCATGTTGGCTGTATATACACCTGAATCCGGGAAGATAACAGGTTGAAGTGTAGCACCCATTGATCTGTAAATTTCCAATACTTTCCATTCAGGTGCATCCTTGCGCAGGCGGTTAAAATAGTTTTCCGCGTATGCGATCTTTAACCCCGATATTTTTTTTAAAGGATTGTAATTAAATGCATGATCCAAAGACCCCGGATCTTTGCCATCAGTTCCCTTCAGGTAATAATAAACAATGGCATCATCAGCTGCACTTCTGCAGATGGGACCTGCTTTGTCGAGGCTCCAGCATAACACCATAGCACCCGACCTGCTTACCGTTCCGAAGGTGGGTCTTAATCCTGTTGCGCCACATCTTGTAGATGGAGAGATAATAGAACCCAGTGTTTCGGTACCAATGGTGAAAGGCAAAAGACCTGCAACCACAGAAGCGGCAGATCCCGCAGAGGAACCACTTGAACCCTGACTCAGGTCCCAGGGATTTTTTGTTTCACCTCCAAACCATTTGTTGTTAAAAGCAAGAGCACCAAGAGAAAGCTTTGCACACAGCACGGCACCTGCAGCGCGCAATTTTTGATATACATAGGCATCTTCCTCCAGCACCTGGTCTTTATACGGTGTAGTACCCCAGGTAGTTTTATAACCTTTTACTGCAAACAGGTCTTTTAATCCATAAGGAATTCCATGTAAGGGGCCACGGTATTTACCACTCCTGATCTCCGCATCTGCCCTTGCAGCTTCTTTCAGTGCAAGTTCCTCGGTAATGGTTATGACACTTTCCAGTGTGTCGCCCCATTTTTTCAGGCGTTCTATAAAGAATTTTGTGAGTTCAACAGAACTGATCTTTTTAGATTTTACCAGGCTGGCCAGTTCTGAAATGGAATAAAAAGCAAGATCATTTTTATTTTTTGGCAAAGCAATATGCTGCGGTAGGTTCCAATTGATCTGTTGTTGATTTACAGGTACTACGGTGCCCGTTGGCGCAGGATTGAATGCAAAAGGAAAGGGCAGGTTGTTTTTGGGTAGCTGCCTGTGCATGGCCTTGTAAATGGACTGGTAATAAAAAATATTGCCCTGCATAGAATCAGCTTCGGCAGTTGTAAAATCCAGGTCGATCAGTGCAGCAGCGCGTTGAATCAGGTCAAGTGTATCCTGAGCTTTTGCATTTATCAGGAAAAACATGGCAGGGAGCAGGAGGAGCTTTTTAATACACATGCCCCAAAGTAAAGTAAAAATGACTGAAATCGCTTATACTTCAAAGCTTTGGAGATGACTGGACATGGCTTTTAAAATTTCATTCATCAGCGAATTGTGTTGAGTGGAAGGCGTGTTTAAGAAAGCATATCCGCCCGAAGGAGTAAAAATAATTTTGTTGGTAGGAAGGAAATGCTGCAGGCTGCCATCTACACTACTGAGCGTATATTCTGTATGGAATGGCGTAGTGCGCACCATTACCACAGCACTGCAAGCCTCATAGTTATATTCAAAATATATGTTGAAGATTCGGGCCATTCGGTGATAGATTTGGTGGTGAAAAGCAGTGAATGGTCAATGGTCATTGTATAGTCAACATCACTTATACCCCTTCAAAAAGATATTGAATACTAATATACAAATTTTTTGTGGTTAAACAATTCTACCAGGTTAAGTATCTGCAAGAAACTGGTTGCTGATGTATCCTGCCACCTGAACAAGATTTTTCTGCTCCGAATACACAGCCAGCTGCCTGTCGGCACCCGTACCATTCTCCAACATTTTGTGTACGTAATTGATTCTGTGCCTGGAGCCCAGTTCATCTACAACATCATCTACAAAATCAAGCAATTCATAAATTAAAACCCTTGTATTAATTTCCTCTTCTTTTCCAAAGTCGATCAGGTAACCATCGATCCCGTAACGGCTTGCGCGCCATTTATTTTCGTTGATCAATGCGCGGGGATATTGCATGTAGTTCATATTCTGCAGGCGCAGCTTGTGGATCTTTGCACAGATGGCCTGGAATAATGCGGCAATCGCAATGGTTTCATTCACCGTCATGGGAACATCACAGATCCTGAATTCAACAGTATTAAAAAAAGGATGCACCCTGAGGTCCCACCAGATTTTTTTCGCATTATCAATACAGTTGGTTTTCATCAGCATCTTCACATAACTGTCGTAAGCTTCAATGCTTTCAAATGCTTCTGGAATTCCGGTTCTGGGGAACTTATCAAATACCTTGGTACGAAATGATTTATACCCGGTAAGCCTTCCTTCCCAGAAAGGCGAGTTGGTACTGAGTGCATAAATATGCGGAAGAAAATAGCGGGTGGAGTTGGCAATATGGTTGGCCATTTCACGCGTTTCCATTCCTACATGCACGTGTAAACCAAAAATCAGGTTGCTTCTTGCCGCTTCCTGCAGTTCATTTACAATTTCATTATACCGTACATGATCTGTAATTAGCTGGCTTTCCCAGTGACTGAAAGGGTGCGTACCTGACGCGCCCATTGCAAAACCAAGACTTCCTGCGATATCAGAAATCGTTTTTCTTAATACAGTTACATCCTGGTGGGCTTCATCAATATCCCTGCAGATGTCTGTGCCTACTTCTACAGTGGCCTGGTGCATTTCGGCCTTCACCTTATCCTTGATCATTTTTTGTCCTTCCTGGACGATCTTCTGTTCATGGCTTTTTAATTCCATGGTAACAGGGTCCATTACCATATATTCTTCTTCTACACCAATGGTGAAAGATTTATAATTCAGGTTCATGCAGTTGTTTCCGTTTGTTATTATACTAATGGTTTGCCGGCCGCACTGTTTTTTATATATTTTCCCCAGGTAAGATTATCTTGACCATCTTTTAAATTCATGGCTCTTTCAATGGCATAGTTGGCTGCCGTTTCCACTACCCATTCAAAATTATCCTCTCCAACACTGGTGCGTTCTGCATCGGGAGCGGGGTTGCCGAAATCAATCGCATAGGGAATGCCATCTCTCAACGCCAGTTCCACGGTATTAAAATCATAACCAAGAAATTCATTGATCCGAAGTACAATGTCTTCCATCATTTTCAGTCTTTCCTGCGAAGGCGCAAAATCTGCTTTATAGCGAAGGTGGTGCGGGTTGCGCGGTTCATAAGGCATGATCTTCACATGCTTGCCACCAATACAGTAACAACGGTAATATTCATCAAACACAATTTCTTCCTGTAACAACATCACCAGTTGGTTGGTTTCAGAGTGTTTTGCATAAAACTCCTCGATGTTTTCCAGCCTGTAAACATTCTTCCATCCACCACCTGCATAAGGTTTCATATAGGCAGGAAAACCAATATATCCGAAAATTCCATCCCAGTCCATCGGATAGGCAAGGTTAGAAAAAGAATCGGCTTTGGTATCTGTCGGCCACTCATAGGAAGGAAGTATCACCGTTTTGGGAACGGGTACTCCAATTTGTGTCATCAGGCAATTATTGAAATACTTATCATCCGCACTCCACCAGAATGGATTATTGATCACCGCTGTTCCGGTTACTGCTTCATTTTTTAAAAACGTTCGATAAAAAGGAACGTCCTGCGAAATACGGTCCACGATAACAGCATAACCGGAATTAACACCCTGTGCAGATTGATCAATTCGAACAGGTTCCGCCATGATATTTTCAATGCCCTTACTGTTTATTCTTTCTATAAATGCCATTGGAAAACTGCGTTCCTGGCCAAACAAAATCCCGATCTTTTTCATATAAACTTGGTTGGTGAATCAAAACACTTTAAAGTAACAATATAATCAGCAACAGCAAAAAAGAAAATTATAAATCAATTTGTAGTTCGGCTTTTTTAAATCATTTTTGAGCGGATGCTAACTGAAAGTCTGTCTTCGATTATAGTGGAACAAAAAGCCGTCGCTTCTGCCTTTCTCAAAAGATATGTGATCATTGATCTTTATCTGCCAAAAAATATCGAGGATCCGGGTTCACTTTCACTTTTACTGATCAATGACGGGCAGGACCTTGAGGAAATGAAATTTGCCGGATTGTTAAATGGATTGATTGCCTCGGGCCAGATGAAACCTATGGTTGCGGTTGGCATTCATGCAGGGAAGGACAGGAAAAATGAATATGGCACTTCGGGCACGCCTGATTTTGCCGGGCGCGGCGCGAAGGCGGAAAAATATGAGCAATTTATACTCGAAGAGCTGCTTCCATTTATCCATAATGCTTATGGCATTCAAAGTTTTGGTGAGCGGGCTTTTGCTGGTTTTTCACTTGGCGGTTTAACGGCGCTGGATCTTACATGGAATCATCCATCAATTTTTTCAACCGCAGGTGTTTTTTCGGGTTCGCTCTGGTGGCGCAGCCGGGATCTGGATGATGACTACGATGACAACAGGGATCGCATTATGCACCAGCGTATAAAAAATGGAACATTTAATGCGGGACAGAAATTTTATTTTACCACCGGCTCGCTGGATGAAACTGCAGACAGGAACCAAAATGGAATTATTGATTCGATTGATGATACGCTTGACCTGGTGAAAGCATTAAAGCGACATGGATATTCCGACAAAGAGATCAGGTATGAAAACTTTGAAGATGGAAAACATGACGTGGCTACCTGGGCGCGCGCAATGCCGGGATTTTTGTTATGGGGATGGAAGGGGGAAGAAAAGAGGAGCTAGGGAAGAGGGGAAGGAAGGTGTAAGGGAAGAGGTGCAAGGTGTCAGATATAATGAAAAAAGCTTCCGGAAGGAAGCTTTTTTCATTATAAAACCTTTTGATTTTAAAAATTGAACCTGATACCCAGTTGACTGGTCCAGCGTGGGCTGAAACTTGGAGCAGTACTGGTACTGATGTTGGCAGTTTTTCCAGGTTGAGCAAGTGTTGGATTAAATCTGTATTGAGGCGTAAAATTGGTTGCAGAAACATAACCTGCAAAGCTGATGGCAGCCAGCTGGTCGTTCGACAAAAAATAAGTTCTTCCCCAATCCCTGTTCAGCATATTGGTAAAGTTGAAGATATCGTATGTGATCTGGAACTGTACATTTTTGGCTCCAACTTTCAGGTTGAAATCCTGAGCAACCCTGAGGTCAACTATATGCGTGAAAGGCATACGGTCTGCATTCCTTTCTGAAAACTGACCGCGACGGGAATTGAGATATTTGTTCTCTGTGATAAATTGCTCAAGTGAGGCTCTTTGCTGCGCAGCCGTGTAAGCAACACCATTAACAGTATTGGTCAGGAAAGTCATGGTTTGAATATCTGCTGCAGTTGGAACATAAATAAGGTCATTGCTCACTGTAGAATTTGCATCATCACGCACCATGGTATTGTTACCATAAACATAACTGAAAGGTGCACCTGATTCGCCGGTATACACTGCAGAAATTGTTGTGGCCAGTCTGTTTTTGAGGTAACTGAATTTTTTGCTGGCAAACACCATCACCCTGTGGCCAGGAGAAAAATCAGAAACAGAGCGTCCAAGAAAGTTTCTTCCGTTAACGCTTTCCATAAATCTCCACTGAGAAAGATTTATCGAACTGGTTTGTTCGTGTACCACCACGGATTCACCGTAGTTATATAAAGCATTTACTGAAAAACCTCTCTGGAAACGTTTGTCAATTGAGAAAGTAAAATTATAGCTGAAACCTTTTTTGCCTTCCAGGTTTCTTAACAGGATCGCATTATCGTAAGGATTGCCTCCAGTAGAAGTCAATGGAATGGTATTCGGTGCAGGGTAAACATTACGTGAACCAGGACCGACAGAAACGCCAACAGGAGGTAAGATATTTACGTTGGTGTAGAATATCTCGTTCATGTTCTTGGTAACAAATCCTTCAATGGTTGTGCTCCATCCTGCGCCCAGTTGTTTATCAAAACCAAGTGAAGCACGGATGATTTTAGGCAGTCTGAATTCTTTAGAGATCAGGTTCAATCCACCTTTGCTAAGGGTAATGCCTACATCACTTGCTCTCCACTGGTTATTAGGATCAGGTCGGAAACGAATGGTGTTTAAGGCATTGGGATTTTGAGAGCTGCTGGCTGTAAAACTTCCCTGGTTGATACCATTGTTATTGTAGATACCACCTGGCCATACCAGTGGAACCCTGCCGGTAAATATACCAACGCCACCACGGACAACAATTTTTTCATCAGGAACACGGTAGGTAAAACCAAGTCTTGGAGAAATGGAAATGGGGAACCTTGGTTTCAGTCCGGAACGTGCACCTTGTAGATCATAGAATTGTGCAAACTTTGGAATCGCTACTGCATTGGTAAAGGAATCTTCTGCAGGTCTGTCAACGAAGGTGAAATAATCTGCCCTGATCCCAAAATTCAATGTCAGGTTTTCAGAGGTTCTCAGTTCATCATTAAAGAAAAGGCCGAGACGCAAAGTCTTGAACTGCGCAGCTGCTTTCAGATTTGCTTCGCCCTGGTCTTTGGCATCCAGTAAAGAATATCCTGCAGAATAAGATAGCGGTTTTGCATTATTATAAAAATCGGCAAGAGAACTATAAGTGTAGTTGCCAAAAACATTTGAAATAAATGCATTGTACACATTATTCAATTCATTGTCGGTGCCAAAAGAAAAGCTGTGTTTTCCTGAATTAAAGCGTACTATATTCAGGAGGTTAAAGTTTTTCTGTGCAAGCAGGTTTACTGTTGAATTGTTGTCCGGCCCGAAAATGATCCTTCCTGATCCATCATTGATGGATACTCTGGGAAAAGGGCTGGTGATTGGGTCCCTGTTATCACTCACATCAGCATAAGTTACCAGTAACCTGTTACTCAAACCACGATTGAAATTGCTTCTTAACTCCCCGGTAAACGTATGCGAAGTGGTAGGGAACACATAACCATTATTAAAAAAGTTGATGGTGCTGGCACTGCTGGAACTGGTGTTTACACGCTCGCCGTCATTAAAACGGTAGGTGAAAGAAACCCTGTGGGCACTGCTGGCATTCCAGTCAAATTTGGCCACAACCCTGTTGGCTTCTACTGTTTCAGGATTGCTTTCAAATCCTCCGGGCTCATAACCATATTTGTTTCTAAGCGTATCGGCAAGGGCAAGCAAACCAGCATAACTTGTGTTACCGGAATATCTTGATGGATCAAAAACCTGTGGTCTCTGAAACCTTACGATCTCACCGTTTATAAAATAAAATAGTTTGTTTGGAATGATTGGTCCGCCAACCCTGAAGCCGATGGTTTTGTCATTAAAATCGGGCAGTTTGGTTGCAGCTGATTTTAAACCTGTAGGCGTTTTTCCTGAAAGATCCTGATTCCGGTATAGGAAATAAAGAGAACCGGAAAGAGAATTGGTACCTGAACGGGTAATGGCATTGATCCCGCCACCGGTAAATCCGCTTAAAGAAGCATCCCATGGAGAGATGGAAACCTGGATCTGGTCAATTGCATCAATGGAGATGGGAGGAATATTAGCCTGTCCGCCATTTGTTCCGGATGCAGCAAGACCAAATACATCGTTGTTTAGTGCTCCATCGATATAAAATGCATTATAACGGTTGTTTTGTCCGGCAATGGCGATGGCGCCTTCATTCCGGCGATCCAGTTTTGCCTGGGGCACTGTTCTTAAAAGGTCGGTGATATTACGGCCAACAGTGGGCAGGTTGGCTACTTTTTCGCGGCTGATGCTCGATTCAACACCACCACGGCTCTGGCCCCTGGTTGCAGCAACTACAACTGTTGTTAGTTCATTGGTCCGCGTAGAAAGAGAGACGTCTTCCGTGGCTGTTTCGCCAAGCGCAAGAAAAATGTCAGATTTTACGAAAGTCTGGTAGTTTACAAAACTTACATTAATGGTGTAAGGCCCGCCTGGATTCATATTTCCCAGGTCAAACTTACCCCCGGATTGGGTGATGGTTCTGTAAACAGACCCTGTAGGTATGTGCGTAACTGTTACCGTAGCGCCTACAAGGGGTTCATTATTTTCTCCCCTCACAAAGCCGGTCATGCCACTGGTTGTTACCTGTGCATGTAGAACCTGCCCTATGGAAAAAACCATAATGAGCAGAGACAAAATTCTCTTAAGCATAATTGTTAGATTGTTTTCGCTGCAAAGAAAACAATTATTCCTCCAATTTATCTAACCAAATATTAACAATTTGAGAACCTTCCTGAATTGGCTAAAAGCTTTCCTGTGAAGGGTTTTTGTACCTTTTTTATTAGGGGAGTGTGGTACTTTTGCAAAAAATGCTCCATGCTGGATTCTATTGAAAGTGCTATTGAAGATATACGTGCAGGCAAACTGGTGATCGTAGTGGATGATGAGGACAGGGAAAATGAAGGCGATTTTATTACTGCATCAAAGAATGTAACTCCGGAAGTTGTGAATTTTATGAGTAAACATGGCAGGGGACTGATCTGCATTGCCCTGCTGGAAGATCGATGCAATGAACTTGGGCTGGAATTGATGGTAAATAACAATACGGCACTTCATGAAACTGCTTTTACTGTTTCCGTAGACTTGCTTGGCTATGGTTGTACCACCGGGATTTCCGTGCATGACAGGTCAAAAACCATCCAGGCGCTGATCGACCCGGCAACCAACCCGGAAGATCTTGGTAAACCCGGACATATATTTCCTTTAAGAGCGAAGAAAGGCGGTGTTTTAAGAAGAGCCGGGCATACCGAGGCCGCTGCCGATCTGGCCAGGCTGGCTGGTTTTGAACCCTCCGGAGTTTTAGTCGAGATCATGAATGATGATGGCAGCATGGCGCGCCTGCCCGAATTGAAAGCCATTGCGAAAAAATTTGATTTCAGGATCATTTCCATTAAAGACCTTATCGAATACCGCATCAAAAGCGATTCTTTGATCGATGAGATTGTAAGGGTTGACATGCCTACACAATTTGGTCATTTTAAACTGGTGGCTTTCCAGGAAAAAAATTCCACCAATGAGCATCTTGCCCTGGTAAAAGGAACCTGGGAATCAGATGAGCCGGTAATGGTGCGCGTGCATTCTTCCTGTTTTACGGGAGATATACTGGGTTCGCTGCGCTGTGATTGTGGTGAACAGTTGCACAAAGCCATGCAAATGGTAGAATTTGAGGGGAAAGGTGTTATTCTATATATGAACCAGGAGGGAAGGGGCATCGGGCTCGTAAATAAATTAAAAGCTTACCGACTACAGGAAGATGGCCTGGATACGGTTGAAGCGAATATTCATCTCGGTTTCCAGACGGATCAAAGAGATTATGGTGTGGGGGCCCAGATACTTAGGCATCTCGGGGTTTCAAAACTCCGACTGATCACCAACAATCCGAAAAAACGCGTGGGCCTGGTGAGTTATGGTTTACAAATTGTTGAAAACCTGCCGATCAAAATACCTTCCAACCCGCACAATGAACGTTATCTAGAAACTAAAAGAGATAAAATGGGACATGAGTTCCAGTGATTATAAAGAATCAATAGCAGGAGGAATCGAATCAACCGGCCTAAGATTGCCTTTGCTTGCGTGCTTTTTACCAAAAAGAAGTTCCCGGAAGGAGTTGAACTCTTTACCATAAGAAAGGCTGGTTCCATAGCGTCTTGTCTGTGGATTATTTCCCGATCCTCCGGAACCCGCTGTAAGGAAATCAACGTTTTCCCTGTAAAAGAAGTTGGCCCGCACCGACCCTGATTTATTCAGCAACAACTCTATGGTCACATCCGGAAATAACCTGATGCTTTGCTGAACATCGTTTTGAATGGGAACATCAAAAGTTCCTCCAACACTAAAATTCAGTCTGCCATCAAAAAGCGATTTTCCAAGCGTTACGTTCACATCACCCTGATTGATCCTTAAAAGTCCCCGCTGGTTTTGATCGATCAGGTTACGATTATATAATGAACCCGTAAAGTTCAGGGTTACATTATTTCTTTGAAGGATACTGCCCAGTAATTCATTCACCCTGCGGTTTACCTCGCCGAAAAGCAAACCCGATATGGTACTTGATATTGCTTCACCAAACGGATTCACGGAGTTTGACTGGGTATTTTCATAAGGGGCAAAGCTGTTAAAAACGATTAGATAAGTTACCTGCTTATTCAGTTCATTAGGATTTCTTTCAATCTGCTGTATACCAAAAGCAACAGATGGATCGCGGTATAAAACATTATTACTTGGAAATTCCAATTGGAATTTAAAGTTGGGTTGAAATAATTCTCCTGTAAGTGAAGCCAGCACGTTTACATCATCACGGAATCGCGCAAGGTTCAAGGTGGAACTGGTGGCCAGTAAAGTATTGGCCAGGGGAGCAAAACTTACATTTTCCGCTGTGTATATAGCATCCAGTTTGATCTGTGCTTTATAAGGATCTCCTGTCCATTCAATATAATTATTAGAGCCCGGCCTTAGCACAAATGGTTTTTTAAAGAATGACTGGAAGGTGAACTGGTAGTTGCCTTCATAAAGATCAAATCTTCCATTTATTGCCAAAGGGGTTGTTGTGCCTGATGTGATGGAAAGAATTCCTGAGCCACGACCTTTGATTACATCGCCGGTAAGATCATCAAGGATCACTTCCATATTCACCATCGGATTGGCTGCAAGGGTAATTTCAAATTTTAAATTCGTAGCAGAACCTCTTAACGCGCCGCGATCCATTTCAGTACCGTATTTTTTCTCCACCATAAAGCTGGCCTGTCCGCTTTGCCTTGCGGTGGATGGAGGAAGGGTAATAAAGGAACTGTCGGTTTGAGAAGCCCGCACATTAATACTCATCAGCATATCGCTTTGCGGGCCCACCATCACAAAGGTTCCTGAACCATAGGCCCTTCCATAAAAATCCTGGTTATCATTATAAGTGGTATTCAGCAATTGCATCTGGGACGATTCCGTTTGCACCACCAGGTCGAAATATAGATTATCAAAAGCACGGTGACGGATGTTGCCCCGCAGGGTTGCAACATTTCCATCCTTGTCTCTAATCCGGAAACCATTCAAATCGATCCTGTCTTTCTTCATTTCAAATTCCCGGTCCTCTAATTTATAATGCACTTTGGTAAAGTTGACTGTAAAGCCTGCATCTTTGAGCCGCACTTTTGCCAGAAATTCTCTTTCTCTTCCTTCACCAAGTATGTCAACATCTCCGGTAATAAAACCTTCAATATTTGAAAACAGTGTTCCTATAAAACGTTGCAGGTAGGATAACTGGAAGTTTTTGGGTTTGAGTGAAATTCTGTCCCGGAAAACATTGGCCGTATCTTTCAGATTCAATGCAAGGTCAAAATCAATTCGGTGATCCGGATCAACATTACCACCATTGCCGGTTAGCATCCCGGTTTTGTTGATGTAAGTCATGCTGGCATTTACCTGGCCTAGTGAATCATTGTCCAGCCTCAATTCTTCAGTGCGCAGATCGGCAAGGATATTCAGTTTATTTTGGGGGTCCTCAATAATTACATCGCCATGTAATAAACCTTCCAGGCGATTTTTAGGCATCAGGAAAGGCGAAAGATCACCCAGGTTCAGACTTTGAAGATTTACATGCAAATCGTTCCAGTTGCCAATTGCGGAAGGTCTTGTTTCTATTTGTATCCGCTGACTGGATTCTCTCAGGATCAATTGTCCCTGGACAATGGTGTTTTTTCTGAAACTTAATTCACCACCCTGTTCAATATTCCAGCTTTTACCATTTAATACAAAATTTGAAGGATTGAATGAAATGGAAGCGCCATCACTAAATGTATTGATCTGTGCTGAAAGGCTTGCCTGGTCTATGGCCTGGTTTGCAGAAGTATTGAGCGTGATATTTGAAACATCATTCTCTGCTTCGATACTAAATGTGGTTTCAGGAAAATTAAGCGTTTCACTCACCACAGCATTATTTACCTGTCCGCTGAGCACCAGTTTTTGAAGATCACCACTTCCTTTTACCTGTACATCAGAAAACTCATATTGCTGCCAGGAAAAATAAGGTACATCTGCATCAATGGTCATGGTATTGGCATTCGTATTTAACGAACCAATGATCCTGCTGTTATTAAATCCTGATAAACGCGGATCAATCAATTTAATGTAATCTTCAACGACACCGGTAGTAACATTAAAATCAAATGTCTGTGGTTTAAAATTGCCTGGTGCTTTAATATAAGCAGGATAATAACGGCTAAGGAAAAACGAAAATGATTCGGGTAATGCAGCAAGATCAAAATATCCTTTGACGCTGGCATCAAATTCATTTGACCTGGCCTCAAGCGTTTTAATTCCATCAACATAACCAGAAAAAACATAGAGCGAATCAAAAGAGAGCCTGTTGCCATTGTTCAGTAAACTTGCATTGCTGATCCTGGCTGTTCCAAGAAGCGATGAAATAGAATTGCCCCTGATGTCCAAATCAAACAAACCTGTTAGTTCAATATTGTTTTCTGTAAGTTTTAACGCCTGGAGGTTTGCATTTTTAATATCCGCATTCACATCAAAATAAGGAATGTTCCCACTAAAATCAACAAGGCCGGTCAGACTGAGATCTGCATTTGGATCTTTAATTAAAAACCTTCCATTAAATTTTCTTTTGCCGATGGTTCCGTTGGCCGTAATATTCTGGTAGGTATAATCGCCGTAATGCACACGGTTCACCACTCCATTAAAATCCAGTTGCAGTTTGTTCCACTCAAAACTCCGGCCTTTCATTTTGCCCCTGAAGGCAACCGCACCCAGTTTTGGCTCATTTAAAAATCTTCCCAGTTGAAAATTTGAGGTAGAAACAGAACCGGAATACACGGGTTCTGATTTGGAGGGCAGTTTCATGTTCAGGTCTGTAACAAGCGTGCCCAAACCAGTTTCTATGGTTCCATAAGTAACAAAATCATTTACAAAACCAGTAAAGGTTCCTTTGAACCTTACAAAGGATAAACTGCGGATATCAGGCGTGGTTACTTTTCTTAACGCGGGAACAAAACTTACCGCATCTGCATAAGTGGTTCTAAACTCTTTTGCTTCAAGGTTGATCAGCGTTTCCTGGATGTTTGGTAATCCTACCAGGCTGATATTGCCATTAATGTAGGTTTTATTTCCTGCCCATATTTCTATTCCCTCCGCGTTTAACGCGTCAACTGTTCCCCGCACCAGCCCATTGATCTTAATTACCCTGTTCCAGGTTTTTGCATCCGGAACAAAAAAGGCCAGGTCGTCACTTGAAATAGTAGATTGATCAAAGTTTGCTTCGAGGTGCACATTTTTTTCAAAACCAGCCATTCCATTTTCGTATTGCATTGAAAAATGATCGGTAAGCGTACTTCTGTTGGTCTGGAGAAACAAGTCATCGAACACCATGGCATGTGGGTGAATGGTGGTTTGGGCTTTGAATGCTTTTACAACAAGCCCGCTTCTTTCGCGCGCAGTAAGATCAATGCGCCCTTTTAATGTATCGCTTGCCCAGCCTACATTTTTCATATTGCCATTGATCTGCGTAAAATCCATTTGGTTACTATTGAACACGCCTGCGCGTGAGGTGGTTCCTTCTTTTGCAGTCTGGTAACGGCCATTTAAAATCATCACTTCATTCAATACCACATCCCAGCCAGGTGTGTTACCGGGTGCTATTGAATGTGGAAGGTAGATCCTGTTTCCTTTGTAGTTGCTGGTGAAAAAATAGGGGTCTGCAAGTTCAAGTGCATTTATCCGCACGGTCTTGTCAGTAATGCTGATATTTTCCGCATCCATATCCAGGGCGCCTACCCTTGCCTGCATATCATATCCCAGCCAGGCATCACGGCTCACAAAACGCACGTTTTCCATTACCACTTTTTTCAGGTTGAAGGAAATGCCTGCTTTTTTAGGTGCATTTTTATCGGGAGCGAAATAAGTTTCAAGAAAATGATAATTCCAGATGGAATCTGTTCGATTCAGATTGACCTGGGCGTTTTGCAATCCAATATATTTCAGATCTGCCTGGTCTTTAAAAAAGAACCAGTCGGAGATGCGCACCTGCAACGTTCCTGCATAAAGTAAAGTGTCTTTTTTCTGGTCTTCTATCAATACCCCTTTAAGGTCCATTTTATTAAAAAAACCTATTCGTACATGATCGATACTGATGTGGGTTTGAAGATCTTTGGAGAGCCGGCTGGTCACCTGGCGAGCCAGCCAGTTCTGGCCCCATTCCGTATGCAAAAATCCTATCAGCAAAACAACTAACAGGATGAGGGCAAGGAAAATCCGGAAAATTATCTTCAAAAACTTTCTCAGGGGTGAACGATTTAATTGTGTAAAAGTAGCTAAATGGATTTTTCAGACAAGTTTATGCCGCTTTGGTTAATGCAAAGAAATGTGAAACATGGAAGAGCGGAGTATATGGGGTAAAATTTGTTCACTGTCTATGGTGCAGGGGTTGGGATCGGGTTGCGGTTTTTTCTGCCTCCAAACAGCCAGCCAACTGATAATCCTGCGATCCGGTGAACGATCCTCGGTCCAAAATCAGCATTGTTCATACTTCCGATTCCATAAGCATAATGTGCGAAAACCATAAAGCCACCGCCAGCCTGGTAGCCAAGCTGCATGTTGATGGCAGCACTGATCTTACCATAACTGGTATAGCTGAACTTCATTTTCTGTGTAACAGCATTGATGTTTCCGGACGTACTTAATGTATCATAAGTTTCCGTCCCCGAAAAGGCTACATCAATAGAAGGTCCCAATCTGAAAAATACGTGAGAAGGGGTTTTTGTAAAATCCCATTGGAGCATGGGAGAAATATCTAAAACATGAATGGTGGTATTGTTGTTCAGCGCATTTTCTGACGGTGGAAATGCGTTGTCATTATAGGTTACCTTATAGCCTTTCAGACTATAATAAACAGCTGGAAAAAAACTCAATTGTTTTTCAAGAGGAACTTTTAATCCAAGTCCACCCATGAATCCTTTTTTATAATCAGTTTCCTGAACTTTTCCTTCGATTAGGTATTTGGCTGAAGTAAATTGAGCACCGCCATACAGCGCAAGCCTTTCCTGAGCAGTTGCATTCAGGCAAATAGTTATACAAATAATAGAGGACAGAAAAATTTTCATAAGGCGTAAAAGTACTTGAATTGACCTCAGGATGCGGAATTATCCTATGATTTTAAAGACGGGTTATACGCTTTGGATCCTCCTTTTGGAATAGAAAGGGTTTTCCATGCTCCGCCTTTCAACATTTTCGCTATAAAAACGATCTGGCCAATATGGTAACTGTAATGTGCCAGTTGCCTTAATATGGCGTCCATTACACCCATGGACTGGTTTCTAATGGTGATCGTTTTATAAAGATCTTCCTCTTTTAGTGAATGAAGCGTAGCCATCAATAGTTTCCAGCCTTCATCCCATTTTTTCATTAATTGTGGCCTGGAAAGCGTTTGAATTTCAAATTCTTCATCCCGCTTCCGCCAGGGCTTTTCACCGTCTTCCACCAGGAAATTGGTCCACCTGCTTAACATATTCCCATGCAGATGACAAATAATAATGGCAATGCTATTAGCGAATTGGTGTTGAAAATGGAGGTCTTCATTTTCCAGTTGTTCCATTGCTTTTTCGCCCAGGGACTGGTATTCCGAAAAACGCTTCATAGCATCTGCGAGCAATATGGATCCTATGGTCATATTTTCCATAAGAGCAAGGGTTTTAGTGATCAAAATCCTTCAGCACTGTCATCACCTCTTTTATCTGCAACTGCTTCAAATTGTCCGTTGGGCAACACCCTGATTACTTCTGTTCTGCCAATGGCAGAACGGGGATGCATTTGATAACCCATTTTTTCAAGCGCTTTGGCAAGCGTAGAAGGAAAGTCTCTTTCAATATCAACCCTGTCTGGCAGCCACTGATGATGAAATTTTGGTTTGTTGACTGCTTCTTCAGTTGAAAGATCAAAGTCAATGATGTTAAGAAGCGTCTGAAATACAGATGTGGGAATGGTGGTTCCGCCAGGCGTTCCAACGATTAAAAATGGTTTGTTGTTTTTCAAAACAATGGTAGGAGTCATGGAACTCAGCATGCGCTTGCCTGGCACTATGGCATTCGCCTGACCTCCAATAGCTCCATAAATATTGGGAACACCAGGTTTGATGCTGAAATCATCCATTTCATTATTCAATAAAAATCCTGCGCGGCCCACAACGGTAATGCTTCCATAACCATTATTCAGTGTAGTGGTAACTGCAACTGCATTTCCCTCTCTGTCAATGACACTTAGGTGCGTGGTTTCTTCGGAAACTTTTATTTTGCCAGGAAGCACCTCTGTACTCTTCCCTGCTTTGCCCGGAATAAAATCCTGCATGCGCTGGTCAAGGTAAGCCTGGCTGGTTATGGCCTGCACGGGGGCGGTATAAAAATCCGCATCCCCCATAAATTCAGAACGGTCGGCGTAAGCGCGTCTTTCTACCTCGATCATCAGTTGCACTGCTTCTGGTGAATGAAATCCCATTTTTTGAATGTCTTTCTTTTCCAGCATTTTCATCATCTGGTGTAAAAGAAGGCCACCACTGCTCGGCAGGGGCATGGAAACAACCGTGTTTCCTTTATAGTCAAATGCATAGGCGGTTCTCCACTTTGCCTTATACGACTTCAAATCTTCTTTTGTGATGATGCCACCGCCTCTTTTCATTTCTTCCTCTATCAATTGTGCGGTTCTTCCTTCATAAAAACCATCTTTTCCATTGTCCCGGATCCTGACCAGGGTTTGTGCAAGATCTTTTTGAATGAGGGTATCACCGGCTTTCCATTGCCCTTCTTTCTGCAAAGCAGTTGCCATGGTATTGTATTGCTTCAGGTTGCCACTGATGCTGTTTAATCCACTGGCTTCTCTTGCTGTGATCTTAAATCCCTTTTCTGCGAGTGCTATAGCGGGCTCAATTAATTTTTTAAAAGGCAACCTGGCATATTGGTGGGTTTCGAATAAACCAGCTACTGTACCCGGAACCCCACTGGACAGGTGACCTAAAACAGAACGGCCTTCCATTACATTCCCTTTTTCATCCAGAAACATGTCGCGATGGGCGGATGCGGGTGCCATTTCCCGGTAGTCCAGTGCCAGCCTGTCGCCATTGGAACGCGTGGCCACCATAAAACCTCCGCCACCTAAATTGCCCGCTCCAGGATAAACCACGGCCAATGCCAATTGAGTGGCAATGGCGGCATCAAAAGCATTACCGCCTTCTTTTAAAATCTGGAGTCCTACTTTGCTGGCTAGTGGATGCGCACTTACTACCGCTCCATTGCTGACGATCGTTTTTTTTGTAGAACTATAATTATAGGGATCAATATTTTGTTGAACCAGCTGCTTGGTGCCTGAACAGGAGTGGATCAACAGGATAAAGCAAAAGATGAAAAATTTATTCATAATAAAGAGTAAAGCAAAGGAAAATCTTGCAATTTAAACGGTTTGGGTATTGCACTTCTGATTCAAAAAAAATATCTTAGCCATCCGGTCAAAAATTATTGTCGCTAAATTCAGATCTACCTAAACTATCTGACGACAAAGGGTCCTGCTTCGGCAGGACTTTTTTCAACCCGTTAATAGTTGCTAAATTGCCCAAAATTTTGGGATGAAAAGAATTTCATTTTTCCTGTTATGTGTTCTTTTGTTTACTGAGAGTTTTGCACAGGTTCAATCCCCTGCTCAATTCCTTGGTTATAATTTAGGCGAAAAGTTTACACCTCATTGGAGGATCGTTGAATATTTCCGACACGTAGCAGCGGGCGCTCCCTCTTTGGTGAAACTGGAACAATATGGAACAACCTATGAAGGAAGGCCTTTAATGGTGGCCTACGTTTCTTCCTCAAATAATATTTCCGGGTTGGAAAATATCCGAACCAATAACCTGCGGCTTGCCGCCTCGCTGGACAACAACAGGGGCAGTCTGCAAAATGCACCTGCAGTGGTTTGGCTCAGTTATAACGTTCATGGAAATGAAGCTTCTTCCTCGGAAGTTTCCATGCAAACCATATATGAACTGGTCAATCCTTCCAATCAGCAGTCAAAACAGTGGTTGCAGAATACAGTGGTAATCATCGATCCCTGTCTGAATCCGGATGGGCGTGACCGTTATGTAAGCTGGTTCAATAGTGTGGTGGGAAAGCAATACAATCCTTCTATGGA
>MWYV01000004.1 GCA_002050435.1 Chitinophagales bacterium 33-2 | reverse complement strand
GATGGAAATGCCAATAGCAAGTGTAAATGTTGGAAATCTATTATTGGTAAAGCCGGGTGAACAAATAGCAGTAGATGGCACTGTAGCCGCAGGTAATTCATTTGTAGATGAGAGCATGATAAGTGGCGAACCAATACCTGTAGAGAAGAAACAAGGCGACAAAGTTTTTGCAGGAACAATTAATCAAAAAGGCAGCTTCCAGTTTACAGCAGATAAAGTGGGTGGCGACACAGTATTAGCACAAATCATTAAAATGGTGCAGCAGGCACAAGGCAGCAAAGCACCTGTACAAAAACTGGTAGATAAAATTGCAGGCATCTTTGTTCCTATTGTAATTCTTATTGCGATTCTTAGCTTAATAGCCTGGGTTATATTGGGTGGACAGAACGGATTTACACAAGGTTTATTAGCAATGGTGACAGTTTTGGTAATTGCTTGTCCCTGTGCTTTAGGCCTGGCTACGCCAACAGCAATCATGGCTGGCGTAGGTAAAGGAGCCGAAAACGGCATATTGATAAAAGATGCAGAAAGCCTTGAACAGGCAAAGAAAATCAATGCCATCATTTTGGATAAAACAGGAACAATCACCGAAGGCAGGCCGGTTGTAACAGATATACTTTGGTTAAACAATGATGAAAGCAGTTTAGCAGCCTTAGCCTCATTGGAAAAACAATCGGAGCATCCATTAGCGGAAGCAGTTGTAAATCATCTTGCACAAGTTCAGTACCTGCCGGTACATCAGTTTGAAAGTATCACAGGCCTGGGCGCAAAAGCTCATGTAGGCGATAAAATGCATTTTGTTGGTAACGCTTCGCTGTTAAAATCAAACAATATTTCTATTGCTTCGCCATTGGAAACAGCTGTTACAAAATGGTTATCCGAAGCAAAAACCGTTATTTATTTTGCAGATGAAAAACAAGCATTGGCAGTAGTTGCGATTGCTGATAAAATAAAAGAAACATCTGTAGAAGCGGTGAGGCAATTGAAGGCAGCAGGCATAGAAGTTTATATGCTTACAGGCGATAATCAGGCTACGGCAAAAGCCATTGCATTACAGGTAGGAATAGAACATTACAAAGCAGAAGTAATGCCAGCAAACAAAGCAGCATTTATTAAAGAACTCCAACAACAGGGAAAGATTGTAGCAATGGTAGGCGATGGTATAAATGATAGCAATGCATTAGCACAGGCAGATGTAAGTATTGCAATGGGAAAAGGCAGTGACATAGCAATGGACGTTGCAAAAATGACCATTATTTCATCCGACCTCACTAAAATTCCACAGGCAATTAAATTATCAAAATACACAGTGGCATCCATACGCCAAAACCTGTTTTGGGCATTTATCTATAACATTATTGGCATTCCGATTGCCGCAGGTCTGTTGTATCCAATTAACGGCTTCCTGTTAAACCCAATGATTGCGGGCGCTGCAATGGCTTTAAGTTCTATTTCAGTGGTATCAAACAGCTTACGACTTAAAACAAAAAAATTATAATGATAATTATGAACCAGGCTTTATATCCCTGATTGATCATTGTTGCGTCGCACTCTTGTACTTGATTATCGCTATTCAACATTATGGACCCAAAATTTTGCAACGCTTATCCATAATTGTTAACGGTTACTTTAAGGCGCTAACTAATTTTACATAACAGAAATAAAACAAACAGAAATGAAAACGATAGAAGTAAAAACAAACATTAATTGTGGCTCATGTGTAGCTAAAGTTACGCCTGTCTTAAATGACACTGTGGGCAAAGATAATTGGAAGGTTGACACACAAAACCCAAGAAAAATACTCACGGTAACAGCCGAAAATATTGATGAGAAGGAAGTTATAAATGCAGTAGAAAAAGCCGGGTTCAAAGCAGAAAGGCTTTCATAATTACTTCAGGCCGTCGGTAGAAGCAGCCAGGGACAGGGCTGGCAGGTCGGTGCATTGGTTTTGCAATACCATTTAAGAAACCATGATTTTTATAGAGCGGCTACGGCCGCTTTTTTTATAAATAAATGTTAACGTCGATGCAAGTAAACACCCGTACGCATTGCTTCAGCAGGCAGGCGTTCAACAACCGTTCAACTTTAAAAGCATGAACCACGGAGCGCACAGCGGCACAGAGAAAACACGGAGGCTAAATCAACAACTGTTCAACAACCCCACCTCCGCATTGCTTCGGTCTCCGGGGGCCAAAGCCTTTGACGACGGACGCGGGCAGGCGTTCAACAACCATTCAACAACCGTTCAACTTTAAAAGCATGAACTACGGAGCGCACAGCGGCACAGAGAAAACACGGAGGCTAAATCAACAACTGTTCAACAACCCCACCTCCGCATTGCTTCGGTCTCCGGGGGCCAAAGCCTTTGACGACGGACGCGGGCAGGCGTTCAACAACTGTTCAACTACTGTTCAACCTTTTCACTTTGAGTATCCCCAATATGGTCAAGACCCTTATCTTTATATCCTTCATGACATAGCCATCTCCATAATAATTTTTATTGTTCTTCTTTTCTTCCAACTCATTGGAACAGGAAGCATTTTATCAACTTTAAATAACTTACTATGGCTATTCTAAGAGCTGGCAACACTGAACTTGAAATTAAGTATCACAAGTATTACCCGGACCAGAATTGGAGCGACATCAGCTTTGCACTGCGCCATTCCGGGCTTTCCCTTATTAATCCCAGGCTTTATGGTAAAAACACAGAAAATGAAATGTTCATTGATTGGAACGTGTGGGAGGACGAACTCCTGATCCCGTTTTTTGAAAAGGTGCTGTACAAGAGGGAAAATGCAGCATGGGACCTGTTTCCGGAAGATTGCATCCGCATGAAAGCTGAAACCCTGGAAGGTACAAGGGAAGAACGGGAGTCGAAATACAAAGGAAAAACATGTATGGAACAGGGCGAAGACGGCGTCACGCGTGAAGTGCCATATTCAGAAGCAGTAAAACTATTTGAAGGATTATTTGAAGATTATTTTGATCTACATATAAGCATTGCAGATACCTACTTAGCCGGAGAATACGCTGGCTTGGAAGGCGTAAAAATCACCATAAGCATGAAGCTGTCTTTTCATTCATTGGAAGGCTTTCTGCAGGAATTAAAAGCAGAACACAGATTGTTTCAACTCCTGAAGCTGAAAAGTCAGACGAACTGATTTCATTGGGGCTGCTGAATGAGCAGCCCTATTTTTTTGTAAAAACTTTGACTTGAGATTCAGCATTTAAACATGTCATAAATTAAATAATAAACTGAATGAAGGCCTGCCTTTTGTTGCCCGCAGATATCGCTGATGAACGCAGAAAACCAATCAGCGAAAATCTGCGTAATCTGCGGGAAGCCTTTTTGTTGCCTGATCGCAAGGCTTTCCGGCAACGCTCAAAAAGGTTGTCGGCCAGGTACGATGCCCGCAGGACTGAGGCAAATAGCTTAAGTAAAACTGATGCTTGATTTTTTACCGGACAGCAGTGATTGATGTATAGTTTTATATGAGGTCAATCATAATACTATAAAGTTTATTGGTTTTTGAGTCTTTTGACCAGGTCTTTAAAATAGGTAGGTGACCAGATGTCCAGCAAGCCTTCGTCTGGTATAAAACGAATAATGTCTTCACGAATAGAATGAAAAGAAACTGCATCAATTTTGTCATTCAGCAGCTCCCGGAACTTGGCTTCGGAAAGCGTAGGCTGTTGCCAATCACCACTACCCCGGGCTTTCATACGGAAATGATCAAGATGGAGCGCAACCCCTTTTTTAATATACCACTCCAGGTCATACCAATCACTCCCTTTGACTCTTGAACTCCATTTGCGAAAAAGCAACGCGTGCATTTTGCCAGCAAATAGGTCAGGTAAGGTAAAACACTACACATAAAATGAAGCTTTAAAAGCAAATAAATATCTAGCCGAATTAAAAGGATATTGCCAAACTTTACCCAACCCTACCATTTTACTAAATACTATAATCCTTCAAGAGAGTAAAAGACAGCTCAGCAATAGAAAACATTGTTACAACCCAAGATGAGTTATATAAAGCAATACTATCTCCTAATGATTTCATGTCTTCTGAAACAAAAGAAGTATTAAGATATAGAGAAGCTATTTATTCTGGATTAGAGTATTACAACGAACAGAATTGTTTACTGGAAAATGTGCTATAAAAATAATGCAAGTTATAAAGGGAACAGATACCGAATATAGAAAAATAACAGGCACCAAATTAATAAATCCAACTACTGGGAAAATAATTTATACCCCCCCTGATCCTAATTACATACCTGATTTAATGTTTGGGTGGGAGGCATTTGTTAATGAGGTTAATGATGATATAGATCCATTGATAAAAATGGCATTAATGCATTATCAATTTGAAGCAATCCACCCTTTTCTGATGGTAATGGGAGAACTGGCAGAATATTAAATGTTCTATACTTAGTCCATAAGAAACTGCTTCATCTTCCTGTTTTGTATTTAAGTGATTATATAATCCAAAACAAATCGGACTACTACAGACTATTAAAGGAGATTATAGAAAAAGATGCTTGGTTGGAATGGATTTCGTTTATGTTAGATTCTATTGCTGAAACATCCATTTTGACATTAAAGAAGATATCAGAGATGCTTCAACTAAAAAAAGATACATTGGAAAGGATGAGAAACATTTCTCAAAAAATCCCTGCATTTGAAGTAAATGAATTAATCTTTAGTTTTCCCTATATTAAAATTAAAACAATAATTGACTATAGAATAGATCAAAGACAGGCTGCATCAAATTACCTTCAAGTTTTGGTAGAAATGAAAATTTTAGTTCCATTTAAACTTGGCAGAGAGGTATATTTCATAAATAAGGCTTTAATGGAGTTGTTAACAAAAGGTGTAGGGATAAACAAAGATTAGTGAGAATACCCAATTAATATACTTATGCCGGAGTTGTGTCGGAACAAAAAACAAAAAGGAGCTACATTTCTGTAACTCCTTGATTCTTCCGCTCCCCCTTCAGGACTTGAACCTGAGACCCTCTGATTAACAGTCAGATGCTCTAACCAACTGAGCTAAGGAGGAATATAAGCTGTTAGCTTCTAGCTATTAGCTGTTAGAAAATGGAACGTCCTCATTTTCAGGGAGGCAAAAATAAGCGTTTGAAAGGAATTGGAAAAATGTAATGAATAAAATTTCTTAATCTCCTCCGGTAAAAGTGGCATTCTTCACTTAACAACTAAAATAAACCAAACAGCTTTTCCACGTCCAGGCCTACCCATACGCCATCTTCCCGCACCTCCACAGGCCAGTGCTTTAAATAATATCCTTCTCCACTGACATTGCGGCCGTTCTTCATGCAAAACTTGTAACGATGAACCGGGCAAACAACATTGCCCAATGCATCAATAAATCCATTGACGAAAAAACCGCTTGCATGCGGACATTTATGCGCAAAGGCAAATAACCCGCTCCCGCTCCTGCCTATACAAATGGTTTTCCCGCCTGCATCTACTTCCGCCAGGTTGTTCTCCTTAAATGCAATCTCCCCAGGGTGCATGGCAACCCGTATCCAGTTCCTTTCCAACGATATTTCATTAAAATTTATCCGCCAAAACAGGCATCGGTTTACCTGCTCACTAAAAATTTAATTTCCTCCCTTGATCAACTTCAGGGTTTTGCGCTTGCCGCCCTGTACCACCTCCAGCACATAGATCCCATTATGATAATCACTTCCCATCATGATCGTACTTCCCGGAATAATCCCTGCGCGCCGCTCCACCAGCTGGCCCGCACTGTTTGAAACAAATACATTCACCTGCTGAGGGCTTTTTGCAGTGATCTTAATGGTAAACGCGCCGCTTCCCGGATTCGGACCTGCCACCACAGTTATCGCATCCTCTTCCTGTACCGGTTGCGAAACCGCCGTCACAAAATTGACACCCGCAATATTCGAAACCGCACTTTCATTGTGCAGCCTGTCGAGGGCGGTAACCGTATAAAAATAAGGGTTGCCGGCACTGATGCTCACATCCCTGAAGGCAGCCGTATCCGTAGTGATCGCAATGATGTTGGCTGCATTCTCAATATTAATGGATGCCGTTGCAGACCGGTACACCACATATTGTTTCACTTTGTCCATTTCATTCACCGCTGCAGGGGCTTTGGACCATTTCAACACAACCGAATCGCTGCCATACTGCGTTGCTGTGAGCGCAGAGGCAGGCGAGGGCGGAACATTGTCTTTCCAGGGCATAGTAGGCTGCAAAGCAGGTCGCGCATAAAAATGCAATCGTAAAGAATCACGGAAACTCAGGGGATTTGAAATCAGGTTTTGGGACCTGAAATATATTCCGCCCAGCACATTGGCAAACTGACTGCTACGGTTCATCCTTACCTGGCTTGGGATCTGGGAGGGACTTGCCCATGCCGCACCCTGCGCCGGATCATTCACTTTATAACCCGCCATACCTATATATATATGTCTGCCAAAAGCATTGTTGTTCCACCAGGGCACCAGCACACCATAATCGGAACCCGTTTGTCCTATTGACCAATACAGCTGCGGAGCGATATAATCCACCCATCCTTCCTGCAACCATTTTTTAGTGTCGGCAAAATAGGCGCTGTAATGCTGCAGTGCTCCACTGGAAGTGGGTGAACCAATGGCCGGATCTGTACTGCTTCTGTAAATGCCTGTGGGCGATACGCCAAACTTCACCCAGGGCTTGATGGCAGTGATCGAATCATTTACCGTTTTGATAAAAAGGTTCAGGTTGTCTCTCCTCCAGTCTGCAATCCCGGCAGTGGTATTGGGAAAACCGCGGGGGTCAGCTGTATAAGCATCGTTGTCATTAATGGTGCCGGTAGGGTAAAAATAGTCGTCAAAGTGAATGCCATCAACATCATAGCGTCGCAGGATGTCGGCAATCACCTTTACAATATGGGCCCTGGCTTCAGCAATACCCGGGTTGATGATCTGCACATTCCCTACTGTCAGCATCCACTGGGGATGGGTTTTTGAAATGTGTGAAGCTGCGTACATATTTACATTTGAAGCATTGGCGTTATTGGCCACTGCCCGGAATGGGTTGATCCAGGCATGGAACTCAAATGCCCTCTTGCGCGATTCTTCAATGGCAAAATGCAATGGATCCCAAAGGATGGAAGGTGCTACGCCGCTGGTTCCATTCAGGTCGTAAGACCAGGGCTCCAGACTGCTTTCATACATAGCGTCTGACTGGCTTCTCACCTGGAAATATACTGTGTTGATGCCGGTAGCCTTGTGGTGATCCAGCATGGTTAGGAGCGCCGACCTTTGTTGTGCAGGGGTTTGCGTACGCACTGGCCAGTCAAGTCCCAGGTATGTGGTAATCCACGCGCCCCTCAATTCTCTTTTATCTGATTTTTGTGCCGCAGTAGAAAAAAAACAAAACATCAAAAACGGAAGTAGGATCTTATTCATAAAGTATGGTTGAACAGGAAGTTAAGATACTAGTTTTTTAATTTCCAACAGAAAGCTGACCTGAAACTTTGCGGCATTTCCTTCAATCAAAAGCAGTTAATCAGCCAACAGGATCACTGAAACAAATTCAATAGTTATTCGGGCAATTTAATGTAATTAAGATGTGGCCCTGATCCATTTTTCCTCCTAAACCTATCATTAAAGTTTTTATTTTACAAGATGAAATCCTTACTGCCCTTTTTCTTCCTCTTGTTTGGCTCAGGTCTTTCCGCCCAAAATAAGGAAGCTTATTACGATTACCTCTGGAAGCCGGTTGAAGGTCCATCAAGGGCCAGCTTTTATTCTTTAACAGAAAAAAAAGGCGATGTCTGGCATCAACAGGATTATTTTATTTCCACACGTACCCTGCAGATGGATGGTTATTACCTTGGATGAAGCAGGTAAAATAGCCCATGGCAGTTTTCATTATTATTATTCCAATGGAAATGTACAGTCAACCGGCAATTATGTAAACAATAAAAAGGAAGGCACCTGGCTTGGGTTTTACTTTGACGGATCACCACACGACTCCATTGTTTATGTGAATGGTGCTGTAACGGGCATCAAACTTTCCTGGCATGCCAATGGTTACCTGAAAGATTCTGTTCATACAAGGCCCGATGGTTCTGCTGTGGCCATCTCGTGGTACAACAATGGCAACCCGTCTGCGGTTTCAATCTTCCGCGATGGAAAGAAAAACGGGCGGTTCAGGTATTTTCATAAAAGCGGCCAACTGGCATCGGAAGAAGTGTACAACATGGATGCCCTTGTTTCAAAACAATATTTCGATGAAGGTGGAACGCCTATGGATACCACAAACAGGGACCGCATGCATAGTTTTCCCGGCGGAAAAAATGCCTGGTTGAAACATGCCAGTAAAAAAACTTATTTCCCCGACCAATGGCAGCTTGTCAATACTACCCAGGTGACGATCCTCGTTACTGGAATGATCGATGAAGAGGGCAAGGTACAGAACCTATACGTTTCCATTCCTTTTCACCCGGTGTTTGACAAGATCGCGCTGCGCATGGTGCAGGAATCACCAAAATGGCTTCCCGCTATCTCCCATAACCGTACGGTAAGCACCTGGTTTACCCAGCCTGTTTCTTTTGTTCAGGAACACTAATTTCTTAGTACTTCTAGCATGTGTTGTTCTATCCTTTCTAAAAAGTATTATTGAAAAAAATAGTGAAGATCAATCAAAGGCCGAAGCTCCGGCAAAATTGAGGAAATGTAACACAAAACCGGAAGATGCATTGACCAATGAAGGAAAACAAGAAGTTCAGCTTCGTATTTATTTATTGAGATGAAAGAAAAAGCATAATGACTAACTTCCCTTATGCTTCGCACATTTGTCATCATCCCCCTATTTTTTGTGAGCTATATGAATGCGCAAACCAAAACGGATGCTTACCTGGCAACAATTCTTGCTCAGAACCAGGATCCAGTATTTCAACAGGTGCTTAATGATCCGGGCAAGTACAGGCTGCAAATTATTTACACAGAGATCAACCGCGATAAAAATAACAAGCAATCCTTCACCAATTATTATTTTCATTACGATCCCCAATTGTATTTTAACCCCGCTTCAGTAGTTAAACTCCCACTGGCCATTCTTTCATTGGAAAAACTGCATGCGCTACGTAAAAAAGGTATTGATAAAAATACCAGCTTGTTGTTCGACAGTTCCAGTCAATGGCAAACAGCACTTGAAAAAGATCCTTCTTCACCTAATGGTTTGCCTTCGGTTGCACAGTTTATAAAAAGAGCATTGCTGGTAAGTGAAAACGATCCATATAACAGGATGTACCAGTTTCTTGGACAGGGACATATCAACAATCAGCTAAAGAAAAAAGGGCTGAATGATTCACGTATTGCACGACAGTTCCTGGGACTGAATGAAGAGCAAAACAGGCATACCAATGCATTTCGGTTTGTCGATACAGATGGTAAAATAATACACCAGCAACCTGCTGTTTATAATGATCGTGCGCTTGATTTTTCAACAGCGGTTCTGCTGGGCAAAGGTTATCTCGACAGGTATGACCGGCTTATAAATGAACCGTTTGATTTTACAAAACATAATTGGATCAGTTTGGGGGATATGACGCAGATGCTGCAACGGGTGATGTTTCCCAAATCAGTTCCAAAGCAGCAGCGATTTGATCTGTCGAAAGATGATCTTGAATTTTTGTATCGCTACCTTTCGCAATATCCATCTGAAACGCCCTATCCGAAATACGATGCTGAAAAATACTATGACAGCTACGTGAAATTCTTTTTCCGTGACAGCAGTAAAAAAATGCCGAATGGAGTTAGAGTGTTTAATAAAGTGGGATGGAGTTATGGTTTTCTGACCGATGTTTCATTTGTTGCAGATTTTGAAAATAACACTGAATACATGCTTGCGGCAACGCTCTATGTAAACAGCGATGAGATCCTGAATGATAATAAGTATGAATACGATCAGATCGGGCATCCGTTTCTATTCCAGCTGGGTAAAACGATTTATGATTTTGAAAGCAGGCGGGAAAGGAAATTCAAACCCGATCTTTCTGCATTCAGGATTCAGTACGAATGCAGGAGTAGTGAAGACCAGCGCTCAGAACTTAGTGAGGTAGATAATTAATTTTTTTAGTCTTTTCCTATTTTGGTTGGTGGCTAAATAAACAACTATTCAACTCGTTTTTTTGAACCACGGAGGCACAGGAGGCACAGAGGTAACACGGAGACTAAATAAACAACTATACAACTACTGTTCACCAACTGTTCAACTCGTTTTTTGAACCACGGAGGCACAGGAGGACAGAGGTAACACGGAGACTAAAAAAACAATTGTTCAACAACTGTTCAACAACTATTCAACTCGTTTTTTGAACCACTGAGGCACATGAGGCACAGAGGTAACACGGGACTAAAAAAACAACTATTCAACAACTGTTCAACAACTATTCAACTCGTTTTTTAAACCACGGAGGCACAGGAGGCACAGAGGTAACACGGAGACTAAAAAACAATTGCTCAACAACTGTTCAACAACTATTCAACTCGTTTTTTAAACCACGGAGGCACAGAGGTAACACGGGACTAAATAAACAATTGCTCAACAACTGTTCAACAGCTATTCAACTCGTTTTGAACCACGGAGGCACAGGAGGCACAGGAGGCACAGAGGTAACACGGGACTAAATAAACAACTATTCAACTACTATTCAACTCGTTTTTTGAACCACTGAGGCATAGGAGGCACAAAGATTCACGGAGGCGAATCAACCACCGTTCAACTACCGTTCAACTACAATTGCCAGCACCAAGCTACTGTATCGCCAGTTGGTTATCGATCTTGCGGGCCTGCAACGTACTTAATTCGTTCATCAGTGGCTGCACCTGGTCGCGGAGAATGGAACCACGCAAAACAACAACTCCATCAGCTACATCCGCTTGCACACCCTGGTATTTGCTGATAATGGACTGAACGGAGGTGCGAAGCGTTAAATCAGTTGGAGCCTGTGTTTGCCTGATATTGCTCTGAACGTCCTTAACCCCATCAATTCCATTCACCCTGCTGACCACGCTGTCTGCGCAATTTTCGCCCTCGCATTGCCCATCAAGGGTAACCACGCCATCTTTCACTGTGGCATTCACGTTAGAATAAGCTCTTGCTCCGTTGGCATCATTACCTGTTCCTCTTGTTAACCCTTCACTCACATCTTTTTGAATATCCTCATCACTTCGCTTATTCCCACAGGAAGAAAAGCTGAAAACACCGAATAATGCTATAACTAAATAAATAACAAAGTTTTTGTGTAGCTGTTTCATATTGATCTTTTTATAATTTTTTGCCGCCCTCAAAAAGAGCCATTGACAAATAATTGCAATCAAACATTATTCCACGCATAAAAGTTCAGGGTCTAATCAACAACAATTCAACAACTGCTCAACAATTGTTCAACAATCATTCAACTCCTCTGATTTAAACCACGGAGGCACAGAGGCCACGGAGAAAACACAGAGGCTTAATAAACAATGTTCAACAACCGTTCAACTCCTCTGATTTAAACCACGGAGGCAGCATAAAACATTTAAAATTGATGCAAAAAAAAGAGAAGCCGAAGCTTCTCTTTTAAAAGTGGAATCTTCTTAATATTAATCGATTTTAATCAAGGTCAGTTTTTGAATTTTATCGCCCTGGATCGCTTCAACAAAATAGGTTCCTGCTGTGTATTTAGATCCAATACTGATCAAACTACCTGCAATAATGTTGTTTCTTCTTTCAACAACCTGCCCGAGTGTATTTCTTACAATAATTTGGACCGGCGCCGAAGCTGTTGCATCAATTTTCAAATTAAACAAGGCTGCACTTGGGTTTGGCGTTGCCTGTAGCGTTAATGATGCCGGAATGGTTGCCGGACCAGTGCGTGGTTTATTCCCCTGGTTATGCGGAACGGTCACCTGCACATTTTCTGTAGTGCTGTTTCCGGAAGCATCTGTTGCGGTAATGGTGATGGTATAAATTCTTCCGTTGCCGCCGCCTTCACGCTCTGCCCGCAATTTTACCTTGTTGTTATTAATAATCTCCCAGTCTGGTGATGTATTACCTGAACCATTACCCAGCACAGGTTCATTACTGCTGACAGACAAACCAATGGTAACCGGACCGCAATTATCTGTAGCAGTATAGCTAAGTGTTACATCCCTCATTTTATGGTTGGGTGCAAGGAGTACAGCTGGTGTTACAGATGCCGCGGTAATAACTGGTGCTGCTTCATCATTGCGCGCAAGTAGAAAACTGCATTGTCCGGAATTGCCGGCAAGATCTGTAGCTTCTAATGTTATGTGTATGGTTCCCGTTCCGCTGATGACCGTTCCTGGTGCAGGTAATTGTGTAATGGTGAAACCTATAGTATTGTTTGCCTCGATACCATTCACCAATGCCATGGAACGATAATCAGGTAAAATCACTTCACATGAAGCATTTACCAGTATTTCCTGTTGAGCAGGACAGGTGATCGATGGCGGAAGGTTATTGGCTTCATTGGAAACCGAACTTTCATTATGAAAACGGTCGATTGATGTAACTACATAATAATACTCTGTGCCAGGTACAATGTTTACATCACGGAAAGCTGTGGTGTCATTCACTGTTATTGCCATGAGGTTAGCCGGATCTTCAATATCAATTCCGGTACTGGTAGAACGGTAAATTACAAACTGCCTTGCCCTGTCCAATTCATTTGTTGCAGCCGCAGGTTTGCTCCATTTCAATACAACCGAATCGTCACCATATTTTAATGCATTTAAAGCCGTTGCAGGTGCCGGCGCTGTATCATCACGCCATGGCATAGTAGGTTGTAAAGCCGGTTTTGTATAAAAACGATCTTTTAAAGAATCTCTTACGTTCAATGGATTGTTACGCAGGAATTGTGTGCGGAAAAAAATGCTGCCCAGCACATTTGGATACGCTGCATCCCTGTTCATACGCACCTGGTTGGGAATTTGTGAACGATTGGCCCATGCAGCGCCCTGTGCGGGGTCGTTTACTTTGTAAGCTGCCATCCCGATATAAATATGTCTTCCAAAAGCATTATTGTTCCACCAGGGAACCAGCACACCGTAATCAGATCCCGTTTGTCCAATGAACCAATACAATTGTGGTGCGATATAATCTACCCAGCCTTCCTGCAGCCATTTTTTAGTATCCGCATAAGCAACGCTGTAATGCTGAAAAGCGCCTGATGATGTTGCCGAACCAATAGCAGAATTGGTGCTGCTTCTGTAAATACCTGTTGGCGACACGCCGAATTTCACCCAGGGCTTAATGGTAGTGATGGAATCATACACTCTTTGAATAAAAAGATTGATGTTATCTCTTCTCCAGTCGCCACGACCTGCAGTTGTATTAGGAAAACCGCGAGAATCTGCAAGGTAGGTATCGTTATCATTGATCGTTCCTGAGGGATAGAAATAATCATCAAAATGAATTCCATCAACATCATAACGTTTAAGAATATCCACAATAACATTGGTGAGATAATCACGCACTGCAGGAATACCCGGATTTAAAATTCTAACCGTCCCAATAGTAAGCATCCACTCAGGATGTGTTTTGGAAACGTGTGCATTGGAAAACATGGCCGTATTGTTTGCATTGTTGGTATTAGCAACTGCACGAAATGGATTGATCCATGTATGGAATTCAAAACCTCTTTTTCTTGATTCATCAATAGCAAATTGTAACGGATCCCACAAAGGATTTGGTGCTGTGTTCTGACTGCCTGTTAAGTCATAAGACCATGGTTCCAGTGTACTTGGATACATGGCATCTGACTGGCTACGCACCTGGAAATAAACTGTATTAATACCTGTTACACGATGATGATCCATGATGGTAACAAGTGCAGAGCGTTGCTGTGCCGGCGTTTGGGTTCTTACCGGCCAGTCGAGCCCAAGATAAGTGGTGATCCAGGCGCCGCGAAGTTCTCTTTTGTCGGTTTTCTGAGCTTCTGCTGTTTGAAATAATAATAATAAAATGAGTGGGAGTAAAAATTGTTTCATATAAAATCGTTATGGTTAAGAAAAGGAAATTAAGAATTAAACCATTACGAGCCATCTTGAATTTAATCGAAATGACATTTCAAATTAGATTGGAAAACGTGCGGCTTGCTGACTCCGTTGTATGATGCAATTATCAGATCGAAACATTGCGGGAATTTTTTTTCTTACAACGGGAAATATCATTTTTAACCGCAAAAAATCATTTCAACAGCAACTCATATTTATGAAAATTTGAATTGGATATTTTTTAAAAAAATTTTTTGACCCTGGACTGAAAGCGAAAAACTTCACCTGTTTTTATTGAAAAATTGAAGAAGTCTTCCAATATGTATATTAGCGCACGGGGCTTTCATGGGGTTAATCTTGTGAATCCAGGAAAAGAATAATAATTTGGAAAAAAGCTGGAAATGAAATTATTGTCCCTTTGCGTTATTTGTGCATTGTTCACGGCCTGCAATGCGCCAAAGCCTGGCGTTTTAAATGCTGGAAACCTGGAAAGCTTTTATGTGACGGTAAACATTGATAAAGACACATTGATCAAAACTCCAAAAGGAGCAATCATTAAAATTCTGAATCATAGTTTTTCAGAAAATGTTGAACTTGAAATTAAAGAGGCTTATACCATGAAGGATATCGTGCTCGCAGGACTGAACACGGAATCAAACGGAAAGCCACTACGGTCTGGCGGCATGATCTATATCAATTCAAGAAATGGGAAAGAAATCTCAGTTCAAAAACCTATAAAGATCTTATTGCCAGCTAACGGTATTGAAGAAGGAATGGAAGTATTTAAAGGTTCAGTGACGGACGATAATATTAACTGGCAGCCTGTGGACAGTTTGATCCCTTCAATAAATGAAGAAATGCTGAAAGTTGGAAGAAGTGTTTTTATATCCAACTGTTACACTTGTCATTCTATAAAAACTAGTAAAACCGTACCAGCCCTTAAAGGCTTTACGAGCCGCGGCCCCTGGACAGAAATAAGCAATATTTTCAAGTGGATCAAAAGTCCCTCGAAGTTTATCCCAACAACACGCTACACCATTGAATTGCAAAAAGAGTGGGGATCTGTTATGCCTTCCTTTCCCCAATTGTCGGATGAAGATATCAATTCAGTAATCAGTTTTATAAATAACGAGGCCCAAAAATCCATCACCGATACATTTTCATATGCACAACCGGGAGTTGCATCGGATACCGCCACCGATGCATTCAAATCCAATCCATGTATGGATACCATTTATTCTTACCAAAGAAATGATCCCGTTCTGGATCTGGCTACCGCTCAAAATTTTTTAAATTCAGAAGAAGACTCCATAACAAAAAATGAAGTTTGGGAGGGATTTAGAGGCGGGTTTAATGACCTGGCTGGTTCCGGTGGTTACTTATTTGAGATACAAACTATGGGTTGGTATAATGTTGATGTTTTTGCTGAAGGCATTCCAGGTACTGAACTTGTTGAATTAAACGGTAGTTTATCAGGAAAAGACAAAAACCACGGTTTAATCATTTATGCTTTCTTCCCCCAGCAAAAAAATTTGAGTGTCGGAGCAATGGAAGATGGCACCCATTTCAGTTTTAAAAAAATCGGTAATCAAATTCCGCTTTTCAAAGGTGAACCAGGCATATTACTGGCTTTTGGCGCAGACAATGAAAAATTTTATTATGGCATCAGTTATTTTAAGGTTAAAGAAAAACAAAACATTGAAATCAAATTAAAACCTTCAACAAGGGAAGCGCTGATAGATCTTGTGAAAAATGAAAAAATAGAAGGAATAAATCTTGATGTAACAGAAGCACAAATTAAAATAGTGGATTGTAATACTGATTCACAGTAATGACCTTAAATTGATACCAGGTACATTTAAAGCCCGTTTAGGATAATATAATGAAGGGTAATGCAATAAATGCCGGACTTAGTTCTGTCGCCAAATATCAATTAACAAACCGAATGTTTTCAGAATCCGTATATACTGATGTGAATTATGATTACTGAACAAACCCAGAATATTCTTAAGCTAATTATGAAGTTTACCGCGCAATCCTTCTTTTTTAAGTTTACTATAACTAGGTTTAGGTAAACAATATTCCCGGGCCTGCGTCTTTAAAGTATAAATAACCATTATGGACATAAGTATCACCATTTGGGAAATGAATCAGGAACACTCCGATTCTACCCTTCGCGAAGAAGTTGCCACTGGTCCGATGGAACCTTACACACTGGACTGGAACAGCATCAACTGGAACTAATGTTTTGAAAACTTTTTCTTTTTAACTGAAACTCGTAGATCTACGAGTTTTTTTATTGGTAATTATCCCATCATATATACCTCGTTTACGTAAAATCCATAATGCATAAAACGGTCAAAACTGCTCTTGTTCACTGATAGGCATATCGCTAGTTTTGTATCAGAAGTTGATTGATAATTCAATCCAAATCCAATGTCCTAGCCGTCTAGTCCACGGTAAACCGTCCAGTAAGTTTTGAGTAAAGTCCATATCCGTTTAAAAACCAAAGTCCAATATCAGTCAACTTCTTCTTAATCCAATCCTATCCAAACCCTCGGGAAACTATCTGTCCGTCTGTGAAAGCCGTTGCTTAACCTAAAAACCAAACGCTCATGTTTAACATGGACGGAGATAACCCCGCACGTATACTTATTATCGATGATGATATCGATCTTTTAATGCTGCTTGAGCGCAGGTTAAAACAAGAAGGTTTTGAAGTAGAAACCGCTGCCAGCCTGCAGGAGGCCCAGGAGATCGTTCCTTATTTTTTACCACAAATTATTTTGCTGGATATCAATGTAAATGGCGACGATGGAAGGGTCCTTTGCTATGAATTGAAAAATGATCCAAAGCTTGTGCCTGTAAAAGTGATGATGATGTCGGGATTTGATATCAGCCAGGGACGCGCCATTTTATTTGGTGCAGATGAACTGGTTTCCAAACCCCTGAATATGGAGTATATCCTTTTAAGGATCGGTGAATTTCTGAAACAGGTTAAAGAAATCGAATAGACGTTCAGTAGTACATGTGCAAATGTGAACAGCTTTCCGTGTGGCCATCATACAGCGGCATAAATATTAATTTCCTAAAATGCCTCGTGTAGAATCCATCCTTGCCGGCGCACACTCCCTCACATTTGCACATTTACTTCAGGGCATTATTTTTTGCGCGCGAGAATGCTCCAATCAGTTTCTTCGGCAACAATCGTATTGGTGAGCACACCCAACTGCTCGATCTCCATATCCACAACATCACCATGCTGCAACCACTGTTCTATATAATCGGGGTTATTTAATTTACCCGTTCCGTTGAGCTCAAGGAAACAACCGGTTCCTACTGTGCCGCTTCCAATGATTTCTCCGGGATAGATATCCACTCCATAGGAAATCCTTTCAATCAGTTCGGCGAATGTCCAGTCCATATCTGAAAGGTTTCCCTCGCTCACCTGGATGCCGTTGACCTTGCAACTCATTTTCAAGTTCCAGCTTTTGCCCACATGTCCCTGCTTTGCCGGCACTACAAATTCCTCCAGTTCATCCAGCGTAACAAGCCAGGGCCCGATGGTGGTGGCAAAATCCTTACCTTTTGCCGGACCAAGATTCAACAGCATTTCTTCCATCTGCAGTCTTCTGGCGCTGAGGTCATTCATGATCATCAATCCGCCAATGTATTCATCAGCATCTTCAGCTTTAATGTTGCGGCCCTGCTTACAGATCACAATGGCTGCTTCCAGCTCAAAATCCAGTTTTTCAAAATGATCGGGCATGCACACCACTTCACCCGGGCCCTTAACGCTCTGGTGATTGGTAAAATAAAATATGGGGTACTGATCAAATTCAGGGATCATATCTACCTTCCTGTTTTTGCGCGCCGCTGCCACATGCTGGCGAAAAGCATAGCCATCCCGACAGGAAGCAGGAAAAGGCACAGGTGCAAGTAGCTGAACAGAATCCAGTGGAATGGCCTTGTTTGGAGAAATACGTCCCTCTCTTACCAAATCGATCCCTGCCTGCACTACCGGGAAAACTTCTTCCCAAAAACCAAGGAACATCGACATGTTTCCAGGTAGGTCTGGGTGAAGGTGTTCCATGTTATAAAGGTTGCCATCAACCAGAAGCGCCAGCTGATCATGATCTTCCCTGAGATAAGAAACAAGTTTCATATAGTTATTTTATGGCTGGCAAAAATAGGAAATGAAGATTTGGGAGAAAGGATTGTTTGAAGAGAATGTAGAAGCTTGGCAGGCTCGTCCGATATGGTTAAATTTGGCTATCCGTTCCATTCAACCCTTTTTTCGGATGTTTAACCTTTATTCCGCACCTTTAAAAAGGCTCAGTTGTAAATTTGCAAAAATCTGCTCATGAAGTTCGACAAAATCCATAATAAAGGACAGGCAAGGCTGTTTCATAATCCAGCACTTGAGTTCCTTACAAAAACGCATCCCCTTGTGATCTGGGGGATCTATCTTCCTGTGGTGCTTGGGTTTCCTTATTACGCAGCTTATAAATTTGAATTCACCGGGGCGCGCATCTCCGTATTGTTCCTGCTGGGGATGCTTTTCTGGACCTTTTTTGAATACATCATGCACCGCTGGGCATTTCATATGGCCGCGGAAAGCGAAAGAGCCCGCAAAATCGTTTATGTTTTACATGGCAATCATCACCATTTCCCAAGAGATAAGGAAAGGTTGTTTATGCCTCCTGTTCCGAGCATCATTATTTCTTCAGTGATCTTTTCCCTGATGTTTGTAATGATGAAAGAATCTGCCCTGGTCTTTTTCCCTGGTTTTCTATTGGGTTACCTGATGTATGGAACCATGCATTATGCTATCCATGCCTGGAACCCTCCATTTAAATGGATGAAACCGCTGTGGAGGAACCACCACCTGCATCATTATAAAGATGATCATAAAGGGTTTGGCGTGAGTACCACCATCTGGGACCATATCTTCGGAACCATGTTCGATCTGAAAAAAGAAAAAGAAGATAAGGAAAAGGTGAAGGAGTTGATGTATTAAGCAGGTACCATCATTTATCAATCGTAAGGGCAATTCAATTAGGTCTTCTAATTGAATTTTTATTTTATGGCTCAGAAAAAACTGATTCGTTTTGCTGAACTGGAAACATTTTCCAACGTGCTGCAGTACCCGCAAGGCATGAAAGGCAACTGGAATGCTTTCTTTAAAAATGATGCTCCGATTATATTGGAACTGGCCTGCGGCAAAGGAGAATATACCATTGGACTGGCGCAACTCGATACTGGCAGGAATTACATTGGTGTTGATTTAAAAGGCAACCGGCTCTGGGTTGGCGCTAAAAAAGCCAGGCAACTGGGATTGGATCATGTTGCTTTTTTAAGGATACAGATCGAAAAGATCGAAGAATTCTTTGCCCCAGGTGAAGTTGAAGCCATCTGGATCACTTTTCCCGATCCTCAACTGCGTGTATCCAAAGCAAAAAAGCGTTTAACACATCCCCGGTTTTTACGCGGTTATCAAAAACTGCTAATACCAGGTGGTAAAATCCATTTAAAAACCGACAGTCCAAACCTATACAATTATACAAAAACCATCATTGAGCTATATGGCTGTACCCTGCACCACGACATGCATGATGTGTATGCCGTCCAGGATCTGCCTGCTGCATTGCAAATCAAAACCCATTACGAGTCTCTGGATATTGCCGGAAGCAAGCGCGTTCATTATCTCTGTTTTTCCCTACCCCAACAAATAGCTTCAATAGAACAGGATGAGTTGTTGCATCAAATTTTAAAACAGGCGGATGACGTTGAATGATGAACATGAGGAACCTCAAAAAGAAGCGGCCTGGTATTTTAATGAAGAGGGGCTCATGACCTTTACTGCCTACTTCTTATTAAAACGCGGGTATTGCTGCGGCAACGGATGCAGGCATTGTCCCTACAACTATGAAGCAGTTCCCGAACCACTACGCTCCCAACTTATTAAAAACAGACCCGATGGCGAAGGCAAAACTTCCAAAGGAAAAGATCAGTAACATTAAACCTTCAGGCAATAAAGATCACAGCTTTTTTGAAATGGTTTTTGAAGTTGCCCGTCAAATTCCAAAGGGAAGCGTTACTTCTTATGGCGCTATTGCAGCAGCCATTGGCGCGAAATCCTCAGCCCGTATGGTAGGTTGGGCCATGAATGGTGCACACAAAATAAAACCCCGCGTTCCTGCACATCGTGTGGTGAACCGTCAGGGATTACTGACTGGTAAATTTCATTTTGAATATCCTGAACAAATGCAGGAACTGCTGGAAAAGGAAGGCGTTCGCGTAGTGAATGATAAAGTGGTGGATTTTAAAAACCACTTCTGGGATCCGATGGAGCATGTATGATCCAAATGAATATTTTATATTACTGCTGTCCGGGGAAAGATTTTCTGAATTGGCATAACCACTATTACCCGACAGCAGTGATTCTATATCATCAATAATCATCGTTAACTAACTAATTCAGCTAAACCGGAACAATAGAAATTTCAATTGTCTGCCGGTTTTTTCTTTTTAAACAAATCATTCAGCGCGCCTTTTACTTTTTCGCCTGCTTGTTTTTTTGTACTGTCTAACGAAGGTGATTTACCAGATGAATCTTTTGTGCCGGTGATCCTGCCCAGAATATCCTTTTTTGCATCATCCACAATCCTGTCTTTCACCTTGGTAAGCGAATCGGTAACTACCTTTTTTGCGCTGTCGGCTTTTTGCTGAATAAATCCCACTGCCTGCTGTTTCAGTTCATTACCCATATCACCTGCAGCCTGCTTTAAATCGGTTTTAATGGATGGATTATTGATACTGCCTGTCATGCGCACATTCAGATCCACATACTCCGAAAGATTTACCTGGATACCTTTTTGACTGGCTGCAGAAGCGAGTTGATTCACCAAATTATTTCCCGCAGTTCCCAGGTAACTCCTTGGAATATGCAATGCCAGGATATAATCCATAGACTGATCAAGTCCATGTGTTCCGCCAATTACCATATCAATATCTTTTACTTTAAGTGTAAAAGGTTTCACCAGCACTTTACCATTTGCAAATTCAAAATAAGTTTTTACATCACGCAGACTCACATCTTTCAAAACATCTACCTGCAGCATGGAGGCGAGTTTTTCAAGAGGTTGAAACTTGCTGAGGAAACCTTCGATCAATAAAAAATTGCCCTTACCTGTGAGTGTAGCCAGGTTTGGAAGCATATCAGCACCCAGTTTTCCATTCATGGCAAACTGTGAACTTAAAGTGCCGGATAAAAACTTTCCCAAAGGCATCAGCTGCTGCATCCTATTAAAAGCCATGAAAGCTTTTTGAATGCTGACTTCCTTCATGGAATAGTCCATGGTAATTTCAGGTTGAACTTTATTTGTCCTCGTTGAATACGAGCCGTTAAAATTGACCTGCCCGTCAAGTGCTTCAGTATATACATCTCTGAGTTGTACGGTTTCATCCTTAAGCAATAACTTTCCAGAAACATTATTATACTGCACTATATCATATTCCACATTTCCTGCTTTTGCATTCATCACCAGGTCGATATTAGCAGGAACAAGGAAAGGTTCAGTAGCCGAAACATTGTTCTCCGTATTTGCCGGCTGTGTGCCCATCCACTGGTTGAGCTGAATGCGATCAGCAGATACATTTACAGTGCCCTTCAGCGAACCCTTGTCCAGCGCATAAGCAATCAAATTGTTCAATATACCGCTGGCGGTAAAATTGGTGTTTTGAAATTTTGCTTTCAGTGAATGCAGCTCCGCGCTTGCTGCACTAAAACCAAGTTGTGCCGAATGAATTTGTACACCTTCGGGATATTCTTTGGATGTATACCCGATATTTGAAAAACCTGCACTTCCATTTAGGTTGATCTTTTCATAATTGCCTTTGTCTATATCAGCTTTTGAACCGCTAAAATTCATGTCCGCAGTAACCATACCTTTTATACTGGTACCAGGTTCAAGGGTGGTGAATTTCTGAACCTTATCAAGCGACAAACCACCTTTTGCTTTTCCACTAAATATCATTGCAGTAACGGGCTTGTCAAGTTTGAGTGCAAAATCAATTGCGTCTTCGCCCATTTCAATGTGTCCGGAACTGATGTTGATGGAAGTGGCATCTGCAACACCGCCATCATTTTTCAAACCAATATCAAAACTTCCTTTTTTAATAGGGAAAGGCAAATCTTTAGAGGAAAAATTAAATTGACGGATGTTAAAAAACCCACCAGCCGAAAATGGCCCTTTTTGTGCTTCCAATGCGGAAAGATTTCCTTTGGCAAAGGCATCCGCATTCAACATACCTGATAATGTTGTACCGGGTTCCAGTTTCACAAATTTTGAAACTTCAGCAAGATCCAGGTTGCCTTTTACAAGCAAGTCAAGGTATTTGTAAGTTTCAGGATTTCTGAATAACAATTTAAAATCAAAAGGAGCATCTCCAAATTCGAGATGGGCATTTTTTATATCAACAACCGTATTGTCCATCTTTCCATCCACATTAGAAAAGCGTGCGGCTACCTGTATGTTTTTTACAGGTTTGGGAAGATCGGGATATTGAAAAAACCCATCGCTGATGTTCATGTCCACATCGTATGCAGGCAGTTCCGTACTGCTGTACTTTCCTTTTACAAAACCTTTGAAAGAAGCCTGTCCGCTGGTTTTGATCTTGCCAAAATCATTTTTATAAATAGCGGGAACCAGCGAAAGAATATTCCTGAATTCATTTGAAGGCGCATCAAAGCTGATGTCCATATTATAGGTACTGTCGTTCACCAGTTGAAAAAAGCCATTGGCTTTGATCATCAGATCATTCAACAAAAAACCTGCATTTTTAAAACTATAGGTTGATGTCTGGTTATTGATTTCAATGTCGGCATTGATATTGGTTTTTGTCTGGGCCAGGTAAGGAATTCCCGCATACATAAAACTGGCCGATGTTGCAGCAGTGCTGGTTGACAACATAAAAAGGTCCTGGTTAAAATCACCACTGCCTTTGTGGTTCAGTCCTTCAATGCGTGCCAACATGCCGGCCTGCCTGTCATCATAAACTATAAATCCATCACTGATCTCATATTTTTCGAGATTGAATTGGAATGCAGAAAGCGAATCTATTGTTGCCGTTGTATCCGCTTGAGCGATATCCCAGTTAGCCCTACCTTCTTTATTTACGATGGCATGAACGCGGGGTGATTGTAAAAAAACAGAATAGATCTTCATGTCTTTCTGCCTGATGATGCTCATGATATTGACCGCTGCGTCAAGTGATGTTGCACTTAGTAAAGTATCACTTTCAAAATCTCCTTTTCCGATGACAGTAATGTCTTCCAGGGCCAGTGTAAGTTTTGGAAAGTTACTGAACCAGGAGATGCTGAGGTCTTTAAAATCAACTTTTGCTTCTATGTTATGGTTGATCTCTTCTTTTACAACGGCAAGGATCTTTGACTTAAAAAAAACAGGGATCAGAAAAATGATCAGCAACAGGGCAAGAAGCGAAATGCCGGTATATTTTAGAAATTTTTTCATTGGTTCTATTGGAAGCAGCAAAATAATCATTGCCAACAGAGAAAAAAAGGGGCTTTTACGATTTTAACGTTATGGGAAAGGATGTATTTGTCCTACCTGCCGCTTTATCCGCAGGCATTCATCTAATAATATTGAACCGCGGAGGCACAGAAAACACAGAGTTAACACGGAGGAAATGAGGTATCGATTGGGGAGTGGCGAAATGGTAATGGGGAAATATAGTCATTCACTTTTAACCTAACACTATTTTACCTGGTCAAGTTTCGATGGACTGCGGCAGCCATTCAACAACCGTTCAACTACTGTTCAACAACAGTTCAACAACCATTCACCCACCATTCCCCTAATAAAACCTGCTGATCATCAAATACACCACCGGACCTGAAACTGCAACATAAAACCACATGGGCCAGGTGACCTTAGCGAGTTTGCGGTGTTTGGCATTTTCTCCGGTGAGCGCACGGTAGGCAGAAAAAAGAATAAAGGGTAAAGACACACCTGCAAGAAGAATATGCGTACCAAGAATAACGAAATAAATATACCGCATCGAGCCGGCCACTGCTTTTTCCGCTTCATCAACAATACCGTTTTTATCAAGGTCTCCATACCAGGTGGAGCCTGCAAATAAATGGTGCAGTATGTAGGTGATTAAAAAAATGACTGACAAAATTATTGCAGTCAGCATGATATTCCTGTGTGCTGTGTAGTTGCCCTTTTTTGCAGCAATAAGTCCTGCTACAAGCAGTATCGCCACAATCGAATTGATCACCGCGTTGGTAAGCGCAAAAATGTGCACGTCAAACCCAAGATTTACATTCAGTGTAACTCTTTCCAGTAAGGTCACAGCAACAAACACGATAATGGAAAAGCTAAAGATGAGGATCCTTGCTTTCTTATCATTCTTTGGCAGGCTTAGGTTCATTTCTTCTGCGGTCCTTTTTTAAAAAAGTGATCAATATGATGATGGCAAGTGCTGAAATAAGAAAAACAATTCCAAGGAGTTCAAGTTTACCGGCAAAAAAGGATTTTCTTTTCGGATCTTTTTCCAGTGCCAGCAATACAATGTCGTGCGATAACCTTGCAAGTTCTTTTTCATCCAGTCCATGATAATAACCTCTTACCACCCTGTTCCTGTCAAGCAGCACAAAAAAATCGGTATGCAAAAAATTGCTGTCGATCAATTCGCCGTCCTGCGCCAGCAATTTCATGTGATTGATGGAGAGATCATAAATTTCTTTCCGGTCGCCGGTTACCAGCCACCAGTTGGAAGGATCAACCTGGAACCTGTCGGCCCATTTTTTCAGATTCCTTACGCTGTCTCTTTCAGGGTCAATGCTGATGGAAAGGAACTGGATAAAATTGGGTTCCCGTGTGCCTGCTTTTTCATGGTTGTGAATGCCATTCTGCAATTCTTTCATGTTGCGGGTCATTGCAGCGCAAATGGTGGGACAATGCGTAAAGAAAAAATCAGCCAGAATGATCTTTCCTTCCATATCCTTCCATGAAACTTTTTCTCCCAGCTGGTTTGTAAAAGTTATATCCGGCATCTGGTGCCATACGGTATCGCTGTATCGCTTCCCATCTTTTGTAGAAGTGATCACCGAATCGGCATAATATTTCCGCGGCATCACCACGCCCTTTTCCGATGACTTTTTCAGGATCACATAACCAGCCAAAGGCAGCAGCATAGCAAGGAGAATTCCGTAAAGGGCTTTTTTGTTCATGCTTTTTTGGGGAAGGTTGGGGGTTAGGTTAGCGTTTAGGGGTTAGATGGTTAGATGGTTTTTCAACACATGCGCCTTGTGCCTTTGTACTTCAACCTAAAAAAAACCACCGCGCAAAAATAAGATGGCGGTGGTTAGTACATTTAATAATAACAGCACCTTAACCGCCAAATCCATGCCTGGCCGAGTCGCTTGTTTTCTGGTCTTTGGGCATGGTCTTTTCCAGTTTAAATTTGTCATACTTGTTGCGCATCGTCCTAAACGAATTCCCATCCCAAAGAAAGGCTGTAATAAACCATACGAAGAGAAACAGGGGCACTACAATGGTCATGATCATATTTCTGATCTCATCACCCAGGTGCATAAAAACCGCCACGATATAAAATGCTTTTGCAAGGGTAAGAATGCAGATCACTCCTTTGAGAAAAAGCACGACCCACCCAGGCATTTCCACGGCATACATCGATAAACCCATTAAAAGTTCAATAATGGTGATGATCAGCAGGATCCAGAATGTACGCCAGATTCTTTTCACTACCGCCTTATCATCTGCGTGAGGTGCCGCTTCCGTTGAATGTGTATTATGTTCCATTTATAATTCTGATAAGTTGGTTAGATAAGATAAAAGCAAAGGAAAACGAATACCCATACCAGGTCAACAAAGTGCCAGTATAAACCTGCCTTTTCGATCATGAGGTAGTGGCCCCTGTTATGAAATACATTTTTCTGCGTCATGATAAGCATCACAATATTGATGATCACGCCTGAGAATACGTGAAAGCCGTGGAAACCTGTAATGCCATAAAAGAAACCACCAAAGGCAACAGGACCGGATTCTCTTACGTGCAGCTGTTCCAGTTTGATCATTCCTTTAAGCGTAGCATCGGAAAGTACGCCCAGTTGCTGGAAACTCTTTGCCTGGTTTTCAATATGCGCCAGCTTTACAAGTCCTTCATGTGAAGTATTGTTCAGTGCTGCTGTAGCTTGTGCCATATCAACAGGATTACCCCATGGATTCACCTTGGTTGTTTGTCCGATCACATCCAGTGTACCGTCGGTAAGCACCGCATGTTCCGCTGTAATCATGTGTGTCCATTCCCAGGCCTGGCAGGCAAGGAAAGCAATACCACCAACAATTGTCCAGATCAGCCATTTCACCACGCCTTTTTTATCGTTGTGGTGTCCGGCATGAACGGCAAGTACCATGGTAACAGAACTCATGATCAGGATAAAGGTCATCAGACTCACAAAAGCGAGTGGGAGGTTGGCATGGCCTGCAAAAGGAAATGCATTAAAGACCACGTTTGGATCGGGCCAGAAATTCTGGGAGAACCGAATGGTACCATAAGAGATCAGGAATGCGCCAAAAGTAAAAGCATCACTCATGAGGAAGTACCACATCATGAGTTTGCCATATTCAAGATTGAAGGGGCTTTTTCCTCCGTTCCACCAATTTGCCTTTGTTACTGCAGCAGTTGACATATTTTTTATTCTTTTCTGTTCCGCTGATCGAAACGATTAATTTATTGAGCCGCGGGCCTTTTAACCAATATAAATAAAGAACACCAGCAGGTAGATCCATAATATATCCACGAAATGCCAGTAAGTGCTCATCACTTCTGTTGACGTGGTATTGTAACTGATCACCTTACCAAAATACTGGCGCAGCAGGATCACCAGTAAAGCGATGATGCCGCCCATTACATGCAAAGCATGCAAACCAAAAATGATGTATAAGAACTGTCCTTCACCTGCACCTTCCAGTCGCACGCCATGCGTCCATAACCATTTAAACCCTACCCATTGCAATGCCACAAATGCTATACCCAGCAACAAGGTGATCAACAACAGGCTACGGTATTGCGCCATTTGCCTTTGCTTCATGGCCCTTAAAGCAACCTGCATGGTGAGGCTGCTCACGATGATGACCGCAGTTGAATACCAGAACCATACAGGCGTTTGCACTTCCTGCCAGGAAGCCTGTCCGCTTTTTACAATATAGGCACTGGTAAGTCCTGCAAACATCATGATCATGCTTGCAATGGCCACCCAGAGGGCAAATTTGTGCGGATGAATCCTGTTTCTCTGATCTCCCATCGGGTTTATTTCACTTTTCAATCTGATATCACTCAACATCACATCCAGTTAAAAAATAAAGAACTAAAATTATTTATTTCAAATCCCATATACCTGCTGGCGGCATTTGGGATCTTGTCACTCAACAGCGCAAGGAAAACGATCGGCAGGTAAATATAACTGCTGAACATTACCCTTCTTGCCGCCCTGGAATCCATCGATCTGTACAGCCTTATGCACTGAATGATGAGAAAAATATTTGCCATCATTACCACGATCAGGCTTGCAGACCCGGTAAGGTTTACCAGGTAGGGAAGCGTGCAAACCGGTATCAGCAAAAGTGCATAGATAATGGTTTGCAGGGCTGTGAATTTGGTTGGACCTTTTTCAGAGGGTAGCAATTTAAAACCTGCCCCACTGTAATCCTTATGCGCGATCCAGGCGATTGCCCAGAAGTGCGGGAATTGCCACAGGAATTGAATACCAAACAGTATCCATCCACCGTAGTCTTTCCAACCATTTCCTGTGTCAAAGATCGAATCGTTTCCCGCGGACCAGCCTATCAAACAAGGCAGCGCACCGGGGAAAGCGCCTATTAAAACTGCAATCGCATTGACCTTCTTCAAAGGCGTATAAACGAATGCATACAAGAACAAACTTAACGTTGCAAGGGCCGCACACTGCCAGTTAAAAAAATAACCCAGGATGGTGATCCCAACCATTCCGGTAAGAATGGCAAAGGTCCAGGCTTCCGCCGGATCCATCCTTCCTGATGCCACAGGTCTTGAAGCAGTTCGCTTCATTACCGCATCGGTATCTTTTTCAACTGCCTGGTTAATGGCATTCGCACTGCCTGTAACCAGGAAACCACCAACAAATAAAAGAGCGATCCTCACCCAGTCGTATTCCACAACTTTGGGTGCGAGCAGGTAACAAACCACGCTTGAAAAGACCACCATAATGTTCAGTGATGGTTTTGTAAGCTGCAGGTAATCCCGGAGCTTATTGTTTTTTCGAGCGGTTACCTCGTCATGACCCATAATGATTCTTTATGTGTCGAAACACTTTCAAAAAACTAATGCACCTTTTCCCCGGGCTTATAGGGCTCGGTTTGAGGGATGTATTCTCTTCCATCTTTACCATAATCGTATGGCCAACGGTAAACTTCCGGAATATCACCTTCCCAGTTACCATGTCCCGGATTGATTGGTGTGGTCCATTCCAGTGTATTTGCGCTCCAAGGATTTGCAGACCTCACTTTTCTTCCTTTGATCATGGAATAAAAGAAGTTGAAAACAAACATCAGGTTCACTGCAAATACAATGATGGTCACTACACTGATGAATTTATTCAGGTCGTTGAACTGGTTGAACGTTGTCCACAGACTGAAATCAAGATAACGGCGTGGCACACCTGCAAGACCCATGTAGTGCATTGGCCAGAAAATAAGGTAAGCGCCTACGATGGTCACCCAAAAATGTATGTACCCCAATGTGCTGTTCAAATAACGACCGAACATTTTAGGAAACCAGTGATATACACCCGCAAACATTCCGAAGAAGGCCGACACACCCATTACAATGTGGAAGTGGGCAACTACAAAATAGGTATCGTGCACATGAATATCAATCGTTGAATTTCCAAGCCAGATGCCTGTTAATCCACCGGAAATAAACATACTTACAAAACCAATGGAGAACAGCATGGCAGGCGTGAACCTGACGTTTCCCCTCCAGATGGTGGTGATCCAGTTGAATACTTTAATGGCTGATGGAATGGCGATCAAAAGTGTAAGCAACACGAAGACGGAACCCAGGAACGGGTTCATCCCGGTTACAAACATGTGGTGCGCCCAAACCAGGAAGGCAAGGATGGTAATTGCAAATAAGGAACCTACCATCGCCATATAACCGAAAATGGGTTTTCTTGAATTTACACTAAGGATCTCCGACACCATTCCCATTGCAGGAAGGATGATGATATATACTTCCGGATGACCCAGGAACCAGAAAAGGTGTTGATAAAGAATGGCAGAACCTCCTTCGTTTGGAAGTATTTGTCCCGCTACATAAATATCACTTAAATAAAAGCTGGTACCGAGATGACGGTCGAAAAGTAAAAGGATGAAACCTGATAACAAAACCGGGAAGGACAATACACCCAGGATAGCGGTAAAGAATAAAGCCCAGATGGTCAGCGGCAATCTTGTCATGCTCATTCCCTTGGTACGCATGTTCAATATGGTTGCGATATAATTTAAACCACCTAACAGTGATGACACAACGAAAAGTGCCATACTGATCAACCACAAATCCGCCCCCATTTTTGATCCCGGCTGCGCCAGTGCCAGTGCACTGAGCGGCGGGTACATGGTCCAGCCACCACTTGCAGGTCCTGTTTGTACAAATAATGAAGTCATCATTACCACGCTGGCCATGAAGAAGAACCAGTAAGAAAGCATGTTCATGAAAGGCGAAGCCATATCACGCGCACCTACCTGAAGTGGAATGAGCAAATTCGCAAACGTTCCGCTCAGTCCTGCAGTCAATACAAAGAATACCAGGATGGTTCCGTGCATGGTGATGAGGGCATAATAAAATTCAGGATTGATCTTTCCGCCCTGTCCCCACTTACCAAAAAAGGTTTCAAGAATGGGAAAGGACTGATCGGGATAACCCAACTGCAACCTGAAAAGAACGGAGAACAGGGCACCAATGATGGCCCAGATGATTCCCGTAATCAGGAATTGCTTTGCAATGGTTTTGTGATCCTGGCTAAAAATATATTTTGTGATAAAGGTTTCTTTATGATGATGACCGTTGTGATGATCATCATGCAGCACTGAACCGTCATGCACATGTATAGTAGTTTCGTTATTCATATCTAATATGGTTTATCCCTCTGGATTTAATTAATATTTCTGGTTGAACCGGCACTGTTGGCTGTTGTATCAGTCGCTGGTGCTTGTGGGTTTGCAGGAGCCGGAGCGCCTCCGCCCATAGCTGCTGCGTATTGTGGCTGCTGTTTGGCCTGCCATACATTAAATTCTGATTGTGATTCAACGATCACTACACCTCTCATTCCATAGTGACCTGTTCCGCACATCTGGTCGCAGGAAATTTCATAGTTGAAATTTTCCCCGTATTTTTCCTTCATCTGCCTGGTGGTGTATTTTGGTGTGAACCACATAGTGGTGGGCATACCCGGCACAGCATCCATTTTCATTCTGAAATGTGCAAGTCCAACATCATGGATCACATCCTTTGCGTGGATGATCAGTTTTACAGGTTTGCCAACTACAATATGCATTTCCTGGTTGGCAACGATGTCATCATGGTTATCCGGATCATCCCAGATTTGCCCAAGCGGATTTGCTTTTAATTCATTGATCTCCTTAAAATATTTTCTACCCAGCCTTCCATCTTTCCCGGGGTAACGAAACTCCCATTTGAACTGGCTTCCTGTTACTTCTACAATCTGTGCATTTTTTGGTGCCTCACCTGTTATCTGGAACCAGTAATACAATCCAAATCCAACCAGTATGGTAAGCACAATAGCAGGAATTACGGTCCAGATGATCTCCAGTTTATTGTTATGCGGATAGTAATAAGGTACCCTGTCTTCTTTTTCCTGGTATCTGAATGCAAACCAGAAAAGCGCCACCTGTGTGATTACAAACACGATGAAAGTGATGATAAGTGTAACCAGGATCATGGTATCAATGCGCTCACCATGTTCGGAAGCCGCTTCAGGAAGGATTTTTCCTTTTAATTGTTCATTGCAATACCATACACCAAATAGGCCAACAATCAGAAATGCAAGCAAAAGAAAGGCATTGATCTTATTGGTTTCCTTACGGGTTTTTTCCTCACCCTTCAGAATAGCCACATATTCACTTGCCTTGGCAATCTGAAAGACAATGATAAAACCCAAAATAAACGCTACAATTATCCAGGTAGTTGACATATTCTATTCTTTTTTCCGGTTTCGTGTGGATGCAGATCCATTCGAAACCTTCATTTTTTTAAGTATGATGTATGATACTTTCTTTAATGAACGGATGATTTTTCGGGATCATAGGCGCTTTTGCAAGAGCCCTTACGGTCAGGAACATGATCAATCCAACAAAAAACAAAGCAATACCAAAATCTGCCAGCATGAATGGCACTTTATTCGGCGACACGCCAGGCATCACCATCTGGTAGAAATCGAGCCAGTGACCAAAAATGATCAGCACACACATCATGGTGATCACTCCATAACTTCTTTTTGAACCACGCTTCATCAATATCAGCAACGGCGCAAGGAAATTGATGATCAGGTTCAGGAAGAAAATAACACGGTAAGGTGAAGCAGGCATTCCATCTCTTGCAGGCTGCATCCTCATTTTGAAATAAATGGTTTCCTCCGGAATGTTGGCATACCAGATCAGCATGAACTGGGAGAACCATAAGTAGGTCCAGAAAATGGAAAATGCAAAAACAAATTTTCCAAGATCATGAACGTGCTCTTTATTGGTCAGCTCCAGGTAATTATTGTTTTTAAGAAATACTACAAACAATGTAATCAGCGCCACACCTGCAACAAAAGAACTTGCAAAAGTGTACCAGCTGAACATGGTGGAATACCAGTGTGCATCAATACTCATCAACCAGAACCATGGAATCGATGAAAGTACGGTCAGCGCAAAAAGAAATGCATAGATGGCAGTCCAAACGGTATTGTCCCAAATGAATTTTTTTCCTTCCTCCAGGGTGAGTGACTTATCATCAATACTGCGCGACATGCGGCGGATCTTCCAGCCCAGGTAGGACCAACCGGCTAGTGTGATCACGGTCCAGACAGTGAAAAATGTTTTATTTAAAAAGCCTGACTTACCTAAAAGAATATGATCGTGTTTTACGTGCTCGGTATCTGTCCAGTGGTAAATGGTATGATCACCACCAAAAACAACAGCCATTAATATGATAAACGTGATCACGCCCATTACCGGTACGCAGGCAGATATGGCCTCGGTAACCCTGCGGAAAGACATTTGCCAGCCACCCCATGCCAGCGTAGTTGCTGCAATAAAGAACATGGAAGCATTTACAATCAGGAGAAAATACACGCTGTTCTGTAAAAGTGAAGCCCAGAACCTGGCCCTCATTTTTTCTTCAGCATGTGCACCATGAGTAAAAAACAAAATAACGATCGACAAAATACCTATTGCCATCAATACGAACGAAAGCGTATTGTATCTTTTAGGTATTGCGTATTGTTCTCTGAATGTCATTACAATCTATTTTTCTCCGCTGATTAATTAGTTTGACTTGATTGAGTGGAAGGGACTGCGCCGGCATTTCCGGTTCCGGCTGCTGAAGTAGTGTCTGCACTATTGGCACCGGCTGCACCACCTCCCTGTTTCTCTCTTATATATTTAATGACCCACCAGCGCTGGTCAGGCCTGAGCTGTGATGCATAACTTCCCATAGTACGGATGCCAAAAGTAATCACGTGAAAATACTGACCATCCGATAAAGCCTTGCTGTATGCGTCCATCAGGTTGCGCGGGGCTGCGGGATAGGGTCCATTTCCATTATTCCATAGCGGCCCGTTGCCATCCAGGTTTTGTCCATGGCAAATGCCGCAGTTCACCAGGTAAAGTCTTTCTGCTTCTTTCATTCCCTTCGGAGACGCTGAAATTGTATCCAGTGGATTGCGTAATCCCTGAGCGGATGCAAGTCCGGTTGAATCCTTTGTAAGATAATAGGAATTCATATCACCGCGGGCAACGGTACCGGGAACAGGCAATCCATTATAATGAATACCTTTTTGTGCCAGGTGGTCGTAGATTCCGTGTTCAGTAATATTATTATACCCATAAGTTTCCACCGCACGGCTGTAATACATATCCGGCGCGTATGAAGACCCGGGATCATTACCTTCTGCACCGTCACAGCCTGTAAAGCCAAATCCAAGGGCTAAACTTCCTGCGGCAATCAGTAATTTTTTCATCAGCATCAATTATTATTTTAACTAACAGCTTCTACTTGTTTTCCAAACAGCTTTGTTTCCCTGTCGTAACGACCCATCCACCATCCTGTTTCCTTGTACTGCGTACTCACTTCCATGGCTCCAATATTCTGAAGAAAGGCAGCCACTTCATCTTCGTTGGTTTTTTCCGTGCATTCGATGGCCATAACAAAAAGATCATCGGTTGATCTTGGATGAAAGTGATCCTTTTTTACAAAAGGCGCAAGCTGGCAGAGGTAACAGAAAGTAAGTACCATGCCTACAGCAGCAAAAAGAACCGTCAACTCAAACATGATGGGAATCCATGCCGGAAGCGAGAAGAATGGTTTACCACCAATGTTCATCGGCCAGTCGGTTGTAAATACCCAGGTGATAAAACTAAAGGCCACCGTTGTACCTGTAATGCCATAAATAAAACCAGCAGTGTGCAGGCTGGTATCTCTTAATCCCATTGCTGCATCCAGTCCATGTATCGGCATGGGCGTGTACACATCGTGGATCTTGTAACCGGCTTTTCTCACGTTCTTCACCGCAGAAAATAAAACCTGCTCTTCATCAAAACAACCTACTACGAATTTTTTAATCGCCATAATTTTTAGCTTTTAGCTTTGGGCTTTGAGCCATGAGCCATGAGCGCCTTCCAGCATAAGTTTAAATCACTTTCAAAACTGCGCATCGCTACCAGCTAACGGCTGATCGCTCATGGCGCTCTTAATGATGCATCTGCTCTGAAGCAAATTCCTCCACACTCTTTCTTTCCACCACATCCATTTTCTGTTTATAATTCTGACCGCTGCGCTTCAATATATGCTTGATCTCCGCCACTGCAATTACAGGGAAGAATTTAGCAAACAGGAAGTAGCAGGTAAAGAATAATCCAAATGTGCCGAGGTAAAAACCAACTTCCCAGACGGTAGGTGAATAATAAGTACTCCAGGAAGATGGAAGGTAATCGCGGTAAAGCGAGGTCACAATGATCACAAAACGTTCGAACCACATTCCGATGTTTACCAGAATAGACATGAAGAAGGTTACAATAAGATTTCTTCTCATTTTCCTGAACCAGAAGATCTGGGGAGACAATACGTTACACCCCATCATCAGCCAGTAACTCCAGCCATAAGGACTGAAAAGATTCGCACGGTTTTCTTTAAATGCAAACCATTCGTATTCCACACCTGAGTACCAGGCCATAAATAATTCTGTGAGATAGGCTACACCAACAATGGAACCTGTGAGGATGATCACCTTGTTCATTACATCAATGTGTTCAATGGTGATGTATTCCTGTAAACCCAGCACCTTTCTTGTAACCAGCAATAGCGTTTGCACCATGGCGAAGCCCGAGAAGATGGCACCCGCAACGAAATAAGGAGGGAAGATGGTTGTATGCCATCCCGGAATTACTGACGTGGCGAAGTCAAACGATACAATGGTGTGAACTGAAAGTACGAGCGGGGTGGAAAGACCTGCCAGTACCAGTGAAAGGCTTTCGTGTCTTTGCCAGTGTTTTGTTGAACCCGTCCAGCCAAAAGCGGCGAGGCCATAAAAATTCTTTCTCCATTTTTCTCTTGCGCGGTCGCGCAGCGTGGCCAGATCGGGTAAAAGACCCGAGTACCAGAAAAGAAGCGATACCGTAAAATAGGTTGAGATGGCAAATACGTCCCAAAGAAGTGGTGAGTTGAAATTCACCCATAATGGACCACGTGTATTAGGATATGGTAAAACAAAGAAGGCATTCCATACACGACCCATGTGCCATATCGGAAACTGACCTGCACACATTACCGCGAAAATCGTCATCGCTTCTGCCGCCCTGTTCACACCTGTTCTCCATCCCTGGCGGAAAAGTAAAAGGATCGCAGAAATCAGCGTTCCTGCGTGACCAATACCTACCCACCATACGAAGTTGGTAATGTCCCAGCCCCAACCCACAGTCTTATTCAGATTCCACTGGCCGGTACCATAAATCACTTCACGCGTAACAGAAAAAACACCAAACAGTAACAGGATAATGGAAATGATAAATCCGATCCACCACAAACCGGAAGGCTTAGCCTCCACTGGGCGACAAATATCTTCTGTCACCTGGTGATAATCTTTGTTACCATCTACCAAAGGAGGTCTTACCTGCGATTCGTATTTGAGTAATGCCATAAAATTTCTAGCTTTTAGCTATTAGCCATTAGCTGTTAGCTTATTAATCTTTCCTGCAGGTTGAGTGCAGGATTTAATTGAATTCTCATTATTCAGACTTAACTGCTAAAGGCCAAAAGCCAATAGCAAAAGCCCTATTCCTAATGCCCATCCGTTGCCGGTGCATGCTGTGGTGTAACCGGTTCACCTTTTTGCTGGTTGGCGTGCCCCGCGTTATTTCCTTCCTGATTACCATGTCCAAACTGGATCACTTCTTCCGTATTCCTGATCTTGGCCAGGTAGGATACGTTGGGTAGTGTGTGGATTTGTTCAAGCACATAGAACAGGCGCTGGGGATTTCCCTTGCGGATCTTTGAAACAGTGCTCGACTGGTCGTTCACATTTCCAAAAGTGATGGCATTTGTAGGACAAGCCTGGGAACATGCAGTCTGTACTTCATCTCCACCAATTGGCCTGTTCTCCATTTTTGCTGTAAGCTTGGTTTGTTGTGTGCGCTGTACACAGAAAGTACATTTTTCCATTACACCACGGCTTCTGGTTACCACATCGGGATTCAAAACCATGCGGGTAAGATCATTATTCATCTGGTGCACCACATCATTCAATTTACCAACTCCCTCAAAATTCTGGTTGTCTTTAAAACTATCTGCGCCGATATAATCAGCCCAGTTGAAACGACGTACTTTATAAGGACAGTTGTTGGCACAATACCTTGTACCGATACAACGGTTATAAGCCATCTGGTTGATCCCTTCAGAACTATGCATGGTTGCTCCCACCGGGCAAACATTCTCACACGGGGCATTATCACAGTGCTGGCAAAGCATTGGCTGAAAAACCACCGCTTTCAGTTGTTCAGGATGCTCTTTATCGCTAACGAAGTAACGATCGATCCTGAGCCAGTGCATATCATGGTAGCGCAGCACTTCATTTTTTCCAACTACAGAAACATTGTTTTCTGCATGACAGGCCACCACACAGGCGTGACAACCTATACAAAGGTTCATGTCTATAGACATGCCCCATTTGATCCCCGGGTACACGTAATCGCCATATAAGGTAGCTTCCTTGCGGTAGTCGCCGGATTGTGGGGCATAATCTTTATGCAGTTCTTCGCGCCATTCCTTATACGCGTTTGGATGCAGTTTAAATGAAGCCAGTGAAGTTTCTTTAACCACTTCCGTTCTGCCTTCATAACTGTTGTGGATCTGCACCTGCGCCACTTTATGCATTTCGCCGGACAGAGTTACCGCGGCATCGCTGAAATAAGTGAAATTATTTCCGGTGCGGCGCGTCAGTGGAAATACATTCTTACCAACACCCTGCGTTGCCTTTGAGAACTTCTCTCCGCGGCCATATCCTACGGCCACTGCAATGGTATCCGGATCCATACCCGGGATGACCATGGCAGGAAGGGAAACTTTTTTACCGTTCGCCGTAATTTCAATTACCGGCTTTTCGGGATAGTATTCGTAGTCTGAATTCTTATAATTAATTCTCAGTTCATCTGCTATTTTCATGGAGATCATAGCATAGTTGTCCCAGGTAGCTCTTGTTACCGGATCGGGTAATTCCAATAACCATGGATTACCACTTTGTTTTCCGCTGAGCATTGCAATGTTGGTATACAACACCACTTCTGTTCCGGCGTTGCTTCTCTGGGTTGAAAGGGCTGTTGTTGCATCTCCGATGGGAGTAGGTGTTCCACCTGTTGTTGCAGCTGGTGAAGTTCCGGGTGCATTTGCAAGGATTCCATCCTGCAATACTTTGTCAAATGCTGCCTGGCTGCCTAAACGGCCAGACCAGTAACCTCGGAAATAATTTTCGTATTCGGTATTGTTACCGGCCCATTTCAATAAAGAAGTCTGGAAAGGGCGTGTTTTAAATAAAGGGAAGATCGTAGGCTGAATGAAGCTAACAAAACTGGTTCTTGGTTCCGCATCACCCCAGCTTTCCAGGAAGTGATGGTTAGGAATTACAAACTGGCACAGATCAGTAGTTTCATCCAATTTTTCATTGAATGAAATGGCAAGCTTCACACGTGCCATGCCCTGCTTAAATCGTTCTGCATCAAAATAATCATAAACAGGATTGGCACCGTAAATCAGTAAGGCACCTACCTGTCCCGCCAGCATCTGGTCTACCAGCGCGATCATGTTTGCATCAATTCCCTGGCGGGTATTGATACTTACACCTGCTTCTACCGGCGCACCAATTGCACTGTTAATAGCTGCAACTACTGCCTGTATATTAGGATCATTGCTTCCACAAACTACCAGTGCGGCCCCATTGTTCGCACGCAGGTCTTTTGCCACTTTTTCAATGGCATTCTTCAAATTCGCATTGGTGAAATTGGTTGCAGGCGCCTGTCCACCCACTGCACCCAACAAAGCCATGGCCACTGCTCCGGTTTCGGAAGGGCGGTGTGTAAACCGTTCATCAGCGCAGGAACCAGTCATGCTTAAAAAGCTTTCAAACTGGTAATGCTTGCTCATGGTCGGACTTTGCTCGTTGATGGTACGTCCTGCCGCATACTGGCGTGCAAATTCAACCGGAGCAACCCAGGTTCCGAGGAAATCGGCCCCCAGACTTACAATCACTTTAGCCCTGTCGAACTGGTATGCGGGAATGCGGCCACCGTTTGCCTGGATCAGTCCACTATAGGAAACGCCGTCATATTCTACGTGGCGGCCTCCGGGGA
>MWYV01000032.1 GCA_002050435.1 Chitinophagales bacterium 33-2 | reverse complement strand
TGTATGCTGCTTTTTACTGTACAGCAGGCCATCCGAATGGAAAATGCCCTGAACTTTGCACCTGACAGAACCGGTCTGAAAACTTCTCAGGGCTGTCAGTCACTTGTAGCCATCAGTAATGATGCTTCCATTGCGCTGATCGCTACGCCTGCTAATGGCAGTTTTGTTTGTACGCCAGGTTCAACTCCCCAGGTAACCCTAACAAACAACGGGTCCAACGCACTTACATCTGTACGCATCACTGTAACCATAAACGGAGTAGCGCAGGCACCATATACCTGGACAGGAAACCTTGCACCTAACAATTCAACAACAGTAACACTTCCTGCCATTAGTCTGGCTTCAGGAATAAACAATATCATGATCGCCACTTCGCTTCCTAACGGAGCCGCTGATGGAAATCCTGCCAACGACAGCAAAACAAGTATCGTTACCTACACAACAAATACAACGCTGCCGGTTATAGAAGGTTTTGAATCCAACACCTTCCCTCCTGCCAACTGGATGGTTCGTAATCCGAATAATGATTTTACATGGACCCGTGTTACACCAGGCAGGGCAAGTTTAGGTGCCATGTTCATCAATAATTATGATTTTGATGCGGTCAACAACATAGATGACTTCAGGTCACTGCCTATTCAAACTAATGGCGCCACCGCATTGTTGCTGAACTTTGATCTCGCACATAAATATTACCCAACTGCAGGTTTTCATGATACGCTTTCTGTACTCGTATCTTCTGATTGCGGAAACACTTTTCAGACCGTTTATAAAAAATGGGGTGCCGACCTGGCCACAGCAGGTTCATCAGACAACCCTTATGTAAGTCCGCAGGCTGCAGACTGGAGAACGGAAAACATCAGCATCAGCGGGCCTGTAATGAGTACAGGAAATGTGGTAGTGGTGTTCAGGAACAGTTCCAGATTTGGTAATAATATTTTTATTGATAACATCAATATTTTGGTGCCCGCACCGCGCGATCTCCAATTGATGGCAATTGTTTCACCTGAAGCCATAAGCTGTGGAGCTACCATCAGCCCCAGGATCGAAGTCAGGAACCAGAGCCAGGAAACCGTATCCTCTTTTAAAGTAGGTTACCAGATTGATAATGGAGCAATTGTAATGCAAACATTCAACCAGGCCATCAATCCTTTACAAACAGCCATTGTGAATCTTCCGGCTATTCCTGTTAGTACCGGAAACAGAACGATCAGGATATTTACTGCAGACCCAGTGTCTCCTGGTGGAACGGGTGATGCCAATCTTTTAAATGATACACTTATAAAAGCTTTCGCTGTTCCTGGTACAACTTCGGCTCCACTTACAGAATCTTTTATTACAGCAGGATTTCCTCCAGCCAATTGGGCGCTGGTGAACCCTGATAATAGTATCACATGGACCAGACATGGAAACGGAAACGGCAATTCCGGTGCTGCTTATGTGAATACGTTCAACTATAATGGTATTGGTCAGCGCGACCTGCTTGCACTACCACTTGTAAATTATTCCGGGGTGGATTCGGTAAAATTATCTTTTGACCTGGCCGCTGCTTCTTTCCGAGCACCCGGACAACCAATGGATACACTGGAAGTGCTGGTTACAACAGACTGTGGAAACACTTATACTTCTGTTTATAAGAAATGGGGTAATGAACTCAGAACATTGACCGCCGGACAAAACACAGAATTCTTCCCCACTGCTTCAGCACAATGGAGAAAAGAAGCTGTCGATCTTACGCAGTTTGTCAATCAAAGTCCGATACTGGTACTTTTTAGAATGACGAACAATAAGGAGAACAATGTTTTCATTGACAATATCAATTTGAACACAATTACACTTCCGGCGCTATTGAAACAACAGGGATACCTTGTGCTTCCAACGGTGTTTCAATCCTCATTTACGATCTGGCATTATCGCCAGCCTGCAAATCTTAAATACGTAAATATTTTTAATGCTACAGGACAACTGGTATGGTCAAGGGTTTTCAATGGCAATGCCAATACTACCATGCAGGTTGACCTCAACGGAAAACCTTCAGGAATGTATTTTGTGAGAATGGGCTACAGCGACCGTGGTGATGTAGTGGAGAAAGTGATCAAACATTAAGATTGCTCCGAACCGATTTTAGGGCCTCTTAACAGGGGCCTTATTTTTTAGTACCTACCTTTGCCCCGCAATATTGATTTATGACGGAGCAGGCCATTGAAAAAAAAATACCCCTTACCCATACCGATCCTGATCTGAACAGGATCGCAGAAAAGATCTACAATGGTCAGAGGATAGACCAGGAAGAAGGATTATTGCTTTTTGAAAAAGCAGATCTTCCTTTTGTCGGCACCCTTGCCAACCATGTAAGGGAAAAGCTACATGGAAATATTACCTATTTCAACCGCAATTTTCATATTGAACCTACAAATGTTTGTGTGTTCTCCTGTCATTTCTGTTCTTATTCCAGGCTGTATGCAAAGAGAGAAGAAGGTTGGGAACTGAGCATCGATGATATGATGAACATTGTAAAAAACTATGATGGAAAGCCGGAAACGGAAGTACATATTGTAGGCGGTGTGCACCCAAAAATGAATCTTTATTTTTTCATTGACCTGCTGAAACAGATAAGAGCGCACAGGCCGGATCTTCATATCAAAGGCTTTACTGCTGTTGAACTGGATTATATGTTCAGGAAGGCAAAGCTCAGTGTGGAGGAAGGAATGATTTTGTTGAAGGAAGCCGGACTACAATCATTGCCCGGTGGTGGCGCGGAGATCTTTGATCATGAAATCAGGCAGCAGATCTGTCCTGATAAAGTTGATGCGGAAGGCTGGCTGCACATACACGAAACGGCACATCAACTGGGCATGCACAGCAATGCAACGATGCTGTACGGACATGTTGAAAAATATGAACACCGCATCGATCATATGGAGCGGTTAAGAAATCTCCAGGATAAAACCCGCGGCTTCAACACCTTCATTCCTTTAAAATTCCGGAATGGTGGAAACGACATGAGTCACATAGCGGAAGCAAGTATTATTGAAGATTTGAAACTGTATGCCATTGCCCGGTTGTACATGGATAACTTTCCGCACCTGAAGGCTTACTGGCCTATGCTGGGAAGAAAGAACGCACAACTCAGCCTGGCTTTTGGAGTAAATGATATTGACGGCACTATTGACGATACAACAAAGATATATTCAATGGCCGGTTCCGAGGAGCAGACGCCTTCTATGAGCACTGAAGAAATCGTACAACTGATCCGGCAGGCCAATCGCAAGCCTGTGGAGCGGGATACTTTGTATGGAGTGGTGAAGGAATATTAGGAGAAAGGTAATAGGTAATAGGTAATAGGTAATAGGTCAGGAAAAAGCTGGAAGCTAAAACATTAAACTAAAAAGATCTATTCCATGGCCGGATCCGGAGAGCAGACGCCTTCTATAGCACTGAAAAAATCGTACAACTGATCCGGCAGACCCATCGCAAGCCCGTAGAGCGGGATACTTTGTATGGAGTGGTGAAGGAATATTAGGAGAAAGGTAATAGGTTATAGGTAATAGGTAAGGAAAAAGCTGGAAGCTAAAACCTCAAACCTAAAACTATAAAGATCTATTCAATGGCCGGTTCCGAAGAGCAGACGCCTTCTATAGCACTGAAAAAATCGTACAACTGATCCGGCAGGCCAATCGCAAGCCCGTAGAGCGGGATACTTTGTATGGAGTGGTGAAGGAATATTAGGAGAAAGGTTATAGGTAATAGGTCAGGAAAAGCTGGAAGCTAAAACCTCAAACCTATCACCTATATTATCTCTCAGCATTCACTCAAACTCAACGGAATATTAACAGCCAGTCCACCTTCAGCGGTTTCCTTGTATTTACTGTTCATATCCAAAGCAGTGGCCCACATGGTTTCTACAACGGCATCAAGAGAAACCTTTGCAAAATCCGGAGAACTTTGAAGTGCGAGCTGTGATGCAGTTATTGCCTTGATGGCGCCCATGGTATTGCGTTCGATGCAAGGCACTTGTACAAGTCCTGCAATAGGATCACAGGTCATTCCCAGGTGATGTTCCATTGCTATTTCTGCGGCCATCAATGCCTGTCTTTGTGTTCCACCCAAAGCTTCTGTTAATGCAGCTGCCGCCATGCTGGATGATACGCCGATCTCCGCCTGGCAACCACCCATGGCAGCTGAAATGGTAGCACCTTTTTTAAATATGCTTCCGATCTCAGATGCTGTTAACATGAAATGCACGATCTTTTCTTCGGTAATATTTTCATGAAAGATGGTGTAGTAATGCAACACAGCAGGAATTACGCCGGCAGCACCATTGGTAGGTGCTGTAACCACTCTGCCAAATGAAGCATTTTCTTCATTTACAGCAAGTGCAAAACAACTCACCCAATCCAGGATGTACTGGAATGAATTTCCACCCTGCCTGATGGCCTCGAACCATTCCACCTGGTCTTTATAGGTTTTATCTTTCAGTAGCCTTTTATTCAGGTGGGCGGCACGCCGGTTTACATTCAGTCCGCCAGGTAAAATACCGGAAGTGTGGCAACCACGAAAGGTGCAGTCGCGCATCACACTCCATATTTTCAAAACACCTTCTTTTGTTTCCTTTTCACTGCGCCATGCGGATTCATTTTCCATCACCACTTCATGAATGGAAAGCCCTGTTTTTCTGCACCAGTGCAATAACTCTTCCGATGTATTTACTGGAAATGGCAAATGCATATGCGTGCCATCCAGCACCTCTCCTTCCTTTACCACAAAACCTCCGCCTATTGAATAATAGGTTTCGGAAATGGCATCGCCATTATTAAAATTTGCAAGAAAACTTAATGCATTGGGATGAAAAGGAAGTGATTCTGAAAAAAGAAATTCAATGTTGGTTGCAGGATCAAAATCAATCGGAAGTTTACCACCAAGCAACAATTTCTTTTCTGTGGCAATTGCCTGCATTTTGGGAGTGATCTGGTCTACCTCAAAAGTTACGGGATCATCGCCTGATAAACCCAGTAATACGGCTACATCGGTTCCATGACCCTTTCCTGTTTTGGCAAGAGAACCATACAAAAGGATCCGGAGGTCTTTTATCTCGTTTCCTTTTGCGGAAGCTTCAAGGGTTTGCAGGAATCTTTGCGCGGCACGCCAGGGTCCAAGCGTGTGGGAACTGGAGGGACCTACGCCTATTTTAAAAATATCGAAAACAGAAATGGATTCCTGGGCCAAACTAAAAATTTTCTCAAAGTTAACCCATTGACATCTACCCTAAGGTTAAAGAAGTTAATGCAGTTCCACATCAAAAATTAAAATCGAATTGGCAGGAATGCCCGGTTGTGCAGTTGGCCCATAACCCAGTGATGGCGGAATAAATAAACGGATCTTACCACCCTGTTTGATCAGGGGAACTCCGTTGGCCCAGCCTGCAATTACCTGTGAGAGATTGATGCTTATGGTATTGGCATCAAAAACATTTCCGTTGGTCAGGCGACCTTCATAGGTGACATTAACAGCGTGGCAGGCTGTTGGCGACTGGCCAGTACCTGGTTCAGAAATGGTATAAAACAACCCACTGCAATGTTGGGTGGCAGTGATGCTGTTGGCCGTAAGGTAACCCTGCACTGCAGCAATTTCACTGGCAGGAGCCACATATTCGCAGGGTTCGTATAAACATTTAAAGCCATCGCCAGACTTAGCACAACCACTAAAAAAGATTGCCATGATCATGATGGCCAAAAAATTCTTCAACATATTCCGGGTTTTTTGATTAGACCTGATTTATTATCAGGCCGCTGCTTAACTATTTATTATATTTTTCTTTTAGTTCCCTGTAAACCGATTCGTTTCTGTCCCAACGATGGTGGGAAGAAAATATTGTGATGAAGATGACGATGCCGATAATGGCCAGCAGGATCACGATCATCAGCGAGGCATTGCTTCTGAGTGCTACATCGGCCTTGTGGTACCATCCTGAAAAAACATTTACCAGCACCGCAACCGAAATCAGAACCGCCAGGGGCAATCCAATTGAAAGCTTGCGGAGAAATTTCTTTTTTTTCAGGCGGGCCACGTCCCAGTAATTATAAAATTCCTCTTCCTCTTTTGTCATTTCCTTCGGGATTAAAAACGCAAAGATGTTTGAATTCTGTGAATAAATCAGATTGTTTAGACATTATGTTGGGCTATTCAGTTTGTGGAAATGTCACCACGAACAATTGAGCTCCGCAGGAGCGGCATATAGCTATCATTTAAATTTATAAAAAATCATGGCGCTGCTACGTGGCTATAATAAAAAATGCCTGAGGCATCACACCCAGCTGCACCCCCAATGCCTTCACACAGTTGAAAATTCCTTAACTTAATGTTCCAAAATTCTTAATTATCATTTTAGTACTTTGGCAAACTCCTGATCGTTCAAATTATTTTTACCATGAGACGCTTCCTGTTTATATTTTGTATGATCCCAACGATTGGAATCACATCATTTATAAATACCCAATCCAATATAATTCCTGATACTAAATCTGATTTTTAAAAGGTCAAGAACAACTTGTATTTCTGCAAGTTTGAAACATCGAATAAAGACTACAGAAATTTTCTATTGTCGCTACTCCAAAACAATCAAACAGAACAGTATGCTAACAATTTGTTAGACACCACAAAATGGGCAAAAGAAGAAGGGACTAGTAACCCTATGGTAAAATTTTATCATTCACATCCCTCTTACGATAACTTTCCAGTTGTGACTGTAACTTATGAAAGTGCAGTTAACTATTGCAAATGGCTTACTGGAATTAATAATTCCGACCCAAAAAGAAAATTTAAAAAAGTAATATTCAGACTACCTAATGAAGAAGAATGGGTTTACGCCGCCACCGCAGGAAAAATTGACAGATTTTATTTCCTGGGATGGCAACCAGCTAAGGAATAAAAAAGGGGAATACCTGGCACACATCAAAAGAATAAATGAAGCCAATATAACTTTTGACCCGGTAATTAATAATTATAAAGTGGTATTGACAGAACAGGATAAACGCATAATCTTACTGCTCCGTAGGAGCGCAATATCGGTAGATGCAATTCACGTCAAGGGAATCCCATAGCTCCGTAGGAACGCAATATCGGTAGATGCAATTCACATCAAGGGATCCCATAGCTCCGTAGGAGCGCAATATCGGTAGATGGCAAATTCACATCCACGGAATCCCATAGCTCCGTAGGAACGCAATATCGGTAGATGCAATTCACGTCAAGGGAATCCCATAGCTCCGTAGGAGCGCAATATCGGTAGAAGCAATTCACATCAAGGGAATCCCATAGCTCCGTAGGAGCGCAATATCGGTAGAAGCAATTCACAACCAAGGAATCCCGTAGCTGCGTGCATCGACACAAAATGGTAAACAATGTGCAATCAAAAACCCGCCATGGAAGCGGGTTTTATTAAAATGCTTTCGAGGTACCGAGCAGATTCGAACTGCTGTAGGAGCTTTTGCAGAGCTCAGCCTAGCCACTCGGCCACGGTACCATTTCCTTTCAGGAGGCAGCATTCACTCCTGAAAACCGGCTTTTAAGACCGCAGCGAAAATAGGAAATTTTACTAAGTTATCGAACTACATTTGCATCAAAGAACGAATTTCCACCACATGCAAAGAATTGCAGAATCCGAATTGATCATCAATCACCGGGGTGCTATTTACCACCTGAATTTAAAACCCGAAGAAGTTGCACAAAATATCATTACCGTAGGTGACCCCGACAGGGTTTCCCTTGTGAGCAAGCATTTTGATGCCATTGAAGTAAAACACCAGCACCGCGAATTTGTTTCCCACACGGGACGCATCGGCAATAAAAGAGTTACGGTGGCTTCTACAGGTATCGGAACAGACAACATCGACATTGTATTGAATGAACTGGATGCCCTCGTCAATATTGATTTTGAAACACGACTGGTTAAAGAAAAACCCACCCATCTTAACATCATCCGCATCGGCACTTCCGGCTCGCTGCAGGAAGATATTCCTGTTGACAGTTTTGTTGCTTCCACACATGGATTGGGACTGGATAACCTGATGAATTTTTACAGGATGGAACATAACGACCTGGAAAACCAGTTGCTGCAATCCTTCGTTACACATACCCAGTTGAATTCAAATACCAGCAGTCCTTATATCAGCATGGCCAGTCCAGCACTGTTAAAACATTTTGTTCACGATTTTCACCAGGGCATAACTGTTACCTGTCCCGGTTTTTACGGTCCGCAGGGAAGAATTCTCAGGCTGGGCGTAAACAACCCTGACCTCATTAACCGCCTTACAGGTTTTACATTCGGTGCGCACAGGATCACCAATTTCGAAATGGAAACCGCAGGCATTTATGGGTTAGGTAAACTGCTTGGACATCATTGCCTTTCACTCAACGCCATTGTTGCCAACCGGGTTAAAAAAGAATTTTCCTCACACAGTGATCGATTAGTGCATCAACTGATCATCAAAACGCTCGACATCATCAGCAATGAACTATGAAGATCCAATTCTATAAATACCAGGGCACAGGAAATGATTTTGTAATTATTGATAACCGGGACAATCGTTATGATGGATTATCACAGCTACAAGTGGCTTTTATGTGCAACCGGCGTTTTGGTATTGGAGGAGACGGACTGATGATGCTCAACCTAAACCCGGATTATGATTTTGAAATGATCTACTTCAATGCAGATGGAAACAAGAGCTCCATGTGCGGCAACGGTGGAAGATGTCTTGTAAAATTTGCAGAACATTGCGGCATAGCGCGTTCTCTTTATCGTTTCCTGGCGGTAGATGGCTTGCATGAAGCCACGATCAATGACAATGGACAGGTAGCCTTAAAAATGAATGATGTAAATGAAATAAGATCGTACCGCGAACACTACCTGCTGAATACGGGCTCTCCACACCTGGTGTGTTTTTCAGATCAGGTAGATGAGGAAGATGTATTTAAAAAAGGAAGGGCTTTCAGGTACAATAGAGATTTTGAAAAGAACGGGATCAATATCAACTTTGTGGAGGTAACAGGTAAAAGCGACCATATAAAAGTGCGCACTTATGAAAGAGGTGTTGAAAATGAAACATTTTCCTGCGGCACGGGTGTAACTGCTTCAGCACTTGTTTGCGCGCACAATGAAACAGGATTCAACCATGTAAATGTGAGCACGCCCGGGGGGAAGCTAAACGTGGAATTTGATAAAAAAGGCGATCAGTTCAGCAACATCTGGCTGATTGGACCAGCAGAAAAATCTTTTGAAGGATCAATTGAAATTGAATAATTGTGGTAAAATATTTCATCAATAAAAATCAGAAAACCATAGAAACTAATGAACCTGAAATTGGTTCATGGATCAATATATCACCACCACTGAAACAGGAAGAATTTCATTTCCTTTCAGAAAAGCTGGACATACCACTTGACTTCCTTACGGATTCCCTTGACATTGATGAACGCAGCAGGTTTGAGGAAGAAGACAATGTAAGACTGATCGTACTGAAAACACCAACGCAAAACAATTCATTTAACGAAAGTGATGCCTATTTTATTACAATTCCGATTTGCATTATACTAACCCATAACCAGATCGTAACCGTAAATTCTTTTGAAAATCCTGCCATCAAAAAATTCCTGAATACTTTTCAAAACCGCCATCCCGACAAAAGAAATATGATGGTGCTGAAGATCTTCGAAAAGATCGTGCAGGATTTTATGGAACAACTGAAAGTCATCAATCAGAAAAGAAATCTTTTTGAACAGCGCCTTTATGATTCCAATAAAAATGAACAATTATTACAGCTTTTAAGAATACAGAAAAGTCTGCTCTATTTTGTGACTGCGCTTCGATCCAATGAACTTTTATTTATGAAGCTGGTAAGAACCAATTTCTTGCTCCTTAATGAAGAAGAAAAAGAATTTCTGGAAGATCTGGTGGTTGATACTTCACAGGCACTTGAAATGGCCAACATCTACACCAATATTCTGAGTAGTACCATGGACGCCTATGCCAGCATCATTGCCAATAACCAGAACCAGGTTTTAAGAAGACTGGCAGTGATCACCATTGTCCTTACTTTTCCTGTATTGATCGCCAGTTTGTTTGGTATGAATGTACCCAATGGTTTTGAAGCCTCGCCTTATGCATTTTACATTATCGTTGGTTTATCATTTACCATTTCACTCCTTGTAGGTTGGGTTTTCCTGCGTAAAAAATTATTCCGCTGATGTTTCGTTTTAATGTGCGTGTGTATGGAGTGCTGATCAATGAACAGCAGGAAGTACTGGTGAGCGATGAACTGATCAAAGGAAAACCTTTTACAAAATTTCCCGGAGGAGGATTGGAATATGGTGAGGGAACAAGAGATTGTCTTGAACGTGAATTCATGGAAGAAATGGATTTGCGTGTTTCAGTGGGCGCACACATTTACACAACAGATTATTTTCAGCAATCGGCCTTTCATCCGGATCACCAGATCATCTCCATTTATTACCTGGTTACAGCTCTGGATCCGATTAAGGTGCGGCTAAATGCAAGTCCATTTGAATTTGATGCCAGCCAGATAAAAATTCAGGAAGAAATGGGCGAAACAGAAAGTTTTCGTTTCATTCCTTTTGATGAATTAACGGAGGAATCAGTTACACTTCCCATTGATAAACGTGTAGTAAAGATCATCAAAGAAAATTATCATCCTGCAGAAGGAAGATTTACCTGGGGATCTGCCTGACTACCCATTGCCTGTTTTTTCATTTCAGCAGCTTTATCTTTTCCAAGGTATTTGTCGATCCAGTTGTGCGCCAGGTAAATCAGCGGTGTAAGCATCACCGCCACGATAAATTTGTAGATGTAATTTCCTGAACCCGTTACTACCACCTGTCCTGCAGTCCATTGCTTTGCGGCATCTCCTTCTATCATGGGTCCAAAATAAAATGCGATGAACAAAACCACAAAGCTGTCCACCAACTGCGAAACAAGTGTTGATCCTGTAGCCCTGAGCCAGATCTTGTTTTCACCTGTGATCTTTTTAATGCGGTGAAATACCAGAACGTCCAGCACCTGTCCAACAAGAAATGCCACCAGTGAACCAATAATGATCCAAAGTCCCTGGCCAAATACGCCCCGGTAAGCCGCATTGGCATCCGGCACATCTTCACCCAGCCTGAAATATTCTGAGGGTGAAAGATTCATAGACAGGTATACCACACCAAAAGCATAACTGATCAGTCCAACAGCGAGAAAAGATAAAAACCTGACGCCTTTCGGACCAAAATATTCATTAATAATGTCTGTCATTACAAAGACCACGGGCCAAAGCAATACGCCGGCGGTGAGGTGAAAACTGAAGCTGCCACCGAAAATGGGAAGGTCAGCTCTTGGAAAACCAAGGGAATCTTCCAGAGAAAAGATCTTTACGCCGATAAATTCTGCGATGAGTGCGTTGGCAATAAAAAATCCACCCAGGATAAGAAATAGCCTTGTGGCTTTATTATGAATAATGCTTTGTATCATTTAAGTACAGTATGTAAAATATTTGCATGACAAGAAAAAGGAGATTGGCGGTTATGAGCCAGGCTGGTACAATAAACTGTAATTGCTTCCGGAGCAGGAACAAAACAAGATAACAAAGGTTCACAAGCGGGTTAATCAGGATCACCAGGAAATAGCCTATAATAGCAATGGTGGCCGCTATATCACCATTTTGAAGCCAGTTTGAAAATTGGATGGAAACAGCAATAAGAAAAAAGACATTGCATATAAAAGCCACCCTCGATAAAAATAAAAGCCAACGCATGAAAGTTTTTACTCTAAAATAGCATTATTTTGTCGGCATTCTAAATACCGGTATATGAAGAAAGGATGGTTCAATTCACTCCTTCCCCACCTGATCGCATTTCTTATTTTCCTGGTCGTTGCAGTAATCTATTGTAAGCCTGTACTGGAAGGAAAAGTTTTGCAACAGCATGATGTGACCCAATGGAAGGCCATGGCGCAAAATTCTTTTGATTACAAAGAAGAGCATGGCAAATTTCCTTTGTGGACCAACAGCATGTTCAGCGGTATGCCGGCTTACCAAATCGCAATCGAATCTTCAATAAAAGTTTCTCCTCTGGTTTTCTATCACATCCTGAGTTTGGGTTTACCAAAACCCATTTCATTTTTCTTTTTGGCCTGCATCTGTTTTTATTTTTTATGCATGGTTTTAAGAACGGGTTCAGTGATTGGAGTTATTGGCAGCCTGGCATTTGCCTATGTAACTTATAACCCTATTATTGTTGCTGCAGGCCACGATACAAAAATGCAAACCATTGCACTGATGCCTGCGTTCATTGCTTCACTGCTGCTGCTTTATGAAAGGAAATACTGGGTTGGAGGCGCACTTACTGCTTTGTTCACTGCTTTGCTTGTAGGTATGAACCACCCGCAAATTGCTTATTATTCGTTTATCATTGCGTTTTTTATGACCATTGGTTATGCGGTGTATTGGATCAGGCAAAAAGATTTCAGGCACCTGCTCACCACAATGGGCATTGTGGTTGTGGCTGGAATTGCAGGTGTATTAACCAATGCTGTGCCCCTATTTACCACTTTTGAATACGCAAAAGCGTCGATCCGTGGTGGCAGTGAACTGGCTACTGCAGGTTCCAATTCAACCCGGGAAGGATTGAGTGATGACTATGCGCTGAGTTACAGTATGGCCAAAGCAGAACCATTTGTAATGATGGTACCCAATATGTTTGGTGGAGCAAGTGAACTTATTGAATCCTTCACGGAAGAATCACAGGGACTTCAGGCATTGCAATCCATGCCACAGGAGATCTCCAACCAAATTGCAGGTGCAAGGCTTGCTTACTGGGGCGGAATCAATCCAACCACTTCCGGACCTCCCTACGTTGGCGCGATCATCTGTTTCCTGGCGCTGATCGGTTTCTTTTTATTGAATAATAAACATAAATGGTGGATACTGGCAACCATGGTGCTGGCTATTATTATGAGCTGGGGTAGTTATTTTCTTGGTTTCAACACTTTCCTGCTGAACCACCTCCCAATGTATAACAAATTCAGGGCGCCCAGCATGATCATCGTGATCCCCACATTTTTATTGTGTATGATGGCGGTACTGACCCTTAAGCAAGTGGTGAATTATGAAAATAAAACCGAGTTATGGGAACGCTATAAAAAAGGATTGATACTAACAGGCGCTATGATTGCGATCATCCTGCTGATCTACATGAGCGTTGATTTTACTAGTGAATACGACCGGCAGTTGTTGAACCAGGTAAATGAATCACCGGAACAGGTAAAAGGATATATCAGGAATTTTGTAAATGGTTTAAAAGAAGACAGGAAGTCGATCTTCATAAGCAGTTTGATGCGCTCCCTGTTTTTTATGGCGGCTGCTGCGTTGATGATCTGGTTAAGTATCAGAAAGAAAATACAATCCTCCATTGTGCTGGGTGTGATCGGTGTACTTGCCTTTATTGATGTTATGGCAGTCAATTCAAAATACCTGAATTCGGAAAATTACCAGGATGAAATGGAGTATGAAAATAATTTTGTGGCCTCTGCTACAGACAGGCAGATCATGCAGGACACAAGTTACTACCGCGTGTTTGATCTCCGGCAGGGCCTTGGCACGTTAACCTACGGTGCCATGACAGCAAATTATCATAATTCGATTGGCGGTTATCATCCTGCAAAACTCAGCATCTACCAGGATCTGATAGAACACCAGCTATCTAAATTTCCGCAATCACTACCTGTAGTGAATATGCTGAATACGAAATACGTGATCCAGGCCGACCAGCAGGGAAAAGAACAACTGATCTCCAATCCTGAAAACCTGGGAGCTGCCTGGTTTGTGCAGGGTATCCGTTATGAAAATGGTGCAAAAGCAGTTATGGATGCACTTGGTAATTTCAATCCGCGCGATACGGCCCTAGTTTTCGCCGAAGTACAAAACCAGGTGCAAAATGTGCAGCCAGCTCCTCCCGGTTCAACCATACAGTTGCTGTTCAATGATAATGATGTTGCTGTTTACCGCTCCAACGCAACCACCAACAGCTTTGGTGTATTCAGTGAGGTATATTATCCAAACGGATGGACTGCTTATGTTGATGGAAAAGAAGCGCAGATCATCCGCACCAATTATGTTTTAAGAGGATTGGTCATTCCTGCAGGTCAGCATGAGATCCGGTTTGAATTTAAACCTGCATCTTTTTATACGGGTGAAATCGTTGCTTTTATTGCAGGACTGCTGATCTTCATTGCCTTATTTGCCGCAGCGTTTATGGAGTACCGGAGAAGAAAGCGCCTAAGTAAAAACATCAACAAACATTAATGGCCAGGATACTGGCTTTAGTATCCTTTAAGATCTTCCCGCCACACATGGGCGGACAAAAACACGTAGTACTTTTTTATGAACATTTGGTGCAACATCATGATGTACTGATGCTGGCTTCGGCAGACAACATAGATCCCATTGTATCTGATTTTCCGGTAAGAACCATTTTACTTCCCAACCGCAAAATGATGTCGAACCTGAGCTTACTTGGTAAAATTAAAAAGATCATCAAAGAAGAGAAGATCGACTGCATCATTACAGAACATTCTTATACCGGCTGGCTGGGCTACCTGCTAAGAAAAAGAACCGGTGTGCCTTTCATTATACATTCCCACAATCTTGAAGTGTACCGGTTCAGGCAGATGAACCGAAAGGGCTGGCGTTTTTATAAACCTTATGAAAGATGGATACACCAGGCCGCCAATCATAATTTTTTTATCAGCAATGAAGACCGGGACATAGCCATAAAAGATTTCAGATTAAAAGAGAATCATTGCACTGTGGCGCCCTATGGCATAGAAAAAACGGAAATCATTGAAAAGGCCAAAGAAAAATTCAGTGCAAAATATAAGATCGATAACAGCTATATTTTTCATTTTAACGGCACCATGGATTACACGCCGAATATGGATGCGGTAGATCATATCATTGATCATTTGGATCCATTGCTTGCAAAAACGGGTCTTGATTATAAGATCGTGATCACGGGAAAAAGACTGGATGCACAGATTCAACAAAAAATTAAAACTTGCAGCGGCATTGTATATCTGGATTTTATTGAAGACATTAACCTGATGTACCAGGCGAGTGATGTTTTTATTAATACGGTGGTCAATAATTCAGGTGTAAAAACGAAAGTGATCGAGGCACTGGCCAATCATTGCACGGTTGTTTCCACCCGCTCGGGTGCTGCGGGAATACCAAAGGAAATTACAGCGGATAAATTAAGGATCGCAGCAGACCATGACTGGGAGGCATTTTGCAGGGAGGTAGTGGCAGCAGTTGATAAAAATCTGCAAACGCCGGCAGCATTTTTTGAATATTTTTCGTGGGAAAAGATCGCATCAAATGCATCAGGTATCATTAATCAAGTTATAAGGAAACATGCACGATAATCATCCGCAAATATCAGTGATTATTTGCTCCTACAACCGTGCGGATTATATTATCAATGCAATTGAAAGCCTTTACAAACAGGAAGTTTCACACCATGCTTTTGAAGTGATTGTAGTTGATAACAACAGCATTGACAACACCGGAGACCTGGTACAGGCCTACATATTAGCACACCCCGGATTTCATCTGACCTACCTGACCGAAAGCCGGCAGGGCGCTTCTTTTGCGCGCAATACGGGTGCAGCTTTTGCCAGGTCGTCACTGTTATGTTTTATGGATGATGATGCGATTGCGGAAAAATCCTACATCCAGAGGATCCTTCATTTTTTTGAAAAACATCCGGATGCCGGCGGACTGGGAGGCAGGATTATTCCACTTTATATTCCTGGAGAACCTAAATGGATGTCGCATTTTGTTTCTTCGCTTGTAGGTCATTTTCATTACAGCAATTTCACAACAGTTTTCGCACCGGGCAAATACCCGCTGGAGTCCAACATGATCGTTCGGAAAGAAGATTTTGATCGAATCAATGGTTTCAATACGGACCTGCCGGGCGTTAAAGGCACACTGAGAATAGGTGGAGAAGGAAAGGATTTTTTCTTAAGATTGCAGTCCCTGGGAAAGAAAATTTATTATGATCCCGGCATCATCGTACAACATGTGGTTGAAGTAAAAAAGCTGAACCCGGAATATATGTACAGGGTGGCTTCAGGCATTGGACGTGGGGAGCGGGTGCGCACAAAATCTATCAGCAAGTGGGCCTACATTAAAAAGATTGTGGAATACCTGTACAAGTTTGCAGGATCTATTGTGCTGGGAATATTCTATGCAATGAAAGGCCAGCCTGAAAAATCATGGCCTGTGATCCAATTCAGGGTGGATGCGTTGAGGGGATTACTGGAGGAGTTTGAGTAAGATAGATGAAAAAACCTTTGACCATCGTTTGCTAAAACATCTTGTAAAAATGCGGCCTTCCTGAAATAATCTTTGGTGCAAGTGCCCAGAGCCTTAAAACATTTTTTGCAAACTTTCCAGCTAGCACCCAATCATCAAAAGGACTTTTTAGTAAAAGCAAGCGGTGAATAGTTGATACAATAAAAAAGAAAACACATCCCCAGGAATAATTCAGCAAAAGAAATAAAAACCAAAAAACCGAATATTGTTTTCTTACCCTGAGGTGATTAGATACCATGAGTTGTAAACCCTTTCTGTCAAATAGATTATAATAACCTTTCTCAGGAATTTGCTGGTCTTTATTGATACTGCCTCCTTCAAGATGAATAATTTTTAAATCCCCGAAAATACAGAGCTGTCCAAAATTGCCCAGGCGATGGCACCACTCTACCTCTTCTGCGTATAAAAAGAAATCTTCATCCATCAATCCTGCTTTCATAATCCCAACTTTTTTTACCATCAGGAATGCCCCGCTGATCCAGTCAACCACCTCAACTGGTTTTGCTTCGCGTACATTTGGAATTTTTACATTTGACCTGTAGCCCAGCCACCTGATCATTCCACCCCAGTAAGGAATGGGAAGCAGGTGGTTCAATCCACCTTTTACAAAATAATTTCCTGAGATCTGCGGTTTTAGTTCCTGGTCAAGTAATTGAACACCTGCTGCAATATGATCTGAATTCATAAGCTGCTGATAACATCTTTGAATACTGTCATCAACTGAAATGGTGTCCGGGTTAAGCAATAAAAATACTTCACCCTTTGCGGCACGAATGCCTGCATTGTTTGCTCTAGCAAATCCAGCATTGTATCCCATTTGAATGAATCGGATCACAGGAAAGACAGAAAGGATCATTTCATCGCTTCCATCACATGAAGAATTGTCAACTACAATAATTTCGTATGGCAAAATTTCATTGAATCTTTGCAGGGAGCGAATGCAATCAATTACCAGGCTGCCGGATCGATAATTCACTATAATAATAGAAAGACCCATAGCTTATTTTAAAAAGGGTCTTTTATAAATTTTCCTGAATAGCTGGTACAGTCGGTTGAGCAAAAGATTGCGGTCAATGAGTGCGGCAAGCTTTACCGATTTTATCGCGTAAGGATCATAGTTGTTTTCTGGCACGAGCTGATCTGCATAGGATCTTGATTGCTGAAGGAATTTATCCACTGTTAAACCCCTTCTTTCCTTTACCGGAGTACGGATCAACCTGTGGGACAAACCTTTTGAATAAGCTCCCAGGAAGCCAATAAAATATTTTTTTATGGCCTCATCAATTTCAGGGCTTTGTTGCTGAATCGATTGCAGATAGGCAATGAATTGCCCAAATGCTTCCTGCATTTTAAGGTCTGATGAACTTTTTGTAGTGCTGTGATGAAGCCTGTAAGAAAAACTTTCCTTTTCCGCCGTTGCTTTATACCCTTTTTTAGTTACTTCCATCCAAAGCTGAAAATCGGCAAACAAAAGGTTAGGGTAAAAAGGAATGCCCCCTTCCCTGTCATAATCTTCAGATCTTAACATAAACCCGGTTCCAAACAGGTCGAAACGATTTTGCAATACTTATGAAAGTAATGCCTCTGCGAATTCCTTTTACTGCATTGGTTTGGACGGTCGAATAAATTTTCCTTCGCTATCGATGAACCGGAAATGTGCCTGGTAGAGTGTAGCTGTTGGATGCTGTGCGATCAGCGTATCCATTACTTCGAGATAATGATGATCGAGAAGATCATCGTGCCCGATGAGAGTGATGAATTTATTTTTTTTAATACCGGTGATTCTTTGCCAGTTCTCTTCAATTGATAAAGACCGGGGCGCTTCAATTACCGAAATTTTAGGATTATTGATATTCCTTAACCATTCTGCAGTTCCGTCTGTACTACAATTTTCCAGGACAATCAGATTATAATCCTGCCTAGTTTGCGAGAGGATACTGGCCACACATTTTTTTATGTAGTGGCCTCCGTTACGCACAGGTAAAATAATACTGTATTTCATTTAAGCAGCCGCAGGTTTTTTTTCAACATGAAGATAAAACGCTTTGCAAAAAATTTAAGTGCAAAGGATTTCATAAAGGGAAGTTCCAGGATCTGCAGGGCAAAAGCATCGATCTCCTTTAAAACATCCGGATCTGGCCTTTGAATCGTATAATATTTCTTCAAAATAAAAAAGGAACCTATGAACCAAACGCCAAGATGTTTCTTAACAACCGGCATCACTCCTTTTACATAAGTCTTTTCCAATTGGAATTGATGCATTTTGTCATAAAATCCTTTACAACCGGAATAATACACATCAATATGCGCTTTGGAAAAATTTGTGTTGTGTGAAGTTAGTGAACTATACATTCTATTTTTAACCAGTCCGCCACCAATACTGCCTACCATTGCAATGAGTGCATGATCTGCAAGATGCGGGCTTCCATAATCCGGCATAAGCCCAACTTCCTCCATCGCCGATTTGAGCATTACACTACTTGACCAAAGTATGGATTTGGTTCTATCTGTATCCAGGATCTCGGAAGCGAAATTTTCCCTGCCAATATTTTCCACTTCACCTTCCTTTTTTCCGTTTCTTAAAAACCCGCAATAAATAGTTTTATTTGGATCCGATTCCCAAAGTTCATGTGCAATTTCAAGAAATTTGTTTTCAACCGGATCGTCGTCAGTAACCATAACAATGTAATCCGAAACTGCCCGGGAAATACTAAGGTTAAAACTTTTAACCATCCCTAGATTATCCTGGTTATGGTAATATTTAACACGGGGATCTGCGAATTCCGAAGCTATCGGTTGTGCTGAGGCCTGGGGATCATTATCAGAAATAATGATCATAAAATTTGTAAACGTCTGCTTCAGCAATGAAGCAATTTGTTGCCTGAGCAGATCTGGTCTGCGGTAGGTGCTGATACAAAAACTTACCCAGGCTTTCTCATTCATATCAGCTTATTCTTTTTAAATAGCCTTCAGGTGCAACACTGATCAACAATTTATTATCAATCTCTCTGTCAATCTCAAATTCAGGATGAGATTGTAAAAAAGAATAAACTGCCGTTTTTGGATTGTCTCCTATTTTCCATGCACGACCAGGCAAATAATCATCAGGCAGTTCTTCTACAATGGTATCAAATACAACCAGGTAACTGTTCTTTGAAACAAAGGGCGCATAAAATTCCATTTCCTGCCACACGTGTTCATGTGTATGATTGGAATCAAGACAAACCATGACCACTTTTTTATCTTTCGCGATCTCTGCCACTTTTTTTACGGTTTCACCATCCACCGATGACCCCTGGATCATTTTTATACGTTTGTACATGGGGTGAGCTTCAATTTCCTTTCTGTTGTGCGCACGGATATCAATATCAATTCCAAGCACTTCACCTTTACCAATAAGTTCCATTATGGATGCATAATAAATGATCGAACCCCCGTGCGCGATGCCAGTTTCTATGATCAGGTCCGGTTGTACCTGCCAGATGATCTCCTGCATTGCCACCATATCCTGTGGGTATTGTATAATTGGCCTGCCCATCCATGAAAAATTATAGGAATACTGGCTTTTGTTGGATTCCAGGTTAAATGCTTCAGCAGATTTTAATAAATCCGAATTTTCAGCATTTGCTGCAATGCGCTGTTCTCTTTGTTCAATAAATTCCTGTATTGGATTCGTCATTTTTTTAAAATTGTTTTTAACCTGGTATCGTCGCCCCAGAATTCCATGGGCTCATAATCATTATAAGGATAATATCCAAGGTTCAATTGGATGTTGCTCTTCTTTTGCTTCAGGTAAGCTGATACAAAATCTTTCACCTTAACTGGTACAGTCGGTTGAGCAAAAGATTGCGGTCAATGAGTGCGGCAAGCTTTACCGATTTTATCGCGTAAGGATCATAGTTGTTTTCTGGCACGAGCTGATCTGCATAGGATCTTGATTGCTGAAGGAATTTATCCACTGTTAAACCCCTTCTTTCCTTTACCGGAGTACGGATCAACCTGTGGGACAAACCTTTTGAATAAGCTCCCAGGAAGCCAATAAAATATTTTTTTATGGCCTCATCAATTTCAGGGCTTTGTTGCTGAATCGATTGCAGATAGGCAATGAATTGCCCAAATGCTTCCTGCATTTTAAGGTCTGATGAACTTTTTGTAGTGCTGTGATGAAGCCTGTAAGAAAAACTTTCCTTTTCCGCCGTTGCTTTATACCCTTTTTTAGTTACTTCCATCCAAAGCTGAAAATCGGCAAACAAAAGGTTAGGGTAAAAAGGAATGCCCCCTTCCCTGTCATAATCTTCAGATCTTAACATAAACCCGGTTCCAAACAGGTCGAAACGATTTTGCAATACTGATGAAAGAAACGCCACTGCGGATTCCTTTTCCTGCATTGGTTTGCACGGACGAATAAATTTTCCTTCGCTATCGATGAACCGGAAATGTGCCTGGTAGAGTGTAGCTGTTGGATGCTGTGCGATCAGCGTATCCATTACTTCGAGATAATGATGATCGAGAAGATCATCGTGCCCGATGAGAGTGATGAATTTATTTTTTTTAATACCGGTGATTCTTTGCCAGTTCTCTTCAATTGATAAAGACCGGGGCGCTTCAATTACCGAAATTTTAGGATTATTGATATTCCTTAACCATTCTGCAGTTCCGTCTGTACTACAATTTTCCAGGACAATCAGATTATAATCCTGCCTAGTTTGCGAGAGGATACTGGCCACACATTTTTTTATGTAGTGGCCTCCGTTACGCACAGGTAAAATAATACTGTATTTCATTTAAGCAGCCGCAGGTTTTTTTTCAACATGAAGATAAAACGCTTTGCAAAAAATTTAAGTGCAAAGGATTTCATAAAGGGAAGTTCCAGGATCTGCAGGGCAAAAGCATCGATCTCCTTTAAAACATCCGGATCTGGCCTTTGAATCGTATAATATTTCTTCAAAATAAAAAAGGAACCTATGAACCAAACGCCAAGATGTTTCTTAACAACCGGCATCACTCCTTTTACATAAGTCTTTTCCAATTGGAATTGATGCATTTTGTCATAAAATCCTTTACAACCGGAATAATACACATCAATATGCGCTTTGGAAAAATTTGTGTTGTGTGAAGTTAGTGAACTATACATTCTATTTTTAACCAGTCCGCCACCAATACTGCCTACCATTGCAATGAGTGCATGATCTGCAAGATGCGGGCTTCCATAATCCGGCATAAGCCCAACTTCCTCCATCGCCGATTTGAGCATTACACTACTTGACCAAAGTATGGATTTGGTTCTATCTGTATCCAGGATCTCGGAAGCGAAATTTTCCCTGCCAATATTTTCCACTTCACCTTCCTTTTTTCCGTTTCTTAAAAACCCGCAATAAATAGTTTTATTTGGATCCGATTCCCAAAGTTCATGTGCAATTTCAAGAAATTTGTTTTCAACCGGATCGTCGTCAGTAACCATAACAATGTAATCCGAAACTGCCCGGGAAATACTAAGGTTAAAACTTTTAACCATCCCTAGATTATCCTGGTTATGGTAATATTTAACACGGGGATCTGCGAATTCCGAAGCTATCGGTTGTGCTGAGGCCTGGGGATCATTATCAGAAATAATGATCATAAAATTTGTAAACGTCTGCTTCAGCAATGAAGCAATTTGTTGCCTGAGCAGATCTGGTCTGCGGTAGGTGCTGATACAAAAACTTACCCAGGCTTTCTCATTCATATCAGCTTATTCTTTTTAAATAGCCTTCAGGTGCAACACTGATCAACAATTTATTATCAATCTCTCTGTCAATCTCAAATTCAGGATGAGATTGTAAAAAAGAATAAACTGCCGTTTTTGGATTGTCCCCTATTTTCCATGCACGACCAGGCAAATAATCATCAGGCAGTTCTTCTACAATGGTATCAAATACAACCAGGTAACTGTTCTTTGAAACAAAGGGCGCATAAAATTCCATTTCCTGCAACACGTGTTCATGTGTATGATTGGAATCAAGACAAACCATGACCACTTTTTTATCTTTCGCGATCTCTGCCACTTTTTTTACGGTTTCACCATCCACCGATGACCCCTGGATCATTTTTATACGTTTGTACATGGGGTGAGCTTCAATTTCCTTTCTGTTGTGCGCACGGATATCAATATCAATTCCAAGCACTTCACCTTTACCAATAAGTTCCATTATGGATGCATAATAAATGATCGAACCCCCGTGCGCGATGCCAGTTTCTATGATCAGGTCCGGTTGTACCTGCCAGATGATCTCCTGCATTGCCACCATATCCTGTGGGTATTGTATAATTGGCCTGCCCATCCATGAAAAATTATAGGAATACTGGCTTTTGTTGGATTCCAGGTTAAATGCTTCAGCAGATTTTAATAAATCCGAATTTTCAGCATTTGCTGCAATGCGCTGTTCTCTTTGTTCAATAAATTCCTGTATTGGATTCGTCATTTTTTTAAAATTGTTTTTAACCTGGTATCGTCGCCCCAGAATTCCATGGGCTCATAATCATTATAAGGATAATATCCAAGGTTCAATTGGATGTTGCTCTTCTTTTGCTTCAGGTAAGCTGATACAAAATCTTTCACCTTAACTGGTTTGTTGCTGCAGCAATTGATAATACCGGAAAGGCTTTCCTGCTCTGCAATCTTCACCAGGCAGTCTGCAACTTTTTCAACCGGCAGATAATCCCTCACCTGTTCACCGCCACTCATATTAAAGACTGTTTCTCCCTGCACAACGGCTTTATCCAGCTGCGAAAGTAAGGAATTCGGATTTTGACCTTCACCAAACATATAAAACAGGCGTACCCATTTCAGATTAAAATCCAATGATTTTTGCTGGCGTTCCAAAGCTTTTCTTAATTCATTTTTTGCCAAAGGGTAAGCTATCACAGGATCCGTATCTATGTTTTCTTTCAAACATCCTTCCTGCATCCCATATTCCAGGCAGGTGCCTGCCACTGTGAGATTTTTTAATCCATTCTTCGTGAGATTGGAAAGCAAAAGAATGTGTCTTGGTAAATTGATCTCTGTATGAAAGTCGTCTTTATACCTTGGCAATCCTTCCCATGCCAGATGGATCATAGCATCGGGTTGATGGAAATATGCATAATAGTTTTGAGAGGTATCCAAATCGGCAAGATCAAGGGGAATATATTTTACCCCAGGAAACCATGGTTTACGCGCGGCATTGTTTGGGTTTGAAGATGTTGCCAACACTTCATGCCCTGCTTCAAGAAGTGCAGTCACAACGTAATGTCCAATAAAACCCGTGGAGCCGGTTACCAGCACTTTCATACTAAAATATTTCTAATGCGGGGATAGGAACGACAAACCTGCAGCCCCAATCTTTCACATAAGATAACTGTTCTATTATTTCCTGTTTTAGATTCCAGGGAAGAATGATCACATAATCTGGCTGATGAAGATTTAAATAATCTTCATTCACTACCGGAATGTGACTTGCAGGTAAAAATTTATCCTGTTTATGGGGATTGGCATCTACCACAAACTCAATCAGATCAGATTTTACACCACAATAATTTAATAAAGTATTTCCTTTTGCCGCGGCTCCATAAGCAGCAACCCTTTTTCCTTCCTTTTTCGCATTCAGAAGGAATGAAAGAAGATCAAGTTTCACCTTCAGTGCTTTTGGCTGAAACCCTTCATAGTATTGTATCGTACCTACGCCTTTTTTATGTTCCTTTTCCTCCAGGCGGTGCACTTCAGCAGCAATTGATTTAGATGCATCTCCGGTGTGGCAGGCATAAATACGAAGCGATCCTCCATGAGTGGAGATCTCTTCCACATCAAACAGTTCGAGTTGATGTGAATTAAAGATCTTTTTTACCGTATAAAAAGAAAGATAGGAAAAGTGTTCATGGTAAATAGTGTCAAACTGATTGTTGTCGATCAACTGCATGAGGTGAGGAAATTCCATTGTGATCACACCGCCTTCTTTGAGCATGATCTTCATGCCTCCAACAAAATCCATGATATCGGGAACGTGAGCCAAAACATTATTACCCAGTAAAAGGTCAGCTTTAATGCCCTTTGCAACCAGTTCCTTTGCAAGCCTGACACCAAAAAAATCTACAATGGTTTCGATACCTTTTCCCTTAGCTATTTCCGCTGTATTTGATGTAGGCTCAATTCCAAGGACTGGCACCCCGGTTTCTTTAAAATATTGTAACAGGTATCCGTCGTTTGAAGCAATTTCAACCACTTTGGAACTTTCGTTGTACCCAAAGCGTTTGATCATTTTTTCTGTATAAGCTTTTGCGTGTTTTAACCAACTAGTGGAATAGGAAGAAAAATAAACATAATCGCTGCTGAAGATCGCGTCAGACTTTTTGTATTCATCCACCTGAACAAGAAAGCAGGAATGGCAGGTAAAAACTTTTAATGGAAAAAAATTTTCAGGCTCATTCAGTTCTTCTTTTTTCAAAAAAGAATTCGATGCAGGGGAATTGAAAAGGTCAATAAAAACATGTTTTAATTCTTCATTACAAAACCTGCATTTCATATATCTATTCCTTTAAAATGATTGTTTAAATATGGGTGGTCCTGGTCTCTGTCAGAGATCAGGGACAAAGGCATAGGCCACTTTATATTAATTAACGGATCATCATACCTGATACCTCCTTCTGAGCCAGGTGTGTAATATTCGGTGTGGTGGTATAATAGATGGCAATCATCTGAAAGACATTGGAAGCCATGCGCAAAGCCCTCAGGAATATACATCATAAGCTGATTTTCATCTGACAATTCCGTACCAAACCACTGAAGAAAAGTTGCTGATCCTTTCCTGATATCAATAATCACATCAAAAACTTTTCCCTTAATACATTTTATCATTTTTACCTCGCGGAAGGGAGGTAATTGAAAGTGCATACCCCGGATTGTTCCTTCCTTAAGGGTTATGGAATGATTTAATTGAACCCATTCCTTTATATGTCCAACGGTATCAAATTCTTTCTTACAATAAAATCTTGAAAACCTTCCTCTCTCATCGGTGTAAGGTTCAGTTGCTACCAGGTAAGCATCTTTTAGCGGAAGCGGCTGAAATTTCATAGATCCTGGAATGCTTTAATTTGCTCAAGACTAAAGGCAGCCTGGTTTTCCGCAGGTTGCTTATACCAATTAATCGTCCAGTCAATTGCTGTATCAGCTTTCAGTTTAGGATTCCATTTTAATTCTTTGCTTGCTTTAGAAATATCAAGTTGAAGGATACCGGCTTCATGAACCTGGTTTTTGTCGGAGGCATCTTTCCAGGCCCCTGTACCCCAGGCATCTATTGCTTTTTCAACCAGGTTTTTTACAGAAAGATGGTCTGCAGGATGTGGCCCAAAGTTATAGGCTGTTGAATAACTAAAAAAATCTCTGTCCAGAAGGACGCCTAGCAAAAGGTAACCACTCAAAGGTTCCAGCACATGTTGCCATGGACGAATAGCATGAGGATTTCTTACAATGATCTCCTGAGAGTTTTGCAAAGACCTTATAATATCAGGGATGATCCTGTCCTTGCTCCAATCTCCTCCACCAATTACATTTCCCGCTCTTGCAGTGGCGATCGCTTTTTGGTGGTGGTTATGATTTGAGTGGTTGAAAAAAGAATTTCTGAATGAACTTACCACCAATTCAGTACAAGCCTTACTTGCACTATATGGATCATATCCACCCAGGTTATGTGATTCATTATACATTACATTCTGCTCCAGGTTTTGATACACCTTATCGGTTGTCACAACTACAATAGTACATTTCTTCTTCAGGGAACAGGCAGCTTCGAGGAGGTTGGCCGTGCCCGTAACATTTACGTCAAATGTTTCAGCGGGTATTTCATAAGATCTTCTGACCAGGGGCTGTGCAGCAAGATGAAAAATCAAATCTGGCTGGAAGTGTAAGATTTCTTTTTTCAGTTTCTCCTTATCCCTGATATCTGCAATAACTGATGCTCCAGTTTCCAACGACTGTAGCACTTCAAACAAACTATTAGGATCATCTGGCTCAAGGGCATATCCCTTTACTTCCGCACCTGCCATATTCAACCATGCAGAAAGCCAGGCACCTTTGAAACCAGTATGCCCGGTTACAAAGACTTTTTTATTTTCATAAAATGATAAAATATCATGGCTTACCAGTTCTTCCATTTCGCCTGTTTATTTGACCATAAATTCTCAAGTTCTATTTTGTCTCTCAACGCATCCATGCACTTCCAGAATCCGCTATGTTTATACGCCATTAATTCTTCATCTACTGTCAGTTGTTCCATCGGTGCGTCTTCCCACATCACTTCTTCCACATCGCCCTGCAGATAGGAAAAGATTTTTGGAGATAAAACAAAGAAACCACCGTTGATCCATTTCCCATCACCTATAGGCTTTTCTTTAAAGTTTTTAACGCTTCCGTCAGCGCCAAGTTCCATGGCACCAAAACGGGCCTCGGGTTGCACCGCAGTTACAGTGGCAATTTTGCCATGACTTTTATGATAAGCAATCAGATCATCTATATTGATATCACACAATCCATCACCATAGGTGAGCATGAAATCTTCATTTCCAATAAATTTCTCCACCTTTTTCAGTCTGCCTGCAGTTTTGGTTGACAAACCTGTATCTACAAGTGTAACATTAAAAGATTCGGTAGACGTGTAGTGCACTTCCATTTTATTGCTGTTCAATTCAATGGTTACATCTGAATTATGCATGTAATAATGCATGAAATATTCTTTGATTATGTAACCCTTGTATCCCAGGCAAATGATAAAATCATTAAAGCCGTATTGGCTATATATCTTCATGATATGCCAGAGAATTGGTTTTCCACCAATTTCAACCATCGGTTTGGGGCGTGTTTCCGTTTCTTCGCTGATTCTGGTACCTAATCCTCCTGCAAAAATTACAACTTTCATGATAAGCGTTTGGGAGCCGCAAATCTATTGTAAAATACAATACCCCTGACGCATAAAGGCCCTGCCCAACCAGGAAAATTGGCTATGGCAGGAATGGAGTTGTAAGTAGTGGATAACCTGTAAATATAAAACTGTCTCTCAACGGCCAGGTACCCTTAGTAGCTTTTACCAATTAAAATGCAGGTTTTTGATCACGATTACTTTGAATTCACCTTAATCCAACCTGGTGCAGGATGTACCAGGTTGGGAAATTCAGGCAGAGTACCACAACAAATCAAGTCTGATAAGTTCACCCAGACTTCAATGAAAAATTATCTATAATTCTTTTAATTTTTGAAGGAAGGTAGTGATGGCAAGATGTTTCTGTTCATCTAAACAATACCGGATATTTTCCTCAAAATATTTTACCAGGTCATAGGACGAATAATTAAAATCCTCTAAAATGGCAGCAATATTTTCTATTCCTTGTTTTTGAGCCTCATTAAACTCCCTGATAAATTCCTTAGGCAGCTCCTTTTTCGATATCCATGCCGCAAACACAAAGGGAAGCCCGGTATGTTCCTTCCAGGCCAGACCCAGATCGTAGATATATTTTGAATGCTGCCTTTGCTCCAACGCCCTGTCACCGATGACCAAAGCAGCTTTATTTCCTTTTATGCCGGCTCGAAAGGAATCATTGACCGCATCTGTAATTTTGACTTCTTTCCTCCAATATTCTTTAAGTAATATCCTGGCCAGCGCAACCGATGTGCGCGACTGGTAATCCATCACGATTTCCTCAATGGCTTCCATGGGCACCTCGCTGAATATACAAACCGAAGCCACCTCCCCTTCTGTTCCAATACAAAAATCACCAACAATATTCCATTCTGAAAACTTTTGGGTGGCTGCGATAGGGATCAGTCCCACATCTATTTCATCTTGCTCCAGCATCTTTGCAAGATTGGAAGGATAGTCTTCGATCAGCTCCACCTGCTCCATTACCGGGTGGTTACGTATCCCATACACCAACGGCTTTGCGTTTAGGTAATTCACAACGCCCACTCTTATCTTAGACAAATGATTTAGTTTTGTCCGCAAAGATAAGCGGCTGCAACATCTTCATTCTAAGTCATGGCTGCTGCAAAACCACCAACGAATCATGGAACTAAATGCACTCACCGCTATTTCCGCAATTGATGGCAGATACAGGTCACAGGTTCAACACCTGGATGAATATTTTTCCGAATACGCATTAATGAAGTTTCGGGTGGTGGTGGAGATCGAATATTTTATATTACTTTCTGAAAAAGGGTTTTTTCAACTTTCATCAAAAACGATTCAGAAGCTCCAACAATTAAAAGAGGATTTTAATCCTGAACATGCGGAAAAGATCAAGTCTATTGAAAAAACAACTAACCACGATGTAAAAGCCGTAGAATATTTTCTGAAAGAAGTGCTGGAAAACCTGGATGAAGCAAAAAATAAAGAATGGATCCATTTCGCACTCACATCGCAGGACATTAACAATACAGCCATACCGCTCTCCTGGAAACACGCAATGGAATTTGAATACCTGCCTGCTCTTTTTAACCTGATCGCGCAGCTTAAATATTTTGCAAATGAATGGCGTTTTGTTCCCATGCTGGCAAGAACACATGGGCAACCGGCAAGTCCTACCGTTTTGGGCAAAGAGATTATGGTATTTGCAGAACGACTGGAAAACCAGGTGGAACAATTGATACAAATCCCTTTCAGTGCCAAATTCGGCGGCGCTACCGGTAATTTTAATGCACACCATGTAGCATTTCCGGATACGGACTGGATCGCATTTGCAAATGAATTCGTGGAAGATATACTTGGATTACAAAGAGCGCAATTCACCACGCAGATCGAACACTACGACAACCTCGCTGCTTCGTTTGATTGCATGAAAAGGATCAACAATATTTTAATTGATTTCTGCAGGGATGTGTGGACCTATATTTCGATGGATTATTTCAAACAAAAAACCAAAGCAGGTGAAGTGGGTTCATCTGCCATGCCGCATAAGGTTAACCCTATTGATTTTGAAAATGCAGAAGGAAATCTGGGCATGGCCAATGGCATCTTTGAACACCTTTCCTCCAAACTACCGATCTCCCGGTTGCAAAGAGACCTTACCGATTCAACGGTTTTAAGGAATATCGGGATGCCTTTTGCGCATACCATTCTTGCATTTAAATCTATTGATAAAGGCCTGGCCAAACTGCTGCTGAATAAAGAGAAAATTGAAAAAGACCTGGACGATAACTGGGCGGTTGTTGCTGAAGCCATTCAAACCATTCTGCGAAGAGAACAATTTCCAAATCCTTATGAGGCGCTTAAGGAATTAACCAGAGGCAAAAATAAGATTGACAAACAAACCATTCATGCTTTCATAGACACACTGGATATCAAAAAATCGTTGAAAAAACAACTGAAAGCCATATCGCCGCATAATTATACGGGAGTGGTTGGGGATTGGTAGAAGCTGGGTGGGTTTTGCCGCTAAGGCGCGAAAATTATAAAAGCATGGTGGGGTTTTGATTAGAGATTCTTTCGTCGTGCCTCCTCGCAATGAGCCCAGAACTTCACGTTGGTTTGCCGCAAAGGCGCAAAGGCGCGAAGAATTATGAAAACACGATGTTGTTTTACTGAGAGATTGCTTCGTCGTACCTCTTGCAAAGAGCCCAGAACTTCACGTTGGTTTGCCGCAAAGGCGCAAAGGCGCGAAGAATTATGAAAACACGATGTTGTTTGCTTAGAGATTGCTTCGTCGTGCCTACTCACAAGAACGTCCTGAAATTTGCGCTTTTGCGACTTTGCGGCAAAAATCATCACTTATGTATCTCACTGGTAAAATGAAATTCCAGCTCAGGATTATTGGTACGCTCCGTATTTAAAAACCATTCGCTTTGTGCCAGGTAAACCAGGTGCCCGTCTTTATCGATCGCAATGTTGGAAGATTTGAACTTAATAAACTCCTCGATCTTTTTCTGATCATGACTGGTGATCCAACAGGCCTTGTAAAAAGGAACATTGTTAAAAACAACCGAAGCACCATACTCGTGCAGCAGCCTGTATTGAATCACTTCAAATTGCAGTTCACCCACACAGCCAATGATCTTTTTATTTCCACCAAATTGTGTAAACAATTGTGCAACGCCTTCATCTGTCAGTTGCAACAAGCCCTTTTCAAGCTGCTTTGTTCTCATAGGATCCTTGTTCACCACCTCTTTGAATATTTCGGGTGAAAATGAAGGGATGCCCGTATAAAAAAATTCTTCTCCCTCAGTAAGCGTATCTCCTATTTTAAAACTCCCTGTATCAAACAATCCGACAACATCACCCGGGTAGGCATCATCCACTACATTTTTTTCACGGGCAAGGAAAGAATATGGATTACTGAAACGGACATCTTTATCAAGTCTTACATGATGGAAATATTTATTTCTTTCAAATCTTCCTGAACAAACCCTGAGGAAGGCGATCCGGTCGCGGTGCTTTGGATCCAGGTTGGCATGAATCTTAAAAATAAACCCACTGAATTGATCTTCACCAACCGCTACTTTTCTTTTGCTGGTTTCCCGATCGCGCGGTTTGGGTGCAATACGAATGAATGTATCCAGCATTTCCTTCACGCCAAAATTATTGATGGCACTACCAAAAAACACAGGGGCTACATCACCGGCAAGATAGTTCTTAACATCAAGCGCCCCATGCACCCCTTCAATCAGTTCAACGTCTTCCCTTAAGCTATCTGCATCCCGTTCACCAATCAAAGTTTCAAGTGTAACAGATGATAGGTCTGTAAGATTTACAACTTCATCATCACCTGCTTTTGTATTCGGTGTGAACAAACGGAGATTTTTGATGTGAATGTCATACACCCCTTTAAAATCCTTGCCCTGGTTGATCGGCCATGTCATGGGATGTAAGGCAATCGCCAGTTCTTTTTCAATTTCTTCCAGAAGATCGAACCGGTTTTTACCATCGCGGTCCAGCTTGTTGATAAAAACGATGACTGGCGTTTTACGCATCCTGCATACCTGCATCAGCCGCCTGGTCTGCTCTTCTACCCCATTTACACTGTCAACTACAAGGATCACACTGTCCACAGCAGTAAGGGTACGGTAAGTATCTTCAGCAAAATCTTTGTGACCAGGCGTATCCAGTAAGTTAATGAGAATGCCATTGTATTTAAAACTCATGACCGAAGTGGCTACAGAAATACCCCGCTGGCGTTCAATTTCCATGAAGTCTGAAGTAGCGGCCTTCTTGATCTTATTGCTTTTAACTGCTCCTGCAACCTGAATGGCTCCACCAAAAAGCAGAAACTTTTCTGTAAGCGTGGTTTTCCCCGCATCGGGGTGGGATATAATGGCAAACGTCCTTCTTTTTTCGATTTCTTCCCTGTACTTCATTGCTGATTTTTGCTTTGCGGTGGCAAAAGTACAATTAGTAGGTTGATCTATCATTGCTGAAACTATTTTATCAGTAAAAGGATATGTTAACTGCTTTAACAATAATTGTGGATGGAAATGGGGAAAAATTTGCAGTAATTCAGGAGGATCTCCTACAGGGGAAGAAAATTCCAACATATCTCCTTTAGATGAATCAAAAAATATTCTGGTACTATATTTTGCCTTCTTTTAGTGCGAAATGATAGATATGTCAAACAATGCATGGCAAAATCCCAGCGAGAACGAAAATAAAGGTCGTTCTTCCCGAGAGAACAGGGAGCCAAACCGCTATGAGGGTTTGGAAGGAATGAATTATGAACAGAAGAGGCAGCCTTTTAAGCCAGAGCATGCTAACAAATCCAGCAATAAAAATAAATCTTCCGGGGAAGAAGGAAAGGCACCAAATGATGCCTAATTTTTTATGCCTGCAATGGCTTCCGAAACTTTTTTAAGAAAGACTTCAGCATTAAGCGGTTTTGTCATAAAACCATCGGCCCCATATTCCTGGAACTTTCCAGCAGCACCGGGGTGGGCTGAAAACATGATGACGGGTATATGACTGGTTTCCTTATCAGATTTAATTTCCTGGCAGACCTTCCTTCCATCATAACCAGAAAGCAAAACATCCAGAATGATCAGGGAAGGATTAAAGTCATGGATCTTTCCAAAAACTTCTTCCTTGCGGGAAGCCGTATCTACCTCGTAACCGTTTTTACGCAACAATATGTTTAATATCGTCCGGATATCCGGATCATCATCAATAATTAATATTCTGGACATAGTTTTCCTTCACTTTCTAATCCTCAACAAACAGGTGGCCGAAATTAATAAATTTTAGGTTTCCGGAGCAATGATATTTAGAACCATATACTGTTACATTTGCTTATGTTCCGCATAGTAGATATTACCATCAGCAGCTTTAAAATGGCACTGCTGGAACTGTGGAAAAACAAATTGCGCACCTTTCTTTCTCTTTTTGGTGTTACTATAGGCATATTCTGCATCATTGGTGTTCTGGCCACTGTACAAAGCCTGGAAAGAAATATCCAGACGGCTATCGAAGCGCTCGGAACCAATACGGTTTATGTAGATAAATGGGAATGGTCGGGCGGGCCGGATTACCCGCACTGGAAATTTGCCAAAAGACCGGCGCCTCGCTATTCTGAGTTGGCAGCAATTAAAAAACGCACCACCGCTGCCAGTCATTCAGCTTTTATCATTTTTTCCTCTTCCTCCATTGATGTGGGTGATCAAATGCTGAAAAATATCGTGATCTATGGCATTACGCCTGAATATCCGGATATCCAGCCAATGGAAATCGGTCTGGGAAGGATGATAACAGATTCAGAGTTTGAAGCAGGCAACAATACGGCGGTAATTGGTGATGAAGTAGCGATCTTGCTTTTTGGTACTGCTGAAAGAGCCATAGGAAAACAAATTGCCATTAAAGGAAGAAAAGTTTCCATTGCCGGCGTGATAAAAAAACAGGGCACTCAGGCATTTGGCGGTGGGTGGAATTTTGACAAGAGTGTGGTGCTTCCTTACAAGTATTCAAGAACACTTATGGATGAAACAAGGGCCAATCCTTTGCTGATGGTAAAGGGACAGGATCACATAAGCGGACAGGTTTTAAAAGATGAACTCACAGGTGTTATGCGGTCTGTTAGAAAATTAAGTCCGGCAGAAGAAAACAATTTTTCGCTCAATGATGTCAGTGATTTCAGCAGCCGGTTGCGACCCGCATTTGCCAGTATTAATATTGGTGGCTGGGCCATTGGTGCGCTTGCATTTATAGTGGGCATATTTGGTGTGGCCAATATCATGTTTGTAACAGTAAAGGAAAGGACACCACAGATTGGGCTGAAAAAGGCTATAGGTGCAAAAAGTCATGTGATCCTGGTGGAGTTCTTACTCGAATCGGCCTTCCTCTGCATTATTGGCGGAATGATTGGTTTGTTCCTTGTATTTCTGCTCACCAAGATCATCACCATAGTTTTTGATTTTCCGGTTTTCCTTTCTCCCGGAATCATTATGCTGGCTATTTTTATTTGCATTGTTGCAGGTATGGTTGCCGGTATTGTTCCAGCCATGCGCGCAGCCAAACTTGACCCGGTGGTAGCGATCAGGAGCCAATAGAAAAGGTTGGAGGTTTGAAGTGTAACTTTCTGTTATTTTCTGTGTGCTCTTGTCCGTGGTTCCGCTTCTGCCCTTTACGCCTTTGCGCCTTTGCGGCAATAGTTTAAAAAGGTAAAAACCATATTTATAAAATGATTACAATCCTAAAATCTTTATCCGATGCCTACCATTCTCGCAATTGAATCTTCCTGTGATGAAACATCTGCTTCGGTTTGTCGCGATGGAAAGATTTTATCCAACATCATCGCCAATCAAAAAGTTCATGAAAAATATGGAGGCGTAGTTCCCGAACTGGCGAGTCGCGCACACATGCAGAACATTGTACCCGTTGTAGATGTTGCCATGAAGCAGTCAGGTGTTGAACTAAAAGAATTAGATGCAGTAGCGTTTACACAGGCGCCGGGGTTGATAGGTTCCCTGCTTGTTGGAAGCCAGTTTGCAAAATCCATTGCGCTATCCTTAAATATTCCGCTGCTTACCATACACCACATGCAGGCGCATGTCATGGCCAATCTTATCAAAGATCCAAAGCCATCTTTTCCTTTTTTATGTCTGACCATTAGTGGCGGACATACACAGATCGTTCTTGCCAACAGTCCATCTGATATGAAAGTGATTGGCGAAACACTGGATGATGCCGCAGGTGAAGCTTTTGATAAATCTGCCAAGTTGCTCGGACTACCCTATCCCGGAGGTCCATTGGTGGATCAATATGCAAAACAGGGTGATCCGAAAAAATTTGTATTTGCCGAACCACAGATCGCTGATCTAAATTTCAGTTTTAGCGGTTTAAAAACTTCCATACTTTATTTTCTACAAAAACAGGTGAAAGCTGATCCCGATTTCATTCAAAAAAACCTGGCGGATCTTTGTGCATCGATTCAGCACACCATCATCAGCATCTTATTAAAAAAATATAAAAAGGCTGCACTGGAAACCGGCATCAATAACCTTTGTATTGCTGGTGGTGTTTCTGCAAACTCAGGATTGAGAAAAGCTTTTCAAACGATGTGTGATCACAACAAATGGAATGCATATATACCCGATTTCGAATATTGTACTGATAATGCAGCTATGATCGCCATTACGGGATATTATAAATATTTGGATGGGCAATTTGATGATTTGTCTGCAACAGCACATGCACGTGCAGAATGGAAATAAATTCTTTTCTGATCAGTTGACCTATGGGCAATACTTATTTTAAATTCAAACAGTTTACGATTCACCAGGAAAGGTCGGCCATGAAGGTCACCACGGATGCCTGTCTATTTGGTGCCTGGGTAGCCAGTCAGTTGGAAGATGTGCAAGGGAAAAAATTGCTGGACATCGGCGCAGGTACCGGGTTAATAAGCCTGATGATCGCACAAAAATATAACTGCAAGATAGATGCCGTTGAAATTGATGCAGCTGCAGCCCTGGAAGCAAAGAAAAATATAGATGAAACAATATGGATGGATCGAATTGAATTGCATCACCAAAACATTTTGCAATTTCATCATGAATATTGCTATAATTTTATTGTGAGCAATCCTCCATTTTATGAAAATGAATTGCAGTCGGGACGAGATGAAAAAGACAAAGCCCATCACAGCAAAGAACTGAAGCTGGTGGATGTTTTTCAATACATCAAAAAAAACCTGGAACCAACGGGATTATTTTTTTTGCTGCTCCCATATAAAAGAAAGAACGAAATCATTTCACAGCTTGCCGCCGCCGAACTATTCATGCATCGGTGCATCAACATACATCATTCCAATAAACATCAGCCCACAAGGATCTTAGTGAAGGGCGGACATCAGTACCAGGAAATTGTACAGGAAGATTTTTACATCAGGAAAGAAGATGGATCGTATACAGAAGCATTTAAAGCACTGTTGAGGGATTACTATTTGGAACTGTGATTGGGGTTGGATGAGTGTTAAATAGTTGCTGAACAGTTGTTGAACAATGGTTGAATTGTTGTTGAATCGACTCCGTGAATCTCTGTGCTCTCTGGCCTCCGTGGTTCATTCTTTGTGCCTTCGCGCCTTCGCGGCAAAAAAAACTTTATTTTGGTTGAACGGATGTTGAATTGTTGTTGAACGGTTGTTGAACAATGGTTGAATTGTTGTTGAATCGACTCCGTGAATTTCCGTGCTCTCTGTGCCTCCGTGGTTCATTCTTTGTGCCTTCGCGCCTTCGCGGCAAAAAAACTTTATTTTGGTTGAACGGTTGTTGAACAATGGTTGAATTGTTGTTGAATCGACTCCGTGAATCTCTGTGCTCTCAGTGCCTCCGTGGTTCATTCTTTGTGCCTTCGCGCCTTCGAGCCAAAAAAAACCAAAAAACCCATTAACCCCATCCAGTTCAAAAACATAAATTATACACTTCAATTGTCAATTCCTGCAGCATATTCCTCCAGATACCCGAACCGCTCCGTAAGTTTTCCCTGCTTCACAATGGTAGCCCTTTCAATAATATCAGAACCATCAACCAACAAATCACCGAGGATGTATTTAATCAGTTGCTCACCAAAATATTTTGAGGCATCACGCGGCAATTCGTTTGGAAGATTCCCCACTGCAATGATATCAATGGAAGTATCAAGATAAGGAGCAGTTTTTACCAGTGTCTGCCTGTCTACACCATACACAGGATCATCTATGGTTTGATCGCCCAGGTTAACAGGCACAGAACCGTGACTGTCATCTGTAATGTCTGAAATGACCGATATGTTGAAATTCTTTTCATGAACAGCGGGCGCCTCAAAAAGCCTGGGCACATTGCTATCCCAGTATATACCATTCATTAAAATATCGGTATGAGGAATGAATTCAGGAAAACAGGAAATGTATTCCTGCGGATGCGTATGAAAATGATCCCGTTTATAACTGCCATCATCATTATGACGGTAAAGATCTGCGCCTTTAAGTTGCACGTAAACGGGATAAGTAAACGAGCGCTTAAGGTATTCATCCTTCTCCACTTCAATAATGCCCATCAGGTTCATTACTTCCAGTACGCCATGCGCTACGCGGCCAGAACCCGTAACGGCAATTTTGATATTGGGAATTTTTAAACCGAAATAACCATGGATCAATTCTTTAAAATCCCTTTGTTCAAAAACCCTTCCCAGGTGAAACGTACCCGTACGATTTCCATAAACCATCACCCCATTATGGGCGCCAACGATGCCTGCGAAAAATCCAAAACCGATGATGCGCTGGCCATCTTCGTGTTCCATACATTCATAATCAATAAGTGTACATTTTTTTTCGATGATGGTTTGAAGCAGCCGCTGGTTATAGGGTTGTTTTTTTCTTGTATGCGAAAAGAAAACGTATGTTTTATTTTCCATGATCAGGGCGGGAGGAATTTCTTTGATACCCAGGATCACCTGGCAGTCGTTCAGGTTTTCAACAATTTCAGCACCAGAACGCTGGTATTCAGCATCCAGGAAGCTGCGTGAAGGTGAAGTTTGCACTTTAATGGAAAATTCAGGGTGGTGCCTCATGATCCATTTACATTGTGCTGGAGTCAGAGCCACGCGGTTGTCGGCAGGAATTTTTTCTTCGCGTATCAATCCAAGTGTGATCATAAAATAGGCACAAAAATGCCTGATTTTAGATTAAGGAGCAAGGGTTTGGAAAATCTGGGTAGATTCTGAGGTAAATTTGCCTTATGACGCAGATGATCATGAAGTTGGTAAAGATGGTGGGGTGGCTGTTTAAAAAGAAAAATTGTTGCAGGTAGTAATTTAATTTCCCGGTAAAAGATTTCGGGGGAAAGTTGTAACATTGCTCCCCAACTGCCCAGGTGGCGGAATTGGTAGACGCAGCAGACTCAAAATCTGCCGTTCGCAAGGATGTGCTGGTTCGATTCCAGTCCTGGGCACAGAATACGATTTAAGGCAATTCTTTTCAGATTTGCCTTTTTTCTTTTCTTCCAACAGCCGCTTCTGTGGCGATATTTCAGCGAATAGGGAGTTACCTCTTTGGGTTCGTACGAACGCCTTGTCCTTACTAAACAACCTACCATTTAGCAAAAGCGGATTAAAGATGTTCTGTTTCTGTTTATTCCTTCAGCCACTATTGCAAATAAGCTTTAGTAGTATGCCGTTATTCTTTTCTAAATCTTAATAACCATTTGTAGAAATTTACATTATTGTACACTTCCGTCCAAGCATCATGGCCTTTTTGCTCTCCTTCCCCAGAAATAAATATCAAATCGTTATTTCCATAATCCACTTCAGAAATTGTTTTTGATTGAGAAAACTTTTTACCGGATATTTCTTCAATTTTCAGAACAATACCTTTAGTTTGGTTATAATCAACTCTATGGTCGAAAATATTATGGGCAGTCAAAATAGGGATTTTCGTCAAATTCCTATAGTCAACAATCCCATAAGCAGCACCACAAATAGGCGCGATTGCAGCAAAAATCTCCGTCATTTTACTTGCTACACCCCAGGTTCCGTGGCCACCTTTACTTAATCCTGTCAAATAGATTCTGTGTTCATCAACATTATAATTTTTAGAAACCTCTGAAATTATTTCTTTTATTGCATCTGCGTTTTCATAGTATTGACCACTCGATATATGGGGCATTACGTAGATAAAGGTATTCAGCTTTAATTCCTTAAGTTCACTTCCCAACTCCCTTGTTTCTTTTAATTCTTTTGGGAGTTCCCAATTAAAAATCGCATCTACTCTTCCTCCAACTCCCAAACCACCCTGAAGAAATATTATAATGGGAAACGCCTTAGAATCATTGGTGCATGAATTGGGTATATATAAGTTATAGCCATCTACATTACTATTCTCATAACTTTTTTCAACGGTATAGAATTTCCCAGGGTGAGCGTCTTTTTTTATATCCTGAGCAATCAAACCATTCCACAGAAATGAAATATTTATTGCAACAAATGCGATAAAATAAGGGAACTGTTTCATATCATTTTTTCTCAATTTTATTTAATATCTGATTAGGATACACCACCAATTTAGCAATTGCCTCCATATAATACAGGCTCTAACAATTACATTTGGCTAAACTTTCTTACGGATATAGCAGGTATTTTTTTCGCATTATTTTATACTCGCTTAATCCAGGTTCCCAACTAGCCCGAATTTCTTTTTCTGAAACGCCATTGATGATCTGTTGGCGGAATAAGCCAGAGCCTGTGAGTCTTTCGATCACCCCCATTTCTCTGCTTAGATTCGAAGCAAAAAATTGCTCTTTGTTTGGGGAAGCCTGGTATAATTCTATTATCCATTGAAGATTTACCTGTTTTGTTTTTCGTAACTGCTCCACATCATAAGTACGCAAGTCCAGGCCATAACAAACCTGGTTCATGAAAAGCGGGGTTTCAGCCATGCCTTTGATACCCGTTGGTGTATAACTGAACGCATACTTTCCTTTAAGATGAGGACTACCAATTACCGTAAAGGGGAATAGGGTGCCCCGACCATGATTAAGGTAGGTACCTTCAAACAAACAGGTGGAAGGATATAGGAGAATAGACTGAGCGGTATTTAAGTTGGGTGAAGGATTAACCGGTAAATCATAAGGCATATCGTGTGTATAGTTGGCCACTTTTATGATCTTAAGCCGGCAAACCATTTTATCCTTTAACCAGCCTTCACCATTTGCCATTTGGGCAAATTCAGCGACTGTTAAGCCGTGTGAAATTGGTAACGGAAACATGCCTATTCCAGATTTATACTGCATATCCAGAATGGGGCCGTCAATAAAATATGCATTGGGATTGGGGCGGTCCAGGATCAGGAGCTCTTTGCCATTCTCCGCACATGCTTCCATTAACCGGCTTAGGGCATTAATATTCGTATAAAATCGAACCCCAACATCCTGCAAGTCATAAATCATGACATCAACATCTGCCAGGTCTTCTTTGGTGGGTTTGTTTTTTGATCCATATAGCGAAATAACGGGAATACCAGTTTTGGAATCAACCTCATCCCTTACATCCACACCGGCACTGGCCTGTCCACGAAATCCATGTTCCGGACCAAATACCTTTACTACCTGGATACCCAACTTTTGAAGGCTGTCCACCAGATGATTTTGCCCTATTATTGTGGTTTGATTGGCGAGCATCGCTACCCTTTTTCCCTTGATATATGGAAGGTACTGATCCGTTTGTTCTGCACCGGTACGGATGGCATTTACACTGGCATTAGGACTTAAAACAGTGGCTTTGGAAATGGGTTCCCAACAAGAAACAGAAATAAGGATAAATCCGAGTAGAAAGAAGGTAAGTTTCATAAATAAGATGATCTATACCCAAATGGATATTTTTAAAATTATATTTCGAGGCCTTAAAGCGGAGTAGCCCATCAAATTACAAAATTTTAAAAAGATATTCTGAATTCGTTACAAATAATATAAAAGCGAATTCGATTAATTGAGCTTGTTTCAAAATGATCCTTAGGAAAACTATTAATTGTTTCATCAAGGTTAATCAATAGCGCACAACGATGCCGTCTTGGCGTAGTGGCGGCATTCTGTGTTCCATCAGCCTAAATTTGGCACTACGTTGAATAGGTTTACTGTTGTTGAACACTTGCAATTATGGACTCCAACATTTGATATTTCGTAGGTTAGCGCCTGGAATTTACAATTTTCCTACAGGAAACTTTATATCAGATTGAATTCTTAAATATCCTGCACATATTTTAGGAATAATGACCCAATGTCAGGAACCAAAATATCGAAAGGGCTCCGTGCACTTCCCTTAGTTTTGTATCTTGGGATATATGTCCAGGTTCTTATTGTTTTTGCTTTTCCTTTTCTTCTTTTGTTTTGCTAATGGACAAAAACTGCCCTTTAAAAGCTATGCAAATATTAAAGACCTGAATGAACCTGTTTCTGTTATCACAAGGGACAACAGAGGCTTATTATGGATCGGAACGCCCTTTGGAATAAAATGGTTTGATGGGACCCATGTTTATAACCCTCCTATTGAAGCTAAAACCGGGCAGTTATATGTAAACAATTTTTATAAAGATCTGAACGGAGATATCTGGGTCCTTACATTTTACAATGGCATTTATCATTACAAAAATGGAAAATTTATAAACTACCTGCCCGCACCTTCCCAACTGGTTTCAGGACAGAACAGTGCTTTCCACCTTTTGCAGTATGATCAAAAAAAATTTATAGTTTCAACCGATAAAGATCTCTACTGGTTTGATAAAAACAGTTTCCGCCAATTCGATCCCCGGAATATACTACCAAATCAAAACTTCAATTCTATAGTAAAAATTAAGGACGGACAAGTACTATTAGCGCATGAACAGGGCCTTTATCATTGTTTGATTAATGGCGATTCTTTAAAAAATGTTACCGTGCATTTAAAGGACCATCAAATTTCCAGGATCCTTTTATACAATACTGAGATATGGGTGGCCACCAACAAAGGATTGTACCAATACCGGGATATCAATTCATTAATTCAGAACAGGCATGATCAAATTTTTTTTAAAGGAAAAAAAATCAGCAACATTGCTATTTCACAAAAAAAGGAGATTTGGGCAATTTCGGACAAGGTGTACAAAATAACAGGTGAAAAAATTGTGCAGTACGATGAATCAAATGGATTGCCTCTTCCTTATAATATCTACAGTGATGCAGGCACTACCTGGTTTTTATCAACATCAGGATTAACCAGCCTTTCAAATGAACATTACGCCTGGCATGATTTACTCAATAGCGGCATAAATGCAATGACTATTTCTTTAGGGAAAGATGAAAATAATGCTTTGTGGTTTGGTAGTTATAACGGCTTAAGCAAAAAAACAGCTAAAGGATATGAAAATTATACAACGGCCGAAGGGCGGCAAATCGGCTACACACCCTGGATGATGAAAACGGAATCCGGACAGCTGCTGGCGGGAACCGAATCCGGTGTGGTTGAACTGGGAAAACACATTCATAGTAAATATAAAATTGTTACGTCAAGGGGCTATGAAGACCGACATGGACGCCTGTGGTTTGGTACAGAAAATGGCAGGCTTTTCATCGTTCTTGATAGAAAGCTGCAAGAAATTCAACTCCCTATTTCACATAAAGATTATATAGATGCAATTCAAATAGACAGAAACGATTTACTCTGGATTGGCTTCCGCAGCTATGGCCTTATAAAATTCAAACTAAATGGCTTACAACCCGAATACATAGAAGAATATTCTGCAAAAACGGGTTTCAATGATCTTCGTATCAGGTGTGTTGCTACAGATAGGAATGGCAACCTGCTCTTTGGTACCCGTACGAATGGGCTTTACATTTTTTCTGTAAAAGATTCAAAACAATGGCACATTAATACCACCAATGGATTAAGCGGCAACTGGGTGAAACATATTTCTGTTGATCATAACAATCATATTTTCCTGGCAACAAATAAAGGCGTAAACATTATTGAAAAAGGTAATTATGCAAAACCGGTAATTAAAAATGTAAACCTTTCTCATGATGGAGTTGAAAAATCCACCAACGCATTACTTATTGACACAGGAGTAGTATGGGGCGGTACGGATGAGGGACTATTTGAGTACTTTCCAAAAAAAGACCTGAGTGACACAACACCGCCTCCTGTATATTTTACCAGGATTAGAATTAATGGCCTGACTGACTCCACCCTTATACCATATACTGCTAATATTGCCGGCTTACGCCTGGCGCATGACAGTAATGTTATAGATTTTGAATTTGCAGGTGTCAATCTGCAAGGGGAAGGTATTCGTTACAGTTATTTCCTGGTAGGACAAAATAAACCCTGGAGTGAGCCAACCGATCGGAATTTTGTAAGCTATCACCTTCCGCCAGGCTCTTATCAATTCCAGGTAATTGCTATAAATAAAGATGGAGTAAAAAGTTTAAAGCCTGCTACAATTGATTTTGTGATCAGGGCACCCTTCTGGCAGCAATGGTGGTTTATAACGCTTGGTATTGCATTTTTATCATTTTTAATTTATGCCGGTTACCAATATCGTATCAGGCAAATACTAAAGGTCGAGGGCATACGCAGACGCATATCCACTGATCTACATGATGAAATCGGGTCTACGCTTAGTTCCATTTCTATATTGAGTGAAGTATCCATACAGGAAGAAAGCTTTAGCCAGTCAAAAAAAAATATTAAGGAGATTAAAGAGAGCTCGCTTCTCTTAATGGAAAAAATGGATGATATAATATGGTCTGTAAATCCGCAGAAAGATACTATAGAAGAAGTGGCACTTCGCATCAAGCGATTTGCGGGGCCTTTATTTGAAGCAAAAGACATTGACTATACCATTGATATTGATGATGCTTTAAAATCAATGGTCCTTAACATGGAATTCAGGCAACATTTATATCTGATAATAAAAGAAGCAGTTAACAACCTGGTAAAATATTCGGATTGTTCACATGCCCTGATTCACATCAAGGGGGCTGGTGGAATCCTGAAAGTCCATATAGAGGATAACGGAAAAGGATTTGATACCAGCTTAACGCCCCCGGGGAATGGTTTGCTTAACATGAGAACGAGAGCTGAAAAAATGCATGCTTTGCTTCGTATTCATTCAGGTAAAGGACTGGGAACAAAAATTCAGCTGGAAACAAAAATCAAATAAACATCCTATTATAAAATTGTGGTGAATGACGCATATTTGTCTATTATGATTAAAATAGCTGTTGTTGAAGACAATAAAAATCTCCGGGAAAGCCTGGAGCAATTGTTTAATCATACGCCGGATATCCGTTGTGTTGCCTCTTTGGGCAATGTAATGAATATTGTTAGTGAACTTTCAAAAGTTGATCCGGATATCGTGCTAATGGATATAGGTCTACCCAATATCAGTGGCATCGAAGGAGTACGCACAGTGAAATCCAATTTCAGTGATGTACAGGTGCTCATGTTTACTGTGTTTGAAGAAGAAGATAAGATATTTCAAGCCATCCGTGCCGGGGCTTCCGGATACCTGCTAAAGAAAACATCGCCCCAGGAAATTGTGGAAAGCGTAAGAGCATTATATAACGGCGGTGCACCCATGAGTCCGAGTATTGCTAAAAAAGTTATATCTTCTTTCCAGCAAAAAACCTCTGAAAACCTCAATGAGTTCCAGCTAACTTCCAGGGAAAAGGAAATTCTATATTCGCTGGTGGATGGACTGAGTTACAAAAAAATAGCGGAAAAATATGTTGTCAGCATTTCTACCATCCGCACACATATTTGTCATATTTACCACAAACTTCATGTGAACTCCAAATCACAGGCCGTAGCAAAGATCCTGCAAAACAAATAGATGATTTGCCTCAAAATCAGATGTTTATCCGATAGGCCAGTGTAGCCTTTTTCGTTTTCTTTGAAAGGCAAAATCATTCAATATGAAAAAAATGTCTTTCCTACTGATGCTGTGCGCAGGATTGTTTTTTGTTCCCTCTACCCTACAGTCACAGGTACTAAAAAACATGCGTGATAAAGCAAAACAGAAGGTCAACCAGCGCGTGAATAACAAAGTAGATAAAGCGATGGATAAAACACTGGACGAAGCTGAGGCAGAAACCAAAATAAAAAAAGATGGTGATGGAGATACGAAGAAAAAAATAGAGGATAGCATAAAAATAAAAAAGGACGCAGGCGGGGATGTCAAAGTAAAGCACCAGGATGGTACAAAAGAAAAACTAAACGCTTTGACCTTTAGCAGCAAGTATGATTTTGTTCCGGGGGAAAAAGTAGTAGGATACGAAGACTTTAGTGGGACTGAAATAGGCGATTTTCCTGAGCGCTGGAATACCAATGCTACTGCAGAAGTAGTTACAATCAATCTTAAAGAAGGGAAATGGCTGAAGATTAATAAAGAAGGGGTCTGGATGCCTGAATTCATTACCACTATTCCTGATAATGCCACACTGGAATTCGACCTGGGTATCAATAATGGATTTGATGGAAGCAATTTTGTTCTTAACATCGCCAACTTAAAAAGCAGGGATAAAGATTTTACTGACTTTTATCATTACGTAAGCTGGAAACACGGCCATGCCCTACATATGCAATTTAAGCCATTCAATGGCCGGAGTTCAGCAAATGCAAAAATACAAACCGCAACTGATGGCAATTATATTGTTAACAACGATGTAGATTTTAAAGGATGGGACAATGAAAAAAATAGCTTTGCCCACTTTGCGCTATGGCGCCAGAAAGACCGCTTAAGAGTTTATATAAATGGCGAAAAGGTATTTGATATTCCTAAGGCTTTTGCAACGGGAGGTAAATACAATGCCATAACCTTTGCCATGCAGGGATCCTATAATGAAGCTGACTATTATCTCCTGAGCAATATCCGCATGGCAATTGGTGCGGCTGACACGCGCAACAAACTCATTACAGAAGGCAAGTTTGTTACAAGAGGAATACTGTTTGATGTAAACAGCGACAGGATCAAACCAGAATCTGCTGGTGCACTGAAAGATATTGCCACAGTGCTTAAAGAGAACAGCGAGATAAAAGTAAAAATCGTTGGACATACAGATGGTGACGGAGATGAAAAAACCAACCTTTCATTATCAGAAAAAAGAGCCGCTGCAGTAAAGAATTACCTGGTTAAAACACATGATATATCAGAATCCAATTTAATTACAGAAGGCAAAGGCGAAACGCAACCTGTAGATAAAAACACTACTGTTGAAGGAAAAGCGAATAACCGTCGCGTAGAATTTATCAAACAATAATTTTTCATGCCTGATTCTAAACAATGAATAAGCTCTTCCTCGTATTTTCAACTGTCTTGTGTGTATCGGCATTTGCACAAACAAAAATCATCCTGCAACTGCAAAGGAAAAAGTGGAAACAGCTGTCACAAAATCACCATCAGGTTTTGCTACCCCTATTATTACTATCCCCTATAAAGGTACCGTTTCAGCCCCCCTGCCTGCACAAGCAAAAGACAGGATGCTTTGGTATAAAGGGAAAAAATTGAACGATAGCATATTGATAACACCAGATGCAGGATTAATATTATACAGCAGTAAACGCAATCTCGTAATTGTTCAACCCCCTATAAAAAAAGACATTTTTCAGCCTTTGGTAAAAGAACTGCAGCAAACGGCTAAAAGGAAAGCAGCATTTTTTGATAAAATTGCGACCCGCCCTGGAAATGTGACGTTTTATCCCGCCATAGTAAATGCGCTGGCTGAATATGATGCACTGGCTGAAAAATACAGTAGGGCACTTTCGAATACGATTACTTTACCAGAAATTGAAACAACCGTATTTCATATTTCTAACCAAAGAACAGGAGGCAGTGCAGCTGCTTTAATTTCATTAAAATTTGCCATCCCGGAATATATTCTTCGTTCCTATAAGGAGCTTATGGCTAAAGCAAAAGCCTATCCATCAATTGATTTTCCAGCGCCTCCCATTACCGATTTTGGTTCGTGCATGAACTTTAATTGTGATAGCAATGCCAGAAAAGATAGTGATGAGCAGGTAGCAGAATGGCAAAAATCCTTTATAAAATATGAGAACGAAATAATAAATACTTCTTTGGCAATTATCAGTAAGCTGGAACAATTAAACCTTACTGCTACACCTGAAGCGATAACTATTATGCAGGATGTTGAGAAAACTATGGAGTTTGGCTATGCACGTATTAGAAATAAAATAGAACTCCTTTTAAGAAAATACGGAAATGATTTCTCACGGATTTCTTCTATTATCCCTGTGGTCCTTGGCATTGAAAGGCAAAAACAATTATTGGATGCAACTACAGACGAGAAGAATGTAGGATTAACAATGGAAAAGATCAGATCACTGTTTGATCTATATGACAATTTCCTTAAGCAACAAATCGCACAGCGCAGGTACAATGTAATATTAAATATTCCCTTTCATATTTCGATTGAACGTCAAAGACAATTACTTGGAATGGAAGAGGAGGTTGACTTTGGCCTTTCAAATTATTTTGATCAGATGGTTGCTTTCAACCGTTTTAAACTTGAAGTACAATACGATTATGAGGGGCAGTGGCCTGGTTGTGAAGAGGGTGTTGCAAAAGGGAATTTCTCCGCTAATAACAAGCAGGATGAATATCTGCAATTGGGTCTCATAGGGTGCCGGTTTCATTTTTTTCCAACGGATGAATATGTAAAGAAGATCGCGTCGTTTATTCCTACCGGATATCATTACCGATATCCTCTGGAGTATCCAATTATTGTTTCGAAAGGCTATGGGACAGAATTGAAAACTAAAACCGATGGTAATGGCGATGAAGTATGTGTGCAGGAAAAAGTGAACCTGGCCGGGTTAGGCTTCAATGTGTATTCTCCCGTGACTTCTATTGGATTCTGTGAAAATGAAACAGAAGATACCATCCTAATTGCGGGCATCTATAATGAGCATGATGGCAATAAAGACAAAAGAGAAATCACTGTTAATTTTGACATCCTGTCTCATTCGTTACTAGATGAGGATGAATTACCCCATGAATTAAAAGTCCTTGAGAGTGAGGCTGGTTTAATGGATGAAAACCATAAAAATACATTCCAGATGAACCCTGATCTAAAACTGACATTGCAGATAATGGAGAAACAGTTTAGGGAAACAAGCCGTATACATTTCATCACAAAAAAATTAGTATTGTATGAAGACCAGGCCAATCCCGGCATAATTGTGTTTGATGCCAAAAATGGTGAGGAATTAATTATCGAGGGAACCACAACCAGGCGCTATACCGGCGCATATGATGATGCAAAAGCTAAAGTGATGATCAGGATTAAAATTATTCATGCTCCATTACCTTATAATTCAAATTAAAATAAACGAGCATAATAAATTTTCCCTTATGCGAAAAAGGAAAATTTACAGTGATCACTAATAATTTGATGAAATGGGTTTGTTGCCAGGCTCCTTAATTTCTTAAAGGGGCTACATACGATACTTTTATTCAACCCTGAACAACATCCTGAAACTTGAACCTTCTCCCGGTTTGCTTTCCGCCCAAACAAAGCCATTATGATTTTCCACTACTTTCTGAACAATGGCCAGGCCCACTCCGGTGCCTTCGTATTCTGCCTTACCGTGCAGTCGTTGAAACAATCTGAAGATGCGGTCTGCATCATCAGGATCAAAACCAATTCCATTATCCTTCACTTCGATCAGGTAAAATTTTTCATTCCTGATTTCTTCGGGAATAGGCGCGTCGGTATCTCTGCCCACAACAAGTTTAGAAGAAAGTTGCACAAGCGGAGCTTCATTCTTTTTATGATATTTTAATGCATTGCTGATCAGGTTTTGAAAAAGCTGGCGTAACTGCCGATGGTCACCTTTTAATGTGGGAAGCTGTTTCAGCTTTACCACTGCATTTTTTTCTATTACTGTTGCTTCCATATCGTCAAGGGTTTCTTTTACCAGGTCGGTAAGTGCGATGTCAGTAAACCCTTTTGCTCCAAATGATGTATTGGAATAGGCCAGCAGATCATCGATTAGATTCCGCATCCTTCCGGCTGTATGTTGCAACCGGTCTGTGATCTTTTTGTTTTCTTCTTTTATTTCAGGACCAAGGTTTCCAATAAGACGATCAAGAAAAAAACTGATCTTACGCAATGGTTCCTGCAGGTCATGCGAAGCAGCATAAGTAAATTGTTTGAGTTGTTCATTCACCTGTTTCAATTCCCGGGTACGTTCATCCACTCTTATTTCCATCAGGTCCGCCACGGATTTCTGGTCATGAATATCAGTACAGGTGCCAAACCATTTCAGGATATTTCCTTTCTGATCTTTCTGCGGGAATGCCCTGCCTAAAAACCACCGGTACATCCCATCATAACGCCGGCAACGGTATTCGATCTCATAAGCTGCTCCGGTGTTTACACTGTGGCGCCACATTTTCCATGCTCTTTCCTGGTCTTCAGGATGAAAAACACCGTTCCATCCCTCACCTTTCGTTTCGTCATAGGTTAAACCTGTATAATCGTACCATTGCTTGTTATAATAATAATGATAACCATCGGGCCGGGTAACCCAGATCAGCTGCGGCATAAAATCAGTTACAAACTGAAATTCCTTATGACTCTCTTCTATTTCCTTTCTTGCCACTACCAGGTCTGTTACATCAATAGCAACAGCCATTACCCCGGTTATGGTTCTATCAGCACCAATAAAAGGCTCATAAACAAAATTTAAATAAGTAGTTTCTATTTTGCCATTCCTCGGGAGTGGAACAGGCAATTCGTTTGCCACGAAACGCTCTCCAGTAGTATAAACATTATTCATTACTGTTTCCAGCCCTTGCTCTGCAGCTTCCGGCAAACATTCAAAAACGGGACGGCCAAGCATTTCTTTTTCCCCTTTGCCCCAGATCTCGTAGACCCTGTCATTTGCAATTTCCACTATAAAATCCGGACCGCTAAAAATACACATGGCAACGGGTGATTGCATCACCAGGTTGCGGATATTGGCCTCGCTTTGTTTTACAGCTTCATCTGCTTTTTTATGCTCTGTAATATCTGTAAACAGCAAAGCCACTCTCCTGCTATCATTACTCCCAATCGGAAATGCGAAAACTTCAAACCATCTTCCTAGCGCTTCAGATACTTGTGTAAAATGTATGCCTTCCCTGGTCAGCGCAACCTTACCATATTGTTCGATCCAATAATGTTCAATATCAGGCACCAGCTCCAGAACGGTTTTTCCAACTGCATCTTTTATACCCGTTTGCTTTTCAAAAACAGGATTGATCTCTAAAAACCGGTAGTTGTCAGGCTGGTTATTTTCATCAAAAAGAACTTCAATCACACAAAATCCCTGGTCCATGGTTTCAAACAAGCTGCGGTACTTGGCTTCACTTTCTTTTTCTTTTTGCCTGGCTACCACTTGTTGCGTAACATCATGCCCCACGCTAATAATTCCACTTGCCTTTTCTTTTACATCATCATAAATAGGTTTATAAACAAAATCTAAATACAATGTCTCTTCCCTGCCGTTCCTGCTAAGTACAATAGGGAATTCATAAGCATAAAATGGATCGCCGGTTGTGCGCACCTGGTCCAGCAATTGAATAAAGCCCTGTTCTGCCAATTCTGGGATGGCATGCAGCAGCGGCTTTCCCACGACATCTGCATTGCGGCCCCATACTTCCAATAACCCTTCATTCGCAAGTTCAATCACATAGTCGTCGCCCTGCAAAATGCCTACGATCACAGGTGCATTCATGAAAAGATCATAAGCTTTCTGAACCCCTTTAATTTTCTCTTCCTTTTGTTCAGCCTTGTGTTTTTCTGTTACATCAACTACGGTATGGATCACATACATCACCGCACCTTGTTCATCCAGTATAGGCTTGTTAATGGCCGACCAATATTTTTCTTCATAAATTCCCTTTTGATTTACGATGTCGTACCGGTGATCCGGTAAAGAATGTGATTCTTTATTAGTAATTACATATTGAAGCGAAGTAAACAGGCGCAGTTCACTGGATCTTTCAGCATCGTCAGGTGTATTTGGAAATGCTTCAAAAACACCCTTACCCAAAAGTTGGTTTGCCATCTTTTTGGAAACCAGGTAGTAACTTTCAGTTGCAGCTATGATGGTGAATTTTGGAGCATCGGGTAACAGGAGCATGCTATTGCCAGGCATAGCAGCAAACATCTCTAAGCCAGAAAGCTTGAGTTCGGATGAAAAGGGTTTCATTGGCAAAAGGGTAAAATCAAATTTAGGGGTATAAATGGAAGAAAGGTGTAAATGGAATTGAAATATTGATTTTTAAAAAGCCCGAACAAGCTTCACAGGATTTTTCCACGATTCTTCTTTCTTTTCGCCCTGCATCCATAAAGCTCAAAAAATAATTTTCCACATTGTTGGAATTACCGTTAGATTCCATTTACTTTGTATTTCAAAGTGCTTTTAGAATAGTCAAGAATGGAGTAATGCCTCTTTTTTTTCGTCTTTCACTTTGAAATTCAAAGTGCTTTTAGAATTCAAATTAAAAACTAAATCATCATGTCACAAAAAAACCCCGCATCACTATCTGCCTCCCTATCATTGACCAAACCGGTTTTAATAGGTGCAGGAATTGCCCTTGTGCTCATAAGTCTCTTTCTTCTTAAAGCAGGTGACACCGATCCATCCTGGCCTAAATTCTGGATGATCAGGCCGCTTATTATTGTTCCCCTCGCTGGTGCCGTTGGTGGGGGATTATTTTATTTTATGCATCAATTAAGTCGCTCAGGATACCTCAACAGAACAGTAGTCACACTCTTGAGCTTTTTTATTTATATCGTTGGATTGTGGCTGGGAACGATCCTGGGTTTGGATGGAACCATGTGGAATTAATTCACAAGAACATTTTTATTCCCGCAAAAAACACAAAACATGAAAGAGGAAATTCGCTACCACCTGCAAAACCCAGTTCAGCTCGAAAAATTGTACCGCAACAACAAATTGCAATTCCAGCAATCATTTAATACCATTTACCCGGAACTCCGGGGAATTACCATTGCCGACTTCTGGAATGAAAGACTAAATTATCAAAACAGGGAGATCATTCGTGGATCGGGTAAAGAGTTATTATTTGTCATCCTGGCGGCGCTGATCGCAGGTTTCATTGCCAAATTGCCGGCCATATTCAATATCAGCGAAGATTTCTTTTATCCAAGAAACATCGGTTTTATCATTATCCCATTCCTGATGGCCTATTTTTCATGGAAACATCAATTGCCTGCCGGCAAAATAATTTTTATTGCAGTTGCCACGCTGGCAGGTCTTGTATTTATTAATTCCATACCAGACATGAATCAAAGCGATACTTCCATTTTGTCCTGCATCCACCTGGTGTTGTTTCTCTGGTGCTTAGTTGGTTTTGCATTTGCTGGCAACTGGCGCCATGGTGAAGAAAAAAGGCTTGATTTTTTGAAATACAACGGCGACCTGCTGGTCATCACAGCCCTCATCCTGATCGCAGGTGGTATTCTTACAGCTATCACGCTTGGATTGTTTTCACTGATCGGATTTCAAATTGAACAGTTTTATTTTGAAAATATTGTGCTCTTTGCACTTCCTGCAGCACCAATTATCGGCACATACCTTATACGCAATAATCCTCAGCTTGTAGGCAAAGTATCACCCGTAATCGCCACGATATTTTGTCCTCTTGTACTGATCATGCTGGTGATCTACCTGGGAGCTATTATTTATTCAGGTAAAGACCCTTATAATGACCGCGACTTTTTGATGATCTTTAATGTGCTGCTCATTGGCGTAATGGGCATCATCTTTTTTTCTTTTTCTGAATCAGATAAGACAAAAACCGCCACGGAAATATGGATCCTTTTCCTTTTATCAGCAATCACCATTATTGTAAATGGCATAGCAATTTCTGCGATCCTGTTCAGGATCACTGAATGGGGAATTACACCTAACAGAGCTGCCATACTCGGCGTTAATGTTTTGATCCTGGTTCATCTATTCCTGGTTACCACAAAACTATTCAGATTGGTGCAGGGGAAAAATAATATTGCAACCGTCGGTAAATCCATTGCTTCCTTCCTGCCTATTTATTTTATTTGGACCATTTTAGTGACGTTCATTTTCCCTTTACTATTTGGATTTAAATAGTGGAAAGCTGATAGCTTTTAGCTATTGTCCGGGAAAGATTTTCTGAATTGGCATAACCATACCGAAATCGATTTCCGCAGGATTATAATACGAATCCCATGGTTAAATGCGGCTCCACATTTTTTCTTGAAAAAATGTGGAGCCCCTCCTGCGCTGCGCAGGCAAAAATTCAAGAGCAATCAATGCGGATCAGTATGAATGACAAGCAAATAAGGAGGTTTAGTTTTTAATAACACAACATCCTTCAAGCCCACATTGAATTTCAGCGACTGATCTGAGGCTTATAAACTTTTCCAGGGACAGCAGTGATTGGCTAAAACCTAAACACCTAAAACCTAAACCGTTTGCCCCCTACATCTTCCGTTCTTTTTCCTCATCGGCCTCTTTTTTGCTTTTGCCAGTTCCAAAAGCATCACCAATGCCCTTCACGGTTGATGACACAGGCCCTTCCATATTTTCCTGCGGATCAGTTGTATGCAGGGTTTCTTCATCTGGTGGCAATATAGCATCTTCGTGGTTGTCCTTCCCTTTTTCATATTTTTCTTTGTCGTTCATAACATTTTTTCCAGGATACATTCAATTTACCTGCCAAGCCTCCTAAAGAGTTCAGACAAAGGCTGAGGTGATCATTCTATTTGTACACTACCTGTTCCCCCGTATAAAATGTTTTTAGCATGCCACGTTTTACGTTCAATATTGTTGCCCCGGTTGGACTGGTCTTTATTTTGCCCGAATGAATTTTTAAAAACTCCTTTATTTCGCCCTGCATGCGTTCAGGATAGCTTTTTTCAATCTGCCTGATTGCATTGCGCATTACCGCCTTAATATTTCTTAATAGCTCCTTTATCTTATCATCGGGTAGAGCTGCTGCTATTGAAAACGGCGAGATCCCAGATGCCCATAAGATCTCATCAGAATAACTATTGCCAATGCCACGGATCTTGTTCTGGTTCAGCAATACATTTTTAATAACTGCTTTGGAATTTAAAATTTCTTTTAGTGCTTTATAATTAAGCGCCTTATCCAGCGCATCAATTCCTTTTTTATCCTCAGGATTTAGTTTAACATGTGCGTTTCTCATCCTGTCAGTTAAAACCATCCCGGTGCCATCACTAAAATTAAATTCCACTATGGAGAATTTATGTTCATTCTTTCTTTCAAAAGGGAAAAGATCACCTGTCAGCATTAGATGAATGCCAAGGATTTGTTGATTGGAAAACCGCATCCTAAACTCTTTTCCCGACCTGTAAACATCCCTGAGCCAGGATCCTTCTAACGCTGAGGACAATGCGCTTTGCGGATCTTTAGTTTGTTTGTCAACCAACAGCCGGATCTTTAATAATTTTTTCCCGGCATATTTGTTTTTAATGGTGCGCGAAAAGATTTCGATATCTGGCAATTCGGGCATGCGCGCTAGCAATTTATATATTGATAAAAATACTTCATCAATTCAAACAGTCATCAATGCAAAAATTAATCCGCTACAATTATCAGTCACCTCAGTATGAATCAGCCGGATATCCAGGAATATTTAAGCCCAGAACGATATTATATGTGGCCGTTTCAACATTCCCGCTTTTTGCAAGTTTTAATATACCATTACCTCCTCTTTTCTGCTGCTGGTCTTTGTAAGCCTTGCTTAAATAAGGATCATCATCAAACACTAAGTCATCAATGTAATATTCATTTAAAACACCAGGTTCTTTAATGGCAATGTGAATATGTGCAGGAAAACTTTCGCCGGGATAATTCCCAGGCCTTATGGTGTATAAAGCATAATTACCCTCCCGGTCGGTTTTCATCCAGCCACGCAATCTTCCATGCCTGGATGCTGCATCCTTGCCCGATTCCCCCGCAACATATTTGCCCGTCTGGTCGGTCTGCCAGTAATACAGAATAACTCCCGGTGCAGGTGTTCGTCCATCCTTTTTTAAAACCTTTCCACTTATTAGGATCTTCCTTCCCTGTTCCTGCCAGGCAGCGCTAGTATCGGATGCACCAATTTGTTCTGGCATTCCAACATACATAATCTCACAACCATCACAACCACCTCCAACTAGGGTTGCCGGTTGTGAAGAAGAGGGTGGTGACGTCTGACCTGAACAACTGGAAATAAAAAAAATAGGGAACAGTAAAACCTGGGCAAGCAGCTTTTTCATGTTTTTTATTTTATGTATAAGATCGCATGGCCAAAAAAATATTTTATGATGCAGGCTGCTGCTTCAAATGACAGCATAAAGAAAATTACTCTGGGCGATAATAGACGCTCCCTTATTTTAGAGCAGGCCTGCCTGTTTTCAATCTTTTTATTACAGGTTTCAATAAAAAATACAGCACCTTGAATAGATGCTGCCTTTTTAAATTAGTTGTTCCGGTGGATCTGCAAATTTTTATTTTGACCGATCCGGGAAAGACCAAAATTCAAAAACATCAAATAAAAAATGCCACTCAATATTAAAATAGCAGAAGAATAAAAAAAACTTACCCTGCGGCAATCAGGTTTTTAATTGCCTGGTACAGTTGGTCTTTTGTAAAAGGTTTTTCAAGAAAATAATCAGCGCCATTTTCTAGTGCCACATCTTTGGCAGAACCATCATAGCCAGAGATCATAATGATCTTAACAGATGGATTTTTTGATTTGATCTGGCTGATAAAATCAACCCCAAAGCCATCAGGAAGTTTATTGTCAAGGATCACCACATCGGGTTTTCCTTCCAGCAGATATTCTTCTGCGGAAGCCAGGGATTTCACGTGGTCGAGGTCAAGTTCTTTCCCATCTAATAAAATATTAAGGAGTAAACACATATCTCCTTCATCTTCAATAATTAAAACCTTCGATTTGGTTTCCTGCAATGTAGATTGTTTCATGTTGTTGAGGGGTTTTAACCAGTTATACCGGCAGCTTATAAAAGTAGGGCAAAAATTGATGCCGCGTTGGGCTTGTAAAGAAAAAACCATTCCAACCTCTTCTTCCAGAAGGCACTACATCTCCAGTTGCTCCTATCCCGGCAAATCTTCCTGTACAGCTTTTATTAATCATCCGGAAAAGGCCAGCCGGTTTCAAACCAACCAAAACCTGGTTCATTGATTCAAGGCAGTAAGCGCCCTGTTTCACCTTTTAATATACTTCTAGTCAAAAAGAATTTTTGAAACAAGTATTTGGGCGATTCGCTCCAAAAACCTTCCATATTCTCCGAATTTCTGGGAATTTATTTAATGAAAATTTTCATCCTGGATGAACTCAACGAAGGGCGATTCCAAATTTGGTGAGGCGCAAAGTCAATCCAATAAGGGTTTTTACCTGTTGATTAACTGCCAGTTACCTATTGCCCCCTGAAATATCGGCCAGATAGAAATAATAAAAACGGCGAACTTATTTTTCGGCTAATTAACCAGTTTTCCGTAATTTGAACCAGACTAATTGCTAAATGCTGTTGATGGTAACATCCGTAGCAGTGAAAACGAATCCTAACCGATAAATCTTATTCAGTGGCTGCTATATCCGTTGTTATCATTACCAGGAACGAAGCTCAAAACATAACTGCCTGTATCCGCTCCGCCCAATTACTTTCAAGTGATATTGTGGTAGTTGATTCCGGAAGCACCGACCAGACTGTTTCCCTTGCAAAAAAAGCAGGCGCTCGGGTTGTAGAAATGGATTGGAAAGGTTATGGTTTTAGTCGAAATACCGGTGCTTTACATGCCGCCAATGACTGGATTTTCTCACTCGATGCTGATGAAAGAATCACTCCGGAACTAGCAAGGAAAATTCAGCAAACTGCTTTATGCAATAACAGGCTTTACCAGTTCAGGCGTCATAATTTTATGGGTCATAAACAGATCAGGTTTGGCACTGCAGGTTTTGATAAAGTGATCCGCATTTATAACAGAAATTTTGCCAGCTGGGATCTTTCCATCGTACATGAAAAACTTCAAGGCGATTGCTTTGTAAAAAAGATCGCCGGTAGCATGGACCATTTTAGCATGGAAGACCTTCAGGATTACCGCGAGAAAAGTGTGCTGTATGCAAAACTGAGTGCCCAAAAATATTATTCCCAGGGTATCAAAGCAGGTTTTGTAAAAAGATTCCTGTCTCCTGCTTTTAATTCTGTAAAGTCTTACGTTTTCCAGTTAGGATTTCTTGATGGATACAAAGGGCTTCAGCTTGCAAAAGCCATTGCCCACTATACTTCTCTGAAGTACGAATTTCTCTATCAACTCGATCAGCAACAATCCAGGCCACAGCAGGTGCGTTTTCCTATTCCAAGAAAAGCGGAATCCAAAACAGCCCTTTCACTGGAAAAATAATTACTGTTTATTCGTTTGATTCTCTACGCTCCTATTCATATAGTTGTTAATGAATTGGCATTTTGCGTGAATTCCAGCCTTAATTAAAATTATTTTTAAAATGTTGATAAATTGCCACAGCCGGTGAAAACCGCCATGGATCACGAAAAACAGCCATGTGCATATCCCTGATTTTTACTTTGGAACAGGTTAAGCTATTTTAAAAACCATTAGGCTACTCTATCTTGAACTTAGAAATTAAAATCAACCAATAAAACACCGGTCCAATAACTTTAAGAAATCAACCACCAGTATCGAAAAACCATAGAGGCTTCTGTAACCAGAAGCTTTTCTATTTCTACCCCTTCCTGAAATAATACAGTTTCCAGGTTCGCTCGCAGTGTGAATAAACCGCTTTTAATTTTTGGTACAATCTTTTATCTGTCTGCTTTATTATGACGAACAGGGACAAGATCGAAATTTATAAAGAACTGCAGAAAGAATTGGAGGACCGGAAAAAAAGACAAATTATTTTTCAGCAGGATTTTATTTCAATTGAAGCGGATAGCATCAATGACTGGATTTATGCTGAATGGAAAGGGTACCAGACAGAAGCAAGTGTGAAGGAAGGTTGTATGCAAATACTGGATGCTGCAAAAAAGTTCAATTTTAATAAAATATTGAATGATAACTCCAGTGTCATTGGAATCTGGACGCCCGCTGCGCATTGGGTGGCTACTGAATGGTTTCCGGAAGTGACGGAAGCTGGAATCAAAAAATTTGCCTGGACCTATTCGCCGGCTGCTTTAAGTCAGTTCAGCACCAATGAAACCATCAAAGATGTTCCAGATGCAAGTTTCATTAAAACATTTTATTCGGTTGAAGTAGCCATGGCATGGCTCAGGGGTGAACCTTATCAACCATGACCCGGGATCACAATTCCCTTCAGCCTTCTGTAAAGTTCTGTTGCATATTCATCTGTCATTCCACTCAACAGATCAAGGGCAGCCATCACTTTTTCATAGGCCGAATCTGAGGTTTCAAAATCCGTGTACTGGTATGGTATCAGCTTTAGAACACTTTGATCTTTATGCGAAGGCTGTTGCTTTAAAAGCGCAGGTATGAAAATGCCCAACAGTTCCGACATCACATTATACCCTGCAATTTCAATTTGAATCACCGTATCATGCCGGTAGATCTTATTATAGGAGATCTCCTGAATATTTTTTAAAGCTCCGGTTCTTTCGTTGATCAGGTCAATCAAACTGTTATTAAAATTACCAGACAAAATTTGCTCCCTGTTCTCATAAAATACCCTGACTGCTTCATTGGTGAGTATATTGATCACTTTTGCTCTTAAAAATGCAATGGCCTCGTTGCGGTCCTCAATTTTTTTATAGTTGCCATAAATTTTATCGCGGTCTCCTGTGGCCGGATGCATATTTTGCACCAGTTCGAGAAAAGCACCTGATACTTCGCTTTCCTGTAAAATGCCAAGTCGGTGTGCATCTTCCATATCCACTATACTGTAACAAATATCATCCGCAGCTTCTACCAGGTAAACAAATGGATGGCGTTTATATATAAATGGATTGGCGGATTCCTGTATCATCCCTGATTCCTGTACAAGCTGTTCAATGATGGTTCTTTCTGATTGGAAGAATCCAAACTTCTTCCGGTGCTTGAATTTTTTATCAATTGCAATCGACTCGCATGGATATTTTAAAATAGAAGCGATGGTAGTATAAGTTAACCCGAAGCCGCCAGCGAACCTGCCACGAAAACGATGGGTGAGCACTCTGATGGCATTGGCATTACCTTCAAAATTGGTGATGTCCGTCCATTCCCTGTTATTAAAATAGGAACGCAGTGCAGCACCATCCACTTTTTCATTTTCATGATCAATAAAATAGGCGGATATGGCTTTTTCACCGCTATGCCCGAATGCGGGATTCCCGATGTCATGCGCAAGGCAGGCAGCAGCAATTACATTAGGCAATTCATAGCGGTAAAATTCATAAGCATCTTCATTGGATGTTTTAAACTGGCTGCTGATCAATTCACCTGTCATCTTTCCAAGCGAACGACCTACACTGGCAACCTCCAGGGAATGTGTGAGCCGGTTGTGAACAAATGCGGTGCCGGGCAAAGGAAACACCTGGGTTTTGTTTTGCAGCCTTCGGAAAGCGGATGAAAAAATCAGCCTGTCATAATCGCGCTGGAAACCTGAACGCGGACCCTCGGGAATTTTATCTGCACCGACTCTTTTTTCTGAATAAATATGCTGAAACTCCATCGTAAAAAAAATAAATGTAAGGGTTTTGCAAATGAGCTGAATGCTGAAGTCCTGCTTTTTGCTTCATCGTCTGGAAATTAGAAGGAAGAATGGCTAAACTAAAAGAGGACTGTCCTTACAGGAAGGAACTTTGCTGATCTATCCACCACATAAATCATTACCAGGTGTAGCCCAGGTTGAAAGTCAGTGGAATTTTAAGTCCGGGATTCTGCGCGTAAATATTACCGTTTGAATAATGGTTGATGTTGATCTCTGCATTCAGCTTGCGTTGCTTCCCTGCAAACATTCCTATACCCATATAATCCATAAACGTAAAATGCTTTCCACTCACCTGGTCGTCTATTTTTACTTTTGAAATATAAGTGGGACCTGCCACAGAATAGAACAGATAAAAATCTGCAGGCTTTGTTCTCACTGCAGTAAATCTTAATACCGGCATCAGCGACAATGTAAAAAATGCATCTTTGTTTTTACTGCTGCGCCACCAGGAAAGTCCGCCACCAACATCAAGGGCAAAAACTTTTTTTGTATGAAACACATTGCGCAGGTAATGCAATGAAACACCTTTTTCAATTTCAATATCACCACCCCAGAAAATAGGTACTCCGTCTCCAGACAAAGCATTGTTCACACCATAACCTGCAGCATTGGTTGTATAACCTACCTGTAGCAAATTTTTAGGGAAGATCAACCCGGTGCTGGCGTTTTCAATCACTTTCTCTTGTGAAAGTGGCCGCATATTGTATCGAAATCCAACGGAAATAAAACTTACCGGTGGTTGCTTCACAGATGATCTTCCTGGTGTGTACACCCCGGTGAATCCAAGGTCCCACTTCTCATTCAAATGAAGGTCAACACCTACTCCGGTTTGAACCGTGGAATAGGTCGCATCTGTTACAACCGGTTCGTCATCGATACGGAATCCGCTTCTGGTAACAATTCCTAAACCTGCTTCACCAAAAAGAGAAAGTTTTTTTGAAAGTGCATGCCTGTATTTTAATGTAAGTCCGCCCACATTCATGTAAACCGACCTTGTAGAATTGTTTACATTGATGTCTTTGTATTCCACCCATAAAATGGGGCGCATATAACTGATCTGGGCAGAAAGGCCAGGAAGAAAACTATAGCCGATAATCATTCTTACTCCAAAATTTGGAATGTGCACCTTACCTGCCGAATAACCGCTTTCCATGTGCACGTTCGTAAACGGGTAATTGATGTAACCCATATTGACACTGAAATAACTATTGGCCAGAAAGTGCGGGTATTGAGTTCTTGAGTCCCTGGTGCTTACTGTATCCTGCGCATTCAAAATCAACATCATTAAAACAAATGATGTTGTAGTGCATAATCTTGAAAAGAAAACAAACATGAATAATAATTCTGGATGAACCTGATAATTTGAAACGAATATAAACCGGAGCTGGTAATCAAATAAAAAAACGGTGACCGCTCCGATCACCGTTGTTATTTTAAACCTTCAATTTATTCCTTTATGATCTTTATACTCTGCACGCCAACTTTCAACACATAAATTCCCCTTGTCAATCCGCTCATATCTACCAGCACGGTTAACTGGTTTCCATTGCTGGTGACCTGCCTATTTCTGACCAGTCTTCCTGCAGCATCAAATAAGGCCAGGTCAACTTTGCCAGCAGGAACTTTAAACTGCACATTAAGGTCATTTTTTACAGGATTTGGAAATGCCTGTACGGTCATTCTTTCCTCAAAGCGCACCACCAGAACTTTACTGTAAGTAAAGCTGCCATCCTGGTCAATGATTTTTAACCTGTAAAAATTGATCATTGCAGGCTGAAGATCTTTCGAATGGTAATCCATTCCGGAGGCATTATTACCCTGCGCATTGACTGTAGCGATGCGGTTGTAATTGCGGCCATCCATACTTTTTTCGATCTCAAACCTGTCGGTATGTATTTCACTGGTGGTAGTCCATTGAAGCAAAACTGACTGCAGTTCTTTTTGTGCAGCAAATTTCGTAAGATGTACAGGAAGTATGATGTTGGAATTATTCAGCCTGGCCAGGGCCAGACTTGCACCTTTATAACCCCCCAGCAAAATATAGGAACCCTGGAGTGCAATGGAGTAAGAAAACTCATCGGCATTAAAATCAACAACCGTAATTCCATTGTTCGCGATCCCAAAACTATTGTCAGCCATTCCGGTTGTAGTATAACGAACAACAGCAAAATCAGAAAAAGTTCCGAAACCTGTATTGGTATAACCCGTGAGCAGGATCTTATTATCGGATTGCAAAACCATGGCGGTTCCGAAATCGTCAGATCCAAGGTTGACATCCGTTAATGCAACCCCGGATGTTCCAAAACTGTTATCAAGCGAGCCGTCGGCATTGTACCTTACCAGGGCAAAATCATAATCTGTTCCTTGCAGGCTTTGTCCACCTACGAGGATTTTTCCATCAGCCTGGATCAGAACGGCACTTGCCGCATCGTCAACACCACCAATGGATGTTGTTTGTATGCCGTCGGTATCAAAACTAACATCGGCAATACCAGATGTGGTTAACTGAACAACTGCAAAAAAATATTGACCAAGTGCATCAAGGGCATAACCTGTTGCAACGATCTTACCATCACTTTTTAGTGCCAGACTATAAGCGCCTGAATCTCCTGTACCGGCATTGAGGGTTGTAATACCATTGGTTCCAAAACCGGTATCCAGTGTGCCATTCGCTTCATAACGTGCAAATGTAAACCGGTTAACACCTGCCAGCCTGCTGAAACCAGCAAGAATAATTTTCCCGTCTGCCTGCACTTGTATCCCGTAAGACAGTGCCTGGTCGCCGATAGCGGTCAGCACTTTTCCTCCGGTTCCAAATCCACCATCGAGTATCCCTGTGGATGAATATTTTGCCATTGCAAAAGAGCCGGATGTTCCGCCAAGGCTGTAACCGGAAACAATAAAACTTCCATCACTGAGCACCGTAAGCGCGGTAGCAAAATCATTTCCTCCCATGTCAGTGATCACCACACCATTGGTACCAAAGCTCAGATCAGGTTCTCCATCTTCAGTATAGCGCATAATGCCAAAATCCGATGGAGCACCGGCTATCACAGAAAAGCTGAAAACCTGGTAGATCTTATTTTGCGCAATTACAGTAATTTTTTGTCTTTCTACATTTACAACACCAGGTGTTTGCGGATCCGTTACTACTTTACCATTATCACCAAAGCTAAGGTCGGGGAGCCCGTCCTGTGCTTTCACTATAATAAATAGAAAAAGGAATGAGAGCGTAAAAACAATTTTCATGTACGAAAGGGTATTAATTTAAAGCTTAGATCAGGGATGGTTTGACGGGCGGATATGGAAAGAAAAAATGAAGATAAAGCAAAACAGGCTGAAATTACAGTACCTGCTGCAAAAGAATCAGCAGTGGAGGCACCCGGGGCATAAAAAGCTGGTTTAATACCCCTTTCCCCACATTTTTTCAATCCATGCTTCAAAATCAGTGGGTTATACAACAGGTGTGGAAACGGGTGCATGGTCTAATTGTTGAACTTATTTAACTCAAGAACCAAAAATATTAATCATGAAAACGTTAGCAAAAACTATGAATCTTAAGATGTTTTTCAGTCTCCTGGTTTTTAACCTGGTGCAATTGGTTGTCTGGGCGCAGGAAGAAACCACCACTACTACTTCTACGAGAAAAGTGGATATTGAGGTGAGTAATAATGAGAACTGGTACGCTGCTCCATGGGTATGGATTGTAGCTGCGGCTTTGTTCATCCTTTTACTGGTTGCTCTTTTAGGCGGCAATCGTACCCGCACCGGCGACAGGGTTACTACCACCCGCACTGTTGACAGGGATACAGATATTTAATAGCCCTTTTTAATTGTCAGCCTCCGGAATATGGCCGGCAGGCTGACAATTTCTATCTTGCACCTCCAGCAAAACCTACCGTATGAATGAACAGGCTTTTCTTGAAACCATCCATAATAAAGCCGTGGAATTGAATATGAATCCACTCCTGCTTTTATCCGGAATTGAAGGATTATACAGTTTCAAAGATGTTCAAATGAATGCAGTGAGCTACGACCTGCTTGATAGCCTGGTCCTCACTATTTTTGCCTTAAGGATCGGAGACAATTTTCATAGCCTGGCAGAAGAAAATCTGCAAAGCAATAACGAATCACTCCGCTCCGCTGCCGGCAATGAAATGGTAGAAATGAATGAAGCAAGCATAGAAAATTCAGCAAACATTTACCTCCGCTCCTTTGCAAAAATGCTGGAGGGCCGCGCAACCATCCGGCGTTACCATGAAAAAGCACTCGAAGTGGCCGCAATGGAAATTGGAAAAGAACATAATAGGTATCAGTCATCCAGCATCGGCTCCATAATGATCTTCGTTTGCAAAACCAACTTACAGGAAGCACTGAACCTTGATGCCCTTTTTAATAATTAATCTGATGCGTAAATCCGAACCTATACCCTTCAAGTTCCTATTAATTAATTACTGTTGTCCGGTAAAAATTAAGCATCGCTTTTAGTTAAGATATTTTGCCTCAGGCCGGCGGTCCTCCTACCTGCCCCGCTGCTGAATTCCAACAAAAAGGCCTCCCGCAGATTACGCAGATTTTCGCAGATTGGTTTTCTGCGTTTATCAGCGCGATCTGTGGGCAACAAGAGGCAGGTACTGGTTCAAACAGATCCAGGTTTCCTCATAAAATGAAATTCCAGGCCTAATCTTATAACATTTGGGTGGTTGTGTGCGCCTTATTGCTCCTGATTTTTCCAAAGAAATCATTTAACCCTAAGGTGGAGCAATACAGCGCGAAGAACGCTTGCACAATCAGATCGCATGGAGTTACACCTGTTTTCATTTTTCGGTGCGCTCCCTTGCGCAATCATCCGAAGGTAACTGGTAAAAACAGACTGTTGCGCATTGATTGCGCTTGAATTTTTGCTTGCCCCCGAAGCGAAGCGCAGGGGGGCTCCACCTTTTTTCAAGAAAAAAGGTGGAAGATGCATTTATCATAGCGCTGCTCTACGGCAAAGAAACTCCATTAGACTGTTGCAATTGCAAAATCTAAGGCCCGGAAGAAGCAATCATCAACAACGCCAGAACCATTGCGCGTTTCATCGAAATCAAATAATTTTCCCCGAACAACAGTGATTAATTAATTACCTACCACTTCTCCACAATTGCTAAACATTTTGGGAAAGCACCTAATTTGCATCAAATTTTGCTTCCATGCCCACGAATATTAAATGTCCCAGTTGCGCCACCGTGTTTGACGTGGAAAATGTTTTGTCTGCAGATGTAGAGCAAAGGCTGAAGCAACAATACGATCAGAAATACCAGGAAAATGCCCAACAACTGGAAATGAAGGTCAAAAACCTTGAGGAAGCTCAAAAAATTTTTGAAGAGCGGAAGAAAAAGGAAAATGAGCTTTTTCAGCAAAAGCTGCAGGCAGAAAAACTGAAAATGGAAGCGGAGATCTCCGGGCAACTCAGGAAAAGCATTAAAGATGATTATGAGAATGAGGTGAAGCTATTGAAGCAGGGCATGGTGGACAACGAAGAAAAATTGAAATCAGCAAGACAAAAGGAACTGGAGTTTTTAAAAAAAGAACAGGAATTAAAGAATAAGGAAACAGAATTGGAGCTGACACTTCAGAAAAGACTGATACAGGAAAGAGAGGTTTTGGTAAGACAGATCAAGCAGCAGGAATCGGAAAAACTTGCTTTACACGATACCGCCAGCCAGATGAAAATAAAGGAACTGGAAAAACAGCTTGAAGACCAGCGGAAACTCGCGGATGAAATGAAACGCAAAGCGGAACAGGGTTCCATGCAATTGCAGGGAGAAGCACAGGAGCTTTTGCTGGAAGCGCTTTTGAGAGAACACTTTCCTTATGATCTTATTGGTGAAGTGGGAAAAGGCGCCGAAGGCGCGGATTGCATTCAAACCGTGCGCAATCACACGGGCACAGACTGCGGGAAGATCATTTTTGAAAGCAAACGTGCAAAAAATTTCAGTATTGGATGGATCGAAAAATTAAAGAACGACATGCGCAACTCGCAGGCAGATGTGGCCATCCTGGTTACGCAAACTTATCCGAAAGAAATGAGGTGTTTTGGCGAGAAGGATGGTGTGTGGATCTGTTCTTTTTCTGAAGTAGTGGCACTGACCAATGCACTGCGGCATACGATCATGCGTGTGGCAGAAACAAAAAAATCAGATGAGAATAAGGGTGAAAAAATGCAGATGCTGTACAGCTACCTGACGGGCATTGAATTTCGCCAGCAGATCGAAACCATTGCAGAAGGATTTCTAGCTATGCGTACTTCCATAACAAAAGAAAGAATACAAATGGAAAAACTCTGGAAAGAAAGAGAAAAACAACTGGAAAAAGTTTTGATCAGTACCTCCGGAATGTATGGTTCCATAAAAGGAATTGCCGGCGCTTCCATTAACGAAATACCATTGCTGGAAGGAAGTACAGAATTAGATGACATGATCCATTAATTATGCGTCCACTATTATTTTACCTGATTGCTATGGCTGGCGCCCACCTGGTGGATTACAGCCGCAGAAAAAAAAGAAAGCATATTGAACTGACCAAGGTCAGCCATCTACCGGCTATTAGTGAAAACGATATAGTTATAAAAGGATCTTCCCTGAAACTTGTTGAAGAAGACCTGGAATTGATATTGGAAAAAAGATTTCACTATTTCCAGCAACTGCACTCACCCCTGAAACCCATATTCATTAAAAAGCTTTCTTCCTTCATGGCAGGAAAAGTTTTTATCATTAAAGACAACAATGGTTTCAGGGAAATGCCAGTACTGGTGAGTGCTGCCGCTATCCAGCTTTGTTTTGGATTGAAAGACCACACCCTACCTTTTTATAAATACATCAGGATCTATCCATCAGAATACATAGGTAATCATAACTTAAAAATTCTGGCAGGAAATGTACAGGGAAATGTTATTACGGTGGCCTGGAATCACCTGTTAGACGGATTGGCCAATGCTAAAGATGGAAAAAATCTTGGACTGCATGAAATGAGCCATGCTCTATATTTTCAAAAGCTGGTAATAGAAGAAAATTATGCTGCAAGTTTTTCCAGGAAATACAAAAAGCTGGTAGAAGAATGCTCAAAAGCCCATGTAGATGAAAGCATGGGCATCAGGGACGTCTATTCCAACTATGCCCTCACCAACCTGCAGGAATTCTGGGCTGAAAGTGTGGAACTGTTTTTTGAACGTCCCTCGCATCTTCAGGAGCATTACCCGGAAATTTTTATGGCCATGAAACTATTACTGAATCAAAATCCGCTTCACCCCGGCAATCCTGTACTAAGGTCTGGAATACCGGTAGAAGTTAGGTTCAATAAAATAGCCGGTTATATTAAAAAGGGACTCGCTTCACTGACCCGCTTACACGAAAGCTGATTTATTATTCACACTCAGCACAAATCTGGAAGGTGCATTTAACCAGTCATGCCACTGATAAAAGTGGTTCTACATCCTGAAAAATATATAAGAAATATACTTTATCTTCAAAGCGAAACGATTCCATAACCAAAACTCTGTTATATGATTAGACTCATACGCAATTTCGGCAAAAATGCCGTTGTTCTGTTTTGTTCAATATTCTTTTCAACTTTTTTAATGGCACAAACTGGAACTATCACCGGTACTGTTCTGGATGAAACAGGAAGTCCATTGGTGGGTGCTTCAGTTACCCTGGAATCCAATAAAAGGGGTGCTGTCACAGATAATGAAGGAAATTCAGGATTACTGCACCTGCTGGCACACAAACTATTGTGATCTCCTATGTTGGTTTTACTACAGTTAGAAGACAGGTAACAGTATCAGCAAATTCCACCACCATGGAAACAGTCAGCATGGCAACTTCTGGTGACCTTGCAGCCGTGACCATTTTAGGATCCAGGAACACGGGACGCACCCGGACTGAAACTGCAGTTCCCGTAGATGTGATCCCCATTTCCCAGGTAATTAATGATATAGGCCAGGTGGACCTAAACCAGATCCTTACTTTTATTGCACCCTCATTCCAGTCGGCTCGTCAAACTATTTCCGATGGAACCGACCACGTTGACCCAGCTCAATTAAGAGGATTAGGAACCGACCAGGTACTCGTTTTAATTAATGGCAAACGCCGCCACCAATCGGCCCTTGTAAATGTAAACGGAACAGTCAACCGCGGACAGGTAGGTACCGATTTGAGCGCCATTCCTGCATCGGCCATTGAAAGAATAGAAATTTTGAGAGACGGCGCGTCTGCGCAGTATGGCTCTGACGCCATAGCTGGTGTGATCAACATTGTATTGAAAAACAGGACGGGAATACTGGATGCAAACCTCAGTTATGGACAGTATATGACCCGCTATCCAAAAAACTTTGCGTTATACAAGATCCAGGGAAAAACTGATGATCCAAATGTAAGTGTGACTGATGGTGAAACCGTACAGGCTTCTTTGGGCTATGGTTTTAATATCGGAAAAGGGTACCTGAATTTAACAGGTGAGATGATCAACAGGAAAAGGACCAATAGAACAGGAACCTATACCGGGGCAGTTTACCCAAATGTGAATGGTGTAAACCGCGATGATTCTATCATGGCCGCAAGGGGCCTGACACGGAATAATTTTGATATGAGGGTAGGTAATTCTGACATGAAAGGAGGATCGGGGTTTTTCAATTTTGCTCACCCGACCGGGAAAGGAGAAATTTATGCATTTGGGGGATTCAGTAAAAAAAGTGGTGAAGCCACTGGCCTTTACAGGTACCCATCGGCCATTCAAACCAATGCAAGGCAATATGCACCTAATGTACTGGCTATTTATCCTAATGGTTTTCTTCCCCAGATACAATCTGATATTGTGGATTTCTCAACCTCCCTGGGATTTCGTACAAAATTTGGTTCATGGAATTTTGACCTGAGTAATACATACGGAAGCAATAAGTTCCTTTTTGAAGTAGCAAATTCAGTGAACTATACTCAATTTGCCCTTGCAGGAAATAACCAGACTAGTTTTAATGCAGGTGGAACAAAGTTTTGGCAAAACACTGCCAATGCTGATCTCTCCAGAAAATTTGATGTTTTAGCTGGATTAAATGTGGCCACGGGTCTTGAATACCGTGTTGATGCATTTGGAATTGAACAGGGAGAGGATGCTTCTTTTAAGAATTTTGATGTTAATTCCAACGCCACACCTTCAGCCCAGGTTTTCCCTGGATTTATAAATATTATCGGGGGAGATAAAACAAGGAATGCCAAAGCTGTGTACCTGGATATTGAACAGGATATCACTAATAAATTCTTAGTTACTGGGGCATTGCGCTTTGAAAATTACAGTGATTTTGGCTCTACTCTTAATTATAAATTCTCTACACGATACAAAGTTGTAGAAGAACTAAACTTCAGAGCCTCCTTGAGTACTGGTTTCAGGGCACCTTCAATACAACAACGTTATTTTGCCAAAGTAAATACCCTTTTCATTTCTCAAGGCGGAAATCTTGTACCAATACAGGCAGGTACCTTTCCCAATGACAGCCGCCCCGCAGAAATCTTAGGCATTCCGAAACTACAGGAAGAAACCAGCAGGAACTATTCCATTGGTTTGACGGCAAGACCATTCAGGGGTTTGGAATTTACCTTTGATGCATACCAGATCGATATTGATAACAGGATCGTGCTAACCAATAATTTCACCGGGGGAAACAATCCACAGCTAACGCAGCAATTGAATGATGCAGGCGCCGGCACAGTAAATTTCTTTACCAATGCAATTGATACAAGAGCAAGAGGGTATGAATCTGTTCTTTCTTACAAAACAAATATTGCAAGAAAACATTCCTTGCGTGCAACACTAGCATTAACTTTTATTGAGAATACAGTAAAGAAGGATGCCACTGGCAAACCTGTTATTTATGCATCTCCAATTCTGGAAAGTAGTGGTCAGCTAGGAAATTATTTTAACCGTGAAGATCAGAGTCGTATAGAAGTAGCCAATCCTCAGAATAAGGCCAGCCTCATGTTTAATTACCGGTACAGCAAGCTGGGTGTAATGTTAAGATTTGTGCGGTTCGGTAAGGTTCAATATTTAGACCCTTCAATTAATCCGGTGGCAAATGCATTTAACAATAATCAACTTCAAACACTCGATCAGGAATTTGATGCCAAAACTGTAACAGATCTTTCCCTTTCTTACCAACTGGTTAATTCACTTACCCTCACTGTTGGCGCCAACAATCTATTTGATGTTTACCAGGATATGCATACACATAGCGGCAATATGAGTTTAGGTCGTTTCCCTTATAGCCGCCGCGTACAGCAACATGGTTTTAATGGTTCATATTTTTTCGCCCGGTTAAGATTGGCTTTACCAACGGCAGTGAAATAGAACTTTAAATTTTATATATTCAACACTCCCCTTCGGGGGAGTGTTTCTATTCAGTGATTACCCATGCAAGACAGATTTGTTCAAATATTTTATAATTTACTGTAAGGTGAGTGGCGGATTCACTGATAAACTGTGCTTCTATTGAACCTTCCATTCCAACTAATCCTGTAAGTAGACGAATATTTTCCCGGAAATCAACTTTACCAAAGCTCCACCACTTAAAAATGGCTTCTTTTGATGACCATAATAAAGTGAGGGATCTCAATTCAGCAGCATAGCTCTCGTAGGTATCCTCCTTTTTATTTGAAATGATCAATTTATGATTTAAGAGGTCAAGTCCCCTCAATTCATGCTGGTGGAGGAACTTATTTTTTATCCTGGCAACTTTTGCATCAGGAATTTCAATGTCCACGCCCACTCTTCTGTTCCTGCTAACAATCACAGCTGCATAGTTACCGCAATGGGAAATGGAAAAATGGTAAGCATCGTCTTCAAGAAAAGGCCTGAAGGTATCGGCGATCCTGATCAATTCAAGTGGGAAACCAGGGAATAGGTATTGCAAAAGATAACGTCCGGCCAGGTGCTGTAAGCGCTTATGTTGGTGGCTGATATCTCTTTGAAGCGGCACTTTGGAAAGAAAAAAAGATTCCTCTTCTTCTATCTTCCAAACAGCAAGCTTTGTGTTATCGTCAATATCCTGTTGAAAAAAAATAGGCATGTTTCGGAAAATCGCAATTATTTTGCCGCATCCAAAATACAGCGATTACTTTCAAAATATAAATATTCATGATCCTCTCCGATTCCCGCATCCAGGAAGAAATAGATAAAGGCACCATAAAGATCCAGCCTTATCAAAGAGATTGTCTTGGAAGCAATAGTTATGATGTGCACCTGGGCAGGCACCTGGCCACTTACAAGGAACACATCATTGATGCGAAAAAACACAACGAGATCGAACATTTTGAGATTCCTGAGGAAGGATTTGTTTTGTACCCACATATTTTTTACCTCGGTGTAACAGAGGAATATACGGAAACACATGCCCATGTTCCATTCCTGGAAGGGAAATCATCCACCGGCCGGCTTGGTATTGACATCCATGCAACAGCCGGAAAAGGAGATGTTGGGTTCTGCGGTCACTGGACGCTTGAAATTTCAGTTAAACAACCTGTAAAAGTTTACAGGGGCATGCCGATAGGACAATTGATCTATTTTCCTGTTGATGGTGAGATTGAAGTTAAATACAACGAAAAGAAAAATGCAAAATACAGTGGACAGCACGATAAGCCTGTGGAAAGTATGATGTGGAAGAATAGTTTTTAGGAGCTTTCTGTTGCTTGCATTCTTCAGGCAAATTCGCTTTCTTAACAATCTTGAAACAAAAACATGAAAACTTTATTCCTGATTTGCCTTTCATTTTTCTCTTTTCAATTGAGTGCCCAGCAAAACACACAGATTCAAAGAGCGCATTTTTCATTGACACATCCAGCTTCCTGGACAATAGATAAAACAGATCCAGATTATGATCCGGACGGGTTGTTTACCTTGCAGTCACCAGACAGCACTTCAATGGTCATGTTCATTTTGCTGAATGTTTTTGTTGAAAATAGCGTGATGCTGGAGGCGCAGATAAAAGAATTCAAGTCACAACTGATCAGGGAAACCACATCGGAAACGCCATTCACTACATGGGGGGCTCTTAAAGGAAATGGGATAATCCTTAGGGGTAAACTTATGGGTGTGCTTCCAGGTGCTGTCAGAATTTTCACCTGGAACAACAAAGAAAAGTCCATGGTAATAATTGAACAGTATTTTGATGAGGGCTTTGAAAATATCAAAAATGATTACAAACTGATTGAATCAAGCTTTAAATTTTTGTAGTTCGCTAAATAAACATTCAGGTCAGCTATTCATTTTCCAGATCGTATAGGTTAATATGGAAGCAAAACTTACCCAGCTGATATAGGGCACCATTAACCAGGCTGCCAGTTTGTTCAGTTTTGCAAATGCAAATATGGTAAGCAGAATCAATACCCACAAAAGCAGGATCTCGGCAAATGCCAGTCCGATCTCCTGTCTTTCAAAGAATAGATAAGACCAAAGAAAATTAGCCACCAGCTGAATGCCCCATAACGTCATGGCTTTTGCTTTTACAGTTTGGGCCACATCCGACTTCCAGACCAGGTAAAACGCAATGCCCATAAGAATATACAGCATCGTCCAAACCGGCCCGAAAATTTTTCCGGGTGGATTCCAATCAGGCTTGTTGATTTGCTGATACCAGCTGCCTTCTCCAGTGACCGTAAAATAACTACCTGCTGCACCTACAAGCAAAGGAAGTCCGATGGCGATGATGAGCCTTATCCAATTTTTCATCTTTAAAATTTAAACTGATTAAATATTTTCAGCTCCGTGTTTCTTCATGTAAGCAATCAGCCAGGCCACTACTTCGTTGTAGGTTTGCTTTCCCTTTGGCTGACTATTCATCTTCAAATACCCGTCATAAAATTCTGATATCCAGGGCTCCACAATATTTCTATTTTTTAAAAGATACTGCAGGTATGCCCGGTAATCCCTGTTGAACCTGGGGTGCATTCCTTCCCTGATCATTAGAAATTTTTGTTTGTCCAGCTTACCCAATTCATGTAAGGTATAAAGGAACACATCATAATAAGCCGAATACCTGAACTCATTATCGGGGGATGCCCGGCCAGCCAGAAATGCCACCATGTTGGCCTCATTTTCTTTTCCATACCCCAGTTGATGCGCAATTTCGTGACATAAAATGAATGGTTTTACAAATACAGGAACAGTGGTCTTTAACTGGGCTTCGGCTGAAAATGGATTATAGTATCCTGTAAATCCAAAGAAATGTCCTACAGGTGTAAATAGGGAAGGTTTTACAGAAGGAAAGCGGTATTCCAGGTAAGGAAACGTTTTTTTTACTTCCTCAAAAGTTTGCACCCCTAAATCAAATAATACTTTGTTGTTCCTGTCGAGTAATTTTCTGTGTGCTGTGTCAACAGAGGATGCATAAAGATTAACCTTCGCGCTGAGAACCGAGGCCAGTTGAAATACATCTTCGGCGGCATAGGGTTCAATTTCAATATTTAGCTGGTGAGCAATGCCCTGGCGATTATAATTCAAACCCCAGAAAACATTAAAAACGATATAGATCCAGAGCACCAGTTTCAGGTATTTTCCAAAAAGGATCCAGGACAGGTATTCCTTAACTTTTCGCCTGGCAAGGAGGCGCAGGAATTTCCAGGTTTTCCATACCAGGAAAATAAAGGCCAGGATGTACAACAGATCTCCTAAACTAAATGGAATCCACCCAAAAATCAGGCGCAGAAATTTAGAAATGTGCGGATAAAACCCATAGGTGTAATAAGCTTCAACCCATGTTTCATTTGAAGAAAATAGCCTGATCAACAGTGCCAGTACAAATAAGAAAATTAAATAACGGTCCCTCAGCAGGCTTCTCAACATGTTTTTCCCGGTCTATTCGTTAAATTGTTTGGGCAAAATACTCCATTTCACCCTAATTTCTTTACCTTTGCGCTCCGAATTTTCGGGATCTTAAATCTGGGGCATGAGCAATCGGCGCGAATATGAGATAGCTTTTGTAGGTTTAAAGCCGGGAAATCATGAGTTCATTTACGAGGTAACCGACAGGTTCTTTGAGGAATACGGGACGCAGGATTTTCAGAAAGCCGAGGCAAAAGTGAGGTTGTTGCTTGAAAAGAACAACAATTTTATGATCCTGCGCTTCCAGGTGGGAGGAAAAGCAGATGTGGCCTGTGACCGCTGCAGTAATGACCTTCCCCTCCAGCTTTTTGATGATTTTACCATCACGGTAAAACTGGTTGAGGATGCGGAGCTGATGAATGCACAGGAAGAAGATCCGGATGTTTATTACACAGCAAGGGGTGAAAGTCATCTGGATGTGAAAGACTGGATTTATGAATTTGTAAATCTGAGTATCCCGATGCAAAAGACCTGCGAATTTGAAAATATGGACGGGCCTTTTTGTAACGATACCGCCAGGGAATTACTGAGGGGAAGTAAACCAGAGGAAGTTCCAAAGGAAAACCCGGTGTGGAAGGGACTGGAGAAATTCAAAGGACTGGAAGAGTAATAAGAGAGAATGATTTTTCTAACAGCTAAAAGCAAATAGCCAATAGCTATTCATATTTAATAATCGATTTTTAATTAATAGTTATGCCAAATCCCAAACGCAGACATTCCCAGCAAAGAAGCAAAAAGCGCAGAACCCATTATAAAGCTGAAGCCGCTACTTTAAGTACAGACAGAACAACGGGTGAATTACATGTTCGTCACCGTGCCCACGTAAGTGAAGGTAAACTTTACTACAAAGGACAGGTGGTTGCAGAAACCTCTCCCGTTAAGAAGTAGGCGCATCTTTTTTACTTAATCCATTTTCCTGCTTGGCGGGATGATGGATTTTTTATTTTTGGAACGCATGAACATAGGAATTGACATGATGGGCGGAGATGAAGCCCCTTCGGAGATCGTAGCGGGTATTGACCAATACCTTAAAGTAGGAAATGCCCACCTGTTCCTTATTGGGCAGGTAGAAAGGATCAAACCCCTGGTTTCAGAATGGAACCTCCCTGCAGACAGGTACACCCTGGTGAATGCCACCCAGGTAATCGATATGCATGATCATCCAACACGTGCTTTAAAAGAAAAACCAGCATCTTCTATTTCAATTGGATTTCAATTGCTGGCGACAGAGAAGATTGATGCTTTTATCAGTGCCGGAAACACAGGCGCGATGCTTGTTGGTTCCTTATATGCCATTAAACCCATTGAGGGAGTTTTAAGACCCACAATTTCTACAATTATCCCAAAGGAAAATGGCAGCACAGGACTCCTGCTTGATGTAGGTTTAAATTCCGACTGTAAGCCAGAGCAGCTCAACCAGTTCGCTGTAATGGGATCGGTATATGCCCAGCAGATCCTGGGTATTGAAAACCCAAGAGTGGGACTTTTAAACATAGGTGAAGAAGAAGGCAAGGGCAATCTCCTGGCCCAGGCTGCCTATCCGCTTCTGAAAGAAAATAAACACATCAACTTTATAGGCAATATTGAAGGACGTGATATTCTTGTTGATAAAGCCGATATTGTAGTTTGTGATGGCTTTACCGGTAATATCATATTAAAGATGGCTGAAAGCCTCCATGGCATCACTCGCCGTAAAGGAATTGACCATGAATATTTTGATCTTTTCAATTTCGAAAACTATGGCGGAACGCCGGTATTGGGTATCAGCAAACCCGTAATTATCGGACATGGAATTTCGAAAGGACGCGCATTTAAGAATATGATACTGCTGGCACAGAAAATGATTGATAAAGATGTAATGCAGATGATGAAAGCGGAAGTGGAGGCATGAGTTGCAGACAACCTTAAATCAATCACTTTATGAAATCTTTCTACGCCCTTGGGTGCCTTTTTCTCCTATTGGCATCTTCCTTTACCTCTTCCCAGCAACAGATTTCTTTTAACAGGCTCCCTTCAGAGAACCTTACACATTCAGACCGGCTTTTTTTCAGGTTGGGTGATAATGTGCTTACGATAGCCACAACCAGTAATACAAAGCAGCGATCATTTGTGTTGGTGAGCCTTCATAACAATGAAACAACTGCTATAAATGCAGGGCAGGAATTTGTTCAGGAGCAGGGTGGGCAAATGGTCAGGCTAGAGAACGATGAAAAACACAATATCCATTTTGAATTCCTGAATAAAAAATATTCAATTGATCCAAACAAAATCTTTACCCAGAAAGGCCGGGCCAGCTTATTAAAAAGCGGACCTTATAAGAATACGCTTTCTGTGGAGGTACAAAGATTTGCGGACTATCTTTTTGAAATCATTCCTTATAATAAGCATGTTATCGGGCTGCATAATTATAACCCGGGCGAAAGAAGCATTAAAACTTTCAAAAAAAGAAAACTGGCAAGAAAGATCAAAACCACTAATCATAATCCCGCAGAAGATGAAGGTAATTTCTTTGTAACTACAGATGTAGATATTTATAATGCGCTTAAAGCGAAACATTACAACGTAGTGCTTCAAAACTTCACCGTGATCCGCGATGATGGTTCATTGGGACTGGTTGTACCAAAGAACAGGAGGCTTTATGTGGATGTGGTGGCAAAGACAGGGATGGTTGAAGCACAGAAAAAAATGATTGCCGATCTGGCTGAATTACTTGATGGAAGATAATCGGTGCAATAAATTTTTGGCTGCAAAAATTGTAGCACTTATTTTTGCACTCCTTTCAACAGAAATGTTGAAAGATGGATTGAACTTGTAGCTCAGTTGGTAGAGCAATACACTTTTAATGTATGGGCCCTGGGTTCGAGTCCCAGCGGGTTCACAGAAAAAAGAGGCCGTCTCAAAAGGACGGTCTCTTTTTGTTTTTGAGTATAGGCCAGCTTCTGCTTTATCTGTCAATATTTTTTCATTTCCTTCTTTTAACCGTAGCAGTTTTATATCAGACTCTGGTAGCATCTTCAAATAAGCTACTTATCAATAAGGATCTGGCTTAAATGGAACTTAAACTACTTGTTTTCCCCTTTTATTTTAAAAAGAATTAAATTGTTGGAACCTAAATGATTTGCATGCAATACCAGCCTGTCAGGAATTTTATAAATGGAAATTTTACAGATGCTTCAACATCCCAATCGCTTCATGTTATTTCACCACTTGATGGCAGATTACTTTCTTCCGTTCCGCTTTCATCAAAAACAGAACTTGACCTTGCTGTAGAAGCTGCACAAAAAGCTTTTTCATCCTGGTCGCGTACTCCTATTAAAGAAAGGGTGCAGGTTTTCTTCCGATACAAATTTCTCCTGGAGAAGAACCTTGAAGAACTGGCGGGGCTGGTGCAGGAGGAAAATGGTAAAACCATGGGAGAAGCCGTTGCTGAAATCGAAAAATGTATCGAGCTCACTGAATTTGCCTGCAGCCTACCACAACTTGTTACCGGTGAAGTGCTGGAAGTAAGCAAGGGTGTTGAATGCCGGACAGAACATGTGCCGCTGGGAGTGGTGGCTTCCATTGTTCCTTTTAATTTTCCCAGCATGGTTCCCAACTGGACCATTCCAAATGCCATTGCTCTTGGAAATTGCATGATCCTCAAACCAAGTGAAAAAGTACCTCTTAGCGCCGGGCGTATTGCGGAACTTTTAAAAGAAGCAGGTCTTCCCGACGGCGTTTTTAATATAGTTCATGGTGATGTTGACATAGTGGAAGCAATTTGTGATCATCCAGGCATAGATGCAGTAACGTTTGTGGGTTCTACTAAAGTGGCCAAAATAATATACCAGCGGGCAACCGGGAATTTTAAAAGATGCCTTGCCCTTGGCGGTGCTAAAAATCATCTGATGGTAATGCCTGATGCTATTCCTGGTATGACAGCACAAAATGTTTCTGCTTCCATGAGTGGCTGCGCTGGACAGCGCTGTATGGCGGCATCGGCCATGGTGGCAGTAGGCGATGTTGATCATATTATTCAAAAGATTGTAGAAGAAGCAAAAAAGATCATTCCGGGTGAAAACCTCGGGGCTGTGATTAATAAAGCATCTAAAGAAAGAATTGAAAAATATATAACGGAAGCAGAAGAACAGGGAGCAAAAATTTTACTGGACGGAAGGAATGCGGTGGTAAAAGGAAAGGAATCCGGAACCTATGTTGGTCCAACGGTGATCGATCATGTAAAACCCGATATGGCTATTGCAAAAGAAGAAGTATTCGGACCGGTTATCAGTATCATGCGCACGAAAAATGTTGAAGAAGCCCTGGCCATTGAAAATGCAAACCCTTATGGAAATGCTGCTTCTGTATTTACACAAAATGGTGCAGTAGCGCGATATATTATAGAAAGGGCAAGCGCCGGAATGATTGGAGTTAACGTTGGCGTGCCGGTGCCCCGTGAACCGTTTTCATTCGGAGGATGGAATGAAAGCAAATTTGGAGTAGGTGATATAACGGGAAAAAGTTCTATTGAATTCTTTACCCGACTAAAAAAATCAACAGTTAAATGGAACCCTGAGGCTGGAGTGAACTGGATGAGTTAATTGGCCATCGTTTTTTAGCCTTTTCAAACTTCAACAATTAAAATTTTAAATAAACCCAAATGGTAGATGAATCAATGGTTCATTCGGAAACAGAAGAGATCATAAAAGACAATCTTCAATACACCCTTTTTTCCTGGAGTAAGCAAAAAGGTCATAATCCTATTGCAGTTAAATCAGGCGAAGGTGTTTACCTATATGATTATGATGAAAAGCGTTATATAGACTTTTCTTCAGGGCTGATGAATGTAAATATTGGTCACGGTAATCAAAGGATTACAGAAGCAGTCACAAGGCAGATGAACGAGATCAGTTATGTTACGCCTAACTGTGTCACCAAAGTGCGTGGCGAACTCGGTAAAAAACTGGCTGAGATTTGTCCTGGTGATCTTAATAAAGCGTTCTTTACCTTATGCGGCGCTACCTCGATGGAAAATGCCATTAAACTTTCAAGATTATATACAGGAAAACATAAGATCATCACAAGGTATCAATCTTACCATGGTGCTTCCATCGGTGCCATGTCTGCCAGCGGTGATCCAAGAAGGATTCCGGTAGATGCGCAACAGGCTCCAAATTTTGTTCATTTCGATCTTCCTTATTTATACCGCTGGGAATTTGGTGAAGAATCTTTGCTGAAAGAATCTGTTGCTCAGTTGGAAAGACTGATTGCATACGAAGGTCCCAACACGATCGCTGCCATTTTACTGGAAGGTGAATCTGGATCTTCCGGGTGTATTAAATACCCTACCGGTTATCTTAAACAGGTAAGAGAAATTTGTAACAGGAACGGCATCTTATTGATCATGGATGAAGTAATGAGTGGATTTGGAAGAACAGGTAAATGGTTTGGTTTTCAAAATCATGATATCATTCCGGATATGATCGCCATGGCAAAAGGACTTACCTGCGGATATCTTCCTTTTGGATGTTTGATGGTCAGCGAAAAAATTGCTGCAAAATATGATGATGCTGTTCTACCATTGGGGCTTACTTATTCCGCACACCCTGTAAGTTGCGCAGCCGCACTTGAAACACTGAAAATCTATGAAGAAGAAAAATTGATAGAAAATGCAGCCAGTATGGGTCGTTATCTTGACCAGCAGGTAGCAAAGCTTATGGAGAAACATCCATCTATCGGCGACTGGAGAAATACTGGATTACTTGGTTGTTTGGAACTGGTTAAAGACAGGAAAACAAAAGAACCCATGGCGCCATTTAATGCAAAGCCAGAGGAAATGGTGGTGATGAATAAAGTGGCGGCAAAGATCAGGGAGCTGGGCATGTATACGTTTGTCCGGTGGAATTATATATTTATAGCACCACCTTTGATCATTACAAAAGAGCAGATGGATGAAGGATTAGAAATTATTTCCCAGGCCCTTTCAATCGCTGATGAATCCATTGTATAAATGATGATCCGACGCTGCCTGAATCTCATCAACCAATTCTTACTTAAACCAAATTGACTGCTTGAAAGAAAACGAACTCTATAACGAAGACCTTGCACCTATTCCTCCTGGTAAAAGAACCTGGAATAAATGGCATCTTGCTGCCTTATGGGTAGGCGTGGCGGTTTGTATTCCCACCTATATTCTTGCATCTTACATGATCAAAAGCGGCTTGTCATGGCAGGCGGCACTCATCATCATTACAGCAGCAAATTTATTTATTACGATTCCAATGGTGCTGAATGGTTACGCAGGGGTAAAATATGGGATACCCTTTCCTGTTTATGGCCGTGCATCATTTGGTGTAAGAGGCGTACACCTTCCCGCCCTATTAAGATCTGTGGTTGCCTGCGGATGGTTTGGCGTACAGACATGGATCGGCGGACTTGCAGTGTATTCTGTATTTACCATAATAACAGGGCAGCAATTTGCAACAGGACTGAATGCCGAAAAATTCATCTGTTTCTTTTTATTCTGGTTGCTCAATATTTATTTTATCTGGAAAGGCACAGAACATATCAAAAGACTTGAAAACTTTGCCGCACCCGTATTAATTTTCATTGGTCTTTTATTAATATTTTGGGGCTACCAGCAGGTAAATAGTTTTCCAATTGTACTGGAACAAAGCCCACAATTAGGAAAGCCTTTAGCATTAAGAGAAAAAGTGCAGGAAAAATCAGTAATTGTTCTTCAACCCATAGCTGATGCGAATGGAATGAATAAGGCAGATGAATATAGGATCACGAACGATAAAAATGCAGCCGATGGGAATTGGTCAGCTTTGGAAAAGAGGGGAAGTACACTTGTTCCTTTAACGGATGAATTGGATGTTGGCTTTGTACAGCTCAGAAAAAAAGTGGCCGGCGGAGAAGCATATATTTATTCATCAATACAGCCAATACAGGAAGCTGTTGTAAATAATTCTCAATCCTGGTGGAACTACCTTTTATGGTTTACAGCCATGGTCGGTTTCTGGGCAACTATGAGTATCAGTATTTCCGACATTACAAGGTTTGCCAAATCACAGAAAGACCAGGTGGCCGGACAGTTTATTGGATTGCCAGGAACAATGTTGTTTTATTCCTTTGTTGGAATTTTTGTTACCTGCGCCGCAGTAATTGCTTTTAATGATGTTCTTATCGCCGAAGATGCTCCCTGGGATCCCGTGAACCTTGTCAGCAAATTCGAACAGAAATACCTGGTGTTGTTTGCGCAGCTTGCCCTGATCATGGCTACACTCAGTACTAATATCGCGGCAAACGTAATTGCACCTGCATATGCGATTTCAAACCTGTATCCAAAGAAAATTAGTTTCAGGTGGGGCGGCATTATCGCAGGCCTGGCTGGCATTGCTATGTGTCCCTGGTTATTGCTCGACAGCATTGGAAGCATTTTAATTTTTATCAGCGGATTGTTAGGTCCCATTGTAGGAATCATGTTGTGCGACTATTTCATCATCAGGAAAAGGAATCTGAACATCAACCATCTTTATTCAAGACAGGGAGAATATGGCTATGGAGGTTCTGGGATCAATTATAAAGCAGTACTGGCACTGGTAGCAGGGATTAGTGTAGCCTTAATAGGAAGATGGGTTCCGCAGCTTGATTTTCTTTTTACACTTTCATGGTTTACGGGATTTATAGTTGCATTTATATTATACATGGTTTTAATGAAGAAAGATCCACATGCAGATAAGCAGGAAACTTCACAGGAAATAGAACAACCTCAAATGATAGCTTCATGACAACATTGATCAGGAATGGCAGAATCATAACTGCTTCAGAAGATTATATCGCTGATATTTTTATTGAGGATGAAAAAATAAAAACCATCGGCAGTGATTTAACAATAAAGGCCGATCTAATCCTTGATGCAACAGGAAAAATGGTTTTTCCCGGAGGCATTGATCCGCATGTACATCTTGATATGCCTTTCATGGGCACTTATTCCAGCGATAACTATGAAACGGGTACAAGAGCAGCCCTTTTTGGCGGAACAACAATGGTCATTGATTTTATCTTACAGAAACAAGGTAACTCTCTTCAATCAGCACTTGATGAATGGCGTTCCAGGTCTGATAATAACTGCCTGGGTGATTATAGTTTTCATATAGCAGTTACAGATTTTAATCCTTCAACAAAAAAAGAAATAAAAAAATTTATTGAGGAAGAAGGAATAACATCTTTTAAAACCTTTATGGCTTATAAAGGTGCGCTCATGATCGACGACAGGCAAATGATAGGCTTAATGGAAGAAGTGAAGCAACATGGTGGCATGGTGACCGTGCATGCAACCAATGGCGACATGATCGACTACCTTGTTGAAAAGCATAGGACAGCAGGTAAACTTTCACCTCTATATCATTATTTATCACAACCCGAAGTCACTGAAGCCGAAGCGTCAGAACGTTTTGCCGACCTGGCTTCATATACGGGATGTCCTGGCTATATTGTTCATCTCACCTGTGAAGGCGCTTTGAATGCTGTTAGAAATGCAACAAAAAGAAACCAGCATATCCTGGTAGAAACATGTATTCAATACCTGGTGCTGGACGCTTCCCTTTATGAAAAAGATTTTGATGGAGCCAAATGGGTAATGAGTCCTCCATTAAGACAGAAGAAAGACCAGGAAACACTTTGGGCAGGCATTAACCAGGGAATTGTAAAAGTTGTTGCTACTGACCATTGTCCATTTAAATGGGAGCAAAAGAAAATGGGTGAAAAAGATTTTTCAAAAATTCCAAATGGTCATCCGGCGATTGAACACAGGATGGAATTGTTATTTAGTGAAGGCGTTCAGAAAGGAAAGATCAGTATAAACAAGTTCGTGGAAGTATCCTGCACCAATCCTGCAAAGATCTTCGGCATGTTTCCCCGCAAAGGAACCATTGGCATTGGTTCTGATGCCGACCTTGTAATTTTTGATCCGGAGGAGGAACATATTATTTCTGCGGCCTCCCATCATATGAATGTTGATTATTCAGCTTATGAAGGCTGGAAACTAAAAGGAAAAATTAAAACAGTTTTACTCAGGGGAACAGTTGCAATTGACAATAATAATTGTAAATTGGAAAAGGGATATGGCCAGTTTATAAAAAGAGAAAAAGTTTCAGGAAATATATAATGAACAACAACTTCTATAGCCTGGCCATGGAACATCTTTCATCTTCAATAAAAAATTTAAAATAAATATGCCGCGAATAATTAAGTCAGGGCTGATCCAGATGAGCCTTCCTAAAACTGAGGGAGAAGGATCCATCGAGGAGATCAAGGAAGCCATGGTTCAAAAACATATTCCGTTCATTGAAAAGGCAGGAGAACAAGGCGTGCAGATCCTTTGCCTGCAGGAAATTTTCAATACACCTTATTTCTGTCCTGGCCAGAATAAAGACTGGTACCAGTCAGCAGAACCCGTACCCGGACCTACTACAGAACGAATGGCGGTTTTTGCCAAAAAATATAACATGGTGATGATTGTTCCGATCTATGAAAAGGAACAGGCAGGCGTTTTATATAATACCGCGGCTGTAATTGATGCCGATGGAACTTACCTTGGTAAATACCGTAAAAATCATATCCCTCATACATCGGGTTTTTGGGAGAAGTTTTTTTTCAAACCCGGAAATCTTGGTTATCCTGTTTTTCAGACAAAGTATGCAAAGGTGGGCGTTTATATATGTTATGACAGGCATTTCCCTGATGGCGCCCGCGTGCTTGGTTTGAATGGTGCTGAAATAGTATATAATCCTTCAGCAACGGTGGCCGGCCTTTCACAATATTTATGGAAGCTTGAACAGCCTGCGCATGCGGCAGCAAATGGTTATTTCATGGGCTGTATCAATAGAGTAGGGCAAGAAAAACCATGGAACCTTGGGAAGTTTTATGGCTCTTCCTATTTCGTGGATCCACGGGGTCAGATCTTTGCTCAGGCATCAGAAGATAATGATGAATTACTGGTTTCAGAATTTGATCTTGACCTTATTGAAGAAGTGCGTAGTGTATGGCAGTTCTTCCGCGACCGCAGGCCTGAGACCTACGAAAAGCTGGTTCAATTATAGAACTGCATTTTTATACCTAATCAGTAAAAGTGGCGATAAAAAATAACCGGTTACCCGCAGGGCAATACGAAGAAAATTTCAGCGATATCCATCCTCCTTTCACTGAAAAGGAAGCTGCGCTGGTAGAAGCGAACAGGTGCCTGTTTTGTTATGATGCGCCCTGTACAAAATCATGTCCGACCAGTATTGATGTTCCTAAATTTATCAAACAGATCACAACAGATAATATCAGGGGCTCGGCTTATACAATTTTTGATGCCAATATTTTTGGTGGTGGATGCTCCAGGGTTTGTCCTGTTGAAAAACTTTGTGAAGGATCTTGTGTTTATAATTTAATGCATGAAGCCCCTATACCGATTGCAAAATTGCAGCGGTATGCCACTGAAAAAGCGATCGCTGAAAAATGGCCCCTGTTCAAAAGGAAAGAATTAAAGAATAAAAAGGTAGCCGTTGTAGGTGCTGGTCCGGCAGGACTGTCCTGCGCCCATGTACTTTCAAGAGAAGGGATCGACGTTGCTGTTTTTGAAAAAGAGGAAAAAGGCGGAGGCCTCATGACTTATGGCATTGCTGCTTATAAAGTAACGCCCGATTTTTGCAGACAAGAAGTGGAATTTATTACTTCTGTCGGGGGCATTAGGATTGAATATAATCGCGAGCTTGGAAAAGATCTTTTTTTAAATGATCTGAAAAATAATTTCGATGCTGTATTTCTTGGAATAGGTGTCGGACTGGCAAGGCAGCTTGATATTCCAGGTGAAAAACTAAATGGTGTGGTTAACGCCATTGAATTTATTTATAAGCTGCGCTCTGAAAGTTTTCATCTCCTTCCTGTTGGTGATAAGGTGGCCGTAATAGGAATGGGCATGACGGCCATTGATGCCGCCACCCAGGCAAAACGTCTAGGTGCTAAAGAAGTGACCATTGTATACAGGAGAACCCAGGATGAAATGCCCTGCACGCAAAAAGAACTTGACCTGGCCAGGCTCGATGGCTGTAAAGTGATCTGGCTTGCTGCACCAAAGGAAGTAATTGGTAAAGATGGAAATGTAACCGGCTTACTATGCAGTGAAATGGAATTGGGAGTAGCAGATCATACAGGAAGGAAATCGCCGGTTGATACAGGCAGAACTTTTATGCTCGATGTTGATATGGTAATTAAGGCCGCAGGACAAATGCCTTATACGGAACTGGTACACCAGAATGATCTTCAGAACAGTAATGGAAAGATCATCATTCAAAATAATACGACCAATATCAACGGCGTGTTTGCAGGTGGCGATTGTGTGAATGGAGGAAAAGAAGTGGTTGACGGGGTACAGGCAGGCAAAGATGCTGCAGCTTCCATTCTTGAGTTTTTAACAGGAGATGCAGGTAGTAAAGAAGAAAGTGCTTTCAACAGTATAGATATGCCCCTGCCAAAAATTTAATCCCGGATTATTAGACAATTATTGTTTACCCTTTTCAATTTCTTACAATGGCCAATATATCATCAGACTTTCTCGGAATTAAATCACCCAATCCATATTGGCTGGCCAGTGCTCCGCCAACAGATAAAAAAATAAATGTATTGCGTGCATTTGAAGCAGGATGGGGCGGAGTAGTTTGGAAGACACTGGGCTCGCAGGTAAAGAATGTTTCATCTCGTTATTCGGCTGTGAATTATAATGGCACCCGCGTAATGGGTTTTAATAATATTGAATTGATATCTGACCGTCCATTGGATATTAACCTGAAGGAAATTGCTGAATGCATAAAGCTTTTTCCCGATCGCGCCATGGTGGTTTCATTGATGGCCGACAATACAAAGGAAAAATGGCATGAATTAATCAGCCAGGTAGAAGATACAGGTGCGCATGGACTGGAATTAAATTTTGGTTGTCCGCATGGAATGACAGAAAGAGGCATGGGCGCTTCTGTTGGACAGGATCCGGAAATAGCAAGAATGGTGGTTGAATGGGTGATGGAGAAAGCAAATATTCCGGTGATCACCAAGCTTACACCTAATGTTCATTCTGTAGTACCTGCTGGAAAGGCGGTGGTTGAAGCGGGCACAAATGGCCTCTCACTAATCAATACAATACAATCCGTTACAGGGATAGACCTTGATACGCTGGTACCGAATCCATACGTAGCAGGCAAATCTGTTTTTGGCGGCTATTGTGGTCCTGCAGTGAAACCGATAGCATTAAAATTTCTTACCACGATCAGTCAGGATCCGATCACATCACGCGTTCCTGTTTCCGGTATTGGTGGTATCAGCACATGGAAGGATGCAGTTGAATTCATGCTGCTTGGCGCATCCAATGTGCAGGTATGTACTGCTGCCATGAAACATGGTTTCAGGATCATTGAAGACCTTTGTGATGGACTGAACAACTGGATGGATGAAAAAGGTTTTGCAAGTCTGGAAGATTTTATAGGCAAGTCTGTACCCGCCATCACCCATTGGGAGGATCTTGACATAAATTATCATCACATAGCCAGGATTAACCAGGAAAAATGTATCCATTGCGGTTTATGTTTTATCGCCTGCGAAGACACCTCTCACCAGTCGATCAGCTTAACATATGGCAATCCGTATAATACTTATGCCATTAAGGAAGAAGAGTGTGTGGGATGTAATCTTTGCGAGTTGATCTGTCCTGTTGAAAATTGCATCACCATGGTAGAATCCAGGAAAGGAGATGAATACATTAACTGGAAAGAATTCCAAAGAAGAGGCATTCCCCTGAATGATCATTGATCCGTGGTTCACTCAGATGAAAAGTTGTTGAATTGTTGTTGAACATGGTTGAACGGTTGTTGAATGAGACATCCTGGATCAGGAACCTTTGCGCCTTCGCGCCTTCGTGGCAAAGCAATCTTCTCTGTGTTGCTCCGTGGTCTCGGTGCCTCCGTGGTTCATTCAGTTGAACAGTAGTTAGAATGTAGTTGAACATGGTTGAACGGTTGTTGAATGAGACATCCGGGAGCAGGAACCTTTGCGCCTTCGCGCCTTTGTGGCAAAAAACCTTCGTAGTAAAAAAACCTACTGTTTAAGATCCGGATATTTCATATCCAGCGACTTTAAAGTTTCCAGTAAAGTTTCGGCGATCAACAACTCCTTGTAACGGTTTTCATCTGCAGGAATTATGGTCCACGAAATATGATTGCACTGCTCGAAACATTCATGGTAAACCTTCATATAATCATTCCACCGCTCCGATTCCTTCATATCATTCGGATTGTATTTCCAATGCTTTTGCGGATCCTCCATTCTTTCCTGCAAACGCTCATGCTGTTCTTCCTGGCTCACATGCAGGTAAAATTTTAATATTTTGGTATTGTTATGTTCTTTAAGTAATTGTTCAAAATCATTAATCGCTTTGAACCTTTTTTCAGCCGTTTTATCATCCACCAAGCCATGCACCCTGGTGATCAATACATCTTCGTAATGAGAACGGTTAAAGATCTGAATCATTCCTTTTTCAGGACTATGTTTATGAATTCTCCATAAAAAGTCATGCGCCAGTTCTACTGAAGTGGGCGCTTTAAAAGACTGCACTTTTACACCCTGGGGATTTAGTTGTCCAAACACATTCTTGATAGCGCCATCTTTCCCGCTGGCATCCATTCCCTGGATGATCACAAGTATGGAATGTTTCCCTTCTGCATACAATAAATTCTGGAGGTCATCCAGCTCAGCAATTATTTTCTTTAGCTGTGATTTTGTTTCATCCTTATCATAATCCTTTGGAGGCCTTGTTGCTATCTGTGAAAGATCTGTTTTCATCCTTTGAAGTTAAGCAAATACCGGGGCACATAACATTAGGTGCTGCACCCCGGAAATTACTCAAAGATTGAGTGTTTTGTCTTTGGGATATTTCACACTGTACTCCACCCTGATCTTTTTTGTTTCTCCGGGAGCCAGCTCCAGTTTCCATGTAAGTACACCCAGGTCTGTATTGTTATTAAAAACACCTGCTGCACCTAACAACTCCACTTCTATATCCTTATTCGTAGATAATGGATACTGATCTTTTAGCAGCATGCGCACAGTGTCTTTTTTGTTGTTCTTTACGGTAATTTCATAGGTAAATTTCTGCAGTTTGTTGCTGCCAAGAAATTTTACACTGCTGAAGTCTGCCAATTTTTCTTTCTTAACCACAACTCTTTTATCACGGCCCAGCGTCAGGTTCAGTGTATCAAAAGTGGATGCCGGATCTATGAACGACTTGCCAACATACGTCCCTTCAAAAATGATATTGGCTTCTCCGGGTAAAAGGTTTAGTTGTTCCCACTCTCCTACTTCTGCCAGGAGGTATGCATCTTTATCCAGTTTTGGCACCGCATAATATTTATAAGATGCGGCCACTGCATATTCTTTCAATGTAGCTGTCTGCTCTTTACCATTTGTGGCGATGTCATAAGGCAAGTCAATATCAAAAGTCACGTTCAGCTCATTATCAGTCACTGATACATAATCTGATAAACCATCTTTTAAAGTTATCAGCACAACGCCTCCTGAAGCCCTGGAACCATATAAAGCCGCAGCATTGGAGCCTTTCAGAATTTCCTGGCTTTTTATTGCAGCCGGATTGATTTTCGAAAATTCCTGGCCCGACATTATAGCTCCATTCACAACATACAATGGTTCTGCGGCTTCCTGGTTAGCCGTTACACCACGTACACCATAACCTGTAACCACAACTTCATTCAATTGGGACGTACTGCCAGCAAAACTTTGTACTCTGTTGCGTGCAAGTGTTCTTTCCATTGCTACCACTGGATTAATATAACTGAGAAACCAGGCCTTCAGCACAGGCGCATCACCCCACTGGTTTGGAACAGCAGTGGAAAGCGTGAGCTTTATTTTTTTCCAGTCGATGCCTGTTGTTTGCGCCAGCTTAGCTTTGTATATCAGCTTCAGGGGACTTTTTATATCATCAACACGAATATCATAAAATGGGCTCCAGTAAGCATTTTTAGTAAGGTAAGAAATGATAAAATCATATTTTCCGGGAGTGGCTACCGACAATTGCAAACGCAACTGACCCGCGTTTCTTGTATTGCGACTTTCTTCTTCTTTGATCTGGTTTCTTAACCTGGCGATAAGTGTTCCAAGCGATTTTGATTTATCCCTTTGCAACATAAGATCATTCTGCAATTCAAGGGTTTTGCTTTTATAATATTCCATCAACTTCATAAGTTCTGCAACACTTAATCCTGTTTGCTGACCTTTGATCTCCCTGTTCAGCTTTAAAACCTCCAGCAGGTCAACAGCGGTTTGCATCTGCATATTCACTTTATCTAAATCCTTTTGGAGTAGCGCAGCAGAATCCTGCAGCAGTTTTATCCTGGCAGAAACAGCTGGCGCGATCAAAAAATTATTGGAATATTCAATGCCCATGATAGTGACAGCAGCAGCGCAATTTACCTGGATGCTGTTTAAATCGAGCCCATTGCTTAAGTTTTCAATCACCAGGTCCTGATTACCAGACTGTAAACTGGCGGAACTGTTATGGGTCATTTCTGCGCCCGAACGGAAAACGGTAACGGCTTTTAAGCTGGAAGGTACAAACAGCGGTTCATTGGTTGCAGTGGACTGGAAATATATAAAAAGAGCCAGCACTGCACAGAAAGTTTTGATCTGCATAGGAAAAATTTTACTGCAGATGCCAGTCGGAAAATGATTACACAAATAATTGACTGCATTTATTTTAAATGCGGGGATTCGAAATCCAACTTTTTTAAACCCTGTTGAATTTCATCACAACTCATAAACAAATTCCATAACAACCCCGATTTAAAATTTTCCATCATCACTACTATGGGTCCCTGGTCGATGGCAAGGTAACGTTGAGGATACCAAGCTGCAGTTTCAGAAAAGGCATCATAAAAACCATAGGGGCCAAAAAGTTCTTTCCCTTTATTATGATACCAGTTGCGCATGGCTTCCATTGAATATTCAGGAGTATAAGGAATGGAAGACAGTGCGGCCGTGGGAGCGATAACACCCAGATCACGATCTTTACCCGGCGCATGACCTGCATATCCCTTTAAAGAATAACTTGAAGTGAGTCCCCAGCTTTGAGGGCCATATCCTTTATAACCTAAAAGATTGGATACACACCATTGCCTGTTGATAAGAGTATGAGACTTTGCATTTTCCCAGTAATCTGCATATCGGTCTTTAAGTCCGCGTGGATCAAGGCCCACAAAAGAATAATGTGACCAGAAGAGCGGGCCTCCGTAATCCCGGGCGCCATTATGAGAAAGCGTAAGAGTATGTCCGTATGCGGTTACTGTGTCTTTAATTTTGCCTGCGCGCGCCCAACCTTCATGGTAAACTGAAGGAGGCACTGCATGCGTAGGAGAAGATGCTGCGAGAACGTACATGATCAGGCATTCATTATACCCGGTAACAGGAAAATTCATCTGCCATCCAAATTCCGGACTCCAGTGCCAGTACAAAACGTTTTTGCCATTACGGTACCAATTAAAATCAACTTCTTTCCAAAGTTGATCCATTCTTGAGGCAATATCTTTTTCCCGGAAATTTCCATCACGAAAATACTGCCGCACACAAAGCATACCTGCTAACAGAAATGAAGTTTCCACAAGATCCCCTCCGTCATCCATTCTGCTGAATTTTTTTACTTTCCCGGTTTCCCCATTGAGCCAGTGCGGCCAGGCACCATGAAAACGATCAGCTTTTTCAAGGAAATCAAGCACTTTTTCAAATCGTTCTACTGCCTGTTCTCTTGTGATCCATTTATTTTCTATTCCTGCAAGAATGGCCATCAAACCAAAGCCACTCCCACCCGTGGTAATGATCATTTTATCATTCTGAGGATAAACATCATCCATGTGTAATCTTTCCCTTGCAAGACCACTGTTTGGTTCAGCACCCTCCCAGAAATACTGAAAGGTTTGTTTCTGAACAATATTAAAAATTGCAACGTCTTCTTTTTTAAACAGAGCAAACCCAGAAGTTAATTTATTTGCCGGTTGGCAACGAATGCTTAAAACCGAAATAATTAAACAAATAAAAAATAACCTGACATTCATAAATTATAAATACGGACTCGTAAATCCAAGATTCAACATGCCTGCTTTTACTTCCGGACAGCTCATAAACAAATTCCACAATAAACTACTGCGGTAATTCTCCATCATTACAACGATGGGCCCCTGATCAATGGCCAGTGTTGAAGTGGCAAACCATGGTTCATGCAATGAAAAAGCATCATAGAAACCATAGGGGCCCCAGAGCCTGTCACCAAGTTTGTAATAAAAAAACTTCAGTGCCTTTATCGACTCCTGAGGCGTATATGGAAAGGAGGACAATGCAGCAGTAGGGGAAATCACACCATTATCATTCGTTGGCGAATGAGCCCTGTATCCGTTTATATCATCGCTTGCTGTAAGCCCCCAACAGGAATCACTATAGCCAGTAAATTTTTGCGGGTTGATTACGCAGTGCGCATAATTGATCAGTGTATGGTTCTTATTCTGGGTAAAATAATTGGCATAAGCATCTGCCAGGCCATTCGGATTAATGCCCATAAAAGAATAATGTGCAAAAAACAGCGGACCTCCGTAGGCGGGTCCTAAGGGAAGTTGGTGGCCATAATAGGTATTGCCATTCATCATACCTCCGGTGCTTGCCCAACCATTATCATAAACAGCTTTTGGAATGGAATGTGTAGGAGATGATGCGGCAAGGACATAGGTGATAAGGCTCTCGTTCCACCCTTTGATTTGCATATTCATGTCCCAGTTAAAATTAGGGCTCCAGTGCCAGTAAAGCACATTTTGTCCGCCTCTCCTGAACCAGTCCCATTCTACTGCTTCCCATATCTGGTTAATGTCGTTTCTCAGGTTAATTTCATCAGCAGTATTTCCATCAAAATATTGTCTTGCTGTAAGCAATCCCATTATCAGGTAAGAAGTTTCTACAAGATCAGCACCATTATCTTTTTGACTGAATGGAATAACATTTCCATTGATCCCATTCAACCAGTGAGGAAATGCGCCATGAAATTTTTGTGCAGTATTTTTAAGAAAGGATACCATGGTCTGCATGCGGCTTAAACCCTGGGCACGTGAAATAAAATTGCGATGAATACCTGTAACGATCGCCATGATACCAAATCCTGAACCACCCGAAGTAACCAGGTCTCCTGAAGTATTTCTTTCTCTTGCAAGTCCGGAAACCGGGTGACCAAAGTCCCAGAAGTATTTAAACGTCTGACGTTGGACCTGTTCAACCAGTGCCGTATCGCTTATAATGGGAAATTTATCGGTATTACTAAAGGTCGTCAACAATTCTATTGTGAGCGGACCGCTTAGTTTTATGCCCGATTTAGATTCCAGTTGTTCAGATATAACCAGTCGGTATTTTGTAAGGTATTGCAGGGGCGCCTGTGGTTGAACAACTACAGTGCTATCGTTGTTTTCAAAACTTAAATTTAAAGGCACACTGCTACCGTTTCCTAAAATAAGGGAAATGGAATTTCCTGCTGTAACGGTATTTACCCTGGAAGAAAAACTAAGCCGGATCACGGGATTGGTTGGAATATTTCTGAAGAGCGTACCATTCGGGAGGTTATTAAGTTTTGCATTCAGGAAGATAAAACTTCCACTTACCGGTTGCGGATCTTCTGTTTTTTTGCACGCAAAAAACAAAACCAGCAACACCGCAACAGCCATCATTTTCTTTAATCCGCTATACCACATATTCAGCAAATAATAAAGGGCTGTTCAAGAACAGCCCTTATAATAAAATAGAATGAATTATCGTCCTTCTTTGCCCAATTTAAATAAAGCAATGATATCAGATGGAGGAAGTAATTTATTCCAAACCCTGACCTCATCGATCTTTCCGTTAAAAGGAACTGTCCAGGTATCAGTGCTAACTGTTTTGCCAGGAATGTTATTGTACCATCCACCAATGATCACCTCACCTGCAGTGTATTTAAAGGAATTGGTTCCCCTGTTCTCAAAATTAGTATTACTTACCAGTAAACTATCAGCGTAGATCCTGAAAACACTCTGGTTGCCGGTTCCACCATTTGGCGTATAAGTAGTTACTACGTGTACCCACTGGTTGGTACCTGCTTTTTTCACCACTCGAAAATCGGTTCCAGCCACTCCGTAATTGTTGATATTATCCTGTCCGCCATTGTTCAGATCTTTGTAAATACCCTTTAGAACCAGGGTATCTGAAGCATGATTATACTGACCTGCTTCAACTAAACCATTGAAATTTCCAAACAATTGACCGGGAATAGCACTTTGAAAATATTGGTAGGGAACGTTGGTAGGGCCTGAAGGTGCATTACCCGTATTTTTTACCTGTAACCATGCGCTTACCGTAAAGGCCTGATTGGTCACCAGTGGAGCAAGTGCACTTGCATAGTATAAGTATCCGTTATTCAAAGTAACTGCCTGTCCTTTCACACCACCGGTTGCATAGCTGGCACCCACTGAGGATGTTGGAGCGGAACCACTCTTTGCTTCATTTCCATTGCCTTCAAAACCCCAGTATCCTACGAGGTTGGCAGCACCTACTTCATCAGAATTATTATATCCCCCAATCGGATCAAGTACTATGTCTTTACTTTTCTTGCAACTGCTAATGGAAAACATGGAAAGCGCAAGAAAGCTTCCCCCGATCAAAAACAGCAAATAATTTTTATTTTTCATAAAAAAGCTTTTTTAGTTAGTTTCCATAAAGTTAACCTATCTGAAATGAAAATGAATTTTTAATAGCCGGGGTTCTGGACCAGTTTTCCATTACTCAGGTCGATCTGTCTTTGGGGTATTGGAAAAAGATCATGTTTAGGAGCTATATAATTTTTTCCGTGCGCCTGCAAAACAGTTGCAGCTCTCCCTGTACGCCGCAGATCGAACATGCGGTCGTGTTCAAAAGCGAGTTCTACCCTGCGCTCTTTCCAGATCGCTTCGCGGAATTCGATTTTTGTTGAGGCCGTTGTATTCCCTATTCCTGCCCTGGTGCGTACTGCATCCAAAGCTGCCCTGGCACCTGGAATATTATTCAGCTCGTTTTCAACTTCGGCTTTTATCAGGAGTATTTCCCCAAACCTCAGTATTCTTAAGTTTTTATTGGTGTTATAATCATCCCCATTGAAGCTTTCCATTGTTTTACTTACATAAGATTTATAGTTATATCTTGGGTTTGGTGCAGCTGCATTTACTATAAATCCATCCCAAAGGGTCTGACCAGCAAACATAATCGTAGCTGCTCTGCGCACATCACCCGGTTCATAGGCATCTGCCAGGTTTTGCGTAGGGGTATTGAAACCCCATCCTAAACCGCCGCCGCCCCTGGGAGCCTGCACCAGAAAATAACCTTCAACACCACGGTTTGGCGTTGTACCCACAGCATTGACCTCCCAGATTGATTCCTGAGAAAATTCTCCTGCTTCCCTCCATATCATTGAGTAATTCGGTAACAGCGCATATTGATTTGAGGAAATAACTGCATCCACCATCCCTTTGGCCTGCGACCATTTTGACTGATAAAGAAAAACTTTGGCCAGCAGGGCCTGTGCTGCTCCTTTTGAAACCCTTCCTCTTTCTGCAAGAGGAACAACTACGGGAAGCTTCATAATAGCATCATTCAGATCCGATTCAATAAATGCATAGATCTGGTCAGCCGGGACTTTTGCACTGGCATTCTCAATTTCAATTTGAGATTCCAGCACTTTATCAATTTTAGGAACTCCGCCAAAACAACGCACGAGATTAAAATAAAAATAAGCACGTAACATTTTTGCTTCACCCATATACCTGTCCTTATCCTGCATGGGAAGGTTCATATCCTCCAGAAATTTTAATGCATACGTGGCCCTGCCAATACCCTGAAAATTACTTTCCCATACTTCTAAAAAGGAGATTGAAGAAGGATTGAAGGTCCAGTTATCCAATTCGTGTTTATCGGCCCCTGTGTCACCAGGGTCACTCCCTTTATCCGCATCATCTGAAGTGATGCTGGTAATGCCCATCCACGAAAATGAATGTTGCTGCCAGTCGTAAAGTTTGCTATAAACAGCGCCAATGATTTTTTGAGCACCGTCCTGAGGATTGTTGATGAGGTCCTGAATGGTTACTCTTCGCGGACCTTCTTCCAAAAACCCTTTGCCACAAGAAGGAGGAACTGCCAGTGCAAACATAAAAGCAGCCGCAACGTATAATTTATTTATTTTTTTCATTATTATTTAAATTGAATATTCAGACCTAACATATAGGTAGCTGAAATAGGATAAACATTTAGTTCAATACCTGCTTCATTCTGGTTACCTGGCAACTCAGGTGTAAAGCCGGTGTATTTTGTATAAATGAAAGGATTTTGTGCAGATGCAAAAATGCGCACGTTGTTGAAAAGCTTCATATTAGCAAGTGTGTATCCAACTGTGATGTTGTTTACGCGGACAAAAGATCCTGATTCAATAAAATAATCTGTTGGATAAGGAACACCGTTATAAGCTCTTGGTGTTGTATTGTTATTACTACCGGGCTGCCACCTGTTAATGGCTACATCGTATTCAATATTATAGTTACCTCCATAACGCACCCCTTTCTTTGCATTATAAACTTTGTTGCCTGCATTACCGAAAATATCCAGGCTAAAATCCAGCTGTTTAATATTCAGTACGGCATTGAACCCATAGTAAAATTTTGGCTGGTAAGATCCTGCGTAGTACCGGTCAAGGTTGTTGATTTCGCCATCCCCATTCAGATCCAAAATTTTAAAATCTCCGGGAGCTGCCGTGGTGATGTGCGGATAGGCATCTACTTCTGCCTGGGTTTGGAAGATACCATCGGTTTTAAACACCCAGAATGATCCTATTGGTTGCCTTACAGTTGTTTGTGTTGCTGTCCATCCATTGCCCAAACTTCCAAATGGCAATGCCTTGCCGGCAGCAATATTCTCAACATTGTTTTGATTAAATGTGACATTTCCACGTAAAGTATATTTAATTCCTTTTGCTGTGGTATTATTCCATCCAAGGGAAATTTCAATGCCCTTGTTTACTATGTCGGCTGCATTGGTTAAAAAATTATCACCGAATCCAACTTGCACCAGAGGAATTGTGTATAGGGCATCGGTTGCTTTTTTGTAGTAATAATCGATCTCGCCGTTAAGCTTTCCTTCTAGGAGCGCAAATTCAATTCCAAGGTCCAGTTCTTTTACGACCTCCCATTTAAGATTTGGATCTACAATTCCAACTACCGTAGTTCCATTGATTCGGTCTGTACCAAAATAGGAAAAATAAAATTCATTAGGCCTGAGATCGAATGCACCCGGCCGAATGACATCATTTCCCGCAAGTCCATAACTGGCGCGCAGCTTCAGCAAGTCAAATGTTTTCTGTGAAGCCATAAAATTTTCCTTTGTAATCAGCCAGCCCACACCAACAGATGGAAAACTTGCCCACCGGTTGTTTAAAGAAAAATTGCTGCTGGCATCACGCCTGAAAGTAGCATTCACAAGATATTTTTCCATTAACCTGTAATTGGCGCGAATGAAATAAGATTCACGTCTGAAGTAATTGCCTATGGGATCGCGGAAATTTTCCTGTCCGCCAATCGTATCCTTAAAATTCAACACCCAGGCTTCTTTATTATTTTCAACATTGCTCCTGCTTGCACGACTCCCCCATCCATTTCTTCTTTCCGCTGTGTGACCTCCCATTAAACGCAGGTGGTGGTTGGCACCCAGTTGTTTTTCGAATGTTAGAATATTGTCCCAGACCCACTGGTAAATACTGTCTTTGGAATAATTTAAACGACTCACCTCATTTCTTTGCGTTGTATTTCCGACCTGGAATACCGGGGAATAATTTCTTCCATTGTTTTGTTCTGCATCAATTCCAAATGAGGAACGGAAAGACAGATTCCGCAACAACTGATATTCACCCCAAAGCGTAGCCTGTGCTCTTCTTCCCCAGCTTCTGTCATTGGTATATTCCAGGGCAGCTAAAGGATTGCCAACATCACTTTTTGTTGTAAACCCATAGGTGCCATCGGGATTTTTTGCATTATAAATCGGTGCAGCAATATAAGCGGTTGTAAACAGGCTGTATGGTTTATTTTCAGAAGCATAGTCTGAATAGGACAGATTATTACCGATTTTAAATTTACTTCCAATGTTCATGTCATGGTTGTACCTGAAAGTAAAACGCCTGTAATTATTTCCAAGGAGAATACCCTGTTCATTTAAATAACCCGTTGAAAAGAAATAACGGTATTGATTCTTGCTTCCTCCAATTGATACAGCATGATTTTGCATAAAGGCAGGTCTTGTTAGCTCCTCGTACCAGTCTGTTGCGCCAGTGATGTCAGCTGAAAGAATCGCATTTACACCTGCGGCCTCGTTGGAATACAACGTAAACAAATTCGGAGGCGCCATTTCCACTTTATGCGTCAGCAGCTTTACACCACCGTATCCATTATAATTAATCGTTAATCCGCCTCTTGTTCCTGCCTTGGTGGTGATTAGAATCACACCATTGGCAGCCCTTGCACCATAAATAGCGGTTGAAGACGCATCTTTAAGAACATCAACAGAAAGAATATCTGCGGTATTAATATTCCTGATGTCTGTTGTTATAATTCCATCTACTACATACAGAGGATCCACGCCGCCCAAAATGGAACCTGTTCCCCTAATGCGTACATTGGGTGTGCTGCCAGGCGCACCACTGTTGATGATCTGAACCCCAGCTGCTTTTCCCTGGATGGCCTGTGTGGCAGTCAGCGCAGGAATATTAATAATATCTGACCCTTTAATACTAACAGATGACCCGGTAAGGTCTCTTTTCCTTGCCGTTCCATATCCGATCACCACAACAGAAGTGAGGTCGGACGCAGATGCGCTAAGGGTTATATTCATTGTATTTCCTCCAACTACCTGTGCCTCCACCGTTTCAAATCCTACTGATGTAAAAACCAAAATGGCGTTGAGCGGGGCATTTAGGGAGAACTGACCATTTGAATTTGTCTGGGTAGCATTCGTACTTCCTTTTACATAAACAGATACACCGGAAAGCGGAAGCCCCTTTTCATCGGTAACTATACCCCGAACGGATTGTGTTTGAGCGAAGGAAAAAGTACATAATCCTGAAAGACAGAAGAGCAGTCCCAGCTTGATAAGCAGTGGATTCATAAGTTATGATTCTTGGTAATCCTTTCAAGGTACGCACATTCAGGAGATTAATAAAAAAATGAAGGGCAACCAACCCGGTTTCACATTGTCCTTAAAAAGATTGCGTTCACCATAAAAAATATTATGCTATTTTTTCAGGACAAAGCTGGCTGATTTTACATCTTTTGAATTGGTACCGATGTACAGATTAAAATCGCCTGCTTCTGCTTCATATTTCAGATCACTGTTGTAAAATTTTAAGTCTGCAACAGTTAGCACAAATTGAATTTCCCTGCTTTCGCCTTTCTTTAAAAAGATTTTCTGAAAACCGATAAGTTTTTTTACCGGCTGGGTAATTGAAGCAACCGGATCGTTGAGGTAGAGCTGAACAACTTCCTTCCCGTCATGGTCGCCAATATTCGTAATCGTAATTGTTGCAGTTAATTTTTCAGAACGACTGACAGCTGATTGATTCAACACAATGTCGCTGTATTGAAACCGGGTGTAACTCAATCCAAAACCAAATGGAAACAGTGGTTCATTTGTCACATCAAGGTAATTGCTGGTAAACTTCTGAAACCACTTTCCTTCCGGAAGTGGACGACCTGTGTTTTTGTGATTATAATACAGCGGGATCTGTCCCACATTCTGCGGCCATGTCGAACTCAATTTACCAGAGGGATTTACCGTTCCGAATAATACATCAGCCACCGCATTTCCTGTTTCGGTTCCACCATGCCAGGCGTTTAAAATAGCAGGGACATTTTTGTTTTCCCATGTTAAAGTGAGTGGCCTTCCTGTAAACAATACCAGCACAACGGGCTTACCGGTTTTTAGTAAGGCTTCAAGGAGCCGCTTCTGACTTTGAGGAAGATCAAGGTTTGTACGGCTGCTGCTTTCCCCCGACATTTCTGCCGCTTCGCCCAAGGCAGCAATAATAATATCGGATTGTTGGGCAATCGCGAGCGCTTCATTCAATATTTCTTCTTCAGGCCTCCTGTCCATTTCCAGTGGTTTTCCAAACACACTCACTCTTTGTTCAAATAAACTATCCTCAGAAAGATTGGACCCTTTAGCATATAAAATTTTAGCATCGCTTCCGGCAACCTGCTGTAATCCGGTAAGCAGGGAAACCGGTGTGGAATAATCTGCAGATACGGCCCAGGTGCCCAACATGTTTTCTTTACTATTGGCAAGGGGACCAATAACTGCAATGGTCCCGGATTTTTTTATAGGAAGAAGGCCGGAAGAATTCTTTAGCAAGACCATTGATTCTGCTGCTGTGTTCCGGGCTTCTCTTCTGTATGTATTTGTAGATTGAAATGCTTTGGCACGCTGAGGATCACAGTATCGGTATGGATCATCAAACAACCCCAATTTATATTTTGCTTCCAGCACTTTACGGCAGGCTGCATCAATTTGTTTCAGGGTTATTTTTCCCTGTGAGAGTGATGATTTTAGCGTGGTAAGAAAACCTTCCCCAACCATATCCATATCAATGCCTGCCTTTAATGAAAGTCCAGAAACAGTTTGAAGATCCCCTAACCCGTGAGCGGTCATTTCATTAATGGCAGTATAATCCGTTACAATAAATCCTTTAAATCCCCATTGATTTTTCAGCACTTCAGTCATCAGCCATTTGTTGGCACTCGCCGGTATTCCATCTACCTCATTAAATGCAGTCATCACACTTCCAACCCCTGCATCAACTGCTGCTTTGTAAGGAAGAAAATATTCATTGTACATCCTGATCCTGCTCATATCAACGGTATTGTAATCCCTCCCGGCTTCCGATGCGCCATATAAAGCAAAGTGCTTTACACAGGACATAATCGTATTGTTTTTTTTCAGGTCATTTCCCTGGTATCCTTTAACCATTGCTTTTGCGATTTGTGCACCCAGGTAAGGGTCCTCCCCTGAACCTTCAGCAATTCGTCCCCATCTTGGGTCGCGCGTAAGATCAACCATAGGTGAAAAGGTCCAGCAGATCCCATTTGCGCTGGATTCTTCTGCAGCAATCCTTGCTGATCTTTCAATAAGTGCCATATCCCACGAAGCTGATAAACCAAGCGGTATCGGAAATACAGTTTCATATCCGTGGATCACATCCATTCCAAACAACAATGGAATTTTTAACCTTGATTTTTCAACAGCCAGTTTTTGTACCTCCCTGATCTTTTCTACCCCCTTAATATTAAATAATCCACCAACCTTTCCCTGCTCAATTTTTTGGGCAATTCCGGCGCTTGATGCCTGTCCTGTAGTGATATCACCTGCTGCTGGTAAATTCAACTGTCCAATCTTTTCATCCAGTGTCATCCTGCCCATCAACTGGTTGATAAATGCATTCATTCTTATATCGGCCTGCTGGGCATAACCAGATAAAACACAAAAAACACATAGCATCACAAGTGATCTTTTCATAATCGTTTTATTCTTTTAACAGGAATGAATTAAATGGAAGTTACAATAATAGCTAAAATGACAGGTGCAAAACTATCGCTTCATTTCTGGGTTCAACCTAATCAATCTTCACTACCGGCGAACGTTCAGACATCCCGTTTTCGTTCAATGCTTCTATTTGGAAATAATAGGGCTTCGTTTTATCCATGCCTTTGTAATAATATTCATTTACACTATACAACATGATATTGTTGTATAATTTATCGGGCGCGGTTCCCATATAAATATTGTATGCGTAGGCATTATCAACTGCTGTCCATTTCAACCATGCACTCCTCTTGTCTTTTTCTGTTCGCAGTACCAGAAAATTCTTTACAGCTTCCGGCCTGCTTCCATTTCCTTTTCCAAAAATCCTTAACCCGCTGATAGCAAATTTTCCTGTTGGCATGTGCAGGTTTTCCATTTTTATAAACCGGGTTTTAACAGGATTGGAAAGTTCCAAGTAATCATGTGGCACTTCAGTACTATTGTTGCTTTTATCTACCAAAACTTTCCAGGTCTTTCCATCCGGCGAATGGTAAAGTCGGTACTGGTGAAACCCGGATGAAGGCTTTCCAAGTGGCTCTGCATCCTGATCTGCATAATTGATCTGTATTGCATAAACCGTGGATTCCTTGCCAAGATCCGTTTGAATCCACTCGCCTTTTTTTGAACTGGAGGCAGACCAATAGGTTTTGATACTTTCATCAACTGCAAAATTAGCCTGGTAAGCACCTAATGTGGAAGAAACCTGAACCGGTTTATTATAATTTAAAAGCATCCAGCCTGTAAATCCACCATCACGATCAGGATGAGATCCATCTTCCCTTCCAGATGTTGGGAGATAATGGGGGTAATCTCCAAAAGAAGTATTACAATACATCACACCATCTTTATCAAATCCGGCAGGCCAAAGACCCAGCCTGCGTTCAAAATTGTTTTTAACAGAAATGGATATTGTAGATACATGCCAGTAATTTTTCCAGTGATCAGTAAAGGTGGCGCCATGACCTGCGCCTCTTGCAAAACCACCTGCTTTCCAGGATAAAGGATCGGATTGAGAAGTAAATGGACCTAGTGGATGATCGCCAACGGCAACACCATCAGCATAACCACTGAATTCAGTGCCCGGCGCACCATACTGGAAATAATATTTGTTATTATGTTTTGTCATCCATGCGCCTTCAATAAATGGATCAAGAAACGTATTATCGAGGAACTCACCGAATCGCTGCCATCCGTATTTCCAGTCTTCAAGCATGTACATCTCCTTTCTGCTGCCGATGGGTTGAAACGTTTTACGGTCCAGTTCAATACCATACAAGGGAAACCGGTTGCTGCTTCCATTATACATATACAACCTGTTATCTTCATCTGTAAAAAATGCAGGATCCCATCCGCCGGGCTGAAAGGAATCAACCAGCGGTTTAAACATGCCCGCCTTTGGGTCAGTACTCATCCAGATGGTAAATTTGCTGGTGTATGTTGAACCAAAAACAATCATGGTATCACCGACAACGCCAACGGCAGGAGCACAGAGTTCATCATAGGAGAGGTTCCATGGCCTTAGAAATTTTCGGGGTACAAAATTCCATTTAGACAGATCAGAACTCCACCAGTACCCCCATTGATTGGTTGAAAAAAGATAATAATCGCCTTTATAATTTACAATTACAGGATCAGCAGTGGTGCGATGCTTGCCTCCCTGAGCAAAAGCGGGGATTGGAGTGTAACCATAATCGATGTTGATGGGATTGCAATAGGTTTTTTGTTGTGCGGCAGGTACCAGGTGTACCAGGGAGAGTATGAGGACCACGAGGTATTTCATTCCATATAGATTTTATTTAACTTCTATTATTCTACAGTTTGTGCTGCCAATTTAAAACTTCCCGATTAGCAACATAAAGGAATTTTCTGAAATCTTCAACCTCCAATCCCGGTCGCCAGGTTTTGGGCACAGGCCGAAAGATCCTGCTGCTGAAGAAGAAGATGATGTATATTTCCGTTTTATGACAGGGCAATTTTTAAAATATATAGTCTCAGTTTTTGTTGCTGTTTTTATCCTTGACTGCATACAGGTTGCAGCCAGAACAAACCCTGAAATGCCTTCCCCTGCATTCTCCGATACGGTTCATGGTTTGGATAATCACCATGGAGAACTGGAAATAAAACAGGATACAAGGCTTAATTTTTTGAATAGCTATTGGGATTTCAGGCATGGCCCATTATGGCTATTTTAGGAATTGATGGACATGGCCCGCACATCAGTCAATGTAGTGGGTAATACACTGGCAAGTTGCGTGATCGCAAGATGGGAAAATGAATTTGATGAAGAAAAAGCGCTGGCATTTGAGCCAGACTGATATTTAGAGATGCAGATCTGAACTTTAAGGATTGCAAAAAAGTATCCATGAAAAAAGTTTATTTTCCGGCATGAAACGGTTACTCCTTTTTTTATGCTTTCTGCCGATCTTTTCCTTTTCACAAGCACAGTTCAAGCCTTTCCGGTTTGCCTTCATTTCCGATACACACATTGGTTCTCCCAATGGAACGGCGGAAGAAGACCTTACCCGAACTGTAAATGATATCAATAACCTGGAAGGTGTTGCTTTTGTGGTGATCACCGGTGATATAACAGAACTGGGCACGCCTGCAGAACTCAGGCTGGCGAAAAAGATACTGGATGCCCTGAAGATCCCTTATTATATAATACCAGGAAATCATGATACGGGATGGAGTGAAAGCGGCGGTCTTGATTTTACAACGATATTCGGGACAGATAAATTTCATTTCAATTATAACGGCATCCATTTCATTGGCTGCCCTTCAGGGCCCTATGTAAGAATGAGTGACGGTCATGTTCCAAGAGATGCCATGAACTGGATGCAGCAGGAACTTTCGCAATTAAAAAATAATGAACCGGTGATCTTTCTGAACCATTATCCACTGGATCCGGGACTGGACAACTGGTACGAAGTGATCGACATGCTGAAACAAAAAAATACACTGCTGGCTTTATGTGGGCATGGCCACAACAACAGAGATGTTCAGGCGGAAGAAATTCCTGCAGTAATGGGAAGATCCAATCTAAGGGCAAAGGCAAAGGCGGGTGGTTACAACCTGGTGGACGTTCATGAAAACATGTTTGTATTTACGGAAAGGAATCCACTCGCCGGCTCTGAAAAAGAATGGAAACGTGTGCCATTAAAAGATCAGCAATATGATCTTTCAGCAAAATTTCCACGCCCTGATTTTTCAATGAATGAAAATAACAACGAAGTGAAACCTGCATGGAGTTTTCAATCTTCAGCCAATGTAATTTCAACACCTGCTGCCACGGGAAAGCTGGTGGTTTTTGGCAACCAGGAAGGTGTTGTGCAGGCGCTTCATCAAAAAACCGGACGGGTTGCCTGGAGTTTTTCAACAGCGGGACCCATATTTTCTTCTCCTGCAGTTTCGGGAAATCATATTGTGCTCGGGTCGGCAGATGGCTATATCTATTCCCTCAGCACTTCAGGAAAACTGAACTGGAAAGTGCAGACCAAGGCTCCGGTACTGGGTTCACCGCTCATTCAGGAAAACGTGGTTTTTATTGGGGGCAGTGATTCGGGTTTCCGGGCCATTGATCTTTCTTCAGGTAAATTGTTGTGGACCTATAAAGGCATTGGAGGTCCGGTAGTCAGCCAGCCTGTAGTGTATAATGAACTACTGATCTTTGGTGCCTGGGATCTTAATCTTTACGCATTAAATAAGAACACAGGTGCACTTTTATGGAAATGGAACAATGGTTCTACTGTACGTAATTATTCTCCTGCTTCCTGTATCCCTGTCATCAATGATGGTGTGGTTTATATTGCAGCACCCGACAGGTATTTAACAGCCATTGATATTCAAACCGGAAAAACATTATGGCGCACAAATGAATCAACAGTAAGGGAATCTATAGGCATTTCCGCTGATGGAAAATATGTTTATGGAAAAACAATGAATGATACTGTGGTGGCCTATGTAAGCAACAGGGAACAAGTGAAAGTTGCGTGGAAACTGCATGCAGGTTATGGATATGAACATGCGCCTTCCATGCTGATCGAAAATAACGGGACTGTGTTTTTCGGAACCCGTAATGGAATTGTATATGCCATCGATCCAAACAATAAAAAGGTTAAATGGAGGTATAAACTGGATAATTCCATGGTGAACACAGTGAATGTGCTAAACAAAAAACAGGTGTTGGTGAGCACTATGAATGGCAGGGTAATGCTGTTGAAAACTAAATAACCTGTAGCTTTCGCCAGATAAAATTAAGAAGCGGCTGCCTTTTTGAAAGTTTTGGCAAAAAATAAAGCGAAATAGCCTACCTTCGCCGTGTTAATTTGAGCCTCGCATAGTAATCGTTAATTATCTGCTTCTGCATCGTAGTTAGTCTCTTACTCATTGCTTCTCAGATCTTTTCAATTTAATTTATTTAGAAATGAACATTTATGTATCAAACTTAAGCTTCAACGTACAAGATGAAGACTTAAAAGAATTTTTTACTCCCTACGGAGAAGTATCTTCAGCAAAGGTGATTAATGACAAATTCACTGGAAAATCAAGAGGTTTTGGATTTGTAGAAATGCCTGATGAAGAAGCAGCAAAAAAAGCAATTGCTGAACTTGATAATGCTTCTGTTGAAAGCAGGAACATTAAGGTAATGGAAGCCAAGCCAAAAGAAGACAGGCCGGCCCGCAGCAATAACAGCCCTTTCCGTGATAACAACGGCGGCGGTGGTGGTTATAACAAAAGCAAGTGGTAAAAAATACAAGACCTCTCCCCTGTGGGAGGTCTTACTTTAACTGCTCCTGCTGAACCATACAATAACTGCAATTATTCACCAAACAGCACTCATGGCAAAATCGAAAGAAACTTATAATAAAAAAGAAAAAGAAAAAAAGCGTTTAAAACAGCGCCAGGAAAAGAAAGAAAAAATGGAAGAACGCAAGGCCGGCGGCGGTAAATCCAAATCGCTGGATGATATGATGGCCTATATTGATGAAGATGGAAACATCTCTTCCACCCCACCAGATCCGAAAAAGAAAAAAGTATTTAATGCTGAAGACATGCAGATCGGCGTTCCTAAATTTGAGGAAGGTGACCCTGCAGATGCCATTCGTACCGGTGTTGTAAGTTTCTTTAATGAATCTAAAGGTTTTGGGTTTATTATCGATGCACAGTCAGGTGAACGCATATTTGTGCATGTGAACCAACTCAAAGAAAGGATCGAAGAAAAAGACAAAGTAACTTTTGAGATCGAAAATGGAGCAAGAGGTTTGAGTGCAGTGAATATTTCGCTGATCAAATAAAACAGCAACCTTTTAAAAATTAAGATTCAACCACTGGTTGATTTTTTTTTGCCAAAAAAAAGAACCAGTTAAACTAGTTCTTTCTAAAACGGTAAACATTCAATGCTCCGTTTCCAACCTTATACGAGCCCTTCCGGATATCTTTAGGTTCTGCTTCTTCAACCTTAAGGGTTTTACCATTCAGTTCAGTGGAATTGAGTGCGGCAATAGCAGCACGTGCTTCATCATCATTTGGCATTTCCACGAAACCAAATCCTCTTGACTGATCCGTAAATCCATCCATAGAAATTTCGGCAGAACTCACTTCACCAAATTTGGAAAATAATTTCTCAAGTTCCTGATTGCTGTACTCAAGGGTAAGATTCGAAATAGAAATATTCATATTGAAATGTTTTAAATGAAAAAATAGAGAAAAGCAGGAATCAGAAAAAGGGAAAAGTCATCCAAAACATTGCTTATGCTCAATTGAACGCGGTAAAGGTAACCTATTCCTTTGAGCGAGCATCAAAGCACAACAATTTAACCAAGCTGTTTTCATGTTTTGATTCATCAGGCAGCCATTTTCCTGCAGGCTGCTGCACAAGCCATACACACTTCGGCACGCTCCCTGCAATGATTCGTTGATGTTGGCCACATTCATTTCCACATGCCTCCCAAATTGCAGCACAAAGCGTGCAAATCTCCTTTGCCATCACTACCCAGACTCACTATTTGTACTGCAGTATAGCAAATGGAAGCACATTCCATATACAGCTGAATACATCTGTTCATCATCTTTACATATTCTTCCTATAAACAGGCAGCAGCAGAATGATTACAAAATGGAAGCACACCACAAACATGCTTCAATACATTCTTTGTATGTGTGGTATCCTTTCATAAAACTTTTTTAACTAAAACATCAAACACCAGGCCACAGGGTTAATGGTTATGTTATCTAAAACAAAGTGGTATCCAGGGAATTCATTAAACTGAAAGATTGATTCGGCTCATAACAGGATTTTGGAGACTATCAACATTTTTAACCACAGTAAGGCTTCCGTCAGTTTCTAAAATAATGGCACCCGCATCTTCCACAGATTGCATACCCTTTTTCCTGATGATGGCATAGATCTCCTCTTTATTCACTCTTTCCTTTTTCATGGCAGACTTTAATAATATGCCTTTATATACCAGTAAAGTTGGTGTTGATTTTACAAAGCTTGAGATCGTTTCGCTTCTCACAGATAAATAAGTGATCGCATATTGTAAATAGATCAGTAAAAAAAAAACAAGCATGCCATCCAGCAATGGAATATTTTTATTTAAAGTAACCGCAGACAGCGTTGAACCCAGTGCAATCGTTACAATGAAATCAAAAGCATTCATTTTAGAAAGTGTTCTTTTTCCTGACGAACGGAGGAGCAGGACCATAAAAATATAGGCAAAGATGGTTATGCAAAAAGTCCGCAGCATACTTTCCCAGCTGTCAAAGAAGATATTCACCATAAATTACATTTTAATACATGAATTTAATAAAGAGGCACTTTACCCTCAGCAAAATCCTTTCCACACATCGTACCACACCACGCCCCATCTCAACTCAACACCCTGATATTCAATAAAAATATTAGTCCTTAACCGCAATTCCCGGCTTGCATAGTTATTGTATCCTTATAAGCAAAATCGAACAGTGAAGTTAAATATGCTACAATGGATCATCAGGCGAACAAAAATTCTGCACAACAGTATCTCTTTTTACCCTGCAGTAATTGTGCTGGCATTCCTGGCGCTGTCTGTTTTCATGATCAACTTTGATTATTCGGAAACGGGGAAGCAATTAAAATCCGATATCTCCTGGCTCAAGTTACGCGATGCTTCAACCGCACGCAGCATTGTATCTGTAATTGCCTCAGGAATCATTTCACTAACGGTTTTCAGCTTTTCCATGGTAATGATCGTTTTAAACCAGGCCGCTTCGCAAATGAGCAACAGGGTTCTGGATAAGCTGATTGGCAACCGTTACCAGCAGGTGATCCTTGGCTTTTATATTGGAACGATCGTTTATTCTTTTTTCCTGCTGACCGCCATCAGGGATATTGATGATGGGATCTACGTTCCCGCACTAAGTACCTACCTGCTGATCCTTTTTTCTATTTGTGCCATTTTTTTGTTCATTTATTTCCTGCACTACATCACTCAATCCATCAAATACGCCACCATCATTAACCGGATATATAAACAAACAAAAAAAAAATTAGAATCAAGTTGCAAATTAAAGGATGTCCCGCAAATTGTTGCACAGAAAGAAGGTACAGTTATCCTTTCTCACAAGTCGGGTGTATTTGAGGGATTCAATAAAAAAGAATTGTTGGAAATAGCAAAGGATGAAGACATCAACCTTTCCTTTTTTTATTCCTCTGGCACCTTCATTCTCAAAGACGCTCCTTTGCTTTCCGTTACTTCTCAAAAAGAAATAAAAAATAAAGTAATCGAAAAAATCCAGGTCCTGCTATTCATTAACTATGACCAGTCAATTGACAACAATTTCAATTTTGGGTTCAGGCAATTGGTTGAAGTGGCAGTAAAAGCATTGAGTCCGGGTATTAATGATCCGGGAACAGCAATAGATAGTTTAAGGTCGCTCACAAGGCTGCTGTCTTTCAGACTTTTAAATTATCCCGACAATGTTATAAAAGATAAAAATGGAAAAGAAAGGATCATTACTGTTGAAAAATCGTTTGAAGAAATTTTTCAGACTTCCTTTCCTCCGATTTGGGATTACGGAAAAGATGATAGATTAATCCAACAGGAAATGGTACACCTGTTACTGCAGTTACAATCACAGAAACAGGATCCAAACATAAATATTTTTCTTGCAAAACTAAAAGCACACATCAGCCAAACAGCATAAATTACAACCTGATGAAGCAAAAAAAAGACATCGAAAGAAAGAAACTTTTGAATTCAATTGAAAGTCTTCTTGAAGGGCCAATGATCTTTTTAGGTTTTGTTTGGATGGCATTCCTTATTGTGGAAGTGGTCTGGGGGCTGTCATCTATTCTCCAAAAAATCAGCCTTGCCATTTGGGCTGTGTTTATTTTTGATTTCCTTTTAAAATTTATCCTGGCACCTCAAAAATTAAGGTACCTGAAAATAAACTGGCTTACTGCCATTTCACTCATCATTCCTGCCATCAGGGTCTTTCGATTATTCAGGATTTTCCGTGCTTTAAGAGGGATCAGGGTGGTAAGAGTAGTTGCTTCTCTTAACCGCTCCATGAAAAGCCTTGGCGCTACTATGAAACGTCGGGGCTTTGGATATATGGTCATGCTTTCTGTATTTGTGGTGTTTGCAGGAGCGGCAGGTATGCTGGCAATTGAAAAAGGCAATCCCGGATTTACCAACTATGGTGAATCCTTATGGTGGACCGCCATGAGGGTAATTACTTCTGGAAGTGAACAATGGCCGCTTTCTCCAGAGGGCAGAGTACTTGCTTTTATACTTGCTGTTTTTGGATACGCTGTTTTTGGATATGTTACAGCAACACTGGCTACATTTTTTATTGGAAGGGATGCAGAAGAAAAAGATGCGCCCATAGCCGGATCTAAAGAAATCGCAGCCCTACAACAGCGTGTAGAGCATCTGGTCAATTTAATTGAGTCCGATGCAGCTCAAATTAAAAAATGAACCAGGATAGGTTCATTTGATGGTTGCAGATTAGAGTAATCGTACTATTTTAATGATAAATGACGTATCGATTTGGGAATGGGGAATGGTCAATGGTCAATGGTCAACAGTTAATGGTCAATAGTCAATGGTCAATAGCTGCTGTCCGGGAAAAGATTTTCTCAATTGACCTAACCATAACGAAATTAATTTCTGCAGGATTATAACACGAATCCCATGCTTAAATGCGGATTCCACCTTTTTCTTGAAAAAAAGGTGGAGCCCCCCTGCGCTTTTCTTCGGTGGGCCAGATACCTTCGGATGATTGCGCAAGGGAGCGCACCGAAAAATGAAAACAGGTGCAACTCCATGCGATCTGATTGTGCAAGCGTTCTTCGCGCTGTATTGCTCCACCTTAGGTATCAACATTTCTTAGGAAAAATCAAGAGCAATCATGCGCACACAACCACCCAAATGTGATAAGATGATGTGCCTGGAATTTCATTTTGTGAGGGAACCTGGATCTATTTGTCTCAGTACCTGCTTCTTGTTGCCCGCAGATCGCGCTGATGAACGCAGAAAACCAATCAGCGAAAATCTGCGTAATCTGCGGGAAGTCTTTTTGTTACCTGTTCGCAAGGCTTCCGGCAACGCTCAAAAAGCTTGTCGGGCAGGTACGAGGCCTGCCGGCCTGAGGCAAATTAGCTTAACTAAAAGCGATGTTTGATTTTTACCGGACAGCAGTGATTGACTATTGACAATTGACTATTCCTTTTTCGATATGAGGCCCCATAAAAGAACAAAGCTTTAAGTGATCCTCTGGCAATTTCATTGAATCTTTTTCTTTCCGTGGACTTCCCTCTAATTGTGATAGGAGGTAAATAATTGATTTAATTGAAATTTTTTCTTTTTTAATAGCTTTCTCATCTTTGCCCGGTGTTGTTCAACCTGCAAACAATTGAGATTCGGATTGCATCCCGCGTAATAAGGTTATTGATCATCGATCCGGAAAAGGTCCGGCTGGCTTATCAGCAAAAGGAAATCGATTTCCCCTACTGGTCAAAGATCTGGGATTCAGCCATCGCCCTATCCCAATTTATTGATGAACATGAAGTCATGTTCCGCAAAAAATCGATTGTAGAAATTGGAGCCGGTATTGGACTTCCTTCTTTTGCTGCGGCAACCCTTGCAGATAAAATTATTGTAAGTGATCAGTCTTTTGAAGCAGTTGAACTTCAAAAAAAGAATATTGTTTTTCTTGGATCAAATAATGTGCATGCACAGCAAATGGACTGGCGCAACATTCCTTCCGGCATAGTTGCTGATATCTGGTTATTCAGTGATGTAAATTATGATCCGGGCGCATTCCCGGAATTGTACAAATTGTTTCAACACATTTTAGCAAACGGTTCAACGATCATTCTTGCAACACCTCAGCGACTGGCTGCAAAAGATTTTATTGCTTCCATACAGCAATATGTTCAATCAAAGGAAGCATACAGGGTGAATGAAATGCAGGAAGATGTGCACATCTCCATTTTTGTATTAAAAATGAACTGAGATTCCACGATCATAAAAGAACAGGCCTCTTATTGCTGTTTTGTAAACAGGCGCTTGAAAAAACCACCTGCCTTACTTACAGCACTCCCTTTTCCGGAAATGGTTTCAATAAGGGTGCTGTCAACATGCCCGATGTCCTCCATCTTTACACCATGCTCTGTTTGCATAGGGTATAAAAGAAGGAAGCTGTTGTTATGAAAATAATTTGACAGATAATAAGGCATTTTATCCAGGTGCTGAATATAGGATACATGTCCTTTCCTTGAAGCAACTATTACAAAAAGATCATTGGTTTTTAATTCGCCTGAAAAAAGTAAAAAGTCTTCCCAGTTTGTAAAATTATTGTACTCGGTTTTTACTGAATTTTTTAAAAGCAGTTCCTGGGCCTTAATTTCATTTATCGTTTTTGGTGCGGCAAAAAATCTGATAGCCAAACCAGATTCCCTGGCAATTGTTTGCAGTTTCGTGTACCAGTGGTTAAATCCAGGTTCCAGCTCGGCTTCAGGCGGCACCACCACCAACATTCTTTTCAGCGTACTAAGCGGCTGAATGCTTTTGTAAATGTAAATGGTTTCGAAAGTTCTTTTCAGGATCTTTTCCGCAACGGGTCCAAGAAAATCATTCTGCTTTGCTTCCCTGTGAAGACCGATGAGCACATCTGTGATATTTTGCTCTTTAATCGTGTATACGATCCCGTTACTGATATTTACATCAAACCTGGAAAGCGGGAATATAGTATCCTCCGTAGCCGCTGCGCGATTGATGGCTTTTTCCATCATCTTCTTTCCAAGAATATGGGTATTGCCATTATCACTTTCCTCACTCACAATATGCAAGGCATAAACCGGGATTGTGCTGTTCTTAGGGCGAAGCATCAGCCCTAAATCTACCAGTTCTACTACGGTTTCAGGATAAGCTAAAGAGATGAGTATCTTTTCTGCTGAGGCATTTTCACCGGGTGCATTTTCCTCTTTCAGGGCGAGTCTTTGCGAAGCTTTTTCAACTATAAAAGAACTGATGGTACAGGTAATTAATATCATCAGAACCGTTCCGTTGAGCACATCTTCATTCAATAACCTTATGGGATCTCCTGTTGCAGTTTCACCAACGATAATATTATAACCAACCAATACCACTGCGAGGGTGGCGCCAACCCTTGCTGTACTGAGCCCAAAGATCATTTGTCTTTCATCTCTTGAAAGTTTAAATGTTTTTTGAGTGAGTAAGGCAGCTAACCATTTAGAGAGAATGGCGATCACGATCATTACGCCAGCAACTTTAAGTGCTCCAAGTCCTTTGAAGATCACTTTAAAATCTACAAGCATTCCAACGCTGATCAGAAAGAAAGGAATGAAAAATGCATTTCCTACAAAATCAATCCGGTTCATCAGCGCAGAGGAGTGCGGTATGAATCTGTTCAATGCCAGTCCGGAAAGAAAGGCCCCGATAATTGCTTCCAGTCCTGCAACTTCAGCAAGGAAAGAGCCAAGGAAAACCATGGCCAGCACAAAAATGTATTGGGATACATGGTCTTCAAAGGTTTTAAAGAACCATCTTGCGATAATAGGAAAGATCATGAAAACGATGATCCCAAAAATAAAAGAGGATACAGTGAGCTTAATCCAGAAAGCACTGCCGATCTCACCCCTTGTCATTCCTATAACACCTGCCAGTACCAGAAGTGCAAGTATATCGGTTAAAATGGTGCCCCCTATTGAGAGCGTCACCGACCTGATGGAAGCAATACCATATTTACTTGCAATAGGATAGGCAAGTAAGGTGTGTGAGGCAAACATACTTGCGAGCAGAATGGACGATTCAATACTGAAACGGAGTAGATAATAAGCGGCAAAAACTCCCAATACCATTGGAATGATAAAAGTGTACAATCCAAATACAAGGCTTTTACCCCGGTTCTTTTTAAATTCATCGAGGTCAATCTCAAGCCCTGCGGAGAACATGATGTACAACAATCCTACTGTACCAAACAAGACGATGCTGCTGTCGCGCAGCAATAAATTAAAACCATAAGGACCAACGATGATACCGGCCAGGATCAGCCCGATAATATGCGGCACCTTGATCTTATTAAATAAAATAGGTGCAAACAATATGATGAACAACACCAGCGAAAATATGATCACCGGGTTGCTGAGAGGAAGCGAGAAATTTACGTCGGATAATAAAATCATAATGATTTTTAAAATGCTACTGCCTTGTCATTTGAACTGAATAAACGATCTTACACTGGGCATCGCGCAAGATCTCTCTTTGTCCTTCAAGGAGGTTTTGGTTCATGATCCTTAACCTTACGATCATACTGGTGGATGGAGTAGCGGCACTACTTTCCCTGTCTTCAGAAAGTTCAATGGTTTTTCCGTTGTACGTTCCGCTGTAAACTCTTACCAGCTGGTCGCCTGTCATGGCTTTCACAAGTATATTGTTGTTCTGGTAAGATAGGTGCCAGGTTTCTGTTTTAGTATCCCCCACGGCAGAACCAGGGCAGGTGGCTTCAGTGCCCACCATGCGTACAGACCAGATTCCCACCAGCCCGGGATTGTACACAGCTGTTGTGTCAACCAGTTTAATACTATCAGCCTGCTGCTCCTTTTTCAGAAGTTCTTCTTCTTTTAATTGAAGACTTCTTTCTTTTAGTACAAGTTCCTGTTCTTTTTGGTCGAGTGCAGCACTTCTCTGATCAAGCTGGCGTTCTCTTTCCCGCATATTGCAGCCAGAAAAGATCATTATGAGGAAGAACAAAAAAATTAATTTCCACATCAGGAAATGATTTAAGGTTGAATTCCTTCAAAAATAAAAGATATATCTGAACTGGAGATGATAACCCCTGAACTCAGTTTCTAAAACTTCTCTTCCAACAATCTTTATTTTCTTTTAGGTTTGCGCAAAGGAAGTTTATGTCCGATCATTTTAGTAATAAAGTTGTTGTGATCACAGGAGGTACGGATGGAATTGGCAAGGCACTCGTGCAGCTATTTTTATCAAAAGGAGCAAAAGTGGCAACCTGCGGGAGAAACCACGATAAACTCTATGCTTTGCAATCTTCTTTTCCCTCCTTTCCACTACATACCATTGTTGCTGATGTGAGTAATGAAAACGATTGCAGGCACTTTATTCATTCTACATTAAAAGCTTTTGGTGGCATCGATATACTGATCAATAATGCGGGCATCTCCATGCGGGCCTTATTAAAAGATGTAGAAGTGGATGTATTGCGAAAAGTGATGGATATTAATTTTTTTGGAGCCGTGTACTGTACAAAATTTGCATTGCAGTCTATTATTGAAAGAAAAGGAACCATAGTTGGCATTTCTTCCATTGCTGGCTACCGCGGTTTGCCTGGCAGAAGCGGATATTCTGCTTCAAAGTTTGCTTTGCAGGGCTGGCTGGAGGCGATTCGCACAGAACTGATGGATGATGGGGTGAATGTGATGTGGGTTTCGCCTGGATTCACTGCTTCCAACATCAGGAATGCCGCGCTTACCGAAGATGGGTCGGCACAGGGAGAAACACCTCTTGATGAAAATAAACTGATGACACCTGAAGCATGTGCCCTGCATATTGCCAAAGCCATTCAAAATAATAATAGAAGTCTTGTGCTGACCTTTAAAGGAAAGCGCACCGTTTTTATGAATAAATTTTTTCCAGCACTTGCCGACAAGCTCGTAAAGAATTTCTTTTTTAAGAATGGTAAATTGATAAAATAATCCGTAGATTTTGATAATATAATATTCCCGATGCCACTGTTAACGCTTACATCTGATATTGGAGAACAGGACTACCTTGTAGGCGCCGTGAAAGGAAGGTTGCTTTGCATCAACCCGGATTTTAAAATAGTGGACATTACGCACAGGCTTTCACCATTCAATTATCCCCAGGCAGCTTATGTGTGCAGGAACGCCATAAAAAATTTCCCTGAATTTACTTACCATATCGTGCTGGTAAATTTATTCGAATCTAAACCCGAACAACTGCTGCTGGCCTTTCATAACAATCAATACCTGGTGTGTGCCGATAATGGACTTTTGGGTATGATACTGGAAGAAAGGCCTGAAATGGTGCTGGGTATTCCTTTGGAAAAAACGGCAATCAAGAACACACTGTATTGTATGGACGTAGCCGCAAAGGCCATTACGCAGATCAACAATGGAGCCCCGATGCACCAGATTGGAACGCCTGATACCAGCTTTCTTCAAAAAAATCCCTTACGGCCAACTCTGGGTGAAGACTGGATCGAGGGGCAGATCATCTTCATCGACAATTTTGAAAATGTAATTGTAAACATCACGCAGGATCAGTTTGAAGAACAGAGAAAAGGCCGCAGGTTCAAGATCGTATTTAAGCGAGATGAAGTGATTGAAAGGATCAGTGGCTCCTATGCAGATGTGCCGCAGGGAGAAAAACTTGTACTGTTCAACAGCGCAGGATACATGGAAATTGCTATCAATAAAGGCAATGCTGCCGGACTTTTTGGATTAAAAGGATACAATGAAGCCAGCCAGCAGGTGAACTCCATGGTGCAGAACCGTCTTTTCTACCAAACGGTCAAAGTGTTTTTCGAACAATAAATCCGAACTTCTTCAACAATTGTTAAACTATATTGAACCTTGTCCAGCTCCAACCCCGCAACTCTTTTTCCCTTAATTTAGCTCCTTCCCTATTTTTGCACCCATCTCACAGGGGATGAACCAAAAATTTTGAACCAACCAAACAATATGAATTTCAGAAAAGTCAATAACATTACCGGCTGGGTAGTGTTCTTTATCGCCTCTCTGACCTACATTTTAACTGCAGAAAAAACAGGTAGTCTCTGGGATACGGGAGAATTCATTGCATCAGCCTATAAAGTGCAGATGCCGCACCCGCCTGGCGCACCCCTGTTTGTGTTGCTTGGAAGGTTCTTCATTATCCTGTTTGGTGACAGTGGTACCACTGCTGCAATGGCCGTGAATATCATGAATGCACTGGCAAGCGGATTTACAATTCTTTTTCTCTTCTGGACCATAACACATTTCGCACGTAAACTTACTTCTGGCTTACTGGAAGAACCTTCTGGCCACCAGACCTGGTCGATCATGGGTGCGGGCATTGTGGGCGGACTTGCTTATACGTTTACCGATTCATTCTGGTACAGCGCTGTTGAAGGGGAAGTGTATGCTTTTTCATCATTTTTCACGGCACTGGTTTTCTGGGGCATTTTAAAATGGGAAAGAGCTGATGACGCAGCAGCAGGCGATCCGCTTTTACGTAACCGCGCCGACCGCTGGATCGTGTTCATCTTTTTTATGATGGGACTATCCATCGGCATTCACCTGCTCGGACTACTGGCCATACCTGCGATTGTAATGGTATATTATTTTAAAAGATATCCATACACAAGAAATGGGGCGATCCTGGCTTTTTTAATCGGTTGCGTTATCACTGGCCTGATCCAGGTAGTAGTGATCCAATGGACGGTGAAACTGGCCGGCCGTTTTGATATCTGGTTCGTAAACGGGTTTGGGCTTCCTTTCTTTTCAGGATTTACATTCTTTTTTATATTGATGGCAGCCCTTATTTTTATGGGACTGCGTTACGCAAGAAGTAAAGGATACAGTTTTTTAAGGCTGGGTCTCTGGTGCCTGACTTTTATGATGATCGGTTATTCCGCCTACATCACCACCATGATCCGATCCAATGCCAACCCTTCCATCGACATGAACAATGTTGATAATCCAATGAACCTGGTATATTACCTGGGTCGTGAACAATATGGATCGCAACCTATTCTCACAGGGCCGCATTTTCTTGCCACACCAATTGGTGCTAAAGATGGAAAGATGCGCTATGCAAAAGGTGATGACCAGTATGTTGAAGTAGGCTACGACCGCGAACCCGAATACGACAGTAAAGACATTCAGGTTTTTCCGCGCGTTTGGGATGCTTCAAATGAACAGGGACATGCAGATTACTACATGGCCTGGCTCGACATTCCAGTGATCACTGCAAGACAAATGAGTATTGTAACCAATGTTGGGGGCAACATCATTCAAACACAGGATGAATCCGGAAAACCCGACTCGTACCAGCTACCTGATAACTTTGCGCCTAAGGTGCAGCGGGGCCAGGTGGTGCAACCGGGAACACCCATCGCAGCAAAAGTTCCTTCCTTTGGCGAAAACCTGAACTGGTTGTTCACCTACCAGATGGGTTTCATGTACTGGCGCTATTTTATGTGGAATTTTTCCGGAAAACAAAATGATATACAAGGCGGCGGAAATGTGAGAGATGGCAACTGGATCACCGGTATAAAATTCATGGACGATCTGCGGCTGGGCGATCAGTCGAAACTCCCGGATAGCTTAACAACCAATAATGCAAACAATAAACTTTTTCTGCTTCCATTTTTACTCGGGATCATTGGTTGTGTGTTCCAGTTTTACCGCGACAGGAAAGACTGGATCGTTACCTTCCTGCTCTTTTTCTTCACAGGTATTGCAGTCGTTATTTACCTGAACCAGGCAGGTAACCAGCCCCGTGAAAGAGATTACGCATTTGCTGGATCGTTTTATGCTTTTGCTATCTGGATCGGTCTTTCAGTAGTTGCATTCGTCCGTATGGCCCGGGATGTGGAAGACAGTAAGATCCTGAAAAACGTGCTTGTTTATGGCAGCCTCACCACTTTTATCATCCTGTTTTTAAGTTCGCTGAACCATATGACTGGTGGCGGGTTTGTATCATGCTTGCTTGGCGGATTGTTATTCGGCGCCATAACTTATGGTGTCACCATGCTTGTAAAGATGACCGGGAAAACGCTCAAGTCTGCAGCGCTTGTTGCAACAGCAATTACAGTACTTGTCCCGGTGTTAATGGCAGCTGTTGAATGGGATGATCATAACCGCCATAATAAAACCCTGGCGCCCGACCTCGCACGCAATTATTTATTGAGCTGTCCGCCCAACGCCATCCTGTTTACCTATGGCGATAATGATACTTACCCATTATGGTATGCCCAGGAAGTAGAAGGCGTGAGACCTGATATCCGCATCCTGAATACAAGTTTGCTTGGAATTGACTGGTATGTTAACCAGCTTAGATATAAGGTGAATGAAAGTCCGGCTATCGATGTGATCTGGACGGCTGACCAGATTCGCGGCGTTCCTTACGTAACCTTCCAGGCTGGCGGATTCGACCAGACGAAGTATTATGATCTGTATGATGTAATGAAAAATGTGGTAGGCCGTCAGCAAAAGATCAACAATTTCCCTGTAAGAAGATTTACCGTTCCTGTTCCGGCAGAAGTGGCACAAAATGATGTGGCCAACCCTGGTGATGCTTCAACAGGCCACCTGATGCTGGAAATTCCTGAGGGAAAATCCTATCTCACCCTGGATGAGTTGACGATGTTGAATATTATTGCTTCCAACAATTGGAAACGACCTATTTGCTTCACCTCACCTCAATCTTCTGGTATTGGTATCACCCCTTATTTGAGGCAGGAAGGGTTGATCTACAGGTTAACTTCTGTACGCCAGCCTTCACCCAGGACAATGGATTTAGAGAAAACCGATAGCTTGCTTAGAACAGTGTTCCAGGCTGGGAATGCAGGGAGCAAAGGCGTTTATTTTGATGAAGAGAACAGGCGTCACCTGATCTCGATCAGGCAAACCTATGCTTTTGCGGCAGCTAATCTTGCTGATCGGGGAAGAAAACAAGAAGCAGTGAACCTGCTTGAAAAAGCAGAACAACTGATCATTCCTGAAAGCCTTCCTTATGCAATGGTAAGCAGGTTTCAACAACACAACCAGACCTCCCTCTTCTATATGGAAGCCGCGTTTAAAGCCGGGCATCTGAAACTTGCCAATAAAGTAAGAGATGCACTGAAGAAAGACCTCACCCAGCAGCGGGAATATTATAATTACCTGCGGACATCCAAACCAGAATTTTATGGCGCTTTCGAAAATGATGCACAGGATGTGGAGCAATACATGAAATACATGGAGAATATGGAAAATGTTTACGGACAAAAACCTGTTCTGCCTGAACGCCCTGGCGTATTGCCTGACTCGGCTCCCCGTTAATGTTTTTAAAACCTCCCAAGTGGAGGTTTTTTCTTTTAACGATATGAACAAAGAAGCATAGTTATTGTATTGATTATAGCCGTTAATTTTAAGCATGAAAGGATTTCATTTTACACGTTTCAATGCCAATGAAAATGGTAAGACCAGGTTTGAGCAGTTGCTCGACCTTTTCCTGCAGTTGCTCACCTATACCAGTGGTGATGTTTCAGAAGCCTTGCAATGGATGAATGAACTGGACAAACAATACCAGCTAACTGATGATGAATATGCAATGGGCGATTTCATTGAAGACATGAAAGACAAGGGATACCTGAAAGACAATCCCGAAAAAGGTGAGATCAGTATCACGCCCAAAACAGAACAGGGTATCCGCAAACGTAGCCTGGAAGAGATCTTTGGAAAACTGAAAAAAACACGGAGTGGTGATCACCAGACGAATAAACCCGGTATGGGTGATGAAGCGAGTCCGGATACTAGACCCTTTCAGTTTGGTGACCTGCTGGAGCAGATCGATTTTACAGAATCCATCCGCAATGCACAGATCAATCACGGCCTGGACTCATTTACAATGAATGAAGATGACCTCCAGATCAGGGAAACAGATTTCAAGGCACAAACATCCACTGTGCTGATGATCGATATTTCACACTCTATGATCCTTTATGGTGAGGACAGGATCACACCTGCAAAAAAAGTAGCCATGGCACTGAGTGAACTGATCACCACAAAATATCCAAAAGACACACTGGATATTGTTGTTTTCGGTAACGATGCATGGCCGGTAGAGATCAAGGACCTGCCCTACCTGCAGGTGGGTCCCTATCATACCAACACAGTAGCCGGACTAGAACTGGCAATGGATATTTTAAGAAGAAGGAAGAATCCAAATAAACAGATCTTCATGATCACCGATGGCAAACCTACCTGCCTTAAGATCGGAAGGAAATATTATAAGAACAGTTTTGGTCTTGACAGGAAAGTCACCAGCCGTTGTCTGAATCTTGCCGCTCAATGCAAAAAAATAAAGATCCCGATCACCACTTTCATGATCGCAACAGATCCTTACCTACAAAGGTTTGTGCAGGAGTTCACAGAAACAAATAATGGAAAGGCCTATTTTGCAAGCCTGGATAAACTGGGTGCTTTTATTTTTAAAGACTTTGAAAGCGGTAAGCGAAAAACGCTTTATTAGATGGAATAAGTATGAGGAAAAATAAAACAAGTAAACTCGATCCTCAATTCCATTTTTATTTGATTTGCAAACAATGCCAGAAAAATTAAAATTCGTGTGCGCACGAAAAAAAGATGATGAAATCATGGACATAAAAAGAATCAATACCATCAGGGAATTAAAAGAGGCAGGCTATCAATCAAGAACCATCAAGGAAGAATTAAGATACAACCTGGTGAAAAGACTGGAGCAGGGCGAAGAAACATTTTCAGGGATCATCGGTTATGAAGACTCTGTGATACCTGACGTGGAAAGAGCGCTTTTAAGCAAACACAATATTCTTTTCCTTGGTTTACGCGGACAGGCGAAAACACGTATGGCAAGGCAGATGATGGAGTTGCTGGATGAATACATTCCAGTCATCACCGGTAGTGAGATCAATGATGACCCGCTTCGTCCCATATCAAAATTTTCAAAAGACCTGATTCATGAAAAAGGGGATGACACTCCAATTGAATGGATCCATCGCAGCCAGCGTTATGGTGAAAAACTGGCCACTCCGGATGTGAGTGTTGCGGATCTTATCGGTGATATTGATCCAATAAAAGCGGCAAACCTCAAGCTCAGTTTTGCTGATGAAAGGGTGATCCATTACGGCATCATTCCCAAAAGCAACCGCAGCATTTTTGTTATTAATGAACTACCTGACCTGCAGGCGCGGATCCAGGTGGCACTATTTAATATTCTTGAAGAAGGCGATGTTCAGATACGCGGATTTAAACTCAGGTTGCCACTTGATATTTTATTTGTTTTTACAGCCAACCCCGAAGATTATACCAATCGCGGTTCAATTGTTACGCCATTAAAAGACCGCATCGAAAGCCAGATACTCACGCACTATCCTAAATCATTGGAAAATGCTTTGGCCATAACGGAACAGGAAGCAGCCATCACCGCGGAACAAAAAGAAAAAATAAACCTGAGTGATCTTGTAAAAAGAATTGTGGAGCAGGTAGCTTTTGAAGCAAGGGCCAGTGAATTTGTTGATAAGAAAAGTGGTGTCAGTGCCAGGCTCACCATTTCAGCACTTGAAAATGCCATGAGTGCAGCGGAGAGAAGAACTATAATAAATAAAGAAAAAAAGAGCCAGGTCTGGATCAGTGATCTGGTCGGGATTATTCCTTCCATAACGGGGAAAATCGAACTGGTTTATGAAGGAGAACAGGAAGGTCCTTACCAGGTAGCCATGAACCTGCTCGATCGGGCTTTCAGAACACAGTTCATCAATTATTTCCCGAATCCGGAACTGCTTAAAAAAAGAGTTTCAAAAAAACCAGATGCTCCGCAACCTGAAGAAAATCCGTATAAATCAATTATCAAATGGTTTGACCAGGGCAACCACCTGAATGTTTTTTTCGGAACCAAAGACCGCGATAAGATCAACCTGTTATACAATGTTGACGGTTTACATGCACTTGTTAAAAAGTTTTATCCTAAAGCAAACGAAACTGAAACAGCCTTGCTGATGGAATTTGTGTTGCACGGACTTTCAGCTTACTCTGTGATCAGCAAAAAAATTCTGGAAACTTCAGTGGAGTTTAAAGACCTGATGGGCAGCATGTTGAATATACAGGCTTCAGGATCTTTTGATGATGAATTTGATGAAGATGATTATAATTAGGAGTTGAATGGTTGTTGAACAGTTGTTGAACGCATCCCCGCCAAAGCGAAGGCAGGTTCCTGGTTCAAAACCCTTAGCGCCTTCGCGTCTTCGTGGCAAAACAATTTACAACACCACTAACCAAGTTGTTTTTAAAAATTATAACCGAAACCTAAATAGAACGACATATTGGCTTCCCCCTGGTAGAATAAAGGACTAAACCCACCTCTGAAGAAAAATCCACCTGCTGCTGGCTGGTGCCTGTAACCAAGGTTAATATGATGAATAAAGCCGGTTTCATTCTCGTTTTCACCAGTCCAGTCCAATACACTGGCTGATATAAAAGTGGTGCCACCTGCAATTTCAATAAAATGCGATTTCCTGCCGAATAAATAGTTGAGGGAAACAGGAACTGAAAACATACTTTCGCCCCCTATATTCCAATAACCTAAACCTACTGCAAAGCCGGCACCATTTAAAGTCTTCGCAAACCTTCTGTCGTAGTTGGCAGACAAAATCGGTCCCGATCCCCCTAATTGAAAATACAAAGCCTGAGGGGCCCTGTCTGTTACAATCTTAGGACCTTTACTCATTTCGCTTAAACGGATGGTATCTGTCACCTGTGCTTTGGTAAATAAAAAACCCAGGCAACAAAATGTGAGGATAGCGAACTTCTTAATCATGGTTGGTATTTATATGCAATAATAATATGAATGATTTAATAAACATGACAATTTTATTTCAGTGGGCTTTTCGTGCGGATGGAAACGTAAATCCTAATCCCATATAGGAACTCAGAAAATACCCCGATCGGGTGTTCGGACCAAATACCGGTGCGAGTCCGACCCTGAACAAAAAGCCTCCTTTTGAAGGCTGGTGGCGATAACCAAAATTTGTATGATAAATAAATCCATTTCCAGGAATTGGTTTTCTGAACCAGGAAACGGTAGCTGTAACAAAACTGGCACCTGCACCTACTTCAACAAAATGATTGCTTTTACCAGCCAGAAAATTGATGGAAAAGGGTATAGATTTTACCAGCTGTTCTTCAAAACCAAATAAGCCAAAGCCAATATTGAAGCCAAAGCCATTTTTTCGTTTTTTAAACCGTCTGTCATACTTCAGGGAAAGAAATGGCGCTGATCCGCCCACCTGTAAAAAAATAGCTTGTGGGTTCTTTTCAGTGTTCATCGCCGGATGTGCTACTTCCTTCAGGTGAATGGTATCATAATGTGCTATTGAATGAAGTCCGATAAAAAATAATCCGGTAAATAAAAAGCTTCTGATCAAAATTATTTTTTAAATGATGTTTACTTCTCTTTCCAGCACCACACCAAATTTAGCTTCCACAGAACGGATAATTTTTTCGCTAAGGTCCAGTATTTCTGCTCCTTTTGCACTTCCATAATTAACCAGAACAAGCGCCTGTTTTGGATAACAGCCGGCATCTCCCTGCCTGAATCCCTTCCAACCACATTGCTCGATCAGCCAGCCGGCAGCCAGTTTGAAATTACCACCCTCTAATGGAAAGGCCACAATGGATGGAAACTTATCCTTCAGCAACTCAAACTGCTCCATACTGACAAAAGGATTTTTAAAAAAGCTGCCTGCATTTCCAATAAGTTTTGGATCGGGCAGTTTGGACGACCTGATATTGATCACTGCCTGCGAAACCGCCCTGATACTCAACTCCTGAACATTCATCCTTTCCAGTTCCTGTTGAATGGCACCATAAGTAGTATTGAACAATGGTTGCTTATTCAAACGAAAACTGACAGAAGTAATGATAAACTGACCTTTATATTTATTTTTAAATACACTTTCCCTGTATCCGAAAGAACAGGCTTCCCTGTCAAATTTCTCTATGCTCTTATCCTTAATATGGAATGCTTCCAGCGCTTCAAATACGTCTTTGATCTCCACTCCATAAGCGCCAATATTCTGCATGGGTGATGCGCCCACGTTTCCTGGAATGAGTGAAAGATTTTCAAGTCCGGCATATCCCTGTTCCACACAATGCAAAACCAGTTGGTGCCAGTTCTCGCCTGCGCCTGCTTTAATGATGAATTGATCTTCGGTTTCATTAACAACCTCAATTCCTTTGATCTCATTTTTCATGACCAGGCCCGGAAAGTCTTTCGTCAGTAAAATATTGCTGCCACCACCCAAAACCAGGCAATGGTTATTGATGGCTGTTTCCGATCTTAATAAAGCTTCCAGTTCATCATCCGAATTAAATGAAGCAAAGTATGCCGCCACTGCATCAATGCCAAAGCTGTTAAAGGGTTTAAGCGATATGTTCTCCAGTATCTTCATTAGAAAATTTATAATGCATCCACGTCGGGCACAATTACCAGGCGACGAAATTTTGGAATCGCATGCAGTTGAGCAGTTTGTTTTAAGATGTCTTCTTTACAGGTGGCAATTTTCATTGCATCTCTTGGCAGTTTAAATAAAATTTCCATTAAAAACATATTCCTTACCCTGTTGATGACAGGTTCTGCCGGACCAACCATATATTTCCCATAAACAGCACCAAGATTTCTTGCAAAAACATTGGCCCCATCCGTAACCACATCTCTATCCCTGTGCCTGAATTGTAATTGGATGATCCTTGAAAAAGGGGGATAAAAAAACTGTTTGCGTTTTTCTATTTCTTCAAGAAACATTCCTGTATAATCATGCCTTACAACATGCTGGAGTACGGGATGCAGAGTATTCAGGGCTTGTATCATCACCCTGCCGGGCTCACCTCTTCTCCCTGCACGCCCGCTCACCTGTTCCATCATCTGGAAGGCTCTTTCATTTACCCGAAAATCTGCAAAATGCAACAAAGCATCGGCATCAATGATTCCAACCAGGCCCACATGATCAAAATCAAGACCTTTCACCACCATTTGTGTGCCCACAAGCACATCAATCTTTTTTTGCTCAAACTGCTGAATCAATACATCGTGCGCGTTTTTATTTTTCACCGTATCATAATCCATTCTCGATATCCTCAGATCCGGTAATTGCTCTGATAGCATTTCTTCGATCTTTTCTGTACCAAAATTCTTTTGCACCAGTTTATCGCTTCCGCATGCCTGGCAGGTAGCTGAAGTGGGATATACTGTTCCGCAATAATGGCAAACCAGCTTATTGGAAAACTTATGAAAGGTTAATGAAACATCGCACTGCCTGCAGCCGGTTACCGTGCCGCACATGCCGCATACCTGATAAGGTGCATAGCCTCTTCTGTTCTGAAACAAAATCACCTGCTTTTTATTTGCAACTGCCCCATGAATGGATTCCAGCAATAGCGACGATAACATGATTTTTTCACCCGGCTTTTTAAAGATCTTTTTAGTATCAATCAGTTCCATATTGGGCAACTGCACATCACCAAACCTTTCCAGGAGTTCAACCAATCCGTATTTCTCTTTTTTTGCATTATAATAAGTTTCAAGCGCAGGAGTGGCACTGCCAAGCAAAACTTTAGATTGGGTAATAGAAGCAAGATAAATGGCAGCATCCCTCGCATTGTAACGCGGGGCAGGGTCCTGTTGTTTGTAAGAAGTGTCATGCTCTTCATCACAAATGATAAAACCAAGATCCTGGTAAGGAAGAAAAAGAGAAGAGCGTGCACCCAGAACAATTTTTAGTTCACCGGATTTGATCTTGTTCCAGATCTCCACTCTTTCATTCTGGCTGAATTTCGAATGATAAATACCAATGTATCCTCCAAAATGTTTCTGCAACCTGCGAATGATCTGTGAGGTCAGCGCGATCTCGGGCAGCATATATAAAACTTGCTGGCCTTTTCTTAAATATCTTTCAATAAGCCTGATGTAAATATGGGTTTTACCGCTGGAGGTGATGCCATGTAAAAGACAAACCTGTTTGGTTAGAAAAAGCGCATCAAGACTTTTAAGTGCTGCTTCCTGAGCTGTATTTAATTCAAAATCTATTTGGATATCTTTTGGTCCGTAAATGATCCGGTCGACATTTCGCTTTTCAATTTTTAAAATGCCTTTGTCTGACAAACCTTTTAATTGTGCATCTGAAGCACCTGATTTTTTCAATAATTCCGGTTTGCTTACTTCGCCCTGCTGCTTTATAAGATGCAGGTAAGCCAGCAGCAATTCCATTTGTTTCGGCGCCCTCCCAAAATTGTTCAGCAATTCGGAAAGCTTTTCTTCATTATCATACAATGGATCCAGCAATACAAAACTTTCTTTCCTGGGTTGGAAACTTTGTTTCAGTGATTCCCAGACAAAACAGATTTTCTTCAAGATCAACCGGTTTACGATGGGGTACACATGGGCTACATCGAGGATCTGCTGCACTTCGGTAAGTTTCAGTTCGTGCTTCATCAACAACGCTTCTGCAACCAGGTATTCATCATTATCAAGCGCTGAAAAATCATCACCGTATTCTTCGTTGAAGATCAATATGGTTTCGCTCGATAATTTAAAATGGGCAGGCAGTGCTGCTGCCATCACTTCACCCTCAGTGCACATATAATAGGAAGCCATCCATGACCATAATTCCAACTGGAAATTTTGAATTACAGGTTCCGGATCCAGCAGGCTGAGAATTTCCTTTGGTTCAAAAAACTCAGGCTTTTCGGAGTGAATGCGTTTGACAACACCTGCATACTTTTTATTTTTCCCCAGGTTTACTTCTACACGGCAACCCGTTTGAAGACGGGACAACATATTTTCAGGAATTCTCCATGTATAGTTTTTGGGCAAGGCCAATGGTATAATGACTTCTGCAAACATGTTTGTAAAAATAAGGAGGAGGCAATGACGGGACGGGTTTAATTCACACCTTCTCCTGTTTTTCTTCTTTTTCCTGGATCTTCCAACTATAATTGTATTCTTCAAGGCGTTTAGCCATAAGGTCGTGTACTCTTTTCTTCAATGAAACCGTATCATCTGTTGTTAAGCCGTCTACAGGTATTTCTTCCAAGAACACAGCGCGTGATGGACCCGGATTTAAAGTGAGCAGGGAACGCATGCGATCGAAACTATCCAGCAAAAGAAGAAAAACAGGAGAAGGTGTGAATTAAACC
>MWYV01000023.1 GCA_002050435.1 Chitinophagales bacterium 33-2 | reverse complement strand
GTCAAAATGCCTGCGGTCTTCACGGTACCAGACCTCAATATTGGTATAATTTCCCGGATCGTGGACCAGCACCCTGAACGGACCCTTTTTATATTTTACGCCTTCGCTGTCCTCCACTTTTTCAAAACCCAGCAGATCCTGGAGTTTTTGTCCGGTTAATGGAATGGGGACTATGTCTGCCGGTGCATACCAGAAATCCTGGATCCCGTTGTTCACACAAGCCAGGTTTTCACCCTTGCTCACATCTACTACTTTGCCAGGTCTTTCTTCTCCTTCAAAAATTACCTGAACCAGATCCCCTTCTTTTAAATCTGAGATTTTTACCATATCAAAGCATTTTTGTTTTAATAAATATAATGATGTTTCAAAAATCAGCGACATGCTTTTAAATATTCACATCTTTTCCATTTTGAAATTCATGACTTATATTGTCAGCCTAACCGCTGAAATGAAATCTTTCCTATTCTTTTGCCTCCTTGCCCTGTTGACACTTTCACCGGAAGCCCAGGATATTCCCTTTACGCCTTTAAAAAATGATCCTCAAAAAGACAAAGAATTTTTATCAGCGATTGAAAACCGGTACAAGGAAGATCTTTCACTCCTGAACGGAAAGCACAAAAAAAACCTGTTAGAAATTTATAAGTACCGCTATGAAATGATCATAGAAAGATTTGATCAGAACGAAGTAATGACCAATGAAAAAACCCTGGCATACCTGAAGGCTATTCTTGACGAAATCTTAAAGGCCAATCCACTTGAACAACCTTCGAATATCAGGATGGCCTTTTTAAGGAATTGGTGGACTCCGTGATCCTTCGTGCCTTTGTGCCTCCGTGGTTCAAAAAGCAATCGTTTAATAATTGTTGAACAGTTGTTATTCAACCACCCTCCTTTATTCAGCCCAGCTCATAATGTACCCCTCATTCTCAATATCCAGCGCTTGCTTTGTCAGCATCAGCGGGTGAAAAGTATCTACCATTACAGCAAGTTCCTGCGTTTCCTTTTTACCAATACTTTTAATAACAGCACCAGGATGCGGGCCATGCGGAATGCCTGCAGGATGAAGCGTGATCATGCCCCTGGTAACATTTTTCCGGCTCATAAAATCGCCGTCAACATAATACAAAACTTCATCACTATCGATATTACTATGATTGTATGGAGCAGGAATTGCTTCTGGGTGATAATCATATAACCGCGGTACAAAACTGCACACAACATAGTTGCGTGCCTCAAAGGTCTGGTGTACAGGTGGCGGCTGGTGTACCCTGCCGGTGATGGGTTCAAAATCATGAATGGAAAAAGCATAAGGATAGCAATAGCCATCCCATCCTACCACATCAAAAGGATGACTTCCATAATGAAGATCATACAGGTTGCCTTTCTTTTTTGCCCTGATTACAAAATCACCTTTTTCATCCAGCGTTTGCAGGTTTTGTGGCGCCCTGATATCCCGCTCGCAATATGGGGCATGTTCCAGTAACTGTCCATATTTACTCAAATAGCGTTTTGGAAAACGAATGGGACTGAAAGACTCACAGATAAAAAGCCGGTTATTTGCCGTACTGAAATGGATCTGGTAAATGGTGCCTCTGGGGATGACAAGATAATCTCCATATCCAAAATTGAGTTCACCATACAACGTATGCAACACACCACTGCCTTCATGAATAAAGATCATTTCATCCGCATCGGTATTCTTATAAAAATAATCCTTCATGCCCCGCTGAGGTGCAGCCAGCACAATATGTACATCATTATTAACAAGAACGGGTATCCGGCTGTCAAGGTAATCTTTGGCAGGCTTGATCTTAAATCCTTCAAAACTCCTGTGGCTGAGCATTTTCTCTTCGGCAATTTTTGGACTTACATCAACAGGCTTGCCTGTTTTAATGATCTGCGTTGGAGGATGCACATGGTACAATAAAGAATAATCATTTGAAAATCCTTCCGTGGAAAACAGTTGTTCGGAATATAAACCTCCGTCTGGTTTACGAAATTGAGTATGTCGTTTATGAGGAATGATCCCCTGTTTATGATAATAAGGCATATAGTCTGTATTTATGAACCGGCTTCAACTGCAATATGGTAAAGCAAATCTGATCCGCAGTAGTAAAATTAGCGAAAGCTTGCCAATGGATGTATTCTTTGTCACCCAGGTGCATAAGGTAAGATTTTCACATTTCTTGATCCTGTAATCATGGAAATATGGGCCAGGATTTTAAGTTCTGAAAACCGCAGATTATATTTATGGCATGAAAACCACAATAACGGGACTCATCATGAGTGTACTCATGCTGTCCTGTAACACAAACCGTATCCCAGTTGCAGGAGAAGGAACTCCCACTGCATTACAAAACACCGATCAGCATTCCGCCAAAGCAATACCTGATTTTAAAATGGTAGACGAGCAGGGCAATGTTGTTGAACTCAGCAGCTTTCATGGCAAAAAGCTTTTTTTAAACCTCTGGGCATCCTGGTGCCCGCCATGCAGGAGAGAAATGCCTTCCATTGATAAATTATACCATTCGGTCGACAGCTCAAAAGTAGCGTTCATCATGCTTTCGCTGGATAACAGTTTTGACAAAGCAAAGAAATATTCAAAATCCAGGAAGCTGGATATGCCTTTGTACTACCCGGTAGAAAAACTTCCGGCAATGCTGCGGGTGAGCGGCATTCCGGCAACCTTTATATTCAACGAGCAGGGCGAACTGGTGCACCGTACCGATGGGAGTGACAATTATTTTACAGCCGCCTACAAAAAGTTGCTTCAATAAGAATACAGGTTTGTGTTCAAATTATTGCGCTGTGATTAAGTTAATAAATAAAGCAAGAGATTCATGACGCGCATTGGATTGTTATCAGACACCCATCATTTTCTGGATCCTGCCGTCTTTGATCATTTTAAAAATTGCGATGAGATCTGGCATGCCGGGGATTTTGGAACATCACTCATAGCAGATCAGTTGAAGGCCTTTAAACCTTTAAGAGGTGTTTTTGGTAACATCGACGGAGGGGATATCAGGTCCCTGTTTCCCGAGTTGCTAATTTTTGAATGTGAGCAGGTAAAAGCGATGATCAAACACATTGGTGGTTATCCTAAACGATACGAACCAGGAGTTGCAAACGAGATCAAATCTTCTGGTGCAAAAATTTTCATCTCCGGGCATTCACACATACTAAAGATCATGTATGATGATCAGTTGCAGTGTTTGCACATGAACCCCGGTGCGGCAGGCAACCAGGGATGGCATAAAATAAAAACCGTCATCAGGTTTGCTGTTGACGGTTCAGATATAAAAGATTGCGAAGTGATCGAACTTGGAAAAAGAGGCAGTATTTAATACCACCCTCTATCCACACCTATTTCCCGGAAAGGCCATGGAATGGATGCAAGAATGATGAGTAAGGCAAGCAGGTAAAATATGATGGTCCTGGTATGTTTCGATTTATCGCTGATCGATTTTCTTCCCTGGGCCTTGCCAATATGGATCAACACCACGGCAATGACCATCCCAATGATGTGTTCAAGTACATAAAACCTAAGTGTTGGATCTTTCACTACAACCGACATGCCGCCATTCTTCTCAATCAGCTGATACCCCATAGTACCTACAAAATACAATACGATGCCTACCACCAACATAATATCTGCAGCAATCGTGTTAAACAATCCAAGCCTGTTATCTGTTCGGATATAAGGCCTTCTGCCGGCAATCAGGCTGTTGAAGATGGCAAAGATCAATAATAACAGCACTACCCAGCGACCAACACTATGAATGTGCAATAGTGCATTATAAAGTTCAGCGTTCATGCTTTTGATTTTGGTTGGCCAAATCTACAACAGCAGGATGTCAAATCAAATTATTATTATGATCATCAGCTTGTGTCTGGTGCAGAATACTTTTAAGGTTTAATATTCAAAACGTTTACAAATCACCACCCATTCCTAAGTTTAAGATGTCAAAACTTTGGAAAATGAAATACCTTCACGGCCAATAGTGCGTTGATGAAGGAAACCTTATTTCGGAAAACCGAAAAGGCTGGCAGCCGGAACCTTTAATTATACTATGCATAAGATCATACTGTTTGTTACACTTGTAGTCTGCGTCTCCTGTAATAACCAGGAAGAGGGGGATCTTCTTAAACAGGAACCTTACAGTGCGCTCACCGACAGCATTGCATCCAACCCTTCCAACCCTGAACTCTATTACCGCCGGGGAACCCTGCTGTTCCAGGAAAATCAAAAAGCGCTGGCTGAAGCTGATATCAGGAAGGCATGGAATTTAAATCCACAGGAAAAATACGGGTTGAGCCTTACCACCATTTTAAAAAATAAACACACAGATTCTGCCATTGTTTTTTTAGAAGATGCCATTAAACGCATGCCTGAAAGTATTGCACTTCATGTTGGACTGGCAAGAGGTTACCAGCAAAAAGAAATGTATGATGAAGCGATAAAGATCATTGATTATATCCTGGAACAATTTCCCGGACAGTTGGATGCGCTTACCATCAAATCCGAGATCCTTGGTGAGCAAAACAAGAATGAAGAAAGTTTGCTATACCTTGAAAAAGCATATAGCCTCGCTCCTTCCGATCCTGACCTCGCCTATGATCTTGCCTATGAATATGCCATGGGGCGTAATGAAAAGGTATTGTTGTTAACTGATTCCCTGGTAAAAGCCCGTGCCTCCAATATTGAAAAAGCCTATTTCACCCGCGGGCTTTATTATTCCAACATCGGTAATGCTACGGAGGCACTCCGATTGTATAATGATGCCATAAAAGCGAATTATAATTTTAACGATGCTTACCTGGAAAAAGGCATCATCCTATTTCGCCAGAAAAAATTTGAAGATGCACAACGCAATTTTGAAGTGGGACTTCGTGTGGCACCTGCCAATGCGCTGTTCTTTTTCTGGCTGGCCAAAAGCCAGGAAGCACGTGGGTTTATCGGGGAAGCAAAAGCCAATTACCAGAGTGCCTATGCACTGGATAAAGACCTGGTGGATGCCCGGCAGGCTGCCGAAAAACTCCGGTAATTTTATTAGCTTGCGCGCATCCCCAAAAATTTCCACATGCCACTGATTGCTCCTTCACTCCTTTCAGCCAATTTTTTAAACCTGCAGCAAGACTGCGACATGCTCAATGCAAGTGAGGCCGACTGGTTTCACCTGGATGTGATGGATGGAAGGTTTGTTCCGAACATCAGTTTTGGTTTCCCTGTTATTGAACATATCAGGAAGGCAACTTCAAAAGTCTGTGATGTACACTTGATGATCCTTGAACCGGAAAAGTATGCGGAAGCTTTTAAAAAAGCCGGTGCGGATATCCTTACTGTTCATATTGAAGCCTGCCACCACCTGCACCGCAACATCCAGCAGATAAAAAGTTTGGGCATGAAAGCGGGTGTTGCATTGAACCCCCACACGACCATTGATTCCATAAAAGATGTTTTGGGTGATATCGACCTGGTTTGTCTCATGAGTGTAAATCCTGGTTTTGGCGGCCAGCAGTTTATTGAACGTACGCTGGAACGGACAAGGGCGCTGAGAAAAATGATCGACGATCACCAACTGCAGGTTCAGATTGAAATAGATGGTGGCGTAACACTTGAAAATGCACGATCCATTGTTGAAGCCGGAGCACACGTTCTGGTTGCGGGTAACACGGTTTTCCGTTCAAACGATCCTGCAGGTACCATTAAAAAGCTAAAAAGCATCAGCTAACCTCCTTCCTGAAGATTCCAGTTAGTTTAAGATTAGCATTTTCAGGGTGAAACATTTATTTTTATCGCAAATCTACTGTGTGAAACCCCGCTGCCTGTTCATTTTCCTTTCCTTATTCCTTACGTTAGGCAGTTTTGCACAAAAAACACCCGCAACGATTCAAGGGCTGGTGCTTGACGAAAATGAAAGACCGCTTCAGGGTGTGTCCGTGAACATGCTTGGACAGCAAAAGATTTTTATCACAAACGATTCGGGAAGATTCACCATCCAGGTTCCTTCAGACAGGGCAATAGCAATTTTGTTTTCAAATCCTGGTTACAGAACCGTGCAACAAAACTTTTTGCTCAACGCAGATGAACAGGAACACATTACCATCCGGATGGAAATTGCCGGTTCGGTAATGGAAGAAGTAATTGTAAGAGAACAAAGAGAACGCACGGAAACAGGCCTGATACGGATCAATCCTAAATCAGTCATCAATATTCCATCACCCACTATGGGAGTGGAAAGCATGCTGAAAGTTTTTGTAGGGTCAAACAATGAATTAACATCACAGTACAATGTAAGGGGCGGTAGTTATGATGAGAACCTGATCTATGTTAATGATTTCGAGATCTTCCGTCCTTATCTCGTACGCAGTGGCCAGCAGGAAGGTTTGAGTTTCATCAACCCCGAAATGGTGCGCAATATCAATTTTTATAATGGTGGATTCCAGGCAAAGTATGGCGATAAAATGAGCTCTGTACTGGATATCCAGTACAACAGGCCGCGGCGCTTCGGTGGTTCTGCTTATGTAAGTATTCTTGAACAGGGTTTTCATCTTGAAGGTGCTGGAAACAACAACCGTTTTTCTTATGTACTGGGACTTAGAAACCGAAGCAACCGAAACCTGCTGAGCCGGCAGGAAACCCAGGGCAGCTACACGCCATCATCTTCAGATTTCCAGGCGCTTATCAATTACCAGCTGAATGCAAAATGGAGCGCTGAATTGCTTGGTAATGTTTCAAGAACAAAATTCACGCTGATACCTGAATTCAGCCAGCTCACCTCGAGCATCTTCTCTCCTTTTTTTACAGCCAATCTTGGTGTGGATATCTGGTTTGAAGGCAGAGAAAAAGATGCGTATTCCACCGGCATGATCGGGTTATCTACCACTTATCAGCCATTAAAAAATCTGAAACTGAAATGGCTTGCTTCCAGGTTTGAAAACAACGAAGAAGAAAACATTGACATTGCAGGCGCTTATCTTTTCGGCAACCGTGATTTTGATAATTCCAGCGCTTCTTATGGCGTGATCGTAAACCCTTTGGGTGCAGGTTTGAGCCAGACCTTTGCAAGGAACCGGTTGAACATCATCAATTATAATTTTTCGCATAAAGGAAGTCTCGACAGATCGAATCATTCCCTGCAATGGGGACTGGGATATGACAGGACCAACATCAGTGATCAACTGAATGAATGGGAGTACCAGGATTCTGCCGGCTATTCCCTTCCTTACAATCCTGCATTGTTTGAAATGAGCAAAGTGATCAAATCAAAAGCGGATATACAAGTGAACCGTTTCAGCGGTTATATACAGGATAACATAATCATCAACAGCGATTCTTCAACCTATACAGTTTCCGCGGGCCTCCGTTTCAACTATAATGATCTGAATAATGAATTGCTTTTTTCGCCGCGCATAGCTGCCTCTATTAAACCGGCATGGAAAAAAGATATTGTTTTAAGAGCAGCCGCCGGTGCCTATCATCAACCACCCTTCTACCGTGAACTAAGAAGGTATGATGGCACGGTGAACACCAGTGTTAAGGCGCAAAAAAGCTGGCAAGGCGTGTTGGGGCTGGATTACAATTTTTATGGTTTCAACCGGCCATTAAGACTGAGTGCGGAAGCCTATTATAAGTCCATGACCAACGTAGTTCCTTATGATATCGACAATGTGCGTGTGCGTTATTTCGGAGAAAACATGGCAAAAGCCTACGCAACCGGGTTGGAAATGCGCTTGTTCGGAGAACTGGTGAAAGACGCGGAGAGCTGGATCAGCATAGGGTTTATGAGAACAAGAGAAGACCTGGAAAATGATTTTTTCCGGACTTATACACTTGACTCGATGAATAAACCTGTTGACAGTGCCCTGGTGCAAAACGGGTGGTTGAGAAGACCTACCGACAGGTTCCTCACTTTCGGCATGTTTTTCCAGGATTATCTTTCCACCAATAAAAATTTTAAAGTTTACATCAATACGCTGTATGGATCCAATCTTCCCTATAACATTCCAGGAAACATCAAATACAGGAATGCACTCAGGATCGAACCCTATTTAAGAATTGACATTGGTTTCAGCGCATTGTTGCTGGATGCTGAAAAAATGAACAGGAGAAGCCATTCACCCTTCCGCAATTTTGACAACATCTGGCTGAGTCTTGAAGTATTTAACCTGATTGACCGGCCAAATACGATCTCTTACCTGTTGATCAAAGATTTTGCAAATAATATTTTTACCATGCCCAACCGGTTAACACCAAGACTGGTGAATTTGAAACTGGTGGCACGCTGGTGAGCCATTAACTTGTTCGTTAATCTTCAGGCGCCTGCTTTTTTTTCTGTTGATCCTGCCGCCTGAAATAACCTCTGAAGAGAAAATTGGTTTTGAGTGCTTCCATATTCTGGTGAAAAGCTTCTGTGCCTTTTTGAATGTTCTGCAAACTGTTTTCCATACGATGCACAATTGCAGTGTCGCGTAACAAAGCAGTAGCAATGCCTTCGCCATGATTGAGATTTCTGTCAATATTCCTTACAAGTGTTGTCACCTGGATCGAGATGGAATCGGCCATGTTTCCTGCCCGCTTGACTCTTTCCACTGCTTCATTTAAATTGTGTGCGAAGGTGGTGTCCACCAGGAGCGAACCAATCGATCCCTTTCCTGATTGCACATGCCGCACCATGGCCTGCAGATCATTCACCATGTTGTTCATGCCGGCAGTAGATTGTTTTACATTCATCAGGGATGACCTGAGGTTCACCGGTAGTGAAGCATCATTCATCACATCCCAGAAAGCTGCACTGTTATTGATTTTGTTTATCGTAGTTTTTAATCCAGTAACAATCAGGGCCAGATCATCGGTGGCGCCGCCCATAACTTTAATCAGTTCGTCTGTATCAACTGCTTTGCCGCTAAGCAAAATATCATTTTCATTTACTTCCTCCGCGCTGATTTTTGAAGCAGTCAGGTTCACCAATTTGTTTCCCATCAGTCCATCCGACCCAATCGTAGCAATTGCATTTTTTTTAATAAAGGGTTTCATTTTTTCCTTTATCAGCATGGTCACTTCAATGGTGCTGTCGTTTAATACTGCAATGTCTTTTACCGTTCCTGTATTGATGCCTGCAAACCGCACATTGTTTCCAGGCATCAGTCCATTGATATTTTCAAACCGCGCTTTTAAAACAAAAGTGGAACCGAAGATGTTTTCATTTTTGCCGATCATATACAGCAACAACACCAGGAAAAACAATCCGGCTAATACAAAAATGCCCAGTCGAAAATGGTTTGCAAGTTTTTTTGCCATAACTAATCAAAAAAATGTTTTACCTGAGGATCCGTTGATCTTTTTAACTCTTCAAAACTGCCTGTTGCATAACAACGTCCATTGACCAGGATAATGACCCTGTCTGCCGTGATCTCAACACATCTCATATCATGTGTGATGATCAGTGATGATGCCTTGTATTTTTTCTGTATGTCCACGATCAATTCACTGATCTCGCGCGCGGTGATCGGGTCCAGGCCTGTTGTGGGTTCATCATACAATATGATCCCGGGTTTCAGTATCAACGTTCTTGCCAGTGCAATGCGTTTGCGCATGCCGCCAGACAGTTCTATGGGCATCATGTCCACGGTATGTACCAGTCCCACATCCGACAAGGCTTCCATCACCATCTCATCAACATCCTGTGTAGCATTTTGCATCCAGTGACGGCGCAATGGAAATTCCAGGTTATCCCTAACGGTCATTGAATCATACAAGGCATTGCTTTGAAATAAAAATCCGATCTGCACACGAATTTTGTCGAGTTCAGATTCGTTCAGATCAGGAATGGATTCACCTAATACATGGATGCTTCCTTTATCCGGAGCCAGCAAACCGATGATGCATTTGATGAGCACGGATTTCCCGGAGCCGGATTTTCCAAGAACTACCAGGTTCTCCCCTTTTTTCAATTCCAGGTTAAAACCTTGCAGCACCTTGTTATCGCCGAATGCTTTGTTCAAATCCTTTACTTCAATCACAGTTTGGTCCTGTTTTCCAGGGGCAAGGGGTAAAGAAGCTGGCTGTGAACGCATGGCGCTAATTTAAACCTAAAACGTCAGTTATCTGAACTGCAATCAGGTCAATGATAAAAACCACAACAGAAGCAACCACCACCGCTGAATTAGCCGACCTGCCCACACCTTCCGTGCCCTTACTACTGTAATAACCTTTATAACAGCCAATGATCCCTACGGCAAAACCAAAAAAGAAGGATTTGATAAAGGCCGGAATGATATCGCTGAATTTGAGAAAATCAAAAATCTGTGTCCAGAAAAGATGAAAACTGGTCACGCCCCTGATGTTCACGCCCAGATAGGAACCAAACAAAGAAATGCAGATGGACAACATGACCAGTATGGGCATCATCAGGGTAGCAGCAAATACCCGCGTTACCACGAGGTATTTAAATGGATTGGTCCCGGATACTTCCATGGCATCGATCTGCTCTGTGACCTTCATGGAGCCTAGTTCCGCACCAATGCTGCTGCCAATTTTCCCGGCAAAGATCAAGGCGGTTAATACCGGACCAATCTCTCTTACTATGGCTATGCCCACCATGGCAGGCAGTTGTGATTCCACTCCGTATGCTACAAGTGAGGGCCTCAATTGCATAGTAAGCACAAGGCCCATGATAAATGCGGTCAATGCGATCAATGCCAGTGACTGGTAGCCAATGAGGAAACACTGCTTTACAAATTCTCTGAATTCGTAACGCGGACGAAATCCCTGGGTGAAAAAACGCCCGGTAAATTCTGAAAGTGCGCCGGCTTCAATAAAAAATATTTTCCAGTTCTGTAGCAATGTTTTAGCAATTAAAACCAAATATTCATTTTTTTGTCCAGAGATACAAATGCAACATTTACCATTGGAACAAGAAAAAGAAAAATTAATGTTGAATTAATAAAATGAATTGAATTTGCACGCAATTGAAATATGGGAATGGTAAACAAACCCTGACGGCTTTTCGAAGTTTGTGAAATTGAATTTCAATTGCGACAAGTCAGAATTTCGAATAAATATCAAGGCCAAACTACTGCGACAGATTGGGCCAGAATTTTATGGCCAAACGAACTCAAAGCTCATCCAATATTAGGGGGCAGGGCTATTTTTGTTTTGAAAGCTCTTTAATTTTTGTATCAAAGTTTGTTAAGCTTTTGTCCTCATAAATTTTTATAAATTGACCAAACTGCATATACCCATATACAAAAGGATTTTTACCAGCTTCTCCATAATTTTCTGTAAAGTATTGTTCGGCTGTTTGCCCTGATGGCACCGGGTTTTTCAATTGCATCATAATCTTCTTTGCTAACTTGTAACACTTTTTCAATTCCTTGTGTTTCCCTTGTTTGCGCCACCAAAGCATACCTAGGATATTTGCTAAATATTCGCTTTCATAGCTGTTAGTAGACTTGTACCGTGTAAGTGTTTTTTGCAGAGCATGACCTAATTCATGGGGCAGATAAAAACCGTTGAAAAATAAGCCGAATAATTCTTGCCCTTTCTTCTCGCTACCTGAAAGTGTTATAAAAAAGTTTTTTGATTCAGCAGAAAGCTGCTGCCACAATGGAAGGTTTACCTTATTGGATTTTGGGCTGTAAAAAATTAAAAAAGGCTGTGTATTAAGTATGACTGTTGGGTTAACAACAATAGCAGTGTCAATATTGTTTATATCATTTTTAAACTTTTTGACAATTTCAGTAGCGTCAGTAACCAAAGCTGCAGAGTCAGTATAAGTGTGGAACCATTTTGTTTGTGCGTGTACAGTCATCCCAAAACTGATAAAAACAATGTGAAGAAAAACTGACTTTATCATTTTATATTTTTTTAAGTTACCCTTTTGTTGAATTTAGTGCTTTTGCTCGAAAGCCTTGCCTCCAACGTAAACGGATTGGCGAATTCCAGGTTTAATATTTTGTCGCCCGGCTTGGCTAAAAAAGATTGCATTTTTATTACAGCCAAATTACTAAAGTTGAATCATATGCTAGGGCTGGCATAACGTTCGGGCCTTATTTTTTCTACAATGTTATTTAATCTTTCTTCGGTCACTTTGATTAAGTTAAGTTCCAGCATACCTTTAATAAGCTTTAGTTCTTTTTGGTTTAATATTTCAATTCGTAAAGCTTTCATGTATCAAATTTATGTATTTCTCAGCCATTGGTGTAGCCGCGCCTTAGCATTACAACCAACAATTATTTATGCGCAATAAATACAGGCAGCAGGTGTTGCTGCAGAATTTCAGAAACAAAACTTTTCCTGAATAATTGCGAAAACAATCCTCTGCCAAATGATCCCGTCACCAGCAGCGACCTTCTTTTTTCACTGATCCACTCCTTGAATTCTTTTTCGGGGTCAGCATCCAGTTTTATGAGTTGTAAATTGGGGAAATGAAGCGATGACAGTAGCGCAATATCTTCCTGGTCAGGAATGCCTTCTCCTTTATCATCGGAATATACGAGCAGTGCGCTCTGGTTGCACAACTCAGGAAACAAATAGGCAAACTGCTTGATCGCATATACTGAAGACGCAGTTCCGTCATACGCCAGGATAATACTCCTGGGAAAAAGAAAATCTTCAGGGATCACAAGAATAGGACACTCCGACTGGTTCAATGCTTCCCTGATATAATCATTCATATCATCTCCATGGCTGCTGAAAAAAGATTCGCCACCAAGGAACAATACATCATTGAAGCGGGTTTCTTTTTTCAGTTCAGGCAAAGCAAAACCCAGGTAATCTTTTTTTATGGAGTATTTGATACGGTGCTGCTCGCAGATGTTCTCAAAAGTTTTGATGTTCTGCTCCACCTCCGCGGAGTGTTCGCTACCGATCATGGGTGCAGCGATACCTGGATCTGCTCCTGAAAAATTCCAGAGCTTACGGTAATCTACCTGCGGTATAAAAGCGCCGGTGATGTGTATGGGTACGAGCTGGTTGATTTGCACCGCCATATCCATGGCGCCTTTTGAAAAATTATTTCCGTCAAATGCAATCAGGATCTGTTTCATTAAAAACGTATAAAATAACAACACTTAATCATGTGCAATGAACAAAGGTGTTTGCACCTGCTTCATCAATACATCCGCCATGCTCGGACGAAACATCCGCGACAACCTCCCTCTCCTGTAAGCACCAAGTACCACTATGGCGCCAGGGTCATGAGCGGCCAGATGGTGAATGATCGCCTGAACCGGCTGGCCGTTTAATACCGTATAACCGGCATCAGGAAAATGCCTGTTCATGAATTCTTTCATTAAACGCTGATCCGGTATGTGCTGTGCGTCTTCTTCGGGTTGAACAGAAAGCACTTCAATGCTTGCCATTTTATTTGCGCCACTCAGGTAACTGAATAATTTCACCGCATGCACAGAGGAAGGTTCGCCATCGTACAGCATGACCGCTTTTTGAGGTTCCTGGTATTCCGTTGGCACCACAAGTACCGGGCATAATACATCGGCAAGCAGGTCTTTCATGAAACGCGTGGGCGCCTGTTCTTCAAACCTGGTAAAAGTTTCCATACGGCTGATGATCAAAAGATCACTATAAATAGATTCATGCAGCAATTCCTGGAGGGCGATGTTTTTGTCGCGGTGAATTGAAAAACTGATGCCGGCTTCTGAGCAGGCTTTATTAAATCGTTGAACCGAAGCATCCCTTGCCTGGTCATCTTTCGCGTTCATGGTTTGCAAATGGGCATCAAAAGAACCTTTGTACTGCGTGATCTCGGCCACACTGTAACTATGCCTGGTAAAATCATCAAGAAACACACCTACCAGGTGGGCCTCAAACTTCTTTGCCATGAACAACGCATATTGTAGGGTTGTTTCCGAGAATCTAAGGCCATCAAAGGCCGCTGTTAGTTTTTTCATATCAATTCTTTATCCTGCCAAAAGCTTTGTTCCTGTCTAATTTAGGGAATTTCCTCATCCCCGGTTCATTTCATCAGCTTAAACTTAACAGCCCGTTTTGTCGCTTGTTAGCCAGCCTTAGTATCTTTGCCGCTTCCAGGCGTTTATCATGAGTAAAAAAGGAAAAGTTTTGGTGGCTATGAGTGGGGGTATCGACAGTACCGTTGCCGCGTTGATGCTTCATGAACAGGGTTATGAAGTTGTGGGGATTACTATGAAAACCTGGGACTATGCGGCCAGTGGCGGTTCTAAAAAAGAAACCGGGTGCTGTAACCTTGACAGCTTCAACGACGCACGCATGGCCGCGGTTCAACATGGCTTTCCTCATTATATCCTGGACATCAGGGAGGAGTTTGGAAATTTCGTGGTAGAGAATTTTGTTGATGAATACCTGGCAGGCCGCACGCCCAATCCCTGCGTTCTTTGTAATACGCATATCAAGTGGAGAGCCTTGCTGAAAAGGGCCGATGCTTTGGATTGTGAATTTATCGCCACCGGACACTATGCTTCTGTGTACCAGGCGGAAAATGGCAGGTTTACCCTTACAAAAGGCATAGATGAAACCAAAGACCAGAGTTATGTGCTTTGGGGTTTGCAACAGGATCTCCTCAGTCGTACAATGTTGCCACTGGGCAATTTCAGGAAAACGGCCATTCGTCAAATGGCACATGATTTCGGCTATCCGGAACTGGCGAAAAAAAGCGAGAGCTACGAGATCTGTTTTGTACCCGACAATGATTACCGCGGTTTCTTAAAAAGAAAAGTGGACGGACTGGAAGATAAAGTGGCCGGTGGGATTTTTGTAAACAAAGAAGGCAAAATTCTCGGACAACATAAAGGCTATCCATTTTATACCATCGGCCAGCGCAAAGGTTTGGACATTGCACTTGGCAAACCCGCTTATGTAACTGCCATTCATCCCGAAACCAATACCGTTGTGCTGGGTGATGAAGAAGACCTGGAAAAGGCGGATATGAAAGTGGCCCGCATCAATTGGATCAAATATGAAGGTGTTCATGAAGAAATGGAAGTGCTGACAAAGATCCGCTATAAAGATAAAGGAAGCCAGTCCCTGCTCATACCCTCAGCCGATGGAATGACAGTGCGTTTCTTTGAAAATGCCAAAGGGATTGCTCCCGGCCAGAGTGCCGTTTTTTATGAAGGCAACGATGTGATCGGTGGTGGCATCATTCAACGCTAAACCGCTGATTGATAATATTTTGAAAGAAGATGCGTTTATATAAGGACCATGTTTAGATTTCCCGGCCTTTTTTATTAGCTTTATCCCTTATATCTCCAATGGAGAAAAACCTGAATCCACAATACTTATGAGAGCAAATTTACTATTGCTGGGAATTGCTTTTTTTGCTTTGAATCTTTCTTCCTGCAAAAAAGAAACTGAAGATCTGAAACTTGAAGATCTTTCATCCTACATTCCCCTTAAAACCGGAAATTATATTACTTACCGCCTCGACTCTACTGTATTTACCAATTTCGGGCGTGATACAGAAATCCATTCTTACCAGGAAAAGCACGTAGTGGACGCTCTGTTCACCGACAACCTCGGAAGACCCGCATACCGCATTTTTCAGTTTATCAGGGACACCAATGGTACAGGACCATGGAAGCCTTCCGGTAGTTATTCTGTAACCGTTCAACCCCAAACCATTGAAGTAAATGAAAATAACCTGCGCACCATAAAACTTGCAGCTCCTTTAAAGCTGGATTTTTCTTGGAAAGGAAACAGGTACCTCCCAACAGAACCTTACAGCAGCCTCTATACTTTCAGCAATGATGATTATATGGAGGATTGGGATTTTATGTATTCCGCTAAGGATGAAACCCTGGTACTGAAAAACCATGTAGTGGACAGTGTATTAACGGTAACTTCAGTGAATGAATCGCTGAATGTGCCGATGACCTCTACAGCCGCTATTGCCTATATTAATTATTCAGTTGACAAATACGGAAAAAGTATTGGGCTCGTTTACCAGGAAATGGAAATGTGGGAATATCAGCCCAATCCAAGCGGACCTACTGGTTACAAAACCGGATTTGGAATTAAAAGATCTATGATAGATCACAATTAAATATGAAGCGATTTATTGTTTGCCTGTTGTTTCTGGGACTTGTGAATGAAAGTGCAGCGCAACTTAGCAGGTATATCATAAAGCTCCGCGATAAACAATCAACACCATATAGTTTAAATACACCTTCCGCTTACCTTTCCCCAGCAGCAATTGATAGAAGAACGAGATACAATATTTTAATTGACAGCACCGATCTTCCGGTTGATCCGGCTTACATTGATAGTTTAAAAAATGCAGGAGCCGTCACAATTTTAAATGCATCCAAATGGCTGAACTCCGTAACCATTCAGACCACGGACCAGGCAGCACTCAACAAAATCAACAGCTTTCCATTTGTGATTACAGCAACACCCATTGCACCCAGGCTGATGAACCGTAAACCAAAGTCAGTGCAGCGAAGCGGCCTCCAATCCATAAAACAGAATGGCCGCAACCTGGTTGCTTATCGCGTGCTTATTGATTCTTTTAATTACGGATTGTCTGCCACACAGGTCAAACTGCACAAAGGAGATTTTTTACACAATATTGGTTTGCGCGGACAAGGAATGCATATTGGCGTTCTGGATGCCGGGTTTTTAAACTTCCTCACTGTACCTGCGCTTGACAGTATCCGAACCAACGGGCAGATACGCGACACCTGGGACTTTGTTTCAAGACATGCTTCGGTGAATGAAGACAACAGTCATGGCATGCAAGTACTTTCTGTAATGGCGGCTAATTTGCCTGGACAGTTTGTGGGTACAGCGCCCAAAGCATTGTATTATTTGTACAGAAGTGAAGATGCTGCAAGTGAATACCCAATTGAAGAACACAACTGGGTTTGTGCGGCTGAAAGAGTGGACAGCATCGGTGGAGACATCATCAATTCATCGCTTGGTTATAATTTGTTTGATGACCCTTCTTTTAATTACAGTTTTGCTGATATGGATGGCAATACCACCATTGCTGCAAGGGGTGCAGACCTGGCTGCTAAAAAAGGGATACTGGTAGTGAATTCCGCAGGAAATGAAGGCTCCAATGGCTGGGGCAGGATCATTACACCCGCCGATGGCGACAGCGTGCTTGCGGTGGGCGCAGTGAATGCCAATGGTGCACCAGCATCTTTTACCAGCCGGGGTCCGTCTGCCGATGGAAGAATAAAACCGGATGTGGCATCACTGGGCGTGGGAACGATTGTGCAGTTTCCCGGTGGAACCATTGGTCCAAATAACGGAACTTCTTTTGCCGCGCCCAATATGACGGGACTGGCCGCCTGTTTATGGCAGGGATTCAGGGAGTTCAATAATATGAAGATCATTGATGCATTAAGAAGGGCAGGCAGCCGTTTTAATAATCCCAACGATACCATCGGGTATGGAATTCCGGATGTAAAAAAAGCGCTGATCGCTCTTACAAAAGAATATTCAACTGCTTCGGTAAACCTGAGTAATTGCCGTACCACCATAACCTGGAACAGCAAGGATATGGGTGCCATGAAATATGAAATTGAAAGAAGTACCGGAAGCCCGGCAGGATTTATCAAGATCGGGGAAAAGGCATCCAGCGGCTCGGTATTCAACAATAAAACCCACCAGTTTTCTGATACTTTGATTAATGTACCTGCATCCACGATCACCTACAGGATCAGGCAGATCTTCGATACTTCGGCTGCAGGTTTTGCCGCAGATTTTATTGATACCATCGCGGTAGTTTTGAATAACAGCGCCTGCCTTGCTACCTCCATTCAGCCTGTTGATCCAGGAACAAATGAGATCATGCTGTTTCCCAATCCGGCGAAAAACATTTTGAATATAAAGATCACCACACCGCAAGCTGTTCCACAACTGCAGATTCACATCACAGCCAGTAATGGTCAGTTGATATCAAGAACATTAAAAAATAAGCAAGCAGGTACGGCAACATTTGATCTTTCTATTTCCCATCTCCCGCCCGGTCTTTACCTGGTTTCTTTTTATGATGGAGCTAAAAGAATGGCAGTAAAAGAACTGGTGAAATTATAAGCGAAACAGCGCCATGAATAAACTGTCGGCTCTTGATGCATATCCGGGAAAATACTTTTTTTCAACCAGCGACATTTTTGTGTTTGCAGAGATAAAGTCTGCCACCTCTTCATTTTCATTTCTAAAAACCGAACAGGTGATATAAAGGAACCAGCCATTTTGCTTTACACATTTCGATGCATTGAGCACGATCTTTTTTTGCAATGCTGCATAATGTGCTGCTTTTTGAATGGTAAAAGTTTCGAGTTGTTCAGGCGTTCTGCCCCAGGTGCCTGAACCCGAGCAAGGTGCATCGCAGATGACCAGATCATATTGTTTGTCATGATGGAATGCATCAGCAGCCAGGTCAGTCACAAAAGACCGGTAGCCTGTGATGCCTGCATGATCAAATCTTTTTTTCAGGTTGATGATGATGCTTTCTCTTATGTCGGAAACAATGAGTTCGGCATTTGGAAAATGATCTTTCAGCAAGATGGATTTCCCTCCGCTGCCTGCACAACAATCCCAGGTTGTAAAGCGAGTTTCTGAAATCAGATTTTTCAAAACATCAAGTGCCTTTTGTGAATTCATATCCTGCACCACTGCATCGCGGTTCAGCATAATCACATCTTCTATTTTTGATCCGATCGCCAGGGCGAGACAGTCCTGGCTGACTTCATGAAACCAGCTGCCATGCTGGTTCAACTGCTGCCTGACCACAGAGGCTCTTCCGGGTCTTAACCGCAAGAACATTAACGGTTGAATCAAATGGGAACGGGAGAAAGTTGCTGCATCGATTTCATTACTTAATAATTCTATAAAAGGGAAAAGGTTGTTGATGGCAGATGCTGCATTTAGCAATTCAAGCTTTTGATTCAATGGAAATGCAACAGCTTCTTTCCATTCCGGTTTTAAATGGGCAATCATCCCGGTATCGTGCTGCGTAGTAAGGAAGTAACCAAGCAATAACTTTTCCTGCAGCGGCAGGTGGGCAAATGATTGTCCCAGTCTGAAATATCCATAACAAAGCTGGCTGATGATCTTCCTGTCTCTTGACCCGAATTTCTTTTCCAGACGGAATGATTCCTTCAGCGATGCAGCAAATGGAACAGCACCATTGTATTCCGTAACAATTTTTTCAGCTGAATTCAGGTAGGACCAGTATCTACTCATGCAGTGTTTTGTCGCTGCTATTAATAATAATACAATACTTTGACCTGGTAACCCGGTGGATTGGGTGTAACACTTATAATGGCTTCAGAAGGCCTGTCAAAAGAATTATAAACAACATTTGATGTGGTTAAGGTATATGCGTTTCCGCTGGAAGTGGCATCCGTTTCCAGCTTGCTAATACCGTTTACAGAAACGTTTTCACCTCCCAGTATTATAAAACTTTCTTCACCAAGGGTAATGGCTGATTTATGGGTGGTGTAGGTATATGTTGAAGTGCCTGATGGTGCAAAACCACTTCCTGTAAATTCAAAGCTATTGATTCTCGTTACGTTACCATTTCCGTCATACTCATAGGTTTGTCTTACTGATGGCATCATTGGGCCAAATAAAGCCTGGTGGGTTTCTATAGTAACCACACGGCCCGCAGCATTATATGTATAGAAGGTACTATCCTCAATGTCGCCTAAAAAAGAATGCTGGGTGCTGGTAACATAAGCAAGTTGCGATGTTGCTGGCTTATAAGATACTTTGTACACAATAGAATCCATGATTGTATTCTGCAATTCTGTTTTTGAAACAATGGTTTGTATTTTCCCATCACTTCCCCTGTTGATGGTAGAAGTAAATTTTGTAGGAAAACCATTCACCTTACCATTGGTGGAATACTCAATCAGTTTGTTGGCGCTATTCCATTTTACTCCAATGAAATTTGTATCATTTGTACTAAGTGTGATCTGGGTGGCTTTTACAAGCAAGTTGCCATTTGGATTTCCAACACCTCCATCAGCCGGTGATTCAAAATCAAAATCAATTTCTTTCTGGCAGGAAAAAAGGACCATGGCAAGTCCTGCAATTATTAAAAGTTTTGGTCTCATAACAGCAAATTAAAGATTTATCATAACCTGGGCAAGCGCAGAACCTTTGTTTCAAAAAATATTTATCCTCAACACTTGTTGGGTTACCAAATTATCCCCAGTCCTATCTGATAATACAGTTCCATGTCCTGAAATGTGCCATCAAAACGCCAGGCTTCATTGTATTCATCATTGGGGGTGTGATAACCATAGAAGTTTTTTCTTACAATTGTCTCATATGCAGCACCTCCTTCAAAATAATCCGTACATCTGAATGCAAATAAAACCGGAACTCCTGCCTTCCCAAAAATTAATTGATCGGAGCGAAAATAAAAATGATCCGCAGGTTCGGGTTTGGGGGTAAGTTTGCGCCCTTGCTTAGTAAGTTCCGCCTGGAACATTTCTTCCAGGCTATTTCTTCCAGGTATGATTAATGCAACATCGTTGGTTTTACCATAACGGTTAAACCCATCCAAATTAATATTGGCCACCGTTTTTTGCTGGCCTCGTGGCTTATTCTGAACGTAATATTGAGATCCCAAATAACCCGATTCTTTTTTGGCGAAAGGTATCATGCCTGACTATGATGATGATGGAAGAAAATATGTGTTTTAAGGATGTTGTGAACGGATTGAACTATGGTAGAAAGATATTTTAAAATGAAACTCCCGGCATTCAATTTCTGGGGTTTTTTTAATATTAATTTTCCTTGAATGGTTATTTATAAATTCTTTCAATATAGCATGGGCAGCAGAAGATAAGCCTTACCCGAAAGGTGTGCCTTTTTGGAGAAAATTTCTTCTCCGTTCAGTAGATTTTTCACACATAGAACGAGATTTCGATAATCTCGTTCTTCAGTCAATTCAAAACCTTAATTCAGTCACCTTAGCTGATATGAAAATAAAATGGGTAAATAAAAAAGGATAATTTATTTACAAAACACGAATAATTATTATAGCTTAATCATTCTTGTAGTACACATAAGTGAAGCTGCCATAATTGAGCACACTCCTCTTCTGTTTCCATTTCGAACTGGTTGATATGTTTATACAATCCAAAAGCAAATTCTTTTGCCCTTGGATCTTTGATGGCGAAAAGCGCGTTTTTATAAAACTCTTCAAGTGGCTCCAAACCGTGGAGTACCCTGGCTGTTTCAATCATTGGTATTTTCTCTTCAGAATATTTTTCTCCTAATATTTACCCCGCACACTATTTATATTTCTTCCAGAACAGAATGTCCGGTTGAATGATCACCGGAAGTCATTGCCATTCTTCATGAAGCCTGATCTTTCCGTTTATTAAAATCTCCGGTCTTGACTTGCAAATTCCTGTCATAATCTGCCCCTGCATATTCACCTGGTGATAACGCATATCAATATTACCTTCTTCATCAACGAGACCAATAAGCTGCCCGGTAAGGATTTTTCCCCCGGCGTAGGTACAGGTTAATATATTTCCCTGCTGTTTATAATGAAAAATGATTTGCGATGAGGTTTCTCCGTTTTCCGTGTTATGCACTGGCCTGAATTTCCTGTTGTTGTAATTCATTGTTTTTTTTGAAAATTTCCAGTTTCTAAATTATTAATTTTCTGTTAGTCAGCCTTACTTCTCAAAGGAGTTACGACGATGGTCATTGCGAGGAGGTACGACGAAGCAATCTTGAACCACGGTGGCACAGAGGCACGGAGGGGCACGGAGGGAATTGCCGCAAAGGCGCGAAGAACGGAGTTGCGACGAAGCAATCTCATTGAACCACATGTTGCATCCGGTGAGAGTGAAGGAACCACGGTGGCACAGAGGCACGGAGGGGCTCAGAGTGAATTGCCGCAAAGGCGCGGAGAACGGAGTTGCGACGAAGCAATCTCATTGAACCACATGTTGCATCCGGTGAGAGTGAAGGAACCACGGTGGCACAGAGGCACGGAGGAGCACGGAGGGAATGGCTGCAAAGGCGCGAAGGCGCGAAGAACGTCAAAAATTTCAACTGACTTCCTGCACAAAAAAAAGGACTGCCGAGTCCTTTTTAATATTCTAAATATTTTAAAGAATTTATAATTCAAGCAAAGCCTTCAACGGATCTTTTCCAAACAAAAGCAATTCGGGGTTTTCGAGCAGTTCTTTTACCCTTACAAGAAAAGAAACCGATTCGCGACCGTCAATGATGCGGTGGTCATAACTTAATGCCAGGTACATCATGGGACGTGCTACGATCTGCCCGTCGATCACCACCGCACGCTCTTCAATTTTGTGCATGCCCAAAATGGCTGACTGGGGAATATTAATAATAGGGGTTGACATCAGCGATCCGAAAACACCTCCGTTAGTAAGAGTAAATGTACCGCCCTGCATTTCTTCCATGGTCAATTTACTTTCACGGGCCTTTGTTGCCAGCTCCACCACTTTCTTTTCAATACCGGCCATACTTAAACTTTCCGCATTCCGGATCACAGGTACCACCAATCCTTTTGGTGCCGAAACAGCAATCGAAATATCACAGTAATCGTGGTACACAATATTTTCTCCATCTATATAAGCATTTACTGCAGGCCATTCCTGCAAGGCATAACAACAGGCTTTTACAAAAAAGCTCATAAACCCCAGGTTGACCGAATGCTGCTCTTTGAACTTTTCTTTATTACCTGAGCGTATGGCCATGATCCTGCCCATATCCACTTCATTAAAAGTGGTGAGCATGGCAGTTGTATTTTTTGCTTCTACCAGCCTTCGACCTACCGTGCGTCTCAGGTTACTCATCTTTTCCTTCCTGTCGTTTCTGCCAAATGCTGGTATGCCCGGCCTTCTTCCAGGATTTTCAATGGCGCTCAACACATCATCCTTCAATATTTTGCCATTGATTCCGGAGGCTTGTATCTGCTTCGGATCTACTTTCTTATCTGCAATGATCGCTGATGCCACAGGTGTTGCTTTTACTTCACCCTGTACCCTTTCCCCTTGCCCCTTCTCTCTCTCTCCTTGTCCCTTCTCTCCTTGACCCCTCTCCCCTGCACCTTGTCCCTTCTCTTTTTCCCCTTTCTCCTTCTCCTCTGGATCTTCTTCTTTCCCTTCCGGCTTCGCGGCTGTTTCATCTATCTGCGCCACCGTATCCCCAATGTTCAGGGTATCACCTTCCTTGCCCACAGTTTTCAATACGCCGGCTTTTTCGGCATTTACTTCAAACGTGGCTTTTTCACTTTCCAGTTCCGCGATCACTTCATCACGATCCACATAATCGCCATCATTTTTAAGCCACTTCACCAGGGTTACTTCGCTGATAGATTCTCCAACCGTTGGAACTTTAATATCGATCATGTGCTATATCTATTTATGAATTCAATTGCTTTCCGCGTTCTAAATACTAAATGCCGTTTCAACAATTTCGGCCTGCTCCTGTGCATGCACTTTGGAATAGCCTGTTGCAGTGGCTGCACTGGGCTGCCTGCTGATGGTTCCAAAATTTATAGACTTCAGGTTCATCTGGAGAAATCCGGCCGCGCCCATATTCAAGGGTTCTTCCTGAACCCAGAACCAGGTGGCCTTGTTATACTTTGCATACATTGCTTCCAGTTGTTTGCCGGGCAATGGATAAATCTGCTCCAGCCTGATCACCGCCACATCTTTACGCTCGTCTTTTTGCTGTTTTTCCGCAAGATCATAATATACTTTGCCAGAACAAAACAACACTTTCTTCACCTTGCCTGCATCCTGAATATTTGGATCATCGATCAGTTCTTTAAATCCACCGGTTGTAAATTCCTGTATACCGGAATACGTTCCCGAATGACGCAGGTTTGCCTTAGGCGCCAGGTTTACCAGTGGTTTCCTGAAAGGCCAGGTCATCTGGCGGCGAAGCAAATGAAAGAAGTTGGCTGATGTAGTGACATTGGTGACTACAATATTCAGTTCGGCGCACAGCTCAAGAAAACGTTCTACGCGCGCACTGCTGTGTTCAGGTCCCTGGCCTTCGTAACCATGTGGCAATAACATCACCACCCCGCTCATGCGCTGCCATTTTGTTTCAGAGGAAGAAATGAACTGATCGATGATGATCTGAGCGCCATTCACAAAATCGCCGAACTGCGCTTCCCAAACCACAAGTGCATTTGGATTGGCCATGGCATAACCATATTCAAAACCCAGTACTGCAAATTCACTTAATAAAGAATTGTATATTTTAAACTTGGGCTGCTGCTCTTTAAAATGATTCAGTCTGTTGTGTTCCTTGTTGATCGATTCATCATAAATAACAGCATGACGGTGTGAAAAAGTACCGCGCTTTACATCCTGGCCGCTCATACGCACATCCTTTCCTTCAACTAACAGGCTGGCATAGGCTAAAAGTTCGCCGGTGGCCCAGTCTATCTTTTGTTCTGCTTCAAACAGTTTCACTTTATCCTGCAGGATCTTTTCCACCTTCCTTAATGGTTTAAAATCAGCAGGAATTTTCATCAATCCTTCAAACAGCATTCTGAATGCCTGCTCTGTGATGGCGGTGACCGGTGAACTTTCAAAATCATCCATCGTAGCCTTTCTGAAACTCCGCCACACATTTTCCGGTTGCTGGTACTTGTAGGGTAATGGATTCTGTTTTACTTCATCCAGTCGCTCCTGCAGGTCGCTCCAGAATTTCTTTTCCATTTCCTTTGCCATTTCCTGCGCGCCTTTTTCACCGTTCTTCAACAAAAACTTCACGTACTCTTCACGCGGGTTGGCATGCTTATCTATCAGCGCGTACAACTGTGGCTGGGTGAACTTGGGATCATCACCCTCGTTATGTCCATGCCTGCGGTAACACACCATGTCAATAAAAATATCAGCATTGAACTCCTGCCTGTACAGGGTGGCGATCTGCACACACTTCACTACAGCTTCGGGATCATCACCATTGACATGTAAAACCGGCGCCTGTATAGTAGCGGCAACAGACGTACTGTAATCCGAACTCCTGGCATCATCAAAATCCGTGGTAAATCCGATCTGGTTGTTGATCACAAAATGAATAGTGCCTCCAGTATAGAAGCCTTTCAGGTTACTCATCTGAAGGATTTCATAAACAATGCCCTGGCCTGCAATGGAAGCATCGCCATGGATCAATATGGGAAGAACGGAATCAAATTCCGACTGGTATAATATATCTGCCTTTGCCCTTGAATAACCCAGCACTACGGGATTCACCGCTTCGAGGTGGGAAGGATTGGGCGTTAATTTCAAATGGATGTTTTTTCCATTGCCGGTTTCCACATCGCTGCTGAAACCCAGGTGATACTTCACATCACCACTTCCCATAGTCTGGTCGGGAATGGCAGTGCCTTCAAACTCACTGAATATATGCTCATAGGTTTTACCCATTATGTTGGCCAGCACATTCAACCTGCCCCTGTGTGCCATGCCTATGACCGCCTCCTGCACTCCATGATCGGCGGCGGTGGTGAGAATGGCATCGAGTGCCGCAATGGTGGTTTCTCCGCCTTCCAGTGAAAACCTTTTCTGTCCGATATACTTGGTATGAAGAAATTTTTCGAAGATTACCCCCTGGTTCAGTTTCTCCAGGATGCGCTTTTTCTGGTTCAGATCGAGGGGTTGCTGTAGTTTGGACTCCACTTCCCTTTCCAGCCAGTCATGCCTTTCATGACCCACCATGTATTTGTATTCCACTCCTACTGCTCCGCAGTAAATGGTTTCCAGCCTGTCAATAATATCCTGGAGAGGTGCTTTTTCTAATCCAAGCACATGCCCCGCAGCAAAATTCCTTTTCAGGTCTGCTTCTTCAAGTCCGAAATTGCGGTAATCCAGTTTGGCACCTCTGTCCTTCCTGGGCCTGATCGGGTTGGTCTTTGCTACCAGGTGTCCCACCTTTCTATAGGCGCGGATGAGATTATAAACCCCAAACTCTTTGGTAAGGTCCCCTGAGGATGGCGCGCTGGCTGGCTGGCTCACAGAAGCCTCTGCATGCTGGCCATTGCTGCCCTGTGCGCTCACTGCGAAATCGAATCCTTCAAAGAATTTACGGAATTCAGGATCAACGCTTTCAGGGTTCTGGACAAAATCCTTATAAAGGCTTTCGATATATGCCGGATGTGAATGAGTGATATAAGAAAAATCCTTCATGAAAGGAGATTTGATTTTTGGGTAGGCAAATATACCGTAGATAAAGATAGAAGCGTTCATTTTAGCCTGATGAGCAGCAAATCCGCATCCGTCAGGGATCCTGGGCCAACGGTTTGAAGTGCTGCGAAAAGACCGGATTAACAAAAAATCTCTGCCTTAATTCAACAGGTTTGGTTTTTTCTTCCTACTTTTGCCGTCCAAATTTAGAAGAATGGCTAATCATAAGGCAACAAAAAAAGATATGCGTCAGTCTGCAAAAAGACGTGAAAGAAACAGGTACTATGGTAAAACCACCCGTAATGCCATGCGTGATTTGAAAGCAACCACCGATAAAACTGCCGCCGGTGAACAAACCATTGAAGTGATCTCTATGATCGACAAACTGGCCAAACGCGGTGTGATTCATAAAAATAAAGCCAGCAACCTAAAAAGCAAGTTGTCGAAAAGACTGAATACAATGGCTTAATCTGCCTTTATAAAATATTCCATCCCGCTACATGCGGGATTTTTTATTTTTATACCCTGGCAACAAATTTCCATCATCATTTATTTCATGCATGCGCTACTTCCTGTTTTTTTTGCTGATGCTTTTCATCATGCCTTTGCGGGGGCAGGATCTTACTACTATTTTTGAAAAGTCTAAAGGTGCACAAACCGCTTCGTACTCAGAGATCATTGCCTGGTGGAAGCAACTGGATGCGGCATCAACCATGGTAAAAATGCAACCCATGGGTGCATCAGATGCTGGTTATCCATTACATCTTGTGCTGGTATCTGCAGATAAGGATTTTGATATCGCTTCTTTAAAAAAGAAAAATAAAAACATTGTATTTGTACTGAATGGTATTCATCCGGGTGAGCCGGATGGTATTGATGCGAGCATGCTGCTGGTGAGAGATATTGTTCAGAAAAAATTCAAACTAAGCCCGAATGTGGTACTTGCGCTGATACCCATTTATAACATTGGCGGTGCGCTGAACCGCAGTGTCCATTTTCGTGTGGATCAGAATGGTCCGGTTGAAAAAGGTTTCAGGGGCAATTCACAGAACCTGGATCTTAACCGCGATTTTATAAAGGCCGATTCAAAAGAAGCTTTAAGTTTTTCCAGGATCTACCAGATGCTGGACCCTGATGTTTTTGTTGACAACCATGTAAGCAATGGGGCAGATTACCAGCACGTAATGACCCTGATCACATCCCAACACAACCGTTTGGGCGGTGAAATGGGGAAATTTTTAAATGAAGAATTTGAACCTGCACTGTACAGGATGATGAAACAAAAGGGTTATGACCTGGTTCCTTATGTGAACCATTTTGGAGAAACACCTGAAAAAGGCTGGGAGCAGTTTTGGGACAGCCCCAGGTACAGCAGCGGGTTTGCCTCATTGTGGAATGCTTTTGCATTTGTTCCCGAAACGCACATGCTCAAACCCTATGTGCAACGTGTAGATGCAACCAGGAAACTGATGGAAAGTTTTCTTGAGTTTACAGCTTTAAATGGAAAAAGAATAACTGCATTAAGAAAAGAAGCGGCAAAAGAAAATTTAGTAAAAAAAGATTTTCCACTGGCATGGAAGCATGTAAAGGATTCTTTTAAAATGATCGCCTACAAAGGATTTGCTTCAGCAAAAAAAGAAAGTGCCATCTCAGGATTACAGGTGTTGTATTATGATCGGACAAAACCTTATGAAACCACCGTTCCGTTTTATAATCAGTATACCGATACCCTTTCAGTTTCCCGGCCATCCGCTTATATCATTCCCCAGGGTTGGCATAAAGTGATCGAAAGACTGCAGGCAAACGAGGTTCGTATGCAGCGGTTGAAACACGATACAGTAATAGAAGTGGAAGCATACAAAATAGAAAATTTCCAGACTTACCCGCGCCCATTTGAAGGACACCGGCCTAACTATAACGTGCAGGTAAAAACTTTTACCAAAAAGCATTTATTCAGAAAAGGCGATTATTGGATTCCTTTGAACCAGAAAGCAAACCGCTTCCTTATAGAAACATTGGAACCACATGCGGAGGACAGTTATTTCGCATGGAATTTTTTTGATGCGGTACTGGGACAAAAAGAAGGATTTTCTGCTTATGTTTTTGAAGAAACTGCGGCCACATTCCTTGAAAATAACCCGGAAGTAAAACAACTGCTGGAGGAAAGAAAAGCATCAGATCCCGCATTCGCAAAAAATGCAAGAGCCCAACTTGATTTTGTTTACCGGAATTCGCCATTTTACGAGCCTGCACATATGCAGTATCCTGTTTACAGGGTAAAATAATTTTATTACCAGCTAAACCCCGGAAATGTGAAATAAAATATTTCCCATCTGTTGTTTTCATAGGTCAGGTAAAATTTAAAAGCACCTTCTATTTTTTCCAGCCTTCCACAATGTTTGCTGCCATGATAACAGAGCCAGCCTTCTGTATGCGCTGTGCCGGTATCGTCCTCTTCATCCCAATTAAAACTGGTGTGCGTAAAATGAAAATCATCACAGGTTAAAGAAATATATTCTTTAGAAATTTCCTGGATCCGCCTGATTACTTCGTGTTGAGATCTTATCAAACCCCGGTGTGTTACAAATACTTCTGTCAGGTCAACTGTAAAAACTGTACATTTTTTATCGATCCACGTCATTATGAAAGATGTGCAGGTATCCTGAACGGATATAACATGATTTGGATAAAAATCTTCATAAATATAATTGCGTACCATCCCCGGAAAACGGATCGATTCGGTATGAAGAAAAAAGAATTCTTCAGTCAGAAATTTATAAAGCGTTTCGGGTGGATAGGTACCACGAATCAAAAGATTTACACCTTGTTCCGATGCTGCTTTTAATAACCTCACTAATTCAGTTTTAATTTGCGAAGCAGGTAAAGACAGCAGTGGACGAAAGGATGGTGCCCCTATAAGTTCATAGATCGTACAACAGTCCTGTTCCCGTGATGGTTTTCTTTTTTCAATCAGTATGACAGGAGCTTCCATAACTGGTTCCTGTAATTTATTTTCCTCTTCATCCGTATTCGGTGCTGGAAAATATATTGAAAAACCCCTGAACCGTTTTTGATCTTTCCCATTTGTACCCATAATAACTGTTTTATCCAAGGTATTGAGGACCCGGAGAAAGGGCAGGATATAACAGCCATTGCTTTATGCTGTTTTCCTTTTTTAAAATGGTCTTTCTTACTGGATTTTCTGATGTTTTGCAAGTTTCACTCCCATAAAAAGCATAATAAAGAGCATAAAAACACTCAGGTAGCCCACCCAGTTGTAATTGTAAATTCTTCCTGCTTCATCTCTGGTAACGATCAGACCCGATACCACGGAAGCCAGCCCGGTGAACAGTTGCTGGAAGCTGGAATTAAAGCTCATAAATTTACCACGCTCCATGGGTTTTACCACAGTGCTGATCATGGCTTGTGCAGGAATATTTCTACCCGTAGAAAATGTAAACCAGAAACCAAATACCGCCAACACCAGGTAAAATTGAATAGAAGGCATGTTGGTGATCAGCAAGATCGGGAATAAAGAAAGGAGCAGGCAAATGATAAAGATTTTCAGCTTCCCGTATTTATCAGCCAAACGCCCAATAAAGTTGGAAGATATAAAAGCGCATACGCCGCCCACCATGTAAATCATGGGTGTTTGTTCTTTGGTAAACCCTACATTAAACTCCATGTATGGATTGATAAAAGGGATCACTAAAAAATGACCGAACATCAAACCTCCCGTGAGAAATAAAGCCATCACCTGGCTTTTATTTTTAAAGATGCTGGAAAACACCACGCCTATGGATTCTCTTTTTTTCCCTTCCTGTATATGTCCTTTAACCTGGGGAAGAAATTTATTAATAAAGGGCAGAAGCACCATTCCTAAAATACCAATAAAAATAAAAGGGGCATGCCAGCTAATCATATTGGAAAGGTATAAGCTGAAGGGCACTCCAAAAACAGAGGCCAAAGAAAATGCCATGAAAACGGTAGCCATGGCCCTGCCTCTTTTTTCGTAAGGAAAGCTGTCAGCAATAATGGACAATACCTGGGCGCCGATCAATCCACCAAACAAACCTGTTAAAGTTCTTGCCACCATCAACAATCCCGCGGTAGGTGCAATACCACAGGTGATGGTGCCCACAATGAAGCCACAATAGGCGAACATCAGCACTTTTTTCCGGTCGAATCTGTCCACATAAAACGCCGCGATCAGTCCTGAAAAAAAAGCAGTTACGGGGTAGGCAGCAACGATCCAGCTGAAATAGCGGGCCGAAATATCAAAATGAGGCATCAGGAAATTTCCCAGCGGCATCATGATCATGAAATCAAGGATATGCGTAAAATTTATAGAGGCCAGTATCAATAACATTATCCTTTCCTTCCTGTTCATAAAATGCGAAGGTCGGATTTCTATGGTTTACCGCTGAATCAAATTAGAACGCTGTTCACCGGGTTCTTGCTGGGGCTTACTTGTAATAAATCTTTTTGAGCGTTGGCAGCATCCATCCTATTTAATGTTATTTTATTACTTTAAATCACTACTCGTGCTAGAGGACATGCACTATGGAATAGAGCATAAGAAAATAAATACACTTAATATTACGGGAATTAATTTTAGGGAGCTATGGCAAGAATGAATGAAAGCAAACTGGCATCAGGACTAATGACAGGATTACTGGTATTGACTATTATTTTCCATTTGCTGGTCCTTCTTCAAATCATTCCTTACACCATTGTCTGGGCAGGCAGATTAAACAATCTCCAGGAAATGTATGTTTTCGAAGCAATTTCGATTTTACTGAACCTGCTCTTACTTTGGGTGATTGTGCAAAAAGCCGGTTATATAAAGAGCGTAATTACTGAACGATACCTTAACATGGTGCTGTGGCTCTTTGTAATCATCTTTGCCTTGAACACGATTGGCAACTTGTTTTCAAAAAACCAGTTCGAATTTATTTTTGGAACTGCATTCACACTTCTATCATCACTCTTGTGCTGGTTGATTGTGAGAAAGGCAAATCCTGGATATACAAAGGGGTGAGTTATTAGAAAAGGATGCCCTCACGCACCATTATTGCTGAACGGGTACAGTTCATTCTTTGGTGAATGGTCAATGGTCAATGGTCAATGGTCAATCACTATAGCTCATTTGATTTTATTAATATTTAAGAATGATCAGAGATTTTCTCTTACAACTTTTGGGTGGCTGCCGCGCCTCATTGCTCCTGTTTGTAACTTGAAGAATCATCATACCTAAGATGGAGCAATTCAGCGCATTCCAGACTTTTAAATAACCAGAGCGCAGGGTGTTGCACTTATCATACGGAGGGCGCTCCCTTGCGCAATCACCCGAAAACAACTTGTAACCGATACTGCTCCGCATTGATTGCGCTTGAATTTTTGCCTGCCCCCGAAGCGAAGCGCAGGAGGGGCTCCACCTTTTTTTTCAAGAAAAAAGGTGGAAGAGGCATTTATCATAGCGCTGCTCTCCGGCAATGAAACTCCTTTAGGTTATTGCAACTGCAAAATCGAAGGCCCGGTAGAAGTAATCATCAACAACGCCAGAACCATTGCGCGTTTCATCGAAATCAAATAAATTTCCCCGGACAACAATGTATGTTGAATGGTCAATGGTCAATCACTATAGCTCAATTGATTTTATTAATATTTAAGAATGATCAGAGATTTTCTCTTACAACTTTTGGGTGGCTGCCGCGCCTCATTGCTCCTGTTTGTAACTTGAAGAATCATCATACCTAAGATGGAGCAATTCAGCGCATCCAGACTTTTAAATAATCAGAGCGCAGGGTGTTGAACCTGTCTTATCATACGGAGGGCTCTCTTGCGCAATCATCCGAAGGAAACTTGTCATACATACTGCTCCGCATTGATTGCGCTTGAATTTTGGGCTCCACCTTTTTTTTCAAGAAAAAAGGTGGAAGAGGCATTTATCATAGCGCTGCTCTCCGGCAATGAAACTCCTTTAGGTTATTGCAACTGCAAAATCGAAGGCCCGGTAGAAGTAATCATCAACAACGCCAGAACCATTGCGCGTTTCATCGAAATCAAATAAATTTCCCCGGACAACAGTGTATGTTGAATGGTCAATGGTCAATCACCACTAGCGTCCCGTTTAGATTTAGGCAAAGTCTTTTAGATTCTTGATTAGCCTGGGTTTTAGGTAATATTTTGCCGGTGACGATTTGAGCGGAATCGAGAGTTTATAGCCGTGTTTTGGGTTATGAATCAAGGAAAATATGTTTTTGCTCAAATTAGTTTCTTTTTACCTCAAAGGATTTTCGATCGACTTGTTTTAAAGCATAATGGTAATTATAGGGTTAGGCACTTCACGTGTTGGAACCAGCTAATGTGTATGATGTTTGGGCAATTAAGTAGCCGTGAATCACTTAGTGATTTGGTACTTACTATCAATGCTCATCCGGGAAAGCTTTATCATCTTGGCTTTGGAAAGACTGTTTCAAAAACAAATCTTGCCCGGGCAAATGAACAAAGATCATGTTTGGTTTTTCAGGAGTTTGCTTATCATCTCATTTCAGAGGCAAGAAAAATATGCCTGCCTGATAACGATACCTCCTTTTCCTTTTCTAACTCAGTATATGCGTTTGACTCATCCACTATTAATTTGTGTCTTAGTATTTTTTCTTGGGCGACGTTTCGAACTGGTGAGGGCGGAATTAAATTGCACACACAATATGATGTAAGGACTTCAATCCCAGTATTCATGCATGTTTCAGCAGCTTCTCTTCATGATGTCAAACTGTAGGATAAGATCAGTTATGAGCCTGGCAGTTTCTACATTTTTGACAGAGGCTACTTGGATTTCGAACGACTGCACACTATTCATTATTCGAAGTCATTCTTTGTTATAAGAGCCAAAAATAATTTGAAATTTCAGCGCATGTATTCTTCTGCTGTAAACAAAACAAATGGAGTAAGATGTGATCAAATTGGACAATTAAAATGGTTTTACTCCAGAAAAGGCTATCCTGAAAAAATCAGGAGGATAAAATTTTATGACAAAGACCAGCAACGGACCTTTGTTTTCTTAACGAATCATACAACGCTAAAGGCTGAAGAAATCGCAGATTTATATAAAAACAGGTGGAAGATTGAATTGTTTTTCAAATGGATCAAACAACACCTAAGAATTACTGCATTCTGGGGAAGAACCGAAAATGCGGTTAAGACCCAAGTATACACAGCGATAATAACATATACAATTGTTGCATGATCCGTCAAAAACTATCCTCAGCATACACAACCTATGAAATATTACAAAATTTAGGGTCATCATTATTGGACAAAACCCCAATAAATCAACTACTTAAGAAGAAAGCCAATCAAGATGTCAAAACACATTGTTATAACCAGTTGAAAATGTTCTAGTTTAAACGGGACGCTAGTGGTCAATCACTATAGCTCAATTGATTTTATTAATATTTAAGAATGATCAGAGATCTTCCCTTACAGCATTAGGGTGGTTGGCCCGCCTCCTGTTTGTAACTCAAAGAATCATCATAGCTGTGGTGGAGCAATACAGCGCGGAGAATGCTTGCACAATCTTTCAATGCTATTTTATGCTGCGTTTTAATGGTTTCTGGTGCGTAAGGATACGCACCATGGCATGGGAGATAATTTATTCATCGTTCCAATTCTTATAAAAGCGTGCAAGTGAAGGGTGAATATTATTTTCCAGAATCGAGGCCAGGTCTTCCTCTTTAATTTCATTTTCAATTGCCTTAAAAGCATTCCAGAATTTTAGCAGCACTTCTTTGCCACCAGCATCATACACATCCGCCGCACCTTTATGCCAGAGGCTTTGGTACCATCCATAATTTTTGGGGTGCTTTGTGCCAATAAGTACATAATTATTTTCCAGTTGGTCAAGCGTTGTAAATTCATATCCTTCCTTTCCTCCGTTTATAACTATTTGGGGGAACAAGGTAAGTGCAGGTAATTGTGCAGGATATTTCTCAGCAACGAATGTATGCAACATCAGGTTGCAAAAGAATTCACCCAGCCACTGCCTTTGCATGCTGATCCCGGCCTGCTGACTATAAGCATGTCCAAGTTCATGAATCACCAGCAGTTGAAAAAAAGGTTCCATGCTGGTTTCGCCTTGATCATTCCTATACACTTTTTCCATCATTGTCATTATAGAGGGAGGCAAAATGCCTTCGGCAGGAATAAAACTTTGCCAGAAAGGATTATCATCCGAAGCAACGATCAGCGTTTTCTTATCGGTATAATGAGGCATCCCATAAACAGGAAAAAAAGTGTGATCACTCCAGTCATTCTGGTTAAGAACAAGAACATCAATTTCGGGTGTGAAGTTTAATACTTCCGTAAAGTATTCCATGGCTTTGGCACAAAAAGCAGCGATCTTCCGTGCTTTTTCTTCACTTCCTGTGCTGAAATAGCACGATAGTTTTTCACCATCTAATTTTTCCAGTCTCTGGTATTTTTTCTGTGCAGGAAGTGCTGGACAAACCAGGAAGAAAACAACGCATAAACATGTTATCCTCCACGTACGATGTAATATTTTCTTTGCCATAATTCATTTTTTACAAAATTATTTATGGTGACCAGCAAGAAATAGTAGAAAAGCGACAATCAGAATTTAATGTCCTTTTGAAGACGCAGTGGAGTAGCTGACAGCTGTGACAGGATCATGCCCGGATTGACGCCTGCAAAATCTTTAAAGTCGCGGATCATGTGCATCTGATCAAAATAACCACATTCGTATGCAATAGATGACCAGTTGATGCGGCCTTTATTTTCACTTAAGCGATAGGCTTTTGAAAACCTTGCTATACGCGCAAACAATTTAGGATTCATGCCCAACCTGGTCTTACACAGCCTTTCAAACTGGCGGAGACTCAGGCAGGCATCTGAAGCGGTTTGCTCCATGCTCATAAGGCCACCACAGGCCACCAGGTTTTGAAGGGCAAGGTCAATAGGATGAAACGTTTTAAGACCCTTGATTTGCGAAAGCAGAAAAGTTTCAATGGTTGATTTGATAGCAAGATGATCCGGCGCTTCCGCCAGTTGTTCCATGACTTCAGTCAGATGAGATCCAAAAAACAGGCTGGCATCAAAACCTTCATCCGCGAGCTCCAACATAGGCACACCTAACAGCCGGAATAATCCGCCGGGATGAAATCCCACACGCACTGATTTATGGTGTTTCCCTACGATGAGGTTCACCCGGTTGAGCTGGGGGCCCACCACCACGCAGCGTGGTTGCAGCAAAAAATCATGGCTGCCTTCCTTATTCATTTGTATAGGATCGGCCAGGTAAAAAAACAAGGATTGTTGTGGTGTTGGCGGATAAGGAGCAACTGCTGTGGCAAATGCACCTTCCAGTCTTGCGTCGATGACCATTATAGTGGCAACGAATTCGCGCAACAGGGCATGGGGTATGTAAGTATTTACAAGCGTAAAGAAAAATTTACTACAATAATATAGGCAAAATGAATCATTAAATAGTAAGAAAGCGACAAAAACCTCGATGATTTGGTGGCTGTGTTGTGGACGTTTCATTGTCAATGACCGGTCTGCCTAAACATGTTAAGTTTGCACTTAAAGCAGGTAGTGATTTAATAACTGGTATCTCGATTTATTCCTTTGCGCCTTAGGCTCTTTGTGGCAAAACCAATTTTTTGATCCATTTTATTTTTTACAATCTCCCCAGGTGCGTATCCTTAAAACCCGTTGCATACTTTAATCCATAGCCCAGGATGCGGTCGAAAGAAGCATGCGCAAATAATAAAATGCCTATGGCCAGGATGATCTCCAGGTTTAAAAAATAGCCAATAGCAACAAGCAACAGTGCGATGCCGCGGTGATGAAAAAGGTTATAAGTAAAAGCACCCACCCTGTTGTTGATGAAATAGCCCAGCATACTGATATCGGGAGCGAAAAAAAGCAATGCCCATACCCAGGGAGAAATACCCAGGTGGTGCAGTGAAAGAAAGTATAGGGCAATTGCAGTGATTGCGATTTCCTCCAGGCCTAAGATTATTTTCATTGTTTTGGTTGTTAGACTGTGCGGTAGCGAAGCTAAGAATAGAAATGATGTAGTAATGCATGCTCCTCATGCCTGCTCCATCCTGATCCTTCCTTCCTTGACATCAAAGCATTCTTTCCAGGCCAAGGTGTCATAAGTATAATGTGGGACTGATCGTATTTAAAGCGCCTGGGGAAAGCGGATCTAGTTACTGGGAATGCTTTTGTTATCACGCCACGATCTTAGAAGTTATTGCCTTTGTAGTTTCTTTGTAATTGCAAGGACATTTTTGCTTTGGTTTTTCATTACCAATTGTAAATTGAATCAGTATTGTTCATCCTTTAAAGGCGCCAAGCGGATCCTTTTCCACCTCAATAAGGAAGCGTTGCAAATTACCCACTGTAAGCAGGGGTTCATAAGCTTCCCATTTCAGACTTGCTCTTAACCAAAATATTTTCCACAGCTTGCGTTTTTCCACCCATGTAGCCTTTGCATAATCATAATGCCGGATAATGGTTTCATCATTCCATTGAGGCCGGATTTCATACAGGTAAACAGACTGCCCGTCATGCCTCCAACCAATATCAAGTTGATGCCTGATTTCCGGTTCCGGACGGATTGATTTGAGGTGTTCCTCCATCATGGTGGTGATGTCCTGGAGTTGTTGGGGATTGAAAGCCATTTTTAAAACTAAGATAGTCGTGAAAATTTATAGATGATGAGCAAGAAAAAAAATCAAATTGAAAGAAGCTTAGATAATCTCCTGATCTTAGGATATTGTGCCCACTCGAAATTCTGTAAAGTCAAACTCCTTTTTTTCTTTGAAGCCGATACCATCCGTTGGAATGTATACATCAGACCGGTTTGTCCTGTGCATGTCATTTCTTTGTTTGAAGTGTTTCGAGGGATCTGGTATACTGACTTATAGAATTGTAAAAATATAAATGCATTTTTTGCGGTCGTCATGAAAGACCAGGTGCAACTCGTTTCTGAACCTGTCGTTATGAGGTTACAGCCACCATCCTTAAGTGACAAAATGATATTGGAAAAAATGGTATTGGCACTCGTAAATCCAGCGAACCCCTGACGCCGGCAGTACTCCAATGCTTTTGACTTGTTCATTTGATTATTGATAAGATTTTCAATGATTGCTGATTCCTCGTTTGTACTACCAGAATCGGACGGTTCATGTGGCTTTTTCTCCTTCCTGTCGTAGTCCTTGTGGCAGGTTTTACATAGGATCTTAATCGTGGATTCAATTGGCTGGTGGGCTGCGACAAACCTTTCTTCAAAGAGGTTCAGGTCAGTCTTTACCAGATCGTCTTCGAGGAACTCGCTCAAAATTCTTGATACCAACACGGGACGCTCCAGCCCTTTAACATGAGCTGCTTCCAGGTGTTTTTGTTCTCCGCAAAATTCTAAACAGCTCATGGCAGCAAGATGCATCACTTTAATGCGGGCGTAACCGCCGATGAATTTTGTAAACTCCTTTATTGTACCTGAAAATCCAGCCATAGCTTTTTCTCCGTTGAGTGGTTTCGATCGTAGTAGACTGATTAAGGTACATAAAAACAAGCTTTCCGCTATTTTTTGTATCGCTCAAACTTGCCGTTGACCGAAATACTTATATCTGATCCTTTCCAAAGCACATTTCCCTGGTATGGGTATACCTCCCCAAGATATTCATACTTGTTTCTTCCAAGGTATTTGAAGAGGTGCATTCTTTTTCAAAATTGATCCCTTTGTTGGTGATGTTGTAGCAATTGTCTGAAGGCAGAACACTCGACCTAATCAGCAGGGACAATATTTGTCTGGTATTCACATACAGCCACGCCTTTGGCGGCGCGGAGATTAATTTGTTTTTTGTGCTGCACGACCCTGCCTGCAGCATTTAACTGCGCATCAATCTTATCTCGGGCAAGCTGTTCTGGGTTTTGATTCATGCCGTTCCTTAGATCCTGTTGGAGACATCCATGGGAAGATCAACAACCGGGCTTGCATCTTCATTTCAATGAAAACATGAAAAGCTGGCTGCTGCTATTTGTACATGGACTTCCAAACCTGTTCCGCCCCTACAGGGCGGAAGATCGAAAATAACGATTGCAGGCTACCGGTATTGGGCCCCGCCGGGGCCATGTGATCCAATGATGCTTCCCAGACCCTTCATTGACAATGGCTGGTGACTACCAGTACGGTGTGATCGTCATTGCGAGAAGTGACGAAGGAGCGACGAAGCAATCACCTGGACAGAATCTGTAAAAATCTATGTAGCGTATAATTCAGAACAGATACTTTATACACCTAGCTGGTTCATTACTGATTGTTTATATAGTCTGCCAATCGGAATTTCAACTAAGTTTAGCCTGACAGACATGGCACTATAACCAGAAATTTTATTCAGGGAAACAATATAAGAACGGTGAACGCGCAAAAAGCTATGTTGTGATAAGAGGTTCTCCATAGCACTGATT